>JAKATU010000022.1 GCA_021818585.1 Acidobacteriota bacterium | reverse complement strand
CCACCTGAAGCAGCCGCCCAAATCAGACAATTTCCCGCCCGACTCGCACCCGCAAACCATGCTTCCGCTTAGTGCCCCTTACTCAGACGGCCTCCTAGGGTGTGGGTTTGGAGGAGGGATCAGGCGGGGCGTGGGGCCGGGATTCGCTGGTTGACCCAGAGCGCTCGCATCCGGTTGAGGGGTTTGTCGAAGACTCTAAGGATGACATAGGACAGGGCCAGGACGACGATGACAACGACGATTCTTTCCAGTGTTCGGAGTGCGAAGGTGGATGCGCGTGGCGGGAAGAGGACCACAAACGGCCAGTGCAGCAGGTAGATGATGTAGGAGAGTTCGCCGAAGGTGGAGTCATGGCGGCCACCCTTTTGGGAGGTGGTGTAGAAGGCGATCGGCATGGCGATGAGCGCGAAGAGCGCGTTGATGGCGTCGTTGTAGTTCTGCATGGGGTTGGGCGGGGTCTGCATGTAAATGACGTATCGCCAGGGGCTCAGGAGGCAAAGAGCAAAGAGCAGCGGCAGAAGGATGAGCGATGCGGTGACGAGCCGGGGTGAGGGCTTCCACGAGGTTGCGGCGGCGGTGAGCCCGATGACAAAGAAGACGAGGATGCCGGTGAGCAGGGGATTGGGGAAAAAGCTGAAAAAGAGACTGATGCAGGCACCGGCGGCGAGCACGGTCCAGGGGCGCTTTTTGACGAGCCAGATGAGGATGGGCGCGATGAGGTAGAACTGCACTTCCATGTCGAGCGACCAGGCCGTTACGAGCGGGAGGTAGTGCATGGAGTTGTAGCCGAGGATGAAGAGATTAGAGAAAACGACATGGAAGTTGCCGGTCCAGGCGCCGGGCAGGAGTTTCACCTTGAGATAGAAGACATCCATGAGGAGAGCGGCGGTGTTGACGAGCAGGAAGGTGGGTAGCAGTCTCCAGAAGCGAGATGTGATGTAGGTGAAGTAGGGGGATCTTGTTTTTGAGTATTTATGCTCGTACATCTGGAAGATCCAGTAGCCGCTGAGGGCGAAAAAAATGTCGACGGCCGCCGTGCCGACTGCTTCGCGAGATTCATGGCTCGCGAAGACGATCAGCGCAAGAATTAACCGGAGACAGCCTGGACCGCTCAGAATCTTTTTCATGGATGCGGTGAAAACCCGGCTTCGATAGTACAGGATTGCGTGCTGGAGGGAGCAGCGAGGGTGTTGCCGGTGCGTGGAGCAGCTGAGTATGTAAGATCAACTGCAACGCATGAGCGACGAGTGAGAGACCGGTATGCAGGTGCAGGACCAGCTAGAGCGGCGAGTGGGGCTGACGGCGGCGATTTCGCTGAACATGATGAACATGATTGGCGTGGGACCGTTTATCACGCTGCCGCTGGTGGTGGCGGCGATGGGCGGATCGCAGGCGCTGCTGGGGTGGGTGCTGGGTGCGCTGATTGCGCTGGCCGATGGGCTGGTGTGGGCAGAGCTGGGCGCGGCAATGCCGGAGGCGGGTGGCTCGTATGCTTTTCTGCGGGAGATTTACGGGCGCGACGGGGCGGGGCGGCTGGTTTCGTTTTTGTACATCTGGCAACTGGGCTTTAGCGCGCCGCTTTCGATTGCTTCGGGGTGCATAGGGTTTGCGGAGTATGCGGTTTATTTGTACCCGCCGCTGAAGGATGCGGCGCCGGGATTGCCATGGCTGCATTACACGAGTTTGCTGGCGGCGGGGACTTGCCTGGCGCTGGTGGCGTTGCTTTTCCGGAGCGTGGAGCAGGTGAAGCGCGTGGGGCTGGTGCTGTGGGCGGGCGTGATGCTGACGATTGGTGCTGTGATCGTGGGCGGCTTTACGCATTTTCATGCGACGTTGCTGACTCCGCCCGCGGGGGCGTGGCATTTGACTCCGGGATTCTGGCTGGGGCTGGGCGCGGCGACACTGATTACGACTTACGACTACTGGGGCTACTACAACGTGTGCTTTCTGGGCAGCGAGATAAAGGAGCCGGGGAAGACGATTCCGAGGGCGGTGCTGTTCTCGGTAGTGATCGTGGCGGTGCTGTACCTGTTGATGAATATCAGCGTGCTGGGGGTGATTCCGGCGGACAAGCTGACGACGACGGCGGCGGCGGAGGTGGTGCGGATTGCGTTTGGGCCGGTGGCAGGCGGGTTGATGGCGGTGTTCATCATGTGGACGGCGTTGTCGTCGGTGTTTGCGCTGCTGCTGGGCTACTCGCGGGCGCCTTATGCGGCGGCTTTGGATGGGAATTACTTCAAGGCGTTTGGGCATGTGCATGAGAAGCACAAGTTTCCGGATGTGAGTTTGCTGGCGATGGGCGCGGTGGCTGCGTTCTGCTGCTTCTTCCGGCTGGTGGAGGTGATTGCGGCGCTGGTGGTGATTCGGGTGGTGCTGCAGTACGTGTTGCAACAAGTGGGCGTGATGGTGCTGCGGGTGAAGCGACCGGAGATGCGGCGTCCGTTCCGGATGTGGCTGTATCCGCTGCCTCCGCTGGCGGCGCTGGCAGGATTTGGGTTTATTTTGGTGTCGCGGCCGGATGCTTTGAAGGAGTTTGGATTTGCGGTGCTGGTGGGGGTTACGGGGGCGATGTTGTATTTTCTGCGGGCGCGGCGGCGGCGGGAGTGGCCGTTTGGGGCGTAGCTTTTAGCTGTTAGCCGCTAGCTTTTAGCTGCGAACTGCGGTCGTTCTGATTTGGAGAGTGTCCCGCTTTGCAGCCTGATAGGCAGGCTTGAAGGGCGCTCTTCAGCGGAAGTTTTTAACTGCAGATCCTTCGCTTTGCTCAGGATGACGCGTCAATGAGAGGAGTGAAGAAGTGGTGGGGATTTTGCGGGGGAAATGAAAAGTACCGGGTGACCCACTGCGCGCGCACTGACCCGTTACCGTTGCTTCCTTCCGGACCTGGCGGGGTTGGCGGGGTTGCGCCGCGTAGGACCCGGCACTGCCTAAGTTTAACAGAGGCCGAGGGTGGCGTGCGGGGGCCTGTGGATTGTGTATGGGATAGCATCCGGGACAGGCGCGCGGGACGGGCACTGCCGGTAAAATAAAGATGTGAAATCTCTTGTAAATACGAGTGGCGGCGAGGGCGCTGCCGTGGCGGGTCGTCCGCGCATTGGGTTTGTGTCGCTGGGCTGCCCGAAGAACCTGGTGGACAGCGAGGTGATGATGGGCCTGCTGGACCGGGCGGGCGGCGTGATGACGAATGACGCGGATGCGGCGGACATTCTGGTGGTGAATACGTGTTCGTTTATTGATGCGGCGAAGCAGGAGTCGGTGGACACGATTCTGGAGATGGCCGAGCACAAGACGACGGGCCGCGCGAAGAAGCTGATTGTGGCCGGATGCCTGGTGGAGCGGTACCGGGATGAGATCCGGAAGAATATTCCGGAAGTGGATGCCGTGGTGGGTACGGGCGAGTTGGAGAAGATTCTGGAAGCGGCTGGGCTGGTTGTGCCTGCGGCTGAGGTGAAGGATTCTCCGTTCAGGATTTTGGGTGGAGTCACCCCACTCAAGTCAAAGGACGGCTTGAGTGGGCCACCTAGTGCCTCGCTCAGGATGAATACATCTGATGGGGTGGTTGCTTCGAGGGCGGAGGGTGAACTGCGGGAGCGGCAGGGGCGGTTTGCGCGCGAGGAGTGGGATGGCGCGACGGCAGAGCTGCCGCAGTATCTGTATGACCACACGACGCCTCGGCTGCGGGCTACGAAGACGGCTTCGGCTTACATCAAGATTGCGGAGGGTTGCGATCATCCTTGCAGCTTTTGCGTGATTCCGAATCTTCGCGGGAAGTTCCGGTCGCGGCGGTTTGAGAGTGTTGTAGCGGAGGCCGAGGCGCTGGTGGCCGATGGCGTTCGCGAGATTACGCTGATTGGGCAGGACACGACCTGCTATGGCGAGGACCTTGGGCTGAAGGATGGGCTGGCGATGCTGCTAGACCAGCTGGCGCAGATTGACGGTCTGGTCTGGCTGCGGTTTTTGTATGCATATCCGAACAAGATTACGGGCAAGCTGCTGGAGACGATCGCCAAACATGACAACATTTGCAAGTACCTGGATGTGCCGCTGCAGCATGCTTCCGGCCCGGTGCTGAAGACGATGAAGCGCGGGGCGAATGCTGAGATTCTGCTGAAGACGATTGAGAAGGTGCGCAAGGCTGTGCCGGGGATTGCGGTGCGGACTTCGTTTATTGTGGGTTTTCCGGGCGAGACGGCGGAGGATTTTGCGGAACTGGAAGAGTTTGTCCGCAAGGCGCGTTTTGACTGGATGGGCGTGTTTACCTATTCCGATGAAGAAGGCTCGAAGGCGTTTGGGCTGGATGGAAAGGTGCAGAAGCGGACGATTGAGCAGCGCAAGCGCTCGTTGATGAAGCTGCAGAAGGGCATCAGCAAAAAAGCGCGGAAGGAGTGGGTGGGCCGGACGATTGACGTGCTGGTGGAAGGCGAGTCGGAAGAGACGCCGCTGCTGTGGCAGGGGCGGAGCCAGTGGCACGCTCCGGAGATTGACGGCGTGGTTTATCTGAATGATTTTGGGCCGTATGAAGAGTTGACGCCGGGACGGTTTTACCGCTGCGAGATTACCGAGGCGCATGACTATGACGTGGTGGCGCGCGTGGTGGAGGAGTCGGAGTTGAAGACGGCAGCACCAGCGGAGGCGCAGGCGTAATGGCGAAGAAGAAGACGATGCGCTGCCCGACGTGCGGGATGCTGGTGACGGCGAAGGACGAGGATTTTCCATTTTGCGGCGACCGCTGCCGGAAGATTGACCTGGGCAAGTGGGCGAGCGGTGCATACAAGATTTCGTCGCCGGTGCTGGACCCGGATGTGCTGGAAGGCACGGATGGCGAGCCAGGGCAGAGGGAACGGCGCGACGATGACTGACGGAGTGAAGACAGCGGCGCGGAGCGGCTGGGCGTGGCTGGTAGCGACGGCGCTGGGCGCGGGACGGTTGAAGCCGGGGCCGGGCACGTGGGGTTCCGTGGCGGCGCTGGTGGCCTGGTTTGCGGTGGCCTATGGCACGCACGCGAGCGCGACGGCGGTGATGTGGGGTACGCTGACGGCGGCGGTGATTGCGACGCTGGTGGGGATTCCCGCAGCAACGATTGTGGAGCGCGAGAGCTGCCGGAAAGACCCGGGATTTGTAGTGATTGATGAAGTGGCAGGCCAGTGGATTGTGCTGATCGGGACTCCGGTGAACTGGGAGCATGCGCTGCTGGGGCTGGCGCTGTTTCGGCTGTTCGATATTGTGAAGCCGTGGCCGGTGCGTAAACTGGAGCGGTTGCCGGCTGGCACGGGAATCATGCTGGATGATGTGGCTGCCGGGATTCTGGGATTGATTGTGATGCTGGTGGTTCGCCACTGGTGGTAGGGTGGAACCGGCGCTGCAATAGCGCCAACTGAAGGGACGTATGCCATTGAGTTCGATACTTCCGGATGCAGGTGCTCCGCAGATCAAGGAGATTGATCCTTCAGCGGCGATACCGGGTGGAGAGGTGCAGATTTACGGAGATCACCTGAGCGCGGTGGCGTATCGGCTGCCGGTGGTGATGCTGGGGGATCTGGCTGCGCCGGTGCTGCTGAGCCGCGAAGAGCGGATGTCGATTCGCGTGCCGGATGAGGCCGAGAGCGGTGCGCTGCGCGTGCTGCGCAATGGAGCGCAGAGCAACAGCGTGAACGTGAAGGTTGCCCGGATGGTGGGCAATGAGGTCCACATGGTTGCCAGCCCGGTGATGGATGAAGAGGGCCGGGTGTATGGGACGTTTTCCGGGGCGCGCGGGCAGGAGACGCCTGTATCTGTGCTGCGTACGGGGAATGATGGCGAACTGCAACCGTTTGTTCGGGGCATCATGAATGCTACGGGGATGGCGCTTGATCCGGCGGGATTTTTGTACGTGTCTTCGCGGCATGAGGGCACGGTGTACCGGGTTTCTCCGAACGGCGCGACGTCAGTGTACGCAGAGGGGATGGGTGTTGCGACCGGGATTGCGTTTGACGGGGAGCAAAACCTGTATGTGGGCGACCGCAGCGGGACGATCTTCAAGATTGCGCCGGACCGGCAGATTTTTGTTTATGCGACGCTGGAGCCAAGCGTTGCGGCGTATCACCTGGCGTTTGGGCAGGAAGGGACGCTGTATGTGAGCGTGCCGACGACCTCGGGGCATGACTGCGTATACGCGATTGATTCCGACGGGAGTGCTGCGCCGCATTATCGCGGGCTGGGCCGACCGCAGGGCCTGGCGGTGGATATAGCCGGGGATGTGTACGTGGTGGCTTCGCTGAGGGGACGGCAGGGAGTGGTTCGACTGCCGCAGGATGGCGAGCCTTCCCTGGTGGTGGCGGGTCAGGACCTGGTGGGATTCTCCTTTACCCCACAGGGGACTGCGCTGCTGGCAACGAGTTCGGCGATTTATGATGTGGATTTGGGTATTGAAGGCTGGCGCGTAGTCTAGAGCGATTTCAGGATTGCTGTGCCCATTTTGAGGCGTTCCAGGGCCGCTGCTCCCTGCTGGTCGCATCGGCTAGAGAGTTGCTGCTTCGGGGACAGTTATCCTGAAATCGCTCTGGGCCGCGTCTGCCGGGAGAGACGTACCGGATGAATGCGGAGATTATAGCGGTGGGGTCGGAGATGCTAACCCCCTTCCGGCAGGACACGAACTCGCTCTATATGACCGAGAAGCTGAATGGTCTGGGTGTCTCGGTCGCGTTCAAGACGATAGTGGGCGACAAGCGCACGCACCTGGTGAGCGTGATTCGCCACGCGCTGGGGCGCGCGGATATTGTTTTGATTTCCGGAGGACTGGGGCCGACCGAAGATGACCTGACGCGCGAAGCCGTGGCGGAGGCGCTGGGGCGCAAGCTCATTCGGGATGCGGACCTGATCGCGCATCTGTACACGCGGGCGGCTGCGCGGCGGGTTTCGCTGACACGAAACAACGAGAAGCAGGCCGATACCGTGGAAGGCGCTGTGATCCTGGAGAATGCGCGCGGGACTGCGCCGGGGCAGTGGCTGGACATTGTGGTGGGCAAGTATCGGAAGCTGGTGATGATGCTTCCGGGGCCTCCGGCGGAGCTGAAGCCCATGTTTGACGAGCAGTGTCTTCCGCTGCTGCAGGATGCCCTGCCGAAGCGCGCGATTGCGACGCGGGTGCTGAAGGCGGCAATGATTGGCGAATCAGCCTGCGATGCGCGGATTGCGCCGATTTATACGCAGTATCCGGATGTGGAGACGACGATCCTGGCGCATCTTGGGGATATTCAACTGAATTTGAGCTGCACGAAGCCGTTGCAGGCGCAGGCGAAGCTGCGCGTGGATGAGCTGGCGGGACGGATTGAGGAAGAGCTGGATGACGTGCTGTATTCGTCGCAGGGCGAGACGCTGGAACAGATTGTGCTGTACTACCTTGGCATGCACGGGTCTACACTGGCGGTTGCGGAAAGCTGCACGGGCGGATTGATCGCGGCGCGGTTGACGGATATTCCGGGGAGTTCGCGGTCGTTTGCTGGCGGCGCCGTGGTCTACAGCAACGAGCTAAAGACGAAATTCGCCGGCGCGGATGCGGATCTGATTGCGCGTCACGGCGCGGTGAGCGCGGAAGTAGCGGCGGCAATGGCGGAGGGTATTCGCAGGGAGTGCGGCACCGATTATGGACTGGCGGTGACCGGAGTGGCGGGGCCCGGTGGAGGGTCTGACGAGAAGCCGGTTGGGCTGGTTTATTTTGCAGTGAGTGACAAAGAAGCGACCGAGACGCTGGAGAAGCGGTTTACGGGAGACCGGACGAGGGTGCGGACGCTGGCATCGCAGCAGGCGCTGGACCTGATTCGCCGGCGTTTAATGTAAACGTAGCAGTAATGGTTGCAATTGGAGATTCCATGCCCGTAGCGACATATATTTTTCTGGCGATTGCGGCGTACCTGCTGGGTTCGATTCCGTTTGGCTATTTGCTGGTGAGGTTTTTCCGCAAGGAGGATATTCGGCAGAAGGGCAGCGGGAATATCGGCGCGACGAATGTGATTCGTTCGGGCGCGAAAGGGCTGGGCGCGCTGACCTTTTTGCTGGACGCGTGCAAGGGCGCGGCGGCGGTACTGCTGTGCGGGATTTGGGGATCGCATGCGGGGACCGGCGCCATGGCGCTGCATGACGCGCAGGCATTAGGCGCGCTGTTCGCGATTCTGGGGCATATTTATCCGGTATGGCTGCGGTTTAAGGGCGGCAAGGGTGTAGCGACGGCGTTTGGGGTGTTCGTGGCGCTAGCTCCGGTTCCGGCGTTGATTTGCCTGGGGATTTTTGCGCTGACATTTGCGGTGACGCGGTATGTTTCGCTGGGCTCGATTCTTGGGACGGCGGCGTTTCCGCCGATTGCGCGAGTGATGGAGCACGGACCGCAGGGAATGCTGATGTGGGTGGTGACTCTGTTTCTTGCGGTGCTGGTGATCTGGAAGCATCGGCAGAATATTGTCCGGCTGGTGAAGGGTACGGAGTACCGCTTTGGCAAGCCTCGCACCGAGGCCGTATGAGCCGGATAGCGGTGATGGGAAGCGGCGCCTGGGGCACTGCGATTGCGCTGCACTTGACCCGGGTTGGCGGGCATGAGGTGACGCTGTGGTCGCACTCGGAGCGCGTGGCGCGGACGATTGCCGAGTGCGGGGAGAATCGTGATTTTCTGCCGGGGTTTCGCTTTCCGACGTCGTTGAAAGTGACGGCGAGCCAGGGAGAGGCGCTTGGTTCGGCAGAGGTGGTGGTGAGCGTGATGCCGTCGCATCATGTGCGGCACAGCTACGAGGAGTTTGCCCGGTATCTGCGGGCGGATCAAAAACTGGTGAGCGCGACCAAGGGCATCGAGGACGTGACGTTTCTGCCGATGTCGCACGTGATTGCCGAGGTGACGGGTGCGCATGGGCTGCGGTTGCCGCTGGCGGTGATCAGCGGGCCGAGCTTTGCGCAGGAAGTGGCTGAGGGGTCTCCGACGGCTGTGACGGTGGCCTCAGACGATGCGGGGTTTGCGGGCGAGGTGCAGCGTGTATTTTCGAGCGCGTCCTTGCGGCTGTATACGAATGACGACGTGTGCGGCGTGGAGATGGGTGGCGCGCTAAAGAATGTGATGGCGATTGCTTCCGGCATTGTGACAGGGCTGGGACTGGGGCATAACAGCACAGCGGCGATTATTACGCGGGGCATTGCGGAGATGACGCGGCTGGCCGTGGCGTGCGGCGGCAAGCGCGAGACGCTGGCGGGGCTGGCCGGGATGGGGGACCTTGTACTGACGTGCACGGGATCGCTCTCGCGGAATCGCACAGTGGGAGTGGAGCTTGGCAAGGGGCGGAAGCTGGATGAGATTCTGGCCGGATTGGGCGGCAAGGTTGCCGAGGGTGTGAGAACGACTTCCGCGGCGCTGGGACTGGCGGCGAAGATGGGCGTGGAGATGCCGATTGCCGAGCAGGTGCAGGCTGTGCTGGAGGATCGTTGTTCGCCGCTGGAAGGCATGCAGGCGCTGATGAGCCGGCCGGGGCGGGACGAGTAGGTTTGCGGTAATTGTGGGCGGGGAGAAGCCTGAGAAGAGTAGCCGTTGCGCATAGAAGCTTCTAAACTCAAGACATATGATTCAGACGTTGTTTGGCAGCCTTGATCCGCCGGAGGAGAAGGGCTTTTTTGACCGCATGAAGAAGGCGGTCACGCGGACGCGGGACTCGCTAGGTGAGCGGATTGAGTCCGTGGTGGCGATGACGCGGGGCTTGGATGAAGAGGCCCTGGAAGAGCTGGAGATGAGCCTGATTGCCTCTGACCTGGGCGTGCATGTGGCGGCTGAGGTGACGAGGCAGTTGCGGGAGCGCGCGAAGCGGGAGCAGATTCGCGACGGGGCTGAGCTGCGGGAGCTGCTGAAGGCGAGTTTGAAGAAGATTCTGGACGACCATGAGAAGCCGCCGGTGATGGTGGCCGCGCCGCCGGAAGTGATTGTGATGGTGGGCGTGAACGGCACGGGCAAGACGACCACGACGGGCAAGCTGGCGGCGTACTACCGGCGGCAGGGCAAGACGGTGTTGCTGTGCGCGGCGGATACGTTCCGTGCGGCTGCGATTGAGCAGCTTGAGGTGTGGGGCGAGCGTACGGGCGTGGAGATTATCAAGACGCGGCAGGGCGGCGATCCTTCTGCTGTGCTGTTTGACGCGCTGGAAGCGGCCAAGGCGCGCAAGACCGATGTGCTGATTGTGGATACGGCGGGCCGGCTGCACACGAAGACGGGCCTGATGGCGGAGCTGGACAAGATGCGGCGGACGACGCAGCGGCTGATTCCGAATGCGCCGCATGAGGTGCTGCTGGTGCTGGATGCGACGACGGGGCAAAACGGGCTGCAACAGGCGCGGCTGTTTACCGAGTCAGCAGGCGTGACGGGGATTGTGCTGACAAAGCTGGACGGGACTGCGAAGGGCGGGATTGCGATCGCGATTGCGCGCGAGCTGGGGGTTCCGGTGCGGTTTGCGGGCATTGGTGAGAAGGTGGATGATCTGCTGCCATTCGACAGCGGGGCGTTTATTGATGCGCTGCTGGGCGAGCCCGCGGCGAAGTAAGTCTGACGAGGTATTCGGATGAGCGGCGCAGGCAG
Organism: Acidobacteriota bacterium; assembly: GCA_021818585.1. Classification (GTDB taxonomy): domain Bacteria; phylum Acidobacteriota; class Terriglobia; order Terriglobales; family Acidobacteriaceae; genus Acidobacterium. Next base: position 19,178 of record JAKATU010000022.1, on the reverse strand, counting down.
CCAGCAGGCGGAGCAGCAGCGGGCGGAAGACACGCGCTGGATGCGGCGCGCGCTGGAGTTGGCGTGCGAGTCGAAGGCAGTGAGCTCGCCGAATCCCGCGGTGGGCTGCGTGCTGGTGCGCGATGGCGTGGTGGTGGGGGAGGGTTTCCACGACTATACGCGCAGAGACCATGCGGAAGTGGCGGCGCTGAAGCAGGCGGGTGATGCGGCGCGTGGGTCGACGGCGTACGTGACTCTGGAACCGTGTTGCCACACGGGTCGCACGGGGCCGTGCACGGAGGCCTTGATTGCGGCGGGTGTGAAGCGGGTTGTGGCGGCTACGGGTGATCCGAACCGGGAAGTGAATGGACTGGGCTTTGCGCGGCTGCGCGAGGCTGGCATCGACGTGGAGTTCGGAGAAGGAGCGGAGGAAGCGCGGGAGCTGAACGATGCTTTTGCGGGATTTATTCGCAAGGGACGGCCGTTTGTGACGCTGAAGGCAGGCGTTTCTCTGGATGGGCGGATTGCGTTGGGGGATTATTCGGCTGCGCCGGGAGGTTTTTTGGTTTCGCATGGAAACGGCGTAAAACGCGAGAGGGAGCCGTATTTTTTGACGGGACCGGAGTCGCTGGCGGATGTGCAGCGGATGCGTCATGAGCATGATGTGCTGCTGACGGGAATCAACACGGTACTGACGGATGATCCGCAACTGACGGACAGAAGTGGGCTGGCACGACGGAGGCCGCTGCTGCGCGTGGTTCTGGATGCGGAGCTGCGTTTGCCGCTGGATTCAAAGCTGGTGCAGATGGCGAATGAGGATGTGATGGTGTTTTGCACGGAGCCTGTGGCGGCGAATATGGCGGCGCTGGAGGCGCGCGGGGTGCGTGTGGAGGTGGTTCGGAGTGATGTGCCGGGGCGGGTTCCGATGGAGGATGTGATGCGCCGGCTGGCGGAGATGAAGATGATTTCCGTGATGATTGAGGCGGGCGGGCAGGTGATGGCGTCGGCGTTGCAGGATGGGCTGGTCGACAAACTGGTGCTGTATTACGCGCCGGTGATGCTGGGCAGCGGGGGGCTTCCGCTGATGGGGAAGCTGGAGATGGAACGGCTGGATGTGAGCCGGGTGGAGACGGCACAGTTTGGGCGAGATGTGCGGTGGACGGGGTATTTGCGTGATCCGTGGACTGAGGCGGGAGTTCGATAGAGTAAGAACATGTTTACGGGATTGATTGCGGCGACGGGAAAGATTGCGAGCCTTGTGAGAGATCAGGGCGCGGCGCGGATTACGGTGGAAGCCGGAGCGCTGGCGGAGAAACTGCACGAAGGCGACAGCATTGCGGTGAATGGCGTGTGTTTGACGGCGCTGGATTTGAAGCCGGTTTTTTTTCATGCAGACCTGGCAGCAGAGACGCTGGCACGGACGACGCTGGGTGATCTTGCGGCGGGGACGGTGGTGAACCTGGAGTTGCCGACGCCTGCGGGCACTCCGCTGGGCGGGCACGTGGTGCAGGGGCATGTGGATGCGACGGGCGTGCTGTTGGGACTTGATCCGGTGGATGCGGCGGCGGACCGGGAGAAGACGGACTGGTGGCTGCGGATTGCGGTTCCTGAAGCGGTGCGGCCTTATGTGGTGGAGAAAGGCTCGATTGCGATTGACGGCATCAGCCTGACGGTGGCGCGTTGGGATGGCGCGGAGTTGGCGGTGGCTATTATTCCGCATACCTATGCGGCGACGGATTTGCACACGCTGAGCCCGGGCGCGAAGGTGAATCTGGAGGCGGATGTGCTGATGAAGCTGGCACTCCAGCAGCAGCGGGCAAGGCAGGAGTCGTCACTGACGATGGAAGAGCTGGTGGCGCGGGGATTTTAAGGGTTATAGCGGTGATATGATTCCGCCGACGGGCATGCGCGTGGGATAACGGCGGATGCCGAGGAGTTGTGCGATTTCGTGGGCGGCGCTGAGTGCGGAGCGCGGCTCCAGCAGGACGATGGGGGCTGCGTTCGCGGGGAGGGTTTCCGCTGTGGCGAAGCCTGCGGCAGCGCCGGGAGAGAGCATCCAGCCAGTTTGGGCCATGCGCTGCAGAGCTTCGCGGACGCGATCTTCTTCCAGAACCATTACATGATCTGAGAGTTGCTGGAGGGCCTGTGCGGCGATGCGCGCGGGCGCGTGGCTGCGAGTGTGCGACGCCGGTGCGATGTGGACGGCGAGGCAACGCGGTGCGCGGGTGGAGGTGGTCCAGTTGTGCTGGAGGAGAAAGTCAAAGGACTGCTCGAAGTGGAGGAGATCGGCGGGAGTTGCGCCGGGAATAAGGAGCGTTTCCGGGAGCTTCCACTGGAGTTGCTCGGCGATTTCGCAGGCTATGGTGTGGGTGGCGAGATGGGTGGCGAGGGCGATGTCTTCCGCTGAGAGAGTAGCTTCGACCGGCGTGTGAGGGCTGGGAGTGAGCAGTGTGGCTCCGGCAGCGGTGGCGCGGATGTGATCGAAGTCAGAGGCCTCGGCACTGAACGTGATGGAGCAGGGCAGGCCTGCATTTGCGGCGTAAACAGCGAGCGATGCGGCGAGCGCATCGCTGTCTGAGGAAAAGGTGATGTGCTTCTGGCCGCTGGCTTTTGCGATGGTGACGAGGATGGAAGCGATGCGGTCGAGCATGCCTGCGCCGGTGTTACGGCCTTCGTCTTTAAGAAAGATGGAGGGTGTGACGGGGAGCAGCGGCGTGTTGCCTTCGCCTAAGGAGACGGGCGCCGGGCTTGCGAGGAATCGCCACATAGACTCGGACGCGACAGCCTGCCGGCGTTGCGCGGAGGGCCGTGCGGAGAGCATGGATGGAAGAGTTGTGGTCGTCATTTCAACCGAGGAAGCCGAGTTTTGGCGCGGAGGGCAGCGCGCCGCACTCCACAGCGTAGCGATAAAAGAGTTGGATGCCTTCGATGCAGGGTTCGTCGAGCATGTACCAGATGTTTTCTGTGAGATAGGTGCGGATGGTGTCTGCGGGTAGGGGCATGCGGGTGCTCCACTCGTGGACGAGATCTTCGATGTGAGCCATGCCGGCATCGCGCGAGGACTGGAAGTCGTGAATGATCCGGGCGGGTGAGATGCCGGTTTCGGCGGAGGCTTCCGGGCGGATGGTCCAGAAGGCGGAGACCCAGTTTGTGCCGGTGAATTTGTGCCATTCCTCGGCAAGGTCGATATAGCGGAGGCGCTCGCCGGTGCGATGGTAGCGGGTTTCGCTATCTTCAAGGGCGAGCAATGCAGGATCGCCGATGAGGAGAGCGGCGTCTGCTGCGTCGAGCATGGCTTCAAGGTCTGGAGTGTGCGGATGGAAGGATGGGTTGGTTTTCCAGAGGTGATGAAAGAGGATGCGGGTGTAGGTCGCGGAGGTGCGGGATGAGGTATCGAGCGCTACGCTGCGGACGTCGCGCATATCGCGGTTTTCCCGGGTGATTAGAAGGATGGAGCGGACGTGCTCGCGGGAAGCGATGGTGCAGCCCGGAATGACGAGCATACTGGGCTGCGCGGCGTAGGCGGCGATGGGGACGAGGCCGATGTGAGCGTCACCCGAAGCGAGTTTTGCGGCGCAGACCGAGGGGGTGGACCAGGAGAGTTTGTAGCGTGTGGAGAGGTCTTGCTGCGCAGGTGGATGCTCGAAGTTCCACATGAGCGGAGCGGGATTGAGGAAGGAGATGGCTGCGATGCGGAGCTTCACAACTCAGTTTAACAACGAAAGGGCAAGTGGCCTTGGTAACCGCGGCATGGCGGGAATGGATTGACGTGCGGAGTGGGGCGGAATAGTCTCCGCCCTGAATACGCATGTGCCGGATAGGAGAGAGGATCACGGTGGAGAGCCGCGAGTTGGGGAATAGTGTGCAGGAGGTTGGGGGGACGGCGGCATATCCGGCTGTGACTGAGGAGCGTATGGCGTGGCTGGGCCTTGTACTGACACCGGGGCTGGGACCACGGAGGATATTACGCGCAATTGAAAAGGCGGGAAGCGCGCGGCGGTTGCTGGACATGCCGCTGACGGAGCTGGAGGCGCTGAATCTGCCGCCGCAGACGGCGCAGTTTGTGTACAGCGGGATGGCGCGCAAGGCCGCGGATGAAGAGCTGGAGCAGATGGTGCAGACGGGCGCAGGGTTTTTAACGCATGCGGATGATGAGTATCCGATGCGGTTGAAGGAGATTTTTGATGCGCCGCCGGTGCTATGGTTGCGGGGCGATGCGCGGTTGTTGAGCCGGCCGTCAATCGCGGTAGTGGGAACGCGGCATCCGAGTCCTTATGGGACGGGGATGGCGGAGATGCTGGCACGGGATTTGTCTGCGAATGGCATGTTGATTTTGAGCGGGATGGCTCGGGGTGTGGATGCATGGGCCCATAAGGGCGCGCTGGCTGCGAAAAAGCCAACGGTGGCGGTGTGGGGTACGGGTGTGGACGTAATTTATCCGAAGGAAAATAAATCACTGGCGGAGCAGATTATTGCGACGGGCGGAGCGATTGTTTCGGAGATGCCGCTGGGAACATTTCCGGCGCCGCAGAACTTTCCGAAGCGGAACCGGATTTTAAGCGGTATGAGCGTGGGTGTGCTGGTGGTGGAGGGTGGAGAATTCAGCGGAACGCGGGTGACGGCCCGGTGCGCGATTGAGCAGAATCGAGATGTTTTTGCGGTGCCGGGAAATGTGACGAACAAGAATGCGTGGGGGCCTAACACGCTGATAAAACAGGGCGCAAAGCTGACGGCGACTTGGGAAGACGTGTGGGAAGAGCTGCCGACGGATGTGAGGCTGGCATTGGATGCGGAGCAGGGGATTGCATCGCAAGGGGAGTCTGCTGCATCGTTATTTGAAGACAAGGCACTTCCTCCGGCCGAGGAGAGCCTGTTGCGCGTGTTGAGGCACGATGAGGCGCTGCAGATGGAAGAGATCCTGGAGAAGCTAGAGGGGGAGATGAGTTCGTCAGAGATTTTCACGGCTCTTTTTGAATTGGAGCTGGCTGGACGGATTCGGCAACTTCCGGGTAAGAATTACGTGAAGAGCTTTCCCGCCGCATTGAAAGGGTAGGCCGTGGTATCGGCTGAGTGAGCCGGTTGAGTGGAAAATAAATTTTGGCGATTGTGCCTGGCTATGCGTCCAAACGGATGACGTGATAGTTTGCAATACAATGCGCTCCGTATATCAAGGATAGGGGTGCAGGCTGGAGATGATCCGGCACTAAAGGGAACTAATGGGTAAATCACTTGTGATTGTCGAGTCGCCGGCGAAGGCGAAGACGATCAATAAATATCTCGGAAAAGACTTCCAGGTGGAAGCATCGATTGGACACATCAAGGATTTGCCGAAGAATAAGCTCGGCGTGGATGTGGAAAATGGCACGTTTGAGCCGGAGTTGATTGTGATTCCGGGCAAAGAGAAGGTAGTGGACCGGCTGAAGAAGCTGGCGTCGAAGGCGGATGCAGTTTATCTTGCACCTGACCCGGACCGCGAAGGCGAAGCGATTGCCGCGCACCTAGCAGATGAGCTGAAGACGGTTGCGAAGCCCGAGGTGATTTACCGCGTCACCTTCAATGAGATTACGGCGAAGGCAGTGAAGAACGCCTTTGACCATGCGCGGCATGTGGATACAAACCTGGTGGATGCGCAGCAGACGCGGCGGGTGCTGGACCGTATTGTGGGTTACCAGATTTCTCCGCTGCTGTGGGACAAGGTTCGGCGCGGGCTCTCTGCCGGGCGCGTGCAGACGGTGGCTCTGCGCCTGATTGTGGAGCGCGAGCAGCAGATCAAGGACTTTAAGCCGGTCGAGTACTGGACGATTGATGCAGTGCTGGAGTCACCGGCGAAGACGAAGGAATTTACGCCGTTGATTGCGCGGTTTGTGGGCATTGACGGCGTGCGGTCGTCGGTAGAGACGGTGAGCCAGCCCGCGGTGGCCGACGGCAAGACAGCGCAGCAGATTGTGGCGGCTTCGCTCAAGGCGAAGTGGACCGTTCGGAGCGTGGAGCGCAAGGAGCGGAAGCGCTCGCCACAGGCTCCGTTTACGACGAGCAAGCTGCAGCAGGCGGCGGCCGGCGCGCTTGGGTTTAACGTGAAGCGCACGATGGGCGTGGCGCAGCGGTTGTATGAAGGCGTGGACCTGGGCAGCCGGGGCGCGGTGGGTTTGATTACCTACATGCGTACGGATTCGACGCGCGTGGCGCCGGAGGCGATCACGGCGGTGCGGGGATATATCAAGAAGAAGCTGGGCGAGAACTACCTGCCCGCGGCGCCGAACAGCTTCAAGTCGAAGAAGGACGCGCAGGATGCGCACGAAGCGATTCGACCGGCGGACCCGGAGATTCATCCTGATGACATTCGGAAGTTTGTTCCGGATGAGCAGTACAAGCTGTACAAGCTGATCTGGCAGCGGTTTGTGGCTTCGCAGATGATGCCTGCGGTTTACGACCAGACGACGGTGGAGATTGCGGCGCAGGCTGACCGGCGTTATGACTACCGGGTTTCGGGTTCGATTCTGAAGTTCGATGGCTACCTGAAGGTTTACAACGAAGGTGGAGCGGACGATGCAGAGGACGAGCGGCTGCCGGAGTTGAGCGAGAATATGCCGCTGCAACTGGCTTCGGCAGAGCACCTGAAAGAGTTGGCCGAGCGAGAGCGGAACAGGAAGCTGGAAGACGCCCGGAAGCAGCATGCGACAAAGGTTTCGAAGATTGAAGCGCGGGTGGAGAAGACCGGCGTCGATGAAGAGATTCCAGAGTTTCTGGAGCCGGAGCTGAGCGCAGCGGTGCGTGCGGCTGCCGTGGCCGGAGTGCAGAAGTTTACCGAACCTCCGCCGCGTTATAACGAAGCCTCGCTGGTGAAGGAACTCGAAGAACGCGGCATCGGGCGGCCTTCGACGTATGCGACGATCATCAATACGATTCAGGACCGCGAGTATGTGGTGAAGATTGGCGGGCGAACCGGCAAGTTTATCCCGACCGAGATTGGGAACGTGGTGACGGAGCTGCTGGTGAAGAACTTTCCGTACATTTTTGACTCGAAGTACACGGCGCGGCTGGAAGAAGAGCTGGACGACATTGAGGACGGCAAGGAGCGCTGGACGGACCTGCTGAACGGCTTCTATGGGTATTTCTCGAAGGAACTGGTGCAGGCGGCCGAGAACATGGAAGATATCAAGCGGATGGAGAAGCCGACGGACCAGAAGTGCGATATCTGCGGCTCACCGCTGGTGCTGAAGTGGGGCAAGTTCGGGTCGTTTTATGCGTGCAGCGCTTATGACAAGAAGAAGAAGGGTGGATGCACGTTCACCAAGGAAAATTTTGAGGGCAAGCCCAACCTGGCTGGTCCGAACGGCGAGGTTGAGGAGCAGGAAGAGTACTGCGAGAACTGCGGCCGGGTGATGGTGCGGCGAAATGGGCCGTGGGGCCCGTTTATGGCTTGCCCGGGTTACAACGAAGATCCGCCGTGCAAGACGGTGCGTAGGCTGAACCAGAAGCAGCAGCAGAAGCCGCCGCAGCCACTGGACGAGAAGTGTCCGAAGTGCGGGGAACAACTGGTGCTGCGCAACGGGCAGTATGGTGAGTTTGTTTCCTGCTCGGGCTACCCGAAGTGCAAGTACATCAAGCAGAACACGATCGGGATGAAGTGCCCGCTTTGCCACAAGGGCGAGATTGTGGAGAAGAAGGCGCGCCGCGGGAATCTGTTCTATGGCTGCTCAGAGTATCCGAAGTGCGAGTTTACCGCGAACTTCAAGCCAGTGGACCAGAAGTGTCCGGAGTGCGGGAGCGCTTACCTGATGGAGAAGACGCTGAAGTCCGGCGTTTACCTAGTGTGCCCGAACAACAAGAAGCCGGGCGCGGACGAGGAGCCAGCAGGCAAGCGCAAGAAGAAGAGCGAAGTCGCGTCTGGCGCAGCTTGTACGTTTACGGAGCGGATTGGCGACGCGCCGCTGGAGCAGCCTGTGGCCAAGCCTACGGCAGCTACGCACGGGCCAGTGGTGGAAGAACTGGCAAAGGCCTGATTTTCAACAGACTAACCTTACTGCGCCGGCAGGCTTAGACGCTGCCGGCGTTTCCATTTATATTGCCTAGGGAGAGTGACTGATATGGAATCTACGCTGGCGACCTCGCATGATGCGGAACTGGTTCTGAAACTGTATGACCTGCGGCGGGAAGCAACGATGCGGCAGGCGCGGCATTTTATGACTGCGAAGTTTAACCCTACGTCTTTTGAAGAGTTTGCGGCTGTGATGAATGGGTGGGGAACCGAGCAGAACGCATGGTTCCGGCAGGTGTTGAGCTACTGGGAGATGGCGGTGGCGTTTGTGCTGCACGGGGCGTTGAATGGGGACCTTTTCCTGGACTGCAATGGCGAGCCGCTATTTCTTTATGCGAAGTTCCGGCCGTTTCTGGCTGAGGCCAGGAAGCAGAATCCGGGGCTGTTTCGGCACACGGAGCGGCTTCTGGATGAGTATCCGATGGCTCGCGAGCGAGTGGATGGGATGTGCCAGATGCTGGAGGCCCGGGCGCAGGCAGCCAAAGCGAATGCCTAAGAGTGGCCGGATTCTGCTAATGTAAGGAGGTTGCGGCCCAAGGCGTGGCGGACCGCAGGGAAGGACGGTAGGACGATGGCCAAAGCGGTTTGGAACGGCAAGGTTGTGGCCGAAAGTGAGATATTTGTTACGGTGGAGGGAAATGTTTACTTCCCTGAGGGCGCGGTGAAGCGGGAGTATCTGCGGCCGAGTTCGACGACTTCGACTTGCCCGTGGAAGGGACAGGCGAAGTACTACTCGCTGATGATTGACGGGCAGGAGAATCCGGATGCGGCGTGGTACTACCCTGATCCGAAGCCTGCAGCGCGGAATATCAAGGGGCATATCGCGTTCTGGCGCGGAGTGGAAGTAGAGAAGTAAGCCTCGTATAGTCTGCAATTTGTGAAGGCAAAGAAGCCCGCCATGGTGCGGGCTTTTTTGCGTTTCGGAGGGGATGGGTTCACGGCGAGTTCGGGTGAGTTCCGAATTTAATTGATACCGTACACTGTGTTGTAAATAGTATTTGGTGTACAGTATATGAGGAGCAGTATGACTGTGACGGATGCACTTTTTGAGAATCTTCGGCTGGAGCTGCGGCGGGGGTGCCTGACGCTGGCGACGCTGGCGCAGCTCAAGCAGGAACATTACGGGTACACGCTGCGCAAGTCGCTGGCCGAACGCGGTTTGGTGATGGACGAGAGCACGCTTTATCCGCTGTTGCGCAGGCTGGAGAGCCAGGGACTGCTGGAGAGCCAGTGGAGGGAAGAGGACAAGCGGCGGAAGCGGTTTTACCGGCTTTCAGAACTGGGCGAGCAGATGCTTGGGCAACTGCTGGTCGAGTGGAAGGCGCTGAATGGGGCGATCCACCGGATTGTGGGAGATGTGGGGAGGGGTTCGGCGGAGACAGGCGGGACGGAATGAGCGAGCAAGGGGGGACGGTTATGGAATTACTGGAGTGTTATTTGCAGGCGGTTGGCAGGCAGTTGCCGCGTCGACGGCAGGCGGACATTATGGCGGAACTGCGGGCGAACCGGAAGGCGCAACTGGAGGATAAGGCAGCGGATCTGGGCCACGGGCTGAAACAGGGCGAGGCGGAAGACTGGCTGCGGAAGCTTGGCTTGCCGATGCAGGTGGCATTTGCCGCAACAGTGTCTTATTGGGCCGGAGGTTTTTCCGGTGTACTGGTTCGAGCTGCGGACGGCGCTGGTGTGAGCGCTGGGGGTTTATGCGGTGGTTGCGGGCGTGTTACTGGTGCTGGAGCAGCCGGGAACGAACTCGGTTGGCGGAGCAGTGATGCGGGCTCTGTTTGTGCTGTTTTGAAGTGGCGACATGGGTGACGCTGACGCTTGCGGAGCTGGAGTTTGTTGCGGCGCGGTTTCCTAAAGAGAGCGCTTGCGTGACGAAGGGGCTGAAGGAGTGGTCGCCAGCGTCGTTGGCGAAGGTGGAGAAGCCGCATCCGAGCCGGAAGCCGAAGATCTGCGCGCATGCGGCGGCCGAAGTGGTTTTTGTTTCTGGTGTGGCCGGCGCTGATTCCGGAGTATCCATTTTTGCTGATGGGGTCGGGATGGCGGTATCTGAAGGGTCTCCGTTTGCGCTGGTTCCTACAATCATATTGTTTTATTACTGGTGCTGGGGCTGAATGCGCTGCAGGTGGCGTGGCACGGGGTGGATTTGATTCGTGGAGAGTGGCAGGTACGGCAGAGGCTTCAGCATGTGGTGTTCCAGGCATTTGCTGTGGTTCCGCTGGTGGTGCTGCTGCGTGCGCCGGAGCGTAAGCTGCTTTTGCTCAAGTATCCCGTTGTGGGTGGGGCGCACTGTGGCTCACGGTTGACGGGGGTGAATCAAAGTGTGCATGTGGGCTTGCTGGTGGTGCCTGGTGATTGCGGGGCTGCAGTTTGCCTGGGAGGTGGTGCAGTGGGTGCTGGAGCGGACGGGGAAGTCCAAACATGCTTGACTGTGGTTTGCGGGAACGGGTAGGCTTCGCGTAAAGACTTAGTTGTAATCGATTACGAGCTGGCTGTATTTTTGGGTGTTCTTCGCGCTGCTAAACGGGACGTGGTGACAGCGTAATAGATCGAATCCTCGGTGACATGAGATGGTATGGGCCGGATGGGCATGGGGCAGGGTTTGCCTTTTGCGCGCGGGCCTGTAGTGGACGCAGGTCAGCAAGCTGGATTTTCTTTATCGAGGACACTGGTAATGGCAACTCGACGTGATGCACTCAAGTCCCTGGCCGCGATGGCGATGGGAAGTACCCTCAGCGCAACGGGAGCGGCTGCTGCGACGGCACCCGCGATGGTGAGCGGCAAGTATGGCGCAAGGAAGCAGCCGAATATCCTGATTTTTTTGACCGATGACCATGCGCGCTGGCTGCAGCAGGCGTATGGCAATTCAGAAGTGAAGACGCCGAACATGACGCGGATTGCGGAGCGGGGTGTTCGGATGCTGAATGCACATACGCCGTCGCCGGTGTGCTCGCCGGCGCGCGCGTGTTTTTTTACGGGGCGGATGCCTTCGCAGCATGGGATCCATGACTGGCTCGAGGAGTACAAGGATTCGTATGCGTATCCGTGGCTGAAGGGGCAGACGTTGATCTCAGAGTTGCTGAAGGGAGTGGGATATAACACGGCGCTGGTGGGCAAGTGGCATTGCGGAGAGGATCGGTATCCACATCCCGGTTTTGATGAGTGGTTCTGTTTCTGGTTCGCCCAGTATCCGCACTATGGGCTGCAGAACTTCTCAGACAATGGGAAGCATGTGACGGCGAATGGGCTGCAATCGCCGTTTTTAAGCGCCCAGGCGATTGATTTTGTAAAGGGCCATTACGCGAATGAGAAAACTAAGGATTCACCGTTTTTTCTGTTTGTGGGTTATACGGATACCCATTCGCCGCACATCGAGATGCCAGAGGGTCTGGTGTCAGAGTATGACGATGCCACGTTTCGGGATATTCACAAGGAGGAGCCTCAGCCTTGCCATGGCGTGGTGCTGACGGGGATATCGAAGGATCCGAAGGTGGAGCGGATGAAGCTGCAGGAGTATTACGCGGCTGCCTCCACGGTGGATCGTGAAGTGGGGCGTGTACTGGATGCGCTGGAAGAAACGATGAGCCGGGAGGAGTTGGAGAACACGATCATCATTTACACGACGGATCACGGATTGAACGCGGAGCAGCATGGCATCTGGGAGAAAGGGAATGCGACGATTCCGCAGAATTTTCTTGAGGAGTCGATCATGATTGCGCAGGCGTTCAGCTGGCCGGCGGGTGGGATCCCGGAGGGGCTTGCGCTGGATATTCCCGTGAACCACTGCGATCTTTTCCAGACGCTGCTGGATGCGGCGGGGGCGACACCGGATGAGACGACGGCGCGGAAGATCAATTCGCCGGGGCGTTCTTACCTTGCGCATTTGCGGGGAGACAATTCGAATCTGTGGCGGAGCGAGGTGATCTGCGAATACGGGAATGCGCGCATGATGAAGCAGGATGGGTACAAGTTGATTCTGCGATATCCATATGCGGGAATACAGTTTGAGAACGAGCTGTATGACTTGAAGGCGGATCCGCAGGAGAATGTGAATATCTACAAGGAGCCGGAGCATGCGAACCGGGTTGCAAGCATGACGAAGGCGATTGAAGCGTTTTTTGCGGTGTACACAGTGCCGGGGCACAGCGGGCTGGAGTTGGCGAAGCAGCCGCAGGCTACACCGGCGAGTCCGTGGCTGCATGCGATCAAGCTACAGAAGGAGAACAAGCTACCGGAGGGTTTACTGGTGAAGCCGGGGTCGAGCGCGTAGGCGGTTTTAGACTTTTGTAACTGAATTTAATTCAAATAGATTGTAAAAGGCCGTCAACATGGCGGCCTTTTTGCGTGGGCGTGAGAACTATTTCTGTGCTGGGAGTCGGCAGACTTTGGTGACGCTGTTCTGGTAGGGGCAGGGGAAGTTTGTTCTGGCGTCGGGTGAGAGGAGTATCCAGGTAACGCCGTAGGGCTTGAGGCGGGCGAGGCGTCTTGCGTCGGATTCGGTGTTGATGCCGACGGTGGCGTTACGTTCGCGTGCCCAGAGCGGAGCGAGGCTGGGGAAGACGGTGACGGCGCCCGAGTCCTTGTCGTCGGGGAGTTGGCTGCGCTCGGAGAAGACGCGGAAGCCCTGTTCGTCTTCGAGGTGCTGGTGGATGAGCAGCGGGTTGAAGGCGAAGAGTGCGTTACGTGGGGTGTTGTGGCGTATCCAGAGAAAGGCCTGTGACCAGGGGTTGATGGGCGCGAGGCCGGGCCACTCGACCTGGCGGCAGCCGGGGAAGTTGAGGGTTGCGGCGATGGCCATTCCGGTGAATGCGGCGAGGAAGAATGCTGGAGCGAGCCAGCGGCTCTGCGTGGAATAGTGGCCGATGAGGCCGCCGAAGAGGACGAGTCCGATGGCGTAAATGATGTGGTTGATGCGCATGACCTGCAAGGGGACGAGCAGGTAGGGTCCGTGAACGGGGACGAAGAATGCTGCGATGAGCAGGCTGGAGGTTCCGGTGGCGATGGCGGTGAGGGTGATGGCGCCGATGCTGCTGCGCCATCCGATGCGGTGAGCGGCGATGGCGAAGAGGATGAGCGGGAGGATGGCTCCAGCGAGTTCGTAGGAGTGCCAGCGGGCAAGGAAGAGATAGGTGTGTCCAGGCTGGAGTATGGCCTGTTGGTAGCCGGGGGAGATGGGCCGGTGGCGGACGGCGAAGTCGGCAATGGCGGCGGCGATAGGGCCTGACGCGCAGAGGGCGATGGCGATGCGGGGGCGGCCAAGCTGAAACGAAATCATAACGGTTACGAATGCGAATGCATAGGCGGCCATGAGGGGATGGAGCAGGAAGGCGAGCGCGATGAGAGCCGCGGTGCGGACGTAGCGGCGGTCGAGAGCGGCGACGACGGCGAAGAGATCGACGGGTGTAGAGAAGGAACGCGCGGTGAGGTAGGGGTCCATGACGTAGAGCGCGGTTCCTGCAACGGGTAGCCCATAGAGCGCGGCGGCCATGAAGACCGCGCCGAAGCGGGCGGCGGCGGATTTGAATGTGCGGGTGGCGAGTTGCCAGGATGCGTAGAGGAAAAGCGCCGCGGCGAGGAGGTAGACGAAGAGGAGGGTCCACGCAAAGGGCGCGTGGGTGAGGCGGATGAAGGTGGCAAGGACGGGAGCAAAGATGGAGAGATGGGAGTGGGTGGTGATGAAGGGTGCGTCAGGTTGATAGAGGCCGGGTTGAATGAGCTTGCGGATTCCGGCGATGTAGATGCCGGCGTCATTGGCGTAGGGGTGATAGCCCTGCACGAAGAGGATGATGAGGGTGAGCAGGGCGATGAGGAGCCAGGGTGTGCGGTCCTGCGGCGCGAGGGTTTGGCGGATTCGGGTGAGCGTAGCGTTCACTGTTACGAATCTCCGGAAGGCGCGCTGGGAGTGGTGACTGAGGGATCGACGAGGGCTTCAGAGATGAGAGCTTGTGCGGCGGCAAGGGTGGATGCCTGGTCACCGAAGGTGGTGAGCCAGTGGACGTTGGGTTCGCGGCGGAACCAGGTGAGCTGGCGTTTGGCGTAGTTGCGATGGCCCTGCTGGGCGGCGGCGATGGCTTCTTCGCGGGTGAGTTCGGCGGAGAGAATCTGGCGGGCCTGGCGGTAGCCAAGGGCGTCGAGAACGGGGATGGCCGCGCCGTGGCGGGCGATGATGGAGCGGGTCTCCTCTATGAGGCCGTGTGCGAACATGGCGGCGGCGCGTGCGTTGATACGGTCGTAGAGCGCGGCTCGAGGCGGGTTGAGTCCGATGCGCAGGATGCGGTAGCCGGTGAGGGGATCGCGTCCTGCCTGCCATGCGGTGCTGATGGGCTGGCGGGCGGCGAGGCAGACCTCGATGGCGCGGATGAGCTTGGGGTGATCGTTGGCGTGGATGCGCGCGGCGGCTACGGGGTCGAGTCGGTTGAGGATGCGATGGAGCCAGCCGGGGGCTTGGCGCTGGGCGCTGCCAGTGAGGCGGGCGCGGGTTTCTGTGGAGCGGGGAGGGCCTGGGAAGAGACCGTCCATGAGTGCGCGGAGGTAGAAGCCGGTGCCACCGGTGACGATGGGGAGGTGATGGCGGGCGGTGATCTGGGAGATGGCACTGCGCGCGAGGCGGGAGTAATCACCGGCGGAGCAGATATCGGCGGGGGAAAATACGTCGATGAGGTGGTGGGGGATTTGTGCGCGCTCGGCGGCGGTGGGTTTGGCGGAGCCGATTTCGCATTCGCGGTAGACGGCGACGGAGTCGCAACTGACGATTTCGCCGTGGAAGCGATGGGCGAGGGCGAGCGAGAGCGCGGTTTTTCCGCTGGCGGTTGGACCGAGGAGCAGAACGAGCAGGGGATCGGGGTATGTGGCGGAGCGGGTCACCCGATGCGCCACCATCCGGGCGCGAAGAGAGCATGTTTGTCGGCACGGAGGAAGGCGATGAGAAGGATGAGCAGAGCGAGGAGGATAAGGCCGAGGACCTGAGTGCGCTGGAAGCGGGAGGGTTTGCGGCGCGGGGATGGGGTGCCGGACTCCCGGGCGGATTTGTGCAGAGAGTCCGGCATGGCGATTAGTTTCCTGAGTCGCCGGGAGTTTCGTTGTAGAGGAAGTTGAACTGGAGGGCCAGGTATTTGCCCTTGAGGTTGACGAATCGTTTGGGCAGGGGCGGATAGGGCGTTGCGCCGGTGATGCCGCCCCACGCGGCACGGTCGAGGGCTACGTCGCCTGAGGGTCCGTAGAGAATCATGTGGTGGACGCTGCCGTCGGGATAAATCTCAAAGCGAATTTGCACGATGCCCTGCTTGTTGAGCGGGGGACGGGCTTCTTCAGGGATGATGGGGTACCATGCGCGCTTGGTGGCGGCGATAACCTGCTGGAGGTAGTGAGAGAAGTCGACTCCCATGGTGTTTGAGAGGATGTCGACACTGCCCTGGACGCCCTGATGCTGGTCGGGCGCGTTCATGCCGTCGTCGCCGGACTGTGCTCCGCCGCCGTTGAATCCACCCTGCGATGCGGCGCGGAGAGCTTCCTGTAGCTGCTGGCCGGGGGTAGTGGGGCTGTTGCGGAAGTTTTCCATCTTGTGCTGGACGGGCGGAGACATGAGCCGGGAGAGATTGCTGGACGGCAAGGGCTGAGCCGGGGGCGCGGGCGGTTTGGGTGCGGATTGCTGCGGATGCGGCTGGGATTTTTGGGCCTGCTGGCCTCGGTGCATCTGTGGGGTGGGCCGCTGGGTGGGCGCGGGCCGGTTGTGCGGCGCGGGCGCGGAGCGAATGAGGCGACCGGCTCGGCGCATGGCTTCGATCTGGGCCGCGGTCTTGGGCTTGTTGACAGGGTGCGGCGCCTCGGCGATGCGGTTCTGGTTAGAAATGCGGTTGGTGTTTTTGGGTTTGGGCTGATTCAGGAGATCCTTGGGCAACTGCAGGTAGGTGAGTTGCTTGGGGTGTTGCTCGAGCTGCTGCTGCGGGGTAACGACGTGTACGACGGGGAGGTGGATGTATTTTTGCCCGTAAACGATGTACCAGAGGATGAGGAGATGGATGATGATCGAAATCCAGATCATCTCGCGGACGCGGCCCCAGGAGTTTGCCTGCTCGAGGTCATCAATGACGTGGAGAAGGTCTGAGGAGTCGAAATCGCCGTAGCGTTTGCCGCGTGCACCGAACTTGGGGGGCTCGGGTGGCGCCTCGTTGGTTGGGACTTCAGTGATGGGCATTCTTGATAAAGACGGACGAAAGCGTGCGGGCGTTGCGCGCGCAGAAAATCCTCTAAATATTCTCTCATCTGCGGGGGGATACGGCCTAGAGGTACGACATTAAAGATGCAAAAGGGGTGAACCGCTTACAATCGGAACGTATGCATACAGCGGCGGTCATTACGGTCAGCGACTCGAGCTACCGGGGCGAGCGGAAAGATGAATCGGGCCCGGCGGTGGCGCGTGAGCTGGAGCTGTCGGGCTTTCAAGTAGTTCTGGAACGGGTTGCGCCGGACGAGGTGAAGGCGATTCGCGCAGCGCTGCGCGAGGGATTGGCCAGCGCGCAACTGGTGGTGACGACGGGCGGGACTGGGATCAGCCACAGGGATGTGACGCCGGAAGCGACACGGCCGCTGTGTGACCGGGTACTGGAAGGCGTGGCGGAGGCGATGCGCGCGGAGGGCCGAAAGCAGACGCCGTATGCGGCTCTGAGCCGGTCATTTTGCGGTACGGTGGGCAATACGGTGTTGTTGAATCTGCCGGGAAGCCCGACCGGGGCTGTGACATCGTTGAAAGTGGCTCTGCCGTTGATGCAGCATGTGCTGAAGGTGCTGGAAGGCCAAACCGAGCACGATACGAGCAAGAAAGCCTGAGTGTCCGATTGAAACACCTGCTTATTTTTCTGGCCAAGTGGAAGGCCGTGCTGATGGCCTTTGTGAAGCCGTTGGGCATCTGGGGCATGGGGCTGGTGGCTACGGTGGACGCGGCGGCAATACCGCTGCCGATGGATTTAATTATGGCCGGTTATGCGTGGGAGGACCGGCAGCATTTTTATCTTTACGCGATATTGGCGGGGTTAGGTTCGGCGGTGGGGGCGCTGGTGCCGTATTTTGTTGGACGGGCCGGGGGCGAGCTGATTCTGCTGCGGAGGGTGAACCGGGCGAAGTTTGACAGAGTTCGGGCCCAGTTTGAGAAGCGGGAGTTTCTGGCGCTACTGATTCCTTCGGCGATGCCGCCGCCGTGGCCGTGGAAGATATTTCTGCTTGGCGCGGGTGTTTTTGAGATGAGTATTCCGCAGTATATGCTGGCGATATTTCTGGGGCGGACGACGCGGTACCTGATTGAGGGGCTGCTGACGGTGATGTATGGTCCGCAGATTATTGTGATTTTCGGTCAACTGATCCACAAGCACCTGATCTTACTGCTGGTTGTGATTGGCGTGGTGATGGCGGCGATGGTTTGGTGGGCGATTCGGTGGCAGAGGCGGCAGAAGAATGAGGCTTTGACTTAGGGGATTTCCGATAGACTGCAAGGCAGGGAGGCAATGACTTGGCTGTGAAGAGAATGCGTGGAGTTGGATATTTGCTTGCAACGGCTGGCATTGGTTTGATATTGCTGCCGGTGGCGATGGGTTCGATGACGGGGCCGGACTGGCTGGCGAAGGTGCCGGCGAAGGCTCGGGCGGAGAAGAATCCGCTGGCGGGGAAGGATTCCGCGGCGAAGGCAGGCAGGACCTTGTATGTGCAGTACTGCGCAATGTGCCATGGAGACAATGCGCAGGGGCAGGCAACGTTCCCGTCACTGCATACGGCGCAAGTACGGAATTTGACGGATGGGGATATCCAGTGGCTGCTGACGAACGGGAGCCTGGCGAAGGGAATGCCCGCGTGGACTGCGTTATCCGTGACGCAGCGCTGGCAGCTTGTGAGTTACATTCGGTCGTTGCCGCCGATCAAGTAGTGATCGTAAGACCGTTGTGAAATAAGCAATGCCCATGCTTTGCGCATGGGCATTTCCGTTTTGGGGACTTGTCGCGGGTTGGATTATGCGAAGGCGAGGCACTGGGGGATGGAGATGAGGTACTGGTGGGCGGGCTTGCCGACGAGCTTGCTGGTTTCTGGGTTGAGGGCTCCGCTGTGCTTGTCCCAGTGGAGGGTCTGTGCGGTAGAGCCCATTTCAAAAACGACGCAGGCGACGCGGTCGTTTGGGTGGAAGCAAAGGACGCGCGGGCCGGAGAGTCTGACTTTTTCGAATCTGGTGGTCACTTCCGTCCTTGCGGTTGGCAAGCGGGGCGACGATAGTGCTTTGCCTGAATGCTATACGGATGTGGTGTTCGGCCCCGGTGCGAGTAGTCGTTCATTTTCGCCCGGATGGGACCCGGGAAACGGCAAATTACAGTTAATCGGATTGAGACGCTTGCAGCAATTGGGAGCCGGCAACTCATGTTGCCGGTTCTTGCTGTGCATGCCGAGGTTTTGGGATTGTGCCGGGAGCCATTCGCCGACGCCGATTCCTCTTGCGAGAGCCGGAAGGTTCTGGTAGCTTTCTCGCGAAGTTATTGTGAGTACTTTTGCGGGGGATATTGTGAAGATTTTGGCGGGGCTGGTTGCGGGAGTGACGACGCTGGTGCTGTGCGTCCCTGCGTTTGGGCAGTCGGTTTCAGTGGGTACGCTGACCTGCGGGGATGCGGCGCAGCAGGTGCGGATGGACGTGAGCTACTACAATTTCGGGAGTCAGGAGATGCTAAGCTTAGGCTCTCAGAGCTCGGGTGCGGGAGCGGGGAAAGTGACTTTTGAGCCGCTTGAAATCCATACCAGCCTGAGTGTGTTTCCGGTTCTTCTGCAACTGACACAAATGGGCGAGCACTTCAGCACTTGCACACTGGTGACAAACGGTGGCAAGCATGAACGGGCCGCGTTTGAGTTTACGTTGCTGGCCATCAAATCGTTGAGCGCTGTCGGGGAGGCTCCCGCTCGTGACGATGCGACTCCGTCGCAGTATACAGACGTGTTGTTTGAGTATGGGGCGATGAAGCCGTTGTATTAAAGCATTTCCTCTCTCGCTGTGTACCTTCCATTGGTTCGATTTGCGGAGCGCGGCTTTTCCTAAGAATCTGTCCACAAACTGCTGGATGAATAGAGTGAGTTATATGCACAAGGGCGGGATATTTCTACTGTTGGATCATGTATCGGAGTGATCTGAGCGATA
>JAKATU010000013.1 GCA_021818585.1 Acidobacteriota bacterium | reverse complement strand
TTAACCCTCTAACGATGCATCGCCCCGGTTGTTTTTGTGGGGATGTTGTTGATACGAAAGATCAGGTTATGGCTCTAACAGAGCCGTACCCTACGATTTTTTGATTTTCCATTAACGTCCGGTAAGTCTCTTGAGGTGTTCAACTTCTGGGACGTTAGGCTTGTAAGTCTTTTGGATCATATCGTTTAGGGCGCTGGTTAACCCTGCGACTTTATGCGGTCTATACGATTGGAATCGTATGGATATGCGATTCTGCCCGTTGTTGCCCACACTGCTGTTTGGACCCTGAAAATGCAAAAGAGCAGCCATTCCAGCTGCTCCTTTTCGATTCCCTAATTTCAGGATATCAACTTTGGCCCTAATTACCGGCAATTTAGCCGAGGGGCAGGGTGAGATTTTCCGGCTTCTGGCGGGCGCGGGGGGCTTGCTTGTAGGTGGCGTCGCGGCGGTGGAGGGGGTATTCGGGCTGCTTGCCGTCGAGGATTTGCTGGATGGTGAGGATTTGCAGGCGCGGGTAGCTGGAGCCGTCAGAGGATTTGTAGAAACCGGCTTCGGTGGCTTCTTTGAGCATGGGCCGGGTGGGTTCTTCGAAGGTGAGGAAGACGCCGATTTCGGCTTTTTCGCGTTCGAGAGTGCCGCGCAGGTCGCGGACCTGCGAGACCTGCACGTTGCCGGCCTTGACCGAGAAGAGAATTTGCTTTGATTTGCCGCTCTGGTCGTCGTGGAAGTATAGGCGGCCATCGATGCCGCGGTCCGCACCCTTCTTTTGCTCGGTGGGACGCGCGCCGACCTGACCGAGCGCCCACCACTGGAACTGGTATTTGTCTTCTTCGGCGAGTTTGGCGGCTCCGGCGTAGTCGGTGGGCTCGCCGATGACCTCGTAGGACTGGCGAATTTCCGGGCCGAAGGCGTCGGAGAGTCGTTTCTTGATGAGGCCGATGGCAAGGTGGGTGATGTCAATGCCGACCCAGCGGCGGTTGAGGCGCTGGGCGACCTGAATGGTGGTGCCGCAGCCGCAAAAGGGATCGAGAACGACGTCGCCCTCGTTGGAGGAGGCTTTAATGATGCGTTCGAGGAGGGCTTCGGGTTTTTGGGTGGGGTAGCCGAGGCGCTCCTGTGCTTGGGAGTTGATGGGTGGGATATCGGTCCACACAGTTCCCAATAGTACGCCGGGCATTTCGTCGAGGTACCGCTTCAGACGGGGTCTTTTTGAGTTATCCGACGGGTACCAAATCCGCCCCTCAGCATCCAGCCTTGCCATGGTTTCTTTGGAATAGCGCCAACCGTATGGCGGCGGTGGGAAGCCTTGCCATTCGTATGTCATGTTAGGCCGAGGTTTGGGGCTGGTCATGTTATCTAGTGTGTAGAGTCTGCCATCGGGATCACTGTGCCGGTATTTAGCGGCGATGTATTCCTCGTCGTGTGGCACGAACGGTGCGTTCCAATTAGCGACGTTGGATTTGGTGTAGTAGAGCAGCGTGTCTGAGACCGGACTCCATCGCTTTGCGTCGCTATGGGTGTTTGTGCGCTTCCATATGATTTCTGAAGTGAATTTCTCGGGCCCGAAGACCGCATCCATCAGAATTTTGAGGTAATGGCTGGCGGTCGGATCGCAGTGGAGATAGATGGAGCCGGTTGGCTTGAGGACACGCTTCAGCTCGACGAGGCGTGGGGCCATCATGGCGAGGTAGGCCATCATGTCGCTGTTGCCGAGGAAGGTGCGGAAGGCACGCATGGCGTCGGCGATGCGTCCGCCGATTTCTTCCACGATCTTCTGGTAGGAGCGTTCGGCGTCGAGGTTCCACTCCCATGTGTCCTCGAAGGCGTGAATCTGGGAGCTGGACTTGGAGCCGTCCTTTTCCGCAAAGAGGACGTTGTAGTCCTGCCGAGAGTTGAAGGGAGGGTCAAGGTAGATGAGGTCTACGGATTCGTCGCGGACGTAGCGCTGGAGAACCTCGTAGTTGTCGCCGTAGTAGAGTTGGTTTTTATCGGACACGGGTGGGTTCAAAGTAGCACAGCGGTGCGGCGCGGGAGAAGTGACTGAGGGGTTGCGGCGTGCCATGCCTGCTCCTTGGACAAGGGGCGCTTGGGCTATCGGCCGTTTTGGTGTGAACCGCAGATTTCTCCACTCCGCCCTTCGGGCTACGAAATGACCCGTCGTGTAAAGGCAAAGATACTGCAGGTTCCTCCGCTGCGGCGCTTCACGCCTCCGGTCGGAATGACAACATCGAGTGTGGGCCAGGTCTCCCGTGGGAGGGATGCTGATGAACACCGATATGTGGCCGCTTACCGGTAGACTAGTTGCATGCTGCCGCCGGTGGAACTGATTGCGATTGATATTGATGGGACGCTTTTGCCCTCGGTTGGCGGCGAGGTGACGGAGCGGACGCGGCGGGCGCTGGAGCTGGCTCGCGCGAGCGGCATTGAGGTGGTGATTGCGACGGGGCGGCGGCACCGGTATGCTTCGCCGATTCTGGAGCGGGCCGGGCAGCCGGAGCGGACGGTGCTGATCTCATCGAACGGGAGCGTGACGCGGCGGCTGAACGGCGAACGGATGGATCACTTTACGCTTTCGCTGGAGACCTCGGTTGGATTGTGCGGCGCGCTGCGACCTTTTGGCGGGACGGTGGTGTTTACGTTTGACCGCGAGGGGCTGGGCGAGATGGTACTGGAGTCGTTTGCGGCGGCGCATGCGCAGCTTCATGGATGGGTGGAGGCCAATCGCGCGGCTCTGGAGGAAGTGAATCCGCTGGAGCGGGCGTTTGACGGCGGCGCGGAGCCGATCCAGGCGATGATTTGTGGGGGCGTGAAGGCGATGCGGGAGGCAGAGAACTGGCTGGTGTCGAGTCATTATTCGGGGGCGCTGGAGATGCATCGGACGGAGTATCCGGCGCGGGATTTGACGATATTGGACCTGCTGCCGCCGGGCTGCTCGAAGGGGCAGGCGCTGGCGCGGCTGGCCGGGCGTCGCGGACTGGCGGCCGGGCAGGTGATGGCGATTGGCGACAACTGGAACGACGAGACGATGCTGAGGTGGGCTGGACGAGCGGTGGTGATGGGCAATGGCGCGCCTGACCTGCTGCAGCACGCACGCAGCAGCGGATGGCAGATTGCCGCCGGCAACGACGAGGACGGCGTGGCTCAGGTGGTGGAGGCTGTGGTGGCTGAGCGAGCGGACGGCGCGGCGCGTCCCATAGACAGAGCGACCGAGGTGGCGCTGTAGCGGGATGAATCCTGTACTGAGAGATTTGCTTTGCCGGATGGCGGTTGGCGCAGTGGCTCTGGCGGCGGCGTGTCCGGCGCAGGCGGCAGAGCGGGTGGTGCTGCGGAATGGCTATTCGCTGACGTGCGACCATGTGGAGCGGACGGGCAGCCGGGTACAGTTATTTCTGGACCCTGGCTCGAAAAATTTCATCGAAGTCAATGCAAAGGAAATTATTGCGGAGCGTCCCGCGCCCGCGGAGGCGAAAGCCGTTGCGGTGAAAAAGTCCGGCACTGGCCAGAAGCAGAAGCCGGAGGACCTACACGATGTGCTGGTGCGGGAAGGCCGGAAGCACGATATTGACGTGGCGCTGCTGGAGAGCGTGATTGAAGTCGAGAGCGGCGGGAATTCCAGGGCGGTGAGCCCGGCGGGAGCGCAGGGTTTGATGCAACTGATGCCGGGCACAGCAGCTAAACTGGGAGTGAAGAACAGTTTTGCAAGCGCGCAGAATGTACGGGGCGGAACAGCGTACCTGGACAGTCTGCTGACGCGGTATGACAACAACCTGGCCCTGGCGCTTGCGGCGTATAACGCCGGTCCGGGAGCCGTTGACCGATGGCATGGAATTCCTCCCTACCCGGAGACGCGCCGGTATGTGGCACGCGTGATCCACGATTACAACCTGCGGTATGAGGCCCGAGCGAGAGCGCAGCATGCGCTGATGGCTTCTGCCGCGGCGATTCACTAGAACAAATGAGAGCCCACAGGAGCACGTAGTTGAAAAAGAGGAACTGGATACTGGGCCTGTTACTGCTGGCTGGGCTGGCAGCGATTGTTTATTTGGGACGAGGCCGGATCCACTTCAACTGGCATGTATTTATTGAGCAGATTGCGCAGGTGAGCTGGTGGCGGATCGCGATCGGCATCAGCATGATCTGGCTGGCATACGGGGTTCGCGCGACGCGATGGTCTGTCCTGCTTTCTCCGATGAAGAAGAGCAGCTGGCGGGAGACGATAGGGCCGCAGGTGATCGGCTATACCGGGGTGGCGCTGCTGGGTCGTCCTGCGGACCTGATGCGGCCGTACCTGACGGCGAGGAAGCTGAAGACGACGGTGAGCGCGCAGCTTGCCGTGTATGTGGTGGAGCGCATGTTCGACCTGGATGCGTTTGCGCTGATCTTCTCCGGCCTGCTGAGCTTTGCGCCGGACAAGAAGACGATGCCTCATCCGGAGCTGGTGCGGCATTTTGCGATGATCGGGCTGATTGCGACGATTGGCGTGGCGGGCCTGGCGGCGTCAGTACGGCTGGGCGGCAATGCGATGGCGCGCGTGGCGCGGAGCGTGTTTGGCGGCATTGCGCCGAAGCTGGGCGAAGGGATTGCGTCGAAGATACTGGCGTTCCGGAGCGGGCTGGAGGTGCTGGCCTCAGTGCGGGAAGTGGCGCTGGCGTTTGGGCAGAGCCTGCTGATGTGGGGCATGATCGCGGTGGCCTACCTGCAGACAGCGCATGCCTTTGACCACTCGCCGGAACTGCACACTCTGACGCTGACACGCTGCATGCTGTTGATGGGTGCGAGCATGGCGGCGAGCACGGTGCAACTGCCTGTGATTGGCTGGTTTACGCAAATTGCGGCGGTGGCGGCGGTCTTTCAGGGATTTTTTGGAGTGCCGGCTGAGCCCTCGCTGGGCTGCTCGGCGATGCTGCTGATTGTGACTTACCTGAGCGTGGTTCCGATGGGACTGATCTGGGCTCGGGTGGAGCATATCTCACTGCGGGAAGTTGCTGCGCAGAGCGAGCATGCGGGCGAGGAGCTGGCGAGTTAGGCCGGCTACTGCGAAGAAAATGGGCGTGGGCCAATTCTGGCTCAGGCTTATTTGTTTATGGGGTTGGCGGCGGGCATGGCCATGCGGTGGGGCGCGGGCGCGGTGACGACTTCGATGCGGGTGTTTTTGGGGAATGTGACGTTCTGGCCGCGGGTGAGCCAGTGGTTGTAAAACGACTGCGCGGCTGCGTAGGAGCCGATACCGGTAGCCAGTTGGCGGGAGCCTGCGACGATGCCGATGATGCGCCAGACGATGCCTCCTCCATTGGAGGCGGTGGCGCCGCTTTCGGCTGCGCTGCCGTCACTGTCGAGCCCGTGCACGGCGAGGAGTGAAAAGGCCAGCGGAATGAGGAATTTGCCGGGCTTCTTTTTGGGCGCGACGCCGCCTTCGGAGTCGATGCGGAGATCTGCGGAGCGCGCGGCATCGGCGGCGGCGAGCGTTCCCTGGACGGGCTTTTGCGTGCCGCCGGGCAGCTTGAGCTCATTGAAGGTGAAGCGGAGACTGCCTTTGCGCCCGAACCTGCGCGCGGGTTTGGAGCGGGTGATGGTGCCGATGAGCAGTGCTCCCTCCGGCACGACGAGCCTGTGGTGGGGACCGTAGACGGGCTGGGCGACATAGGCCTGGAAGTGGTCGCCTTCTTTATTGGTGGCCGAGCTGAGGGTGGAGGTGAGGTAGGCGTCGAGCAGCCAGGCGCCGCTGCCGGCGGAGACCTGCGTGGCGGGGTGGTTGACTTCACTGGCGGCGGAGACGGTGTTGATCTTGCCGGGGTCGGCGATGGTGGAGCTGGGCTGGAAGGCCGGCGCGGCGGAAGCAGCGATGGTGACGGGCTGGGAAAAGTAGACGGTCCAGGCGGTTCCCTTGTCGATGCGCTGCGGATGCCAGGGCAACTGGCCGTATACGAACTGGCGGAGGCGGTCGAGGCGTCCTGGAGCGGTGACGAGCGCGGCTTCGGCTTTGGCGCGCTGCCTGGCGAGGTCGAATTCGGCCTTGAGGAAAGCCTTTTTGCCGTGCGGGGCGTTGGCGGTGAGGTGCAGGACGGGTGTGCCGCCGGAGGCGTCCGGTGTGGTGATGGCGTAGGTTTTACCGTTGGGGAGGGTGAGCTGGTCAAAGCGGACGACGGGGGTGTCGTAGGGGGTGAAGTCAAAGTAAAAGAGGGCGTGGCGGCGGGCTTTTTTGTTGGGATCGAGAGCGACGACCCTGCCCCGGAGGGTGCTGGTAGCGGGGATGGCGAGAAGGCTGTCCACGTAGACGGGATAGAGCACGCGCGCGGTGAGCGGTGCTCCGACTTTCATGGGGGCATGGTGGACGAGTTCGACGTCGAGTGGGGCGTTGGCCGGGACCGAGAGCTTCTGCTGTGCGATGAGCGCGGGGGCGCAGAGGCCGAGGCAGGCTGTGGCCATGAGAATGCGGCGCAAACGCGGCACGCGACGGGGGCGAATAACAGTCATGGCGACAACTTTCATGGCTGAGCAGATAAGAGCAAGAGAATATCCGGGGCTCGGCTCCAGTATTATGTCACCACGGTCGGGCGGCTCCAGATGACGATTTGTTCAAAAAAACTCGTGCAAATTTGAGACTCACAATCACAACAGGTGGCGTACGAGGCGGCGGATCGAGTCCGTGGCGACGCCGTAGGCGGCGTGGCTGATCCAATGGCTGACACGGGCCTGCGTGGACTGCTCTTCTTTAGACGGTGTGATGCCCATGCGGGGCAGCAGGGACTCATGGGTGAGGCGGTTGAGGGCGATGCCGAAGGCGGCGCCGCGCCACGCCGCGAGGGAGGGTTCCATCTCCGCGGCCATGCCGTAAACGCCGCCGGCGGCGGTAGCGAAGGCCCAGTGCAGCGCCTTGTATTGCATGGATTTTTGACGGGCGGGTTCGATGGGCGTGGGTGGGGCCGGTTGGGCGTCGGCCATGGCGGGGATGAGCGCGGGTCGGCTTTCGGAATGTGGCGGGAAGATTTCTTCGGCGACCAGAATGACGGCAGCACCGGCGATGCCTCCGAGGAGGCCGGCGAGCAGTCCCTTGGGCAGGCTGCGGTTTCGGCTGGATGTACTTTTTGCCATAGGGGAATAGATGCAGCGATGGGGGCATGGCGCCGTATGTGGCTGTTTTGACAATCCTTTTAGAGAGAGATTCGGAATGAGATGCGTCGCCGTTTTGAGAATAAGCGGTTGGAAACTCATTTTTTGTGACTACGGTGCCGTTGGCGGGGCCGGCAATTCCGACCAGAATGGCGTCATGGCTTCGACAAACCCCGCGATTCCCTCGAAGGTGACACCCTGGGCACTGGCACGGATGAACTGGCTGGAGCGCTGGCTGCTGCGGCTGCTGCCACGGGAGGGACTGGCGGAGCATCTGGCGATGGGCCGGCGCGGGGAGATGGCGGCATATTTCCACCTGCGACGGGAGGGTTACACGATTGTGGCGCAGGGTTGGCGGTCGCATATTTCTCCGGGCGATCTGGACCTGGTGGGCTGGGAGGACAACCGGCTTTGTTTTGTTGAGGTGAAGGCGCGATCGACGCGGGACACGGCGACGGCCGAAGCCGCGGTGGACGAGGACAAGCGGCGTACACTGCGACGACTGGCGCGGCGCTACCTGAAGCGGGCAGCCGTGCCGGAAGCGGCTGCGCGGTTTGATGTGGTCACGATTTACTTCGAGCAGGCGCGGGAACCGGAAATTGCACTGGTGCGGGACGCCTTTGGGTGGAAATAGCGATAAATGGGAATAGTGGTTTGCCGGCAGGTTTTCAACGGCATGACCAGTTATCTTCGTAAGGGTCACAGTCCGGGATGGAGTGTCCGGATGGAGTAGAGGCTGCCGTGAGTCAGGATGTACAGGGTGCGCATTACTTTACCGCCAAAGAGCAGGTCGATGGGCCGCTGTGGAACATCCACGATCCCGATTTGCTTGCCATCGTGCCCGTAGACATAGACCTCGCCTGCGGCCAGAAACACGTCCCCGGCGACATCCTGGACGACGCTATCGCCTCCCTTTTGAGCGAATAGGCTCATTCCTGTAATTGCTCCAGTGTCTGTTACATTTGCCTTCCACGTCTGCTCATCGGACTGGGCGGTAAGGTAAAAGGGATGGCCCGGAACCGCTTTGGCGAGCCCGGAAGCATGCAGGACGGGCGCCATCTTTGTGCCCCATGAGAGCACTCCGTTTACAAAACTATTGGTGGTCGAGAGGTAGATGCTGCCATCGGGCGCAACGTACTGCCATGGGTGCGGACGGGGATTTTCGCCATTGATACTCCAATAGCCGGTGGGCAAAACGGGAGTGACGCCAGGTCGGGGCCGCGCCTTCTGCGGGCGGAGCAGGGTGATTTCGGTTTCCGGCGTTCCGGGCTTGAAGGCGTAGACCGTGCCGTTGCCGAGGTAGGACGTAACGAGCAGATCTCCTGACTTATCGAAGACAAGATTGCGCGGCTCGATGGGCGTATCGCGAACGACGACCGCGTCCCTCTTTGCCGTGTCCCACCGATAGATGCGCTGGAAGTGCGTGTCCACAAAGTAGAGCTGGCCAGTGGGGCTCACAGCGGCGCCGCCCAGGGTGAAGAATCCGCCGGCGAGCTTTTGCAGTTTGGCTCCCGCGGCGAGAACGGCTGCGGCGTGGTTGGGCGGCTGCGGTGCGGCGTGGCCGGGCAGGTTGAGCACGGCAAGATTGAATGCGCGCACATGGGTGTGCGTGGGCTCCACCTCGATACTGTTGTCAAACGGCACGATGCTGTTGCTGTTCACAAACAGATTACGGATTTGAATGTTGGACGAGTTGGTGACGCGAATGGCCTCGGGGAACGGGTGATAGCTGCCGATGACGCGGTAGCTGTGATAGTTGGCGATGAGAATGTTGTGGGAATTCTGAATTTCGAGCGGCAGCGCGCTGGCGCTTTCGCCCCACTCCTCTTCCGTTTGCAGCGCGAATATCTTCCAGTTGGCGACATGGTTGAGCTCGACCTCATTGCGAACATGATGCTCGCAGGAGAGCTCGTAGATACGGCCCGGCGTGGAGGTGTAAGAGATGTAAAGCCCGGCCTGTGCGAAGGTGCTGGGCGTCCAGATATCGGCGAAGGCGCCTCCACCGCCGTTGGTGATCCATAGGCTGGGATATTCGGAGTCCCAGCGGCGCAGCGGGTTTGGGTCGCCGGTGTGCGTGCTGTTGTAAGGGTTGAGGCGGCGACCGCTGGCGGTGTCGGTTCCGTGACCGCCGAGGAAGCGCACATCGTCCATGAGGGAGTTGGGGCCGGACATCCAGAGCGCGGCGACGGCACGCGGATTGATGCCGTTGGTGTAGAGGCCGAGGCCGGTGACGATGTTGTCTCCGCCTTTGGGCGCTTCGATGAGCGGCACGGGGGCGCCGACGCCCTGGAATGCGGGTGTGCCATCAGGAATAACAAGTTGCGTGGAACTGGGATGGAGGCCGATGAGGACTGTATCCGGACGCAGATGCAGCGTGCCGGTGACGATGTAGTGGCCGATGGGGAAATAGAGCACGCGGTGGCGATCGATGGCCTGCTGGAGCGCGGCGGTGTCGTCCGTGGAGCCGTTGCCTTGGATGCCGAGCGACTGCACGTTGACCCAGCTTTGCATGGGCGGCAGTGGGCGGATGACGGGCGTGGAGGAAAAGCTGGGGAGCGTTGCCTGCGCGCTTGCGTGGAAACGCGTGCGAATGCTGCCTTGATCGGCAGCGTTGGCGAGCGTGAGTCCGTGCGTGAAGCTGGAGACGAGATAGCTTGCGCCTTTGCCCGCGAGGCTTTTGCCGCTCTCGCGGAACTTTGCAAAGACAGGCACATGCAGGCAGGCGATGTTGCGCATGGTGACCTCGGTGCGCGGGTTGAGGTCGTCGCTGATGGTGATGGCCGGGCCGGTGATGTGGTCGAAGCGGGTGTGATCGATCCAGAGTTCGTCGGGGTAGCCCTTGTCGATGACGATGCCGCGCGGGACGTCGCGAATGACGTCGTGACTCATGGTGAGGCCCACTTCGTGCTCGCGGATGGCGGCGACGCGCTGGCCCTGAAAGGTTGAATCAAGCAAGGTGAACTGCCAGCCGGGCGAGGTTTGCCCGCTGATGATGCCGTACTGGCCGCCGTAAAAATGAACGTCTTCGGCCTCATTGCCGACCTCTTTGATGGCGGCAAGGCCGGAGCCGATGTGGAAGTCGATGTGCGAGAGGTAGCAGTGCTGCGCGACGTGGAAGCGGATGGCGACCGCGCCTGGATTGCCTTTGTCGATTTGAATGTCGACGTTGCTCATGGCTGAGTAGAAGGTTCCCGCGTTGGCGTCGGGCACGGTATTGTTGGGCGGCACGGTGCCGGGCGTGGGCGGCGCAGACGGGTTGGGATGGTACCAGCGGCCCATGTGACCGGGGCGTCCGCCGGCGAAAAAGAACATGTAACCGAGACTGTTGCTATATCCAGGCGTTTTGGACGAGAGGACGAAAAGCGGTCGCGTGGGGCCGTAGCCGATGATGCGCACGGATGGCCAGACGTAGATGGTGCGGGTGATGCGATAGCGTCCGGAGGGTACGAAGACGATGCCTTCATTCGCGGTTGCCTGCACCTTGTCGATGGCGGCCTGCAGGGCAGCGCTGGCGTCGGCGACTCCATCGGACGGAGCTTTGAGATAGACGGCGCCGGGGTCGTTGGGACGCATGGTGAATACGGATTGGCTTTGCGCGAAGAGCGGCGCAGCGAGGGCGAGCAGGACGGCAAGGCAAAGGACGTTTCGCATGGGGAAAACCTCTCTGGCGTAGAGATTGTCGGCGGAAACACGATAGCCGATAAAGCAATCGATTGTCTATTACCGCAGCATGGTGGCCGCGTGGGTTTGGAGAGATCGCTGAGCTACTGCTTTGCCGGCGCGGTGGGTCGAATGTCCTTGAATGGGACGATGCCGACGCCTTCCTTGATGGCGTAGATGTGGTCGGCGGCGATGTTTTTGATGACCTGAGTTTCTCCAGCGGGCCAGTGGATGCTGAGCGTGTCGACGGTAGTGTGCGCGCCGAGGCCGAAGTGGACGCGGAGGCTGCTTTGGGAAAGGTAACTGCCACCGCTTAGAATTTCCTGCTTCTGCACGAGCTTGCCCGCGGTGGCGGTTAGGACCGCGTTGAGCGCGAGGCGGTTGGACTTGACGCCTTCGAGTTCGAACTCGACCCAGTGGTGGTCATTCTTGTGATCGGTGTATTCGGGCTCGAGAATCATGGGCTGGCCGATGAGGTTTTCGATGATGATGTCTTCGTGGCCATTGTTAAAGAGGTCGGCGACGGCGAGGCCGCGGCTGACCTGGGGAATCTGCATGGCGGGGCCGACGAGCTTGCTGACGTTGCGGAATGTCCCGTTGTGGTTGTTCCAGAAGAGCAGTTTGGGCTCGCGGAAGCGCGTGCCGATGGGGCGCGTGTCGACCTGTGGGTAAACGTGGCCGTTGACCTGGATGAAGTCTTCCCATCCGCTGTTGTCGAGGTCGACGAAGGCATCGCCCCAGCCTACGTCGTGCGTGGTGGAGCGGGCAATGCCTGAGGCGTAGGAGACGTCAGTGAAGTTGAGGTTGCCGTCGTTACGATAGACGGAAGTGTACTCGTTGCTGAAGTGCGTGATGGCGATGTTGAAGCGGCCGGTGTGCATGTAGTCGCCGAGTGCGACGCCCATGTTGGCCTGCTCGTGGCCGTTCTGGCTGTAGGCGACGCCGGCGAGCATAGCATCGTCCGTGAAGTGATTGTGGCCGTTGTTGATGTAGAGATAGTTGGGGCCGCTGTCATTGGCGACGAGGAGATCAAGGTGGCCGCTGTGGTTGAAGTCGTGCCAGACGGAGGTGAGGCCGTAGAGATGCTGCGAGTTCTCGACGCCGGCCTGGACGGAGATATCGGTGAAGGTGCCGTTGCCGTTGTTGCGGTAGAGATTGTCTGGCGAGCCGGGAAGCCCGCGCGGGCCACACTGCACGGCGATGCCCTGGTACTCGCAGGTTTGCGCGGAGCCCATTTTGGGCAGGTGATGCAGGTGAAAGACGACGTAGTGCGGGACGAAGAGATCGTCGTAGCCGTTGCCGTCAATGTCTGCAAAGGATGCGCCGGTAGCCCAGCCGTGATCGACATTGAGGCCGGACTGTTTGGTGACGTTGGTGAAAGTTCCGTTGCCGTTGTTGCGGAAGAGTTCGACGCCGTTGAGGCAGGTGAGGAGGAGATCGGGCCAGCCGTCGTTGTTGTAGTCGCCGACGGCGGCGCCCATGGCCCAGCAGGTGTGCTCCAGACCTGCCTGCCTGGTGACGTTGGTGAAGGTGCCGTTGCCGTTGTTGCGATAGAGCGCGCCTACGGCCGATTGACCTTTGAGAGCCATGGCGACGCTGGGCGCGTTGGTGAAGTAGATATCGGGATAGCCGTCGCGGTTGTAGTCGATGATGGCGACGCCGCCGCTCATGGATTCGGCGATGTACTTGTCGTCGGGCGATGAGAGGTGGGTGAAGTTGATGCCGGTGGACTTGGTGATGTCAACGAGTTGGATGTCTGGCGCGACTGGCGCGGGCGGCTTTGCGTGCGCGGGAGCCTGTGCGCGCGAGGATGAGCCGCTGAGCGCGAGCAGGGCAAGGCAGGCGAGCGGAAGGATGGTTCCGCGGAGGGCGATGCTACGACTCATGCGTTGCGGACCTCGGTGGGGAGACTACTGCGCACTCATGCCTCCGGAGCCTTGCTGCGACTGCTGGTGCATTTTTTTGTAGATGGCGGAGAGCTTGTCCTTGAGCTTGTGCAGGCGCTGGAAGATTTCGATTTGCTTGCGCGCGGCCTGCTGGCGGCCCAACTGGCGATAGAGCGTGGCGAGGCGGAAGTGCGCGGAGGCGTCAGTGGGGTCGAGCTGGACGGTTTTCTCGAGGATCGGCAGGGCGGCCTTGGACTGATTCATGCCGATGAGGGTTTTGGCAAGGCCGAAGTCGGCTTCTGAGTCATTGGGATCGATCTTGAGGGCGCGATCGAAGTCGCTCTTGGACTGCTGGAAGTTGCCCTGCTTGAGGGCCATGTCACCGAGTGCGACAAGGGATGGCTCGTCGTAGGGATTGGCTTTGAGCGCGGCCTGGAAGATGGATGCGGCTTCGGCCTGCTGCTTGACGTCGTTGGCGTTGCGGAGGAGATTGGCGAGTTCGTAGTCTGCGCCGGGGAGTTTGGGATCGATGGCGAGAGCTTTGCGGTACTCGGCAATGGCGGCTTCGTTCTTGTTCTGCAGGGCATCTTCGTGGGCAAGGACGGCATGCATCTGCGCGGAGTCTGGCGCGACGAGCGAGAGGCTGAGCATGGATTCGCCGGCGAGGTCGGAGTAGAGACGGTAGGCGATGTAGATGAGCTCGGGGTTGGTCGGCTGCTGCTGCTCGAGTACGGCGATGACCTGCGCGGCTTTTTCGAGGTGGTTGGTGACGCGATAGACGTGCACGAGCGCGAGGCCGACCTGCATCTGGATTTTGGGATCTTTGAGGACGGCGAATGAGGCTTCGAGATCCTTCTGAGCGGCGGTGAGATCACCGGTGCGCTCTTCGCTCATGCCGAGCAGGGCCTGGATGCGGGCAAGGCCGGGATGAAGGCGAAGCGCGGCGCTGAGAGCAGGAGTGGCCTGCGCATACTGGCCGCGGAAGAAGAGCAGCACGCCGAGATTGGCCTGGGCTTCGACGTTGCCGGGATCGAGGCGGACGACGTCTTCCAACTGCGGAATGGCGAGATCGGGGCGCTTCTGCTGGAGGTACATTTCCGCCTTGCGGGAGTGCTCGGCGATTTGCTGGGCGCGCGTGGGGGCGGGATGGGCTTGAGCCTGAGCGAGGGCGCAGGAAGCCGACAGGAGAAGCGTAACGAAGAGAGACCTGGTGAGAGACATTCGTGTAAGTTTCACGATACCCGCTTTGGGGTATTGGGAACAAAAAAGAAAAGACGGTGGTGGCGCCACCGTCTCTCCAGTTGATTCCACATCAGGAGTTAGAACGAGATGCGTCCGTAGAGCTCCAGGGCACGGCCGCCGACGGTGACACCGTTGATGGCAATGCTGGGCTGGTTGGCCGCAGGAGCAATGGTGGTTCCGGGCTGACCGAAGCTCGGGTGGTTGAGCACATTGGTCGCATCCGCGCGAAGCTCGAAATTGACGTTGTGTGCCGGCCACAGAGCGAAGGTCTTGCCGAGGGACATGTTGACCTCTGAGAGTCCGGGACCAATGATTGTGTTACGCCCGAAGTCGCCGTAGGTGAAGGCCGCCGGAACTTCAAAGGCGCTGGTGTTGTACCAGTTCTGCAGGCGCTGCTTCAGGCTTCCTGTTACGTGGTAGTTACCCACGATGTTGGGATACTGCGTGTAGGCGCCCGACTGGTTATTGGAGGTATTGCCGCCGGCGGTGGTGAGGGTGAACGGGTTGCCTCCCTGCGCTACAAAGGTGACTGCCGTTTGCCATCCGCCGACCGCTTCGTCGAGCCAGATGTTCTTGTTGAGGAACATGCGGCCCTTGCCGAACGGAAGCTCGTACACCACTTCTCCCTTCAACATGTTCCGAATGTCGAAGTTGGAGTTGCCGTAGTTGGCTCGCGGATCGTGGAAGTTCTGGTAGCTCTGGTAGCCGCCGCGGCTGCCCCAGCCCGAGGAGTCCTGCTCATCGAGGAAGTGCGACCAGGTATAGTTGACCTCGAACTGCAGGCCGTTGTTCATGCGTCTGGTGAGCATGGTCTGCAGGGCGTTGTAGTTGGAGGTGGCGTTGTTCGTGCTGCCACCGATATAGCCAAACAGTGGGTAGGGTTTGTATTGCAGATCGTTCGCGCTCAAGTCCGATTGCGGCACCTGGTTGTAGTCACCGGGGAAAGGAAGATTCGCGCCATGGTTGCCGACATAAGCAATCTGGGCCGAATAGTTGAGGCCGAACTGGCGCTGCACAGCCAAGGTCCACTGATAGTTTGTGGGCACAGGAGTGTGGTAGGGGTTATAGCTCACATAGCCGTTCGGGTTGTTTTGTGAATCCGGCGCAGTAGGAGCCGTCAGATACAGGGAGTCAATAGAGTTACCGTTGAAGCCGGAAACTCCGCAACCCGGATCAGTGGTATCAGGGCTCTGTCCGTTGGAGTCAAGCTGAACTACCGGACAAATACCGTTGGTGCTGTCATTGTCGGTGCCGCTGCTGCCGAATTCACCGCCCAGGCCAGCGCCGTAGGTATCCTCAGACCAGCCCGCAGCGAAGATACCAAAGCCGCCGCGGATGACTGTATTTGCCATGGGCTGGTAGCTGAAACCGAGGCGAGGCAGGAAGATGTTCCATTTGGGCTTTTGGAGCTGAGTGCGGCCATTGGCTTTCGTGGTGCCGTACCACATGGCCCCGAGCTGATTGTTGGCTGGGTTGACGACGGTCGGGTCAAACGAGGCCATGTTGCCATGGATCTCAGACCAGCCGGTTTCACCCTCCCAACGGAGCCCAAGGTTGATGGTGAGGTTAGGACGCATCTTGTAGTCGTCCTGGACGAAGAGCTGCGGGCTCTTCCAGCGTCCGCCGTACTCGGGGGTTACGCTTGCATTCCAGCCCTGGGTCTGGCCGAGCAGAAAGTCCGCGTAGGCGAATCCGTCGTACGGAGCCGTGGGCGCGCCGCCTTGCGAGGTGTAATCACCATTGTAGTTGACGCTGCCTGCGTTGATATTGCCCCAGGCTGTGGAGTCCGCGCGGTTGACGAGGAATTCACCGCCGAAGTGCAGTACATTTCTGCCTTTGATCAGAGTGACTACATCGCTTGGGTCGAAGACGAATTCCTTATAAACAGCGTTCGTCGATGATCCCAGGCCGTAAAAGCCGCCGATGCCGACGTTGGGGAAGTTATCCGCCTTGGCGAACTGCCAGCCAAGCTTGGCCGGGAATCCCTGATTGAGCGTGTAGGGCTGGAAGAAGTTCAGCTGGTCGGTGAATCCGAAGTTGGCCTGGTTGATGAGGTTTGCGCTGAAGGTCCAGACATCAGAGATGGAGGCGTTGTTGTTGCTGACGTCACCTGACTGACACTGGATGGGACAGATGCCCTGGTTGAGGTAGGTGGCAGGGTTGTCCGTCTGGGTGTCAGTGATGGTGAGTCTGTTGTTCTGGTTGATGTCCCAGTCCAGACGTCCAAAGTAGCGGTTGAGCGGGTTCGAGCTTGGAACATTGTAGAAATAATTGTTCTGAGCGTAGCCGCCCGAGAGCTGTCCGGTAGTATTGGCCTTGGGATAATACGCCTCGATCTTCTGGGCCACCGCGCTGATCATCTGTGCCGGAATTTTATTGCTGCCATATTCCGAGATGAACGATTTGCGCTCCACGCAGGGCGCCGGAACCGTGAGCAAGCCATTGGGATACTGTGAGCCCGTATAGGTACAGGTGCCAGAAGTGATGACGGTCTGGGTAGTGGGATCGTAGAGGGTGGGCAGGCCCGGCGCCGTGAAGTCACCGCTCATGATGGCCGGCGAAGGCACGGTGATGAAGCCGTTGGAAGCTCCACCGTTGTCGATGGTTTTATCGTAGTCAAAATAGAAATATGCGTGATGCGGGACGATGGGACCGCTCACCGAGAAACCGAAGTTGTTGTAGCGGAGGAATGGAACTGAGGCCTGCTGCCCGAAGGCGTAAGGCGCCGCGTTCAAAGCGTTGTTCTGAAAGTATTCGTAACCGACACCGTGGAACTTGTTGGATCCGCCCTTGGTGATCTGGTTGTACACCACATTGCCAAGGCCGTACTGCGCCGAGAAGGCCGACTTGCTGATTTTGACCTCGGAGGTGGTTTCAAAAATGGTGGTATTCGAGTTGGAGCTCATCGGCAGCGTGGTGGTAGCGCCGTCCTGCAGCGTGGTGGCGTAGGGCAGGTTGCCGTTGACTGAGGCTGTTCCCATGCCAGGGGTGTTGGACGTACTGGCGTTTTCCGGCGAACCGGCGGTGCCGGGTTGGAGCCAGATGAAGTTTTCCCAGTCAGCCGATCCGGTCTGGGGCAGCTTCTGCATGGTAGCGGCGTTGAGAGTGTCAGACTGTGAACCGGAGCTGGTGTTGAGCAGGGGCAGACTGGTGGTGACCGTAATTTTCTGGGTCGCCGCACCGACGGTGAGAGTGGCGTTCAACGAGGTGGAACCGACGGTGAGCGTGATGGGGCCGCGGACGAGGGTTTTGAAGCCTTCCTTGGAGTAGGTGATGAGGTACTCGTCGGGCACGATCGCGCCGGTGTCATAAACTCCGGCCCCGTTGGTCATGTAGGTGTGGGTGACGTCCTTATTCACGTCCTTTACGGTGACGGTGACGCCTGGGATGACTGCGCCGGTTGGATCCGTTACCGTACCCGTGATGTCACCGGAGTTGGTGCTTTGCGCGTAGCCGAGGACGCCAGTCATCAGGACGGCAATCGCCAGACTTGCGCGGATAAATTTCCACATACTCTTCCTCCTAAAAATCCGTTCCTAACCTGCAATCCGTGCTGCGCGGCGCAGGCTTGTCATTCGGGCAAATCCCGTATTTCTTATGTTCTGAGCAGCTTAAGGTGACTCGTTCACAACAGGCTGGAGCCCCGGAAAGTGTTACAAGTTCCAGAAAAAATCAAGCGCATCTCACTGATATTTACAGACAACCGATTGTCTGAAAAGGCCGAACGACTCCGAAATGGGAGCCGCGTTAGATAACATCAAACCCCAGAAAGGATTGTCAAGTGGAAATTATTGCGGTAGTTTGACTAGGCAAAGCGTTTGTCTCTGCGGATTGAGGATTACTTGCGATAAATCGTTTTTGTGAGGTGGAAGGAGTGCAGATACACAATCGGCGGACATTTTTGAAACTGGCGGCAGCCTCGGCTGCGGCGGCGGGTCCTGGATCGCGGCTGGCATGGAGCGCGTCTGGTCAAGACGCTGCGGGGCATGGGATTGGATATGCAAACGGAGCGTGGCAGACGACGGACGGGAAGCGTTTTCAGCCGATCACAGCGCCGGAATGGAAGAAAGGTGTTGCAACACGCGCCATGAGCATTCATCTGGACCCAGAGCGCAAGTACCAGGACATTCTGGGATTCGGCGCGGCGATGACGGGGGCTTCCTGCTACCTGCTGAAGAACGCTCCAGCGGCGAAGCGACGGGCAATACTGGAGGATTGCTTTGG
Source organism: Acidobacteriota bacterium (assembly GCA_021818585.1). GTDB lineage: Bacteria > Acidobacteriota > Terriglobia > Terriglobales > Acidobacteriaceae > Acidobacterium. The sequence goes on along the minus strand of JAKATU010000013.1, from coordinate 12,160 downwards.
GGCGGATGGGCTACGGTTTTCTGTAGCGCGCACGACGATTGGATCGAGCGATTACTCGCTGAGCGCGTACAGTCTGGACGAGTCGCCGACGCCGGACCCGGAGCTGAAGCACTTCAGCATTGCTCATGACCGGGCTTATATTCTGCCGATGCTGCGGGCGGCAGCAGGGGTGAATCCGGAGCTGTTTTACTTTTCGTCGCCATGGTCGCCGCCGGCATGGATGAAGGACAACGACTCGCTTCTGGGCGGAGCGATGACGGACACGTACATGCCTGCTTATGCAAATTACTTTGTGAAGTTTTTGCGGGCTTATGCGGATGCGGGGGTGAAGATTCGGGCGGTCACCGTACAGAACGAGGTGGACACGAACCAGAACGGGCGGATGACGCAATGCGAGTGGGGCCAGGAGTACGAGATGAATTTTGTAAAAGGGCATCTCGGGCCAACCTTTGCGAAACAGGATATAGATACTAAAATCTGGATTCTGGATCATAACTACGACTTATGGGGACGGGCGGTCGATGAGCTAAGTGACCCGGATGTTTATAAGTACGTGGACGGTGTGGCATGGCACGGTTATGTGGGCAGGCCGGACGCTATGACGCGCGTGCACGATATGTTTCCGGACAAGCATGCGTACTGGACCGAGGGTGGGCCGGACATTACAGACCCGGCGTATGCGACGGACTGGGCGAAGTGGTCGGAGACGTTTACCGGGATTCTGCGGAACTGGGCGCGGTGCATTGTGAGCTGGAACCTGGTGCTGGATGAGCACGGAAAGCCGGACATTGGGCCTTTCCACTGCGGCGGTGTTGTGACGCTGCACTCGGGAACCAACGAAGTAACGCGCAGCGGACAGTTCTGGGCCTTTGCTCACTACTCCAAACTGATTGACCGGGGCAGCCGGGTGATTGGGTCGTGGGGGGAGTTTCCGCAGATTTCGCATTTGGCGGTGGAAAACCCCGACGGCAGTCGCGTGCTGGTAGTGACGAATCGCGGTGGCGAGCAGGCGCTGCAGGTGACGCTGCACAACCAGGCGATGGAACTGGTGCTGCCGCCGGACTCGATTACGTCGGTGAAGTGGTAAGCCGTTCGAGTTGCAGTCTTCTTTTCCTGTCCGGGTTGGGTCTCCGGGCAGGTTTTTGGGGCACAAGGAGAGTGCCCGAACGGCTGCGAAGGGCGTAACCTTGGTGCATGCGGGTACTTGTGATCGAAGACGAGCCGCGTGTGGCGCAGAATATTGCGGCGGCGATGCGGGAGGGTCCGGGATGGGCCGTGGATGTGGCCAACAACGGGCTGGATGGGCGCGAGCTTTCGCGGCAGGCCGAGTATGACCTGGTGATTCTGGACCTGATGCTGCCGGGGCTGGACGGAGCCGGGGTGCTGAAGGAGATTCGCGCCAAGGGTACGGGCACGCCGGTGCTGGTGCTGACGGCAGTGGCGGAGAAATCTTCCGTAGTGAAGCTGCTGAACGCGGGCGCTGACGATTACCTGGCGAAGCCGTTTGACCTGGGCGAGTTGCTGGCACGGGCCAAGGCGCTGATCCGGCGCGGGAAGGGCGTGAGCCATCCGGTGATCCAGATTGGCGAGCTGGTGCTGGATACGATGGAGAAGACGATTCGGCTGCGCGGCGAGCATGTCGAGGTTTCGCCGACGGAGTATCGCGTGCTGGAGTTTCTGGGGCATCGGCCGGGGACGATCATCTCCAAGCAGAGCCTGCTGGAGCACCTTTACGACTACAACTGGGAGCACCACTCCAACGTGATTGAGGCCCATGTTTCAAACCTGCGGCGCAAACTGAGCGGGGCGGGCGATGATCCGTGGATTGAGACGCTGCGCGGCAGAGGCTACCGGCTGATGACCGGGGAGCGCGGCAGGCAAGCATGAGGCGATATTCCCTGCGCCGTAGATTGCTGGCCGTGGTGCTGGCGCTGGAGTTTGCGCTGGCGCTGGGAATCTCATTTGCGACGCTGTTCTTTACGCTGCATGAGCAGGTGCGCTCGTTTGACCTGCGGCTGCAGGGACGTGCCGATTCGCTGCTGGGCGCGGTGCAGGACTCGGAAGATGCGGCCGACAACTTGAAGCTGGACCCGCGGGCGATCGACCTGGGACACCATGATTTATGGATGGTACAGGGCGGCGGCGGACGGGTAATTGCAAAGTCGTCGAGCTGGAATGTTGCCGATGTCGCGGAGTTTCAGGGGAAGCGTCCGCATACGTTCCGGATTCACGGTGTTTACTACCGGGGGATGGTGACACATGGCATCCGCGTGGTGGATGCCGAAGACCAGAATGGCGGCATCAAGCGGCCGGTGACAATTTTTTATGCGGCGTCGCTGCACCATGTGCATGAGGCGCTGGTGGATGCGAGCCAGTTTTTGCTGCTGGCGAATGGCGTGCTGCTGCTGGTGACCGGCTCGCTGCTGATCTTCTTTTTGCGGCGGGGACTGGCGCCGCTGGACCATCTGAATCGCGCGGCTTCGGAGCTTCATCCGGAGCAGCCCGTGTTTCGTACGCCGCCGGACGTGGCCGATGTGGAGGAACTTCGTACGCTGGCGGCGACGCTGGAGTCTGCCACGAAGCGGCTGGATGAGAGCTACCAGCAGCAGCAGATGTTTTTGCATAATGCCGCGCATGAGCTGAAGACGGCGGTAACGATTGTGAAGTCGTCGCTGCAACTGCTGGCTTCGCGGCCGCGCACGCCGGCGGAGTACAAAGAGGGTCTGGATGCGTGCCTTGCGGACTCCGACCGCATGGGCGAGCTGGTGCAAAGCATGCTTCTGCTTGCGAGGCTGGAGCAGAATGCCGCTCCAGCGGAGGCGGCCTGCGATTTGAGCGAAGAGGTGGAAGAGGTAGCGGCGCAACTGGCGACTACTGCAGAGGCTCGCGGCATCGACGTCAAGCTGGAGACGGCTCATGAGGCACGGGCGCCGCTGGACTGCGATGCCGCGTGCACGCTGATCTCTAACCTGATGATGAATGCCCTGCAGCACTCGCCCGCAGGGACGCAATTGCAGGTTTCGACGCGGGTGGATGGCAGCGAGGTGGAACTCGTGGTGCATGACCAGGGTGAGGGTATACGGCCGGAAGACCAGCCGCATGTGTTTGAGCGCTTCTACCGGGGAGACAGCTCGCGCGCGCGGACGACGGGCGGGACTGGCCTGGGGCTGGCGATCTGCAAGGCGATTGCGGAGTCCTGCGGAGGGAGGATTTCGCTGACCAGCACCCCTGGCGAAGGCACGCGCGTGGAAGTGAAACTGCCACAGTTACAAAAACGGGATGGAAAGGCGCAGGCGCGAAAGACGCCTGCTGCCGTGGAGCAGTTCTGATAATTGCGCGGGGCTGGGATCAGCCTCGCGCGTCCTTGAATTCTTCGTACCAGGCCATCTGAATGGCTTCGAGCTTGCCCTCGTTGGATTTGGCGGGGTCGTCGGCGAAGCCCGGCAGCTCGGTGACATACTTGTGCAGGTTCGTGAAGCGGACGGTGAGCGGGTCGAGGTCGGGGAATTGCTCCTGCAACTGTATGCCGATTTCTTCGGCGTCATTCCATTTGATTTCACGAGGCATGGGATCGCTCCGGCTAATTTGTAATTGTTACGGTTTTATTTGCCTTCGTCGGCGGCCAGCGGCTTGCCTTCCTGCACGTAGTTGCGGTTCCACCTGGGAATTTCGACGACGTAGGCGCCGGGGCCGGTGATGACGGCCTGGCAGCCGAGGCGCGAGCTGAGCTGCAGATCGGCGGCCATGTCGAGCCGGTCGAGCTCATCTTCGTCGGCTTCGCTGATGCCCTTTGCGCCTTCCTTGACCCAGATGTGGCAGGTGGTGCAGGCGCAGGAGCCTCCGCAGGCATGATCGAGAAAGATGCCGTAGTTTTCGGCAACGTCGAGGAAGGACATGGGCTTGCCGTGATGGTCATACGGCATAGTGCCGTACTCGAATTCGACGGTTTTGCCTTCGGGCATAAAAGTGACGCGGACCATGTTCGGCGCGGGCGGCCGGCTGAGGTCGATGTTTTGCTGGTTCTCTGCGTTCGACATATTTTGTCTCTCTTACTTTTCGTTGATCTCCGCGGGCGCGAACGGGTGGGGCGCTTCCGGTCCGTCGCCCAGATTTTCTCCGGCGGATTCCATGGTCTTGCCGCGCAGGGCTGTACTGACGGCGGCATCCATCATGAGCTCGGCGAAGCGGCCGGTTGCCTTGTCGAGCGCTTCCGTGGCGGTGCGGATGGCGGCGCGGTCGTCGCCGGGAATGACGACGCGCAACTTGTCTGCAAGCGCGATGATCTGGTTGCGCTCGTCTTCGGTAAGCTGCTGCCATGCGGGATGCGTGGGCGCTTTCTCGACATGCGCGATGAGGTTTTCAGCTTCGTTGCGGGCTTCAATCAACTGGCGCTCGCGGAAGTCATCTTCGGCATGGTCGAAGGACTCGAGGATCATCGACTCAACCTGCTCGTCGGTGAGGCCGTAGGTGGGCTTCACTTCGATTTGCGCTTCCTGCCCGCTGCGCTGCTCGCGCGCCTTGACCTGGAGAATTCCGTTGGCGTCGATGAGGAACTTGACCTCGATGCGCGGCAGGCCGGCGGACATGGGCGGAATGCCTTTGAGATCGAAGCGGGCCAGCGAGCGGCAATCCTTTGCGAGCTCGCGCTCGCCCTGCAGTACGTGGATGGCGACGTTGGTCTGGCCGTCGACGCCGGTGGTGAAGTGCTCGGTGGCCGATGCGGGGATGGTGGAGTTGCGCTGAATGATTTTTGCGACGACGCCGCCGAGCGCTTCAATGCCGAGCGAGAGCGGCGTGACGTCAAGCAGCAGCATGTCTTCAATGGCTTTGCTGCCGCCCTCGAGAATCTTGGCCTGCACGGCTGCGCCGAGCGCGACCACTTCATCGGGGTTGAGATCGCGGTGCGGCTTTTTGCCGCGGGCGGCGAGTCCGAAGACCTGCGATGTGAGATCCCACACAGCAGGAATACGCGTGGAGCCGCCGACGAGCACGAGTTCATCCATCTGCTCGGGCCTGATGCCAGCATCCTTCATGGCCGTGAGGCAGGGCTCAACAGTGCGCGCGAGGATGGGCTGAATGAGCTGGTTGAACTGCTCGCGGGTGATTTCGCGGTGGTAGGGTTCGACGCCGGGAAGATCGAGGGAGATGCGCGCTGTTTCCGCCGAGGAGAGCGCTATCTTGGCGTCAATAACAGCCTTGCGAACGGCCTGCACGGCTGCGCCGTTGTAGCGCAGATCGACGCCGGTTTCACCCTGGATATCATCCAGCGCAACGGCGATGAGGAGGTTGTCGATATCGTCGCCGCCGAGGTGCGTGTCGCCGTTGGTGGCGATGACCTCGAAGATGCCTTCATGCAGTTTGAGAATGGAAATGTCGAAGGTGCCGCCGCCGAGATCGTATACGGCGACGATGCCTTCCTTGTTGCGGTCGAGCCCGTAGGCGAGCGCGGCTGCGGTGGGCTCATTGACGAGGCGCAGAACCTCGAGGCCGGCCATGCGGCCCGCGTCCTTGGTGGCCTGGCGCTGCGCGTCGTTGAAGTAGGCGGGCACGGTGATGACCGCTTTCGTCAGGGGCGCGCCGAAGTAGCGCTCCGCATTACGTTTAAGCTGGCGCAGCACCAGCGCGGAGATTTCGGGTGGGGTGAACTGCTCGTCGCCAATCTGCAAGCGGATGACTTCACCGGGAGCGAGATCGGGCGCGATGTGAAATGGGAAGAGCTTGAGCTCGCCCTGCACATCTTCGACGCCGCGGCCCATGAGGCGCTTGGCGGAGTAGACGACACGCTCCGGCGACTGGACGAGATACTTGTGCGCCGGATTGCCGACGATGGACTGGCGCTTTTCCGGAATGGCGACGACCGAAGGCACGAGTGGCGAGCCGTCTTCACCCGGAATGACCACGGGCTGGTCGCCCTGCATGTAGGCGACGAGCGAGTTGGTGGTGCCGAGATCGATCCCGACAATGCGTTCTTCCTGCTGAGCCATGCTTCCCCTTTCAGCGGTGTGCGGCGGCAGTGGTCCGTGCGGTGATGGTGCTGCTGCGGCTTATGCGCCGAGTGCGTCGTTTACGTCACGAACAAGGTTACGAATATAGCGGCGGCGGTCGAGCAGGGCGAACATCTTGTCCTTCACCTGCTCTGTGCGCTCCGTTGCGCCTGCATCGACGGCGGCATCCCACTGCTGCCAGTGCGTTTTCAATTCTTCATCGAGATCAGCCAGCTGCCCCTCAAACTGTGTGCGCGCTTTTTCGAGATCGCCGCGCAGCGATGGATCGTCTTCGCCCATCTTGCGGTTCATACGCATTTCTTCCAACTGCATGTTGAGCTCGAAGACCTCTTCGAGCATGTCGGCGGGTGCGCGTGAATCTTTTGGCTTGTCGCCTTGCGGGGCTTGCTCTTCGCTGGCGACAGGCTTGCCCTCCAGCTTGAGGAGATACTCGGTGCGCGAAACGGGATTCCTGAGGGTGCGATAGGCGTCGTTCAGGAGCGAGGTTTGATCGAGGCTCCATTGCTGCTCGCCTGCCGAGGCGCGCGCGTAGAGATCGGGATGCAGCTTGCGGCTGAGCTTGTAGAAGCTGCGCTCGAGCGCGGAGGTATCAATGGCGAGCTTGCGCGGGAGGCCGAAGACGGCGAAGTAGTCGTGGACGGCGGATGCGGGCTGCACCTTGCCGCACTCGGCGCAATACGATGTTGAGGACTCGAGCGGCTTGCCGCAGGACCAACAGACAGCAGGAACGGATGGAGTTGCAGCAGTTTGCATAGTGGAATCACGAATTGCGGCAGAGCCGCGCGGCCTAAGCGGTGAACGATGAGCCGCAGCCGCAGGATTTTTTGGAGTTGGGATTGATGAAGTTGAAGCCGCGCCGCATCAGGGTTTCCTCGTAGTCCAGGATCATTCCGCTGAGGTAGAGGAACGACTTGGGATCGACGAAGATGCGCACATCGTCAAACTGATAGATGCGGTCGCGCTCGCGCGGCTGCGTATCGAAGCGCACGCTGTAGGAGAGCCCCGAGCAGCCGCCACCCTGCACGCCGAGGCGCAGGCCGCCCTGGTCGGGCGCGATGCCTTCCTGCTGCATGGCGGTTCGGATGCGGGCAATCGCCTTAGGCGTCACTTCAATTCCCTTCACCGCGGGAGCGTCTGTACCCGCGGTGGGCCTGGTTGTTTCTGGAGTAGCCAACGGAAATCCTTCCCTGAGTTACTGAGCCGCGACGGTCTGGGTTGCGGCTTCGGTTTCAGCAACGCCGTTCTTCTTCTTCCAGTCGCCAATGGCGGCGCGGATTGCGTCTTCCGCGAGCACCGAGCAGTGAATCTTGACGGGAGGCAGCGCGAGCTCCTTCACAATGTCAGTGTTCTTGATCTGCAGGGCCTCTTCGACGGTCTTGCCCTTGACCCACTCGGTGGCGAGCGAGGACGAGGCAATGGCCGAGCCGCAGCCAAAGGTCTTGAACTTGGCTTCTTCAATTACCTGGGTCTCAGGGTTGACGCGAATCTGGAGGCGCATGACGTCGCCGCACTCCGGCGCGCCGACGAGGCCGGTGCCTACGGTTTCGCTGCTCTTGTCGAGCTGGCCAACGTTGCGGGGGTTGTTGTAGTGGTCAATTACCTTGTCGCTGTATGCCATCGGAATCTCCTATCAAAGTCTGGTTCTCAAAGTTGCGTAGACGAATTGTTTGCGGCGGATCAGTGCGCCGCCCACTCAATCTTGCTGAGGTCAATGCCTTCCTTGACCATTTCGTAAAGCGGCGAGAGTTCGCGCAGCTTCTTGACGACGTCAATGATCTTGTCGGCCACGTAGTCGACTTCAGCCTCTGAGTTGAAGCGGCCGAGGCCGAAACGGATGGAGCTGTGGGCTACGTCGTCTCCGAGCCCGAGAGCCTTTAATACATAAGATGGTTCGAGTGTCGCAGAGGTGCAGGCCGATCCGCTGGAAACCGCTACATCGTTGATGCCCATGAGGAGCGACTCGCCCTCAACATACACAAAGCTCATGTTGAGGTTGTTGGGCAGGCGATGCTCCATGGAGCCGTTGACGTGGATGTAGTCGAGGTTGGCTTCAAACTTGGCCTTGAGCTTGTCGCGCATGGCGGACAGGCGTCTGGACTCGGACTCCATCTCATCCTGGCAGAGCTCGCAGGCCTTGCCCAGGCCAACGATGCCGGTGACGTTGAGCGTGCCGGAACGCATGCCGCGCTCGTGGCCGCCGCCGTTGATCTGCTCGGAGATTTGCACGCGGGGATTGCGCCGGCGCACGTAGAGCGCGCCTACGCCCTTTGGACCGTAGATTTTGTGACCGCTGAGCGAGAGCGCGTCAATCTGCATGGCGTTGACGTCCACGGGAATCTTGCCGACGGCCTGTACGCCGTCCGTGTGGAAGAGAATGCCGCGCTCGTGACAGAGCTTACCGATTTCCTCGACGGGCTGAATGACGCCGATTTCGTTGTTGGCGATCATGATGGAGACGAGGATGGTCTGGTCCGTCATGGCGCGCTTGAGGTCTTCGATGTCGATGAGCCCGTCTGCTTTCACGGGCAGGTAGGTGACCCGGTAGCCGCTCTTTTCGAGGCGCTTGCAGGTGTCGAGCACAGCCTTGTGCTCGGTGACCTGGGTGATGATGTGGTTGCCGCGCTCGCGGTACATCTCGGCAATGCCCTTGATGGCGAGGTTGTTGCTTTCGGTGGCGCCGGAGGTGAAGATGATCTCCTTGGCGGTGGCGCCGATGAGTTTGGCGACTTGCGCGCGGGCCTTTTCGACAGCTTCTTCGGCTTCCCATCCAAAGGCGTGGTTACGGCTCGCGGCGTTGCCAAACACATCGCTGAAATAAGGAAGCATGGCTTCGACCACGCGCGGATCGGTCCGCGTCGTCGCCTGGTTGTCGAAATAGATGGGCAGCTTGACTCCGGCGGGGGGCGTCAGATTGCTGGTGACTCCGTTAGTGGCTGTACTCATTTTGTTGCTTCTCCTGAACCTGAATGTTCGATCATGCTGGCTATGGTCACCAGTTCCTGCGGCGCTTCTTCGCGGCTCGAGCGGTCGAGCAGGTCAGAGATACGGGTGTTGCGGAGCAGTTCGACGATGCTCTCACTCACACGGGCAAGGGGTTCTTTGATGGTGCAGCTTGCCGTAAGGTCGCAAACACTGGTGCCGGTGGTGCATGAGGTGATAAAAAGCGGCCCGTCGATGGCGCGAATCACTTCAAAAGCCGAAATGTCTTGTGCCTGCCGTGCGAGGGAGTAGCCTCCGTTCATTCCGGCATGGGAATGGAGCAGGCCCTCGCGGGTCAGCTTCTGGAGGATTTTTGCCAGTAACTGGGGCGGAATATGGTAGGCCTCGGCAATGTCCTTGGCGCTCAGAGACGGCTCACCGTCATGCTCCGCTAGGTATTTGAGCGCCATGAGTCCGTAGTCCGCCTTTTTGGTCAGCCTGAGCAATGGGAATCCTCAGGCTTAAGTATAGGACTAAAGTAGTCTGCTTTCAACGGGGGATTGGAGGGAGCGAAATTTTGCGTTGATTTTTTTAATGTTTGGTTATCTCTGAAAAGGGTTTGACAAGCGCAAAGCCCTCGCTAAAATCGGCAAAGCAGCATCTGAAACGGTCCATGCCACCTCTGATGAATACACCCTGCAAGCACCCGAAAGTGCGCGTTGTAGCGCGAGAAGAAGACGCCGAATACGTAGAATGCCAAGACTGCGGCGAAGTCTTTGATTATGCTGAGTTTAAAGACATGCAGATTGAAGAGGAGAAGCTCGACGACGACGAGGCAGACTAGAGGGCTGTCAGGCCGCATCTCCTGAAGATGTTATGTGACCGACGCGGCGCGCGACGCTCCACGCATAGTGGAAGCCGGAGAGCACTGTAAAGAGCACCGTGGCCCGTAATGACCATGTGCGCAGAAAGCTGATGGCAAACGGATTGTAGAAGCGGCCCAGAAGAACCGTGGTGACCGCGATGATCTGGACAAGGGTGTTGATTTTGCCCCAGATGCTGGGCGGAAACGATCGCATGCCCACCGTGGCAAACAGGATGGCCGAGACGGTCAGGATGCCGAGGTCGCGCCCGAAGACTAGCACGGTGACGGCCCGCGAGATGAGCCCTTCATGATGCAGCGCCAGGAAGAGTGTGCTCAGCAGAAGCTTGTCTGCGACGGGATCGAGGTAGTGCCCGAGCACCGTGACCTGGTTGAGTTTGCGAGCCAGGTAGCCGTCGAGCGCGTCGGTAAGGCCAGCCAACAAAAAGATGCCGAACGCGAGCTGATAGCGATCCTGCAGGATAACCAGCACGAGGAACGGCACCAGACAAAGGCGCAGGAACGTGAGCAGATTCGGAGCCGCGCGGAGTGCTTTCAACATGGTCAGCAATAGTTTATTGATGTCGGCGGCATTTTGGCGCAGGGATGTTACGGAGAGGTTCCTGCATGGATAGCGATCGGGGCTGAAGCCAGGGTATCGAATGAAGCTGCTTTCCGGAATCGGTGGCGGCGCCGGAGCCGGTGGCGGTGCATGTCCCGCCCAAAAGAGCCTTGGCTCTGCTATATTGAGTGGAGTCCCGCTGCGGTTTGATCGGGACTCCCACCTTCGCAGGCGCGTAGCTCAGTTGGTTAGAGCGCTACCTTGACACGGTAGAGGTCGCTGGTTCGAGTCCAGTCGTGCCTACCATAAAATCAACAACTTAGAGACTTGCTATCCGAAGCATTGGTAGCGATTGGTAGCAAATCTCCAGAACCGTCCCTGGATTCCCCTCCTTTCCGCAGCATTTCGTAGACGGATCCGACCATTTTTTTCACACTCTCCGGAAGCTCCTGCATGTACTCGTTGGCCGTCGTGTCCGCCTTCGCGTGCCGCAGATGAGCCTGGATATCCTTCACCGATCCCATGCTCTGCGCCTGGGTGGCCATCGTGCGGCGCATCACCTGAAAGTTCAGTTTTGGAAGCCGTAGTTTCTCGGCAAGAGGGTTCAGCACACGATTCCGGTAATTCCCCGTGTCCATGAATCCGCCCTGCGAATTCGGGAAAATAAAGGATTCAGGAGAGACGCTTCCCTTCTTGGAGGCTTTGGCAGACTCCTCCTTCCAGGACTTCAGCTCGTCGGCCAAGCCGGCAGGCAAATGGACGTCGGTCAGACTTCCCTCAGTCTTGCCGTAAGGCCGAATCTTCCCCTTGTAGACCGTCTCTGTAATCGACAACGTATCCACGTCATCAAAGGAACGCCACCGCAGAGCAAACAACTCGCTCGGACGCAGCGCCTCCGTCATATCCATCATCAGCAACAGACGATCTCTTCTGCTGCTCTTTTCCAATGCCAGCCAGAGTTGCTCCCAGGTCAGGACCTGCTTGTCCTTGGGCCGAAGATTCTTGGGAATCCTCAGCTTCCGGGTCGGGTCTTTAGTCAGGAACTCCTGTTCGATGGATTCATCGAAGATTGATTTTAGATAGGACCGAGCCTGCTTCACCCGATCCTGAGACATGCGCTTGGCCAGCGCATTCAGATGGGTTTGCAGCATGAATCTGTCGATCGATTCGAGTGGATAATCCTCGAACTTCGATAACAGATCGCGCTCAATCTGAATCTTCTTCACCTTCGCCGTCTCCGACCGCCAGTCCCCCTCACGCAGCGGGTAATAGCGGTTGCGAACAAACCAACCCAAGGTGACAGAGCTGTCCTTAAGCACCCTGCCGCCAAGATTCTGGCCGGTCTCTTTGATCACCTCAGCACGCAATGCCTCACGTGCCTCGGATTTTGTCATTTCAGACTTGAGTTTTAAGAGAACGCAGACTGTGTTCTCCTGCTCATCGTTCGTAATTGGATTGAGTACGCGCTTGCGGTAATACCCATACCAGCGCTTTCCGCGCAGCACCACCCAACCCGCCTGGTGCGATTTACCCATTTGTCTTCTCGATTTCTGTGGGGGAAAACAGTGGGCAGCCCCATTTTACCGCTGTCTTCTGCGCAAATTGGTAAGCCGCTCGCGTTCATTTACGAATGCCTCAATCTGGCTCTGACGGTAGCGGAGCGTGCCGTCACCAATACGAATCACGGGCAAATACGGTGCCTTACGTGAAGAGTGATCCCAGACCCAGTCCTTCGTCACATTGAGCATGGAGGCGACATCATCGACGGTGAGCAGTGGATCTGTCTGAAGCGATTGAGGCTGTTCCATTGCG
>JAKATU010000072.1 GCA_021818585.1 Acidobacteriota bacterium | reverse complement strand
ATTGAGCGGGGTAGTGAAGTTGGAGGTGCAGCCGAGAAGCGGCGACAGGACGGGGTTGGCGCATCCGTCGGTGGAGAGAACGAGGTTTTCGTTATAGGGCGTTTCGAGCGTGCGAGCGTAGGAGACGCGCAGGGTGGTGCCGGTTTTGGGGATGGTGTAGGCGACGTTGACGCGGGGTTCGGCCTGGTTGGCGTCACTGAGCCCGCGGTAGAGATCACCGCGCATGCCGACGTTGGCGAACCAGTTGCCGGATTTGATCTGGTCTTCAACGTAGAGGCCGAGGGTTTTTATGTCGGCGTGGCCGTTGAAGGTGTAGAGGCTTCCGCCGCGGGTGAGGTCGTAGGGTGCGAGGGCTGTGTTGTAGTTGGGATTTGCGATATCGCCGTTGGCGCAGTTGGAGGGGCTGGAGTAGCCGTAGAGGGGGTTGCCGGAAGCGTCAAGGCAAGGTGAGTTGAGGAGGTTGTTGACGATGCCTAAATGGAAGTGCTCATTGAGGAAGGCGGAGTTGTATTGCGCTCCGCTCATGACGGTGTTGACACCGTGGGTCCAGGTGAGGGTGGCGACGCCGCCGGCGTTGAGGAGCGAGCGCTGCTGGGAGATGGATTCCTGCTGGAGGTCGGCCGGACCGAGGTCAGCGAGGGCGTTGTTGCTGGGATAGTAATTGAAAGTGTTGCGGCGCACATAGGCGCCGAAGGTGAGGACGGCTCTGTTGGTGAGCAGGCGCGTGAAGGTGGGCGCGATGTCGAGGGTGCCGATTTTAGCGCGCTGGTCGGCGTTGCCTACGTTGCCGAAGATGGGATTGGCGGTGGCTCCGCCGCGGACGACGTTGAGGACGTTGAGATTGTCGTAGGTGTTGGGGGACTGGAACCAGGAGCGGCTGTAGTTGAGGTCGAGGCGCAGGGAGTCGCGGGAGTCGAACTGGCTATCGATGCGGTCGAAGATGTTTTCCTGATTGCCTTTGTCGTGAAAGACGGAGAACTCAGGGCCGTCGAGGAATCGGCCGGAGTTGAGGCCATCGACCTCAAAGAAGTTGCCCCACTTTGCGCCGCCGTAGCTGATGTCGAAGCCGGAGGTGGCTGTACCGAAGGCTCCGTAGGAGCTGTGGATGCTGCCGGTGGGATGGGTGACGCCTTCTCCGGAGCGGGTGGTGACCTTGATGACGAGGCTGGTTTTGTCGCCGTACTCGGCCGGCGGTGCGCCGGAGATGACCTTGACGGAGGCGATGGCACTGGATGGCAACTGGTTGGAGAACGTTTTGCTCATCTGGTCGGTGATGGGCTCGCCGTCGAGGGAATAGGTGTTTTCCGCGTGGTCACCCATGCCGTGGATCATGCCGTTGGAGTCAGCGGTGACGCCGGGGGTGGTGAGGGTGACGAGCGAGCTGATGGCTGAAGTGCTGCTTTCGAGGGGAATCTCGGTGAAGGTCTGGCGGCTGACGGTGGTTTCCAGTGAGGTGGAGGGACTGAGCGGTCCGGCGGCCTGTACGGTGACGGTCTGCGTGGCGGCGGCGATTTTGAGCGCAACGGTGATGGTCTGGGGAAGGACGGAGACGACGGAGATCGGCAGTTGCAGGACAGCGAAGCCCTTGGAGCGCACGGTGAGCCGGTAGCTGCCGAAGGGGACCAACTGAAACTGGAATGCGCCGCTCCTGGATGTGGTTGCGATGTGGGTGAAGCCGCCACCGGTACGGGCGAGGGTGATTCTGGCTCCGGGAATGACGGCTCCGGAAGCGTCAGTGACAGTACCGATGATGCTGCCGTGGGTGGTGGGCTGGGCATGCGCAGCGGGAATGCAGAAGAGAGGCAAGCAAAAGAGAACAAGGGCCAGAAGCCTCTTGCCATAAGCGGGGAATGCCATGGGGTCTCCAAACTGTTGTGCTTCGGGTACGGGTACACGGCTGCCGGATCGAGGCAGTGTGTGTGGTGCTACGCGAAGTGGATGGAGGCCGGCGGCGGGGGACGGATGAAGCGGGTGAAGACGATGTAGCGGGAGCCGGCGCGGGCTTCGGCCGGGATGATTGTCGCTACGAGGTGCTCAATGCGCTGGGTGAAGACGGTGGGGTGATTTTCGACGGCCATGTGCGCCATGGCGCAGATCTGGCAGTGCTGGCCGGATGGGTCGTTGGCCGGGTGGCCGTGGGCGACTTCGACCGTCATGAAGCAGACGATTACCAGCGTGAGCAGACACGCGAGGGCTTTCCAGGATTTGGAAAAAGGCTTCATAACGACTTATTTGATGATCGAAGAGAAGCGGAAGCGCGTCAAGGAAGAGCTCTTCACGATATCAATGGGGAGATTGAGTTGTGAAGCGAAAAATTCAGGCGGGCAGACGGCGGGGCCGCGCTCTTCCGGGTGGGGTGGTGGTGAAGCGGAAGGGCGCGGCCGGCGGAGCGGCTATTTGTGGAGTGGCTACTTCAGGACTCCGATGGATTGCATCCAGGTGGCGGCGAGGGATGGCCAGTGGGTGATGGGCAGAGGCCGGGGGCTGGGGGGATTGACGTCGTTGACGGAGACGGACCTGTGGATGAGCCGCATGCCGTAGCCGTGGCCGCCGTGGGCGAAGATGTGCATTTGCGCGGGGACGCCTGCGTGCTTGAGCAGAAGGAAGTAGTCGATGGAGTTTTCGACGTGGATGGGGTCATCCTCGGCCTGCACGAGGAAGGATGGCGGCGTGTTGGGGGTGACGTGGAAGTTGGGGCGTGCTTCGTTGAGATTGTCCGGCTGGGGGATGTAGGCGGGGTAGATGAGCATGGCGAAGTCTGGGCGGCAGCTTAGCTTGTCGGCTGCGTCGACGGGCTGGTAGACGCGCCGCTGGAAGTGGGTGCTGAGCTGGGCGACGAGGTTGCCTCCGGCGGAGAAGCCGATGACGCCGATGCGATGGGGGTTGATGTGCCAGGCGCGGGCGTGTCGGCGGACGAGGCCCATCGCACGCTGGGCGTCCTGGAGTGCGGCGGCGTGCTGTGGGTATGGGCCGGAGTTGGGGACGCGGTATTTGACGAGAATGCAGTTAACCCCGATGGAGTTGAGCCAGTGGCAGATCTCGGTGCCTTCGATGTTGAGGGCCAGGATTTTGTAGGAACCGCCGGGAAAGGCAAGGACGGCGGTGTGGGTGTTGTGTCCTTTGGCGGGATAGAGGGTGAGGGTGGGGTTGGAGACGTTGGTGAGGCGGATGTAGTGGCGTCCGGCGACGAGATGGCTGACGAAGGAGTTAGCTTCCGGCGCGGGGTGGGCTGGTTCGCCGGGCGCGCCGTGGGGCCAGAGGCGCAGGGTGATGAGATTGGCGGGCGGCTGCCAGACGGGGGATTGCGCGAAGAGCGCTGGCGAGACGGCGAGGAGGGTGGCGAGGACGAGATGGCGGAGTCGCATGCGTTAGAGGTCCTGAGGGTGGGAATGGTCAGACCACAGCATGATTTCAGGGCGGGGATTGAATTGGCAAGCAGGTGTCCTGAGTCTCAGGTTCCTGCCCGTGTGACGAGAGACAACTGCAGGTTCCCTCGGGCTTGGATCAGGATGACGAGTTTGTTGGTATGAAGGTTTTCCATTCCGATCCGAGTGGAGACTGGATAGGGCACAGAAGATTTTCGGGGGGGAGTAGTGCGGGTCCAGCGCTGCTGCGCTGGAGAGTGGGGAGTTTTCGGGAGACACTTCTGAGTGCAATTTGGCCGAGGCATTCTCGGAATTCTTCGGCTTCGGTGGGCAGGGATGACGGCATAAATTATTTGTCTAACTTCAGATTCAGGACGGTGGGCTTCCTTGACACTGGGGCACCGTGGACGCGATGCTAAGTTGCAAGGCTTTCCTCACCTCCTCTGGCGCAACACCGATCCTGAGGGGATGTGTGTGCGGCGAGCATTGCAGTTACTGATATGAAGGAATCCGGTCCATCCTCCGGAGACTGCGATGCAGCCACGGATGGCGGAGGTTTCCGGTCGATACGCTGGTGCGGATGCTGCCGCGGGCCTGTTCCGGAGAGATTTCAAGATAGATGGCTGGAGATGAGATGCGGGAAGCCGGTGTTTGCCGCTTACCGGATTATCGTGCGCGAAGAGCCGTAACGCCCTGGGAAAGATGGGAGCGGCGAGCGCGGCGGAGACTCCAGCCAAGAGGATAGTGCGTTGAGCTTATTGATGATTGGCCTGCATGCTGGACCAGCGGCTTTAGGAATGTCGCTGACGGGCTTGTTGCCCGCGGGGATTGGCCCGATTCTTCCCTTTGTTCTGATTTTCATTGTTTTTTATTTTCTTTTGATCCGCCCGCAGCAGACGCGGCAGAAGAAATGGCAGACGATGCTCTCAAGCCTGAAGGCGGGAGACCGGATTACGACGACGGGCGGCATCCGGGGCACGATCTTATCCATTAAGGATGACGTGATCCAGATAAGGGTAGCGCCGGACAATATTCGACTGGAAGTGGCGAAGGGGGCAATTGCCTCGCTGAGCGCGCAGGACGAGAGCACCAAGTAGGCAACTAACCGCGAGGAGCCGAGGGTTCCTCGATCAGCGAGCAAAAAGAGTTCATGCGTCAGAATCTCACTCAAAAGACGATCTTCATCATCGCCGTACTGCTGGTGTTTGTGTACGGCATTTTTGGTATTCCCAAGGGGTTCAACGGGCATGCGCTGCAGACGGCGATTTTGAAGCGCATTCAGCTGGGGCTTGACCTGAAGGGCGGCACGCGCCTGATTCTGCAGGTGGACGTCGACCAGGCTGTGGCCGGGCAGGCGCAGCAGGACGGGCAGCGGATTCAGCAGAGCTTCCAGCAGAATGGGATTGCGGGCGCGGAAGTGGTCAATCCCGACCCGAAGAAGCAGCCGGGCGTGATCGAGATTCTGAATGCACCGGCGACGAAGAGCACGGATATCAGCTCGCTGCTGAATTCGCAGTACGGGCAGGATTACTCGATTTCTCCGGGTGCGAACGGTCAGTGGACGCTTTCGATGAAGCCGACTGTGATGTCGCAGGTGAAGGACAAGGCCGAGCAGCAGTCGATTGAGGTGATTCGCGAGCGCGTGGACGCGCTGGGCGTGACGCAGCCGGTGGTGGCGCCTTACAACACGGGCAGCTACCAGATTCTGGTGGAGCTGCCGGGGATTTCCGATCCGGGCCGGGTGAAGAACGCGATTCAGTCGACGGCGAAGCTTTCGATCCACCTGGTGACGGGCGGGCCGTGGGACACGCAGGCGGATGCGATGCAGGCGCTGAGCGGGACGGTTCCTTATGACTCAGAGCTGCTGGAAAGTGTACCGGGTGCATCGAGCTCGGGGGCTCCGGGCCAGTGGTATGAGTTGACGCGAACGCCGGTGGTTGCGGGTACTGATATTCGCGATGCCGAGCCGGGTACGGACCCGAATACGAATCAGCCGCAGGTGAATTTTTACCTGACGACGGCCGCGGGCGACCGGTTCGCGACGTTCACCTCCGCGAACAAGGGCAAGCCTCTGGCGATTGTGCTGGATCACCGGGTTCGTGAAGTGGCGACGATTGACGCCGAGATTCGCGACCAGGGAACGATCTCCGGTGGCGGGATCACGATGCAGTACGCGAAGGACCTTTCGCTGCTGCTGCGCACGGGCGCTCTGCCGGCCTCGCTGACGTATCTGCAGGAGTCGACGATTGGGCCTTCGCTGGGTGTGGATTCGATTCACTCAGGCGTGATGGCTTCGATTATCGGCATGTCTGCGGTGCTGATCTTCATGCTGATTTATTACAAGGGCGCAGGCATTAACGCGGACCTGGCGCTGATTTTGAACCTGGTGATTCTGCTGGGCTTTATGGGCTTTACGCACTCGGTGCTGACGCTGCCGGGAATTGCCGGCGTGATTTTGACGGTCGGCATGGGCGTGGACTCTAACGTGCTGATTTTTGAGCGAATACGAGAAGAGATACGCGCGGGCAAGAGCGCTGCGGCATCGGTGGACCAGGGATTTGCGCACGCGTGGAGGACGATTCTGGATACGCACGTGACGACGATGGTTTCCGCCGGAATTCTGTTCATTTTTGGTACGGGCCCGGTGCGCGGATTTGCCGTGACGCTGGTGTTCGGCTTGCTCGCCAACCTGTTTACCGCGGTGTTTGTATCGCGTGTGATCTTTGAAGCGATTTTGAACCGCAAGGGACGCGGGGAAGCGCTTTCGATATAGCTCTCATCTGCTCGCCTTTAGTTTTTAGCCACTGTAACGGCGGAGCTGAGGGTTAGCGGTTGGGAAAGAAGTTTGGATGGATGGCACGGAGCCGATCGCTAGAGGTCGAGAGCTATCGGCTAAAAGCTACAGGAAGCTAAGGATAAATCTGTGGAACTGTTTCACGACGTAAAGATCGACTGGCTGGGGAAGAAGTGGTACTTCCTTGGGTTTTCGCTGATATTCAGTATAGCCGGCCTGTATTCGCTGTTTTTCTGGCATCATCTGCGGCTGGACGTGGACTTCAAGGGCGGTACGGTTGTCCAGGTGAAGTTTGCGGGTCCGCCGAATGTGGACCGCATCCGTGCGTCGGCGAACGCGGCGGGCCTGCACAGCGCCAAGATTGAGCAGTTTGGCGCGACGTCAGACAACGAAGAGCTGATTACGCTGGCGGAGAATGCCACGGACACGGCCTCACTGGACCGGAGCCGTGCGCAGATTGTGCATATGCTGACAAGGAACTACTCCGAGGCAGGCGCGCAGGCGCAGGGTAAGCTGGACCTGGACAACGCGAGTGAGGGCGACCTGCTGCAGTGGCTGCAGCAGAATGATCCCGAGCATCTGGGGAACGACCAGAACGCAACGATCAAATACACGCAGCAGGCAAAGGCGATTGAGGCTTATCGCAATAACCATGGCGGGCTGATTGATTCGATCGGAAACCTGAGCGGCGTGGCGGACCCGGCCATCGTGCAGGCATTGCAGCAGGGAACTTACCTGTCCGGCTTTACGGTTCGGAACGTGGAGATCGTGGGCCCGGAAGTGGGGGCGCAGTTGCGGCACAAGGCGCTGATGGCGGTGCTGTATTCGCTGGCCGGGATGCTGATTTACCTGTGGTTCCGGTTTGAGCTGATTTACGGCGTGGCTGCAGTGGTGGCGGTATTCCACGACACCATTATCACGATCGGGGCGTTCAGCCTTGCGGATCGTGAGATGTCTCTGACGGTGATCGCGGCGATTTTGACGCTCATTGGTTATTCGATGAACGACACTATCGTGGTCTTTGACCGTATCCGCGAGAACCTGCGCATGTCGCGGCGGGAGTCGCTGGCGGACCTGGTGAACCGGAGCATCAACCAGACGCTGAGCAGGACGGTGCTGACCTCTGGGCTGACGTTTTTGACGGCGCTATCGCTGCTGATATTTGGCGGCGAGGTTTTGCGGAATTTCTCATTTGCGCTGGTGGTGGGCATCATGATCGGCACGTACTCGTCGATTGCGGTTGCTTCGCCGATGCTGGTGGCGTACCAGAACTGGCGGGCCGAGAAGAAAGGCAAGACGGCCACGCTTCCGGCGGCACGGAAGCAAAAGAGTTAAATTTGCAAGAAAAGACGGTGCGCGAGCGCCGCCTTTTGATTTGGGGAAAACGGCAGTGGAAATGGTCGCAAAAAGCTGTTTCGCTACCGCAAAACAATGGATTTCCTTCCGAATTTGCACCGCTTACGGTGCTGTTCGCGAGATCGGTTACACGGCGATTTTTCAGATGCTGTGTGTGTGTGTTAGAAAACGACTACCGGAATTTCACCTTCGATGGGTCCGGGAACAAAAGCACGCTCACCGGTGTCTAAATCTGGTGAATCAAGTTCTGAACCTTCGAGGTCGGCTATGTTTGAAGACGCTCTAGTGGAATCCGGCGGCAAGCTCAAGACAAAGAGCAAATACTATGTGTGGATCGGCGCGGTCCTGAATTTGTCGATTCTGGCTGCCCTGATTCTGTACCCGCTGATCTACCCGGAAGCGCTGCCGAAATCGATGATGACGGCGCTGCTGGTTGCACCCCCGCCACCCCCTCCACCGCCACCCCCTCCACCACCGCAACCGCCGACGCCGAAGGTGCAGATGCAGGTGAATGATAACGTGGCGCCGACGGTGATCCCGAAAGTGATCAAGATGGTCCACACGCAGCCTGCGCCGCAGACGGGCGTGGCCGGCGTAGCCGGAGCCGGCGACGGAGTTGCTGGAAGCTTCCTGGGCGGACTGGGCGGCTCGGCGCCGGTGGTGAAGGCTGCTCCGCAAGCTCCGCTGCGGGTTTCGGCCGGGGTGGTTGCCGGTAACAAGATTGGCGGCATCGATCCCAGCTATCCTCCGATTGCGAAGGCTGCTCATATTCAGGGAACGGTTGTACTTTCGGCGTTGATTTCGAAGTCGGGAACGATTGAGGATTTACGGGTTGTTTCCGGCCCCGCAATGCTGCGCAATGCTGCTTTGGAAGCTGTACGCACCTGGCGCTACCGGCCTTATATTTTGAACGGCCAGCCCGTGCAGGTGGAGACCCAGGTGAACGTGGTCTTCAGTCTCGGGGATTAGGCTCTGTATGTCCTGTGCCCCGCGGTGAAAACCCGAGGCGCGCACCGCTGGCAACTTACCATGGTTTAAGCAGTTACTCCGTAGGAGGAAAGATTCAGTGATTCTCGCTCATTATTCGCATGCAACTTCACACCTGGCCGCACTGGGCATGTTCCAGGCGCAGCAGACCGTGGGCTTCAGCCCGATGGACCTGTGGCACAACATGGGCTGGCTGGCCCGCGGCGTGGTGTTCGTCCTGTTCATCATGTCGATCTGGTCGCTGGCTGTGATGATTGACCGCTGGCTTTACTTCTCCGCAGCCCGCAAGCAGTCGCGTGAGTTTGCTCCACGCGTTGCCGGCGCCCTGCGTGAAGGCAAGCTGGATGAGGCTGTCAAGGTGGCTGATCGCAACAAGAAGTCGCACCTCGCCGAAGTGGTTACGGCGGGCCTGCAGGAGTTCCGTAACTACGGCGGCGGCAGCACGGTGACCCCGGAGCAGATTGAGTCCTCAAAGCGCGCACTGGAGCGTGCGGAAGCGATTGTGCACGCCAAGCTGAAGCGTGGCTTGGGCGGCCTTGCCACGATCGGATCGACAGCGCCTTTCGTCGGACTGTTCGGAACGGTCGCCGGTATTCTCAAGGCCTTCCAGGAGATCGCGACGATGAAGACTCCTGGTATCGGCGCTGTGGCGAGCGGTATTTCCGAAGCGCTGGTCACGACGGCATTCGGACTGCTGGTGGCCGTGCCCGCAGTGTGGATGTTCAACTACTTCACGAACAAGGTTGAGTCCTTTGACGTGGAGATGGACAACTCCTCGAGCGAACTGATCGATTACTTTATCAAGCAAAGCCGCCGGTAAACCCGGGCGGTGCACGAAAGTGAGCGAAAGCCGGGAACCGGAGACGGTTCCCGGCCACTGAATCACCTTCGTGAGCAATCCAGTATGGCGATCAGACATCTCAGGAATCGCAGGGGAGCACTGCAATGGGAATTTCAGTAAGAGACGAAGGCAGCAAAGTCACCTCTGACATCAACGTGACACCGATGGTGGACGTGATGCTGGTGCTGCTGATCATCTTCATGGTGATTACGCCGCTGCTGGACCAGAAGGTCAATGTAAATCTGGCGCGCAGCCGGAACGCGGTCGCGATGAAAAACGCGAGCAAGTCAGATGCCGTGATTGTCGCCGTGACAAGGGATAACAAGGTGTTCCTGGGTCAGAACCAAGTCTCGCTGACGAAGCTGGGCACGGAAGTGAGCAGCGATCTGGCGAACAAAACGAATAAGGTGGTCTACATTCGCGCTGATGCGGAGTCGACCTACAGCACAGTGGAAAATGCCATTGATGCGGTTCGCTCGGCAGCAGGTGTTCAGCAGTTTGGTCTGTTGACGGACCAACACACCGGCAATCTGGCACCACCGACGGGCGTCGCGGGACAATAGTCAGGACGAGGATTTAGCTATGTCAATGTCAACAGGAAAAAAGGGGCATCTGAGTTCAGAGCCGAACGTAACGCCCCTGATCGACGTACTGCTGGTGCTGCTGATCATCTTCATGATCATTGTGCCGACCACGAAGCACGGCCTGCATACGCAGGTGCCGTTGCCGCCGAAGAAGAAGCAGCAGAATAACAGCAATCTGAACATTGTTGTGCAGGTTCTGGGCAGTGCGAACGCTCCGGCTACTTACAAGATTAACCAGACGACTGTGCCGCTGTCGGGACTCGAGGGCCAGCTCGCCACAATTTTCGCGTCGCGCGCAGACAAGACGATGTTCATCAAGGGTGACCCAAACCTGAACTTTGAGCAGGTAGAGGCCGCGGTGGACAGCGCCACGGGTGCGGGTGTGGACCATATCGGCATTATCACGCCGAAGGTTGCAGCCGGACAGTAGGACAAAGTCTTTGCATGGGTCATCCCGATGTGGGGTGACCCACGCAGTGTGAATGGTTGACGGTCCATGAAAAGCGCGGGCCGTTGCCAAGCAGTGCAAAGGATTTACAATCAGTTTCGCGAGGAATTATTGCTTGTCGATCCCAGCCTCTCTGGTGATCCAAGGAGAAGGAATAGCATGAACCGAATTGCAAGAGTCCCGGTGCTGGCGGCAGTATCCGTTACCCTGCTGGCGAGTCTGACCGGATGCAAGCAACTGGAGGCCCGGGACCAGCTGAACAAGGGCGTGGAAGCGTACAAGGCAGCCAAGTATGAAGCGGCCATCGACCATTTCCAGAGGGCAGTCAGCCTTGACCCCAACTATCCAATGACCCGTGTTTACCTTGCTACGGCTTATGCGCAGCAGGTGGTTCCTGACCTGAAGACGCCTAAGAATGAGAAGATTGCCCAGACGGCCATCGACCAATTCAACCAAGTACTTGAGAAGAATCCTAACGATGTGACGAGCCTTGCACAGATTGCGAATCTGTACATGGATCTGGACGAATTCAACAAGGCTAAGGAGTGGAACCAGAAGGTTCTCGCTGCCGACCCGAAGAATTCGCAGGCCGCGTACACGATTGGGGTAATCGACTGGCGGCAGGCGTACAAGAATTCGATTGGCGTGCTCAAGGGCGCGAACCTGACGGATAACGGCAAGGGCAATGCCAAGCTGCCGAAGCAGTATTGCGAGACGCTGAAGCAAGAAAATCAGGATATCGTGAACAACGGTATCGAGTACCTGCAGAAGGCGCTGGACATCAATCCAAACTATGACGACGCGATGTCTTACATGAACCTGATGTATCGCCAGAAAGCGAACCTGGCTTGTGGCGACACGAAAGAGCGTCTGGCGGACGTTCAGACGGCGGACAACTGGGCTGCCAAGCAACTGGCTACGCGTCGCGCCAATGAATTGAATCAGAACAAGGGCAACGAGGGCATTGTGATCCAGTCCGGCAAGTAAGGACGGAAGCAAGATGCCACGAAGGCCTCCGGATAGCCGGAGGCCTTTGCTTTTGGTCCCGGCAAACGGTGAGATGTGCCGGAGCTGAGGGTAATCCGTTAGAATCCATGGTTGCTGCGGGGTTGCGGCCCGGCGGCGTGGAACGGGCGCATGGAAATTAAGAAAATATTGATCGCGAACCGTGGGGAGATTGCGCTGCGCGTGGAGCGGGCATGCCGGGAGCGCGGCATTGCGACGGTGGCGGTTTACTCAGACGTGGACCGGGCAGGGCTGCATGTGCTGGAGGCGGATGAGGCGTATCGGCTGGGTGCGGCAGCGGCGACAGAGTCGTATCTGCGGGGCGACAAGATTCTGGAGATCGCGAAGCAGACGGGCGCTGACGCGATTCATCCTGGGTATGGATTTCTGTCAGAAAATGCGGACTTTGCGGATGCCTGTGAGCGGGCGGGCGTGAAGTTCATTGGCCCGCCGGCGAGCGCGATGCGGGCGCTGGGCTCAAAGACGCGGGCGCGGCAGGCAGCGGATGCGGCGGGGATGCCGCGGACGCCGGGGTCGACGACGGGATTGGCTTCGGTTGAGGAAGCGTTGGAGGTTGCGGAGAAGATCGGATATCCCGTCATGCTGAAGGCCGCGGCGGGCGGCGGCGGCAAGGGCATGCGAGCGATCGCGAAGCCGGAAGAATTGCCGGGAGCCTTTGAGTCGGCGAAGAGCGAGGCGGAGCGGGCGTTTGGCTCGGGCGAGGTCTACCTTGAAAAGCTGATCGAGCAGCCTCGGCATGTTGAGATTCAGGTGCTGGCGGATGAGCATGGGAACTGCCTGTATCTGGGTGAGCGGGAGTGCTCGGTGCAGCGGCGGCACCAGAAGGTGATTGAGGAAGCGCCTTCTGCGGTGGTGGGTGCGGAGTTGCGGCGCCGGATGGGTGAGGCTGCGGTACGACTGGCGCAAACGGCTGGCTACACGAATGCCGGTACGGTTGAGTTTCTGCTGGATAAGGACGGGAATTTTTATTTTCTGGAGATGAATACACGATTGCAGGTGGAGCATCCGGTGACGGAACTGGTGACGGGGCTGGATCTGGTGCATCTGCAGATTGACGTGGCGGAGGGTAAGCCTTTGGCGCTGCGGCAGGAGGATGTTACGCTGCGTGGGCATGCGATTGAGTGCCGGGTCTATGCCGAGGATCCGGAGAACCAATTTTTTCCTTCGCCGGGAAAGATTACGCGTCTGCTGCAGCCGGGCGGGCCGGGAATTCGCGAGGATTGCGGTGTATATGAGGGTTGGACGGTGCCGATGGATTACGATCCTATGCTGTCGAAGCTGATTGCGTATGCCCCGACACGGGAGATGGCGATTGCGCGTCTGCTGCGAGCTCTGGATGAGTATGTGATTGGGGGAATCCGATCCAACCTGGGGCTGTTCCGTCGGATTTTGCAGGATGAGGATTTCCGGCGCGCGGCTATTGATACGGGTTATCTGGACCGGCTGCTGAGTTCGGGTCCGGCGAGGGAGTGCGAACGGGAGCCGGAGGTGAAGCTGGCCGCAGCGCTGGGCGCAGCGGTGCTGGAGACGAGACGGACCGTGAGTACGAATGGGGCGTCCGGTGGCGGGCCTGCGGAGCGGGCCTGGAAGCTGGCGGCGCGCAGGGAGGCGACGCGGTGAAGGTCTACCTGGAGATTGCGGGAGAGCGGCGAGAGATCCAACTGGAGCGCGCGGCGGATGGCTTGTACCGGGCGGTGCTGGATGGAAGAGCGGTGGAGGTTCACGCCGAGGAGCTGCGGCCGGGAGTTTTGTCCCTGCTGATGGATGGGCGCGCGTACCGGGTGGTGGCGGAAGAGACGGTGGAGAGCGAGGATTGGGCAGTACACGTGGGCCGGGAGCGATTCGCGTACCGGATGGATGATCCCCGGTCGCTGCGGTCGCGGCTGCGGGCGAATGAGCATGGGGATGGTCCGCGGACACTGAAGGCTTCGATGCCGGGGCGGGTGGTTCGCGTGCTGGCGGCGGAGGGCGATGCCGTGACAGTCGGGCAGGGTGTGCTGGTGATTGAGGCGATGAAGATGCAGAACGAGGTGAAGTCCCCGAAGGATGGGGTGGTGGCAAGGCTGCTGGCTGCTCCGGGCGATGCTGTGGGAGCGGGGCAGGATCTGGCGGTGATTGAGTAGCTGTTTTCAGGCCGGCAAAGTGTCCTGTCGTGGATTGGCCCCGGAGTCAGGGCGCGGGATGGGATAATCAAAGATAAGAGTTTGTTTCATAAAGGTGGTTCCCTTTTGCTGCGTTTCCAAGGAATATTAGCGTGTTGCGTGATTCTGGCAGCCACGGCTGGGTGCCGTGCGCAGGCGCCGACGACAACCTCCAAGTCAACGATGAAGCTGGATGCGCGGATTGAGACAGCGATTCGCAATGAGCTGAGCGTACCCCCGATCTATAACGTGACGATTGGCCCGGAGAAGAAGAGCGATCTTGCGGGTTACAACTCGGTGCTGGTGACATTTTCGCTTCCGGGGCACCCGAGCCGGACGCAGCAGTTGACCTATCTGGTATCGACGGACGGGAATACGCTGGCACGGCTTTCGAAGATCGACATCAGTAAGAATCCGGATGCGGAGCTGCCGATTGCGGGCCGTGCGATACGCGGGAATCCCAAGGCGAAGGTGACGCTGGTGAACTTTGACGACCTGGAATGCCCGTTTTGCGCGCGGATGCACGCAGAGCTGTTCCCGGGGATCATGAACGAGTACAAGGGGCTGATCCGGGTTATCTATGTGGACTTTCCGCTTACGGAGATCCATCCCTGGGCGATGCATGCGGCGGTGGACGCCAACTGCCTGGAGAGCCAGAGCGGCAAGGCCTACTGGAATTACGTGGATTATCTGCATACGCATGGGGAGGACATTTCGGGTCCGCA
Organism: Acidobacteriota bacterium; assembly: GCA_021818585.1. Lineage (GTDB taxonomy): Bacteria > Acidobacteriota > Terriglobia > Terriglobales > Acidobacteriaceae > Acidobacterium. Next base: position 16,499 of record JAKATU010000072.1, on the reverse strand, counting down.
GCCGAATCTGAAGAACTCGTTCGCGATGCTGGATCAGCTGGCCGAGCAGCGAGGCACGCAATACAGGCTGGATACGAGCAAGCTGGACGCCTGCGTGAAGGCGCAGAACGAGAGCGTGGTGCGGAAGGAAATGATGGCCGGCGACAAGTTGGGAATTTCCGCGACGCCGACGTTTTACGTGAACGGCGTGCGCTGGGCCGGGGTGCTGGACAAGCCGGATCTGGAATTGATGATTAACCGGGCGCTGCGGCAGCAGGGGATTACGCCGCCGGCAGCCGCGACGGAACCTGCCGCACCCGTGCAGAGCTCGAATGGCAGCGGGGCTGAATCGAGTGGCGGAGCGAAGGCCGCCAAGAGCAAATAGAGGCGATGGAGCGGGGAATCCAGAGGGATTCCCTGCCTTTTGCCTTCGCCGGGCTTGCCGTGGGGTGTGTTTCTCCGGGGCGTCCTCGTCAAAAGCAGCTATCGCCGCGTATCCTATAATTGGTAATTTACGGAGTCGCCGACCGACTCTAGGAGACGTGTTTGTTGCTATCTCGAATTCGCCCTTTGCGCATGCCCCGTTCTACCCCCACATTTTCCCGTGCAATCCAGAGTCTTGTGGCGGCCACCCTGCTTGCGGCCGGTGTTCTGGCGGTGACCGGATGTAACCATAGCCATAAAGCCGACGTGCTGGCGACGGTGAACGGCAAGCCGATCATGAAGTCGGATGTGGACATGGTGTACGACACGACGGTGGGCAACCAGGCACAGAAGCCTTCGAAGGTACAGTCGGAGATTGTGCGGCTGAACATTCTGCGGCAACTGATCGACCAGAAGATTCTGATGCAGCGGGCTGCGAAGATGCACCTGGTCGCGAGCGATCAGGATGTGAATTCACGACTGAATGAGATCAAAGCACCGTTTACGGCAGAGCAGTTCCAGGAGCGGCTGGACCAGAACCATCTGACACTGGATGCGCTGAAGCGTGAGATTCGGACAAATCTGACGGAAGAGAAGTTGTTCAACAAAGAGATCAACTCGAAGATCGACATTACTGACGGGCAGATCGCCGAGTATTACAAGGAGCATACAGCAGAGTTCAACGTGGCGCAGCCGCAGTACCACCTTGCGCAAATCCTGGTGACAAATATTCCGGGGAATCCGCAGCAGGCCGGCAATCTCCAGAACAGCAAGGCGATGAACGACGCCGAGGCGCGGAAGAAGATTCAAATGCTGCTTACGCGGCTGCAGAACGGGGACGATTTTGCCACGCTGGCGACGAATTTCTCTGAGAATCCGGAGAATGCGAGCAATGGCGGCGACATGGGGTACATCACGGAGGACACGCTGAAGACGGACCCTGAGGTGTACAACGCGATCAAGAAGCTGATGCCTGGGGAGATTACGGGGATCCTGCCGACGTATGCGACCGCGGCTCACAAGAAGGTGATTGGCTACGCGATTTACAAACTGCTGGACAAGGAGAATGCGGGCCAGCGTGATTTGAGCGATCCGCGAGTGCAGCAGGCGATTCGGCAGCGGCTGCGGCAGAGCCGTGCGCAGTTGTTAAAGGATGCATACATCGAGATGCTCCGTGACCAGGCGCATGTGGAGAACTTTTACGCGGACCAAATCTTCAAGGAAGGCGCGAAGTAATAGAAAACCGCCGGTGCGCGGGGCAGTGCTGAACCGAGTGGATGGGCCGTTGCGTTGTTTGACGCAGCGGTCTTTCACTTTTGCACAGATGCAGCTGCCGGCTAGTTGCCGGTGGTGATGTGAAGGGTGACGCGGTGGATGCTGGCGCTGACCTCGGGGATTGTACCGTCGTTGACCTGCACACTGGTGGGGGTGCCGGTGATTTCCATGTGGTGCGTGACCTCCGTGTTGGCGGGGATGTGGACGTAATTGGTGATCTTCGTTGTGGTCGAGACGAGGGTCACGGGTACGTCGCAGGCGGCGTAGCCCTGGTTGGCGATGTCGATGGCAACGAGGGTTTCTCCGAGGCCTACTTTTGTGGGAAAGACGTGGCGGATGGAGAGATCGGGCAATCCGGGGTCCTGATCGACCCAGTCGCGGAAGAACCATTGGAGGTTTTTTCCGCCGGCGTGCTCGAGGAGATTTTCGAAGTATGTTGCATTTGTATCTTTGGCGGGTACGTATTGCCGGAGCGCGGCTTGCAGGGCCTTATCGCCGGCGAGGTGGCGGAGCATCCAGAAGACATAGGCGGATTTGGTGCGGACGTAGATGGGGTCCCATGCGGCGATGAGCGGCTGGCCGATGCTGGAGCCGGGTGAGGAGGGTTCGGCGATGGCGAGTGCTCCGCGCTGCCCCTCGAGGTATTCTAGCGCGGCCTTGCGGCCTCGCGACGATTCAATCTGAAGGGTGACCATGAAGCTGGGCACGCCCTCCTGGAGCCAGGCACGGGGGGATTGAAAGTCAGCTCGGGCGAGGGCGTGGATGAGCGGCGTGGCGAGCACGGAGGGCGAGTTCTGCACCAGGGGCGTGAGCAGCGCGGCGCCGAGCTGGGTGGGGGCGTCGTCGGTTTCCGGCAGGTCGATGATGGCGAGAGGATTGGCGGGATGGGTTCCGAGCCAGGCGTGAAGCAGGGGAGTGACGCTGGCGGCGGCCTGGAGCCAGGCGGCTGCATGGGGTGCGTCATCGGGCAGGGAGAATATTTTTACGTTGTGCTCCTGCTGCAGCGCCTGCCGGCGGGCGAGGACGAGCGAAAGCTGCTGGAAGCCGATGGGCTGGGTGGGAAGCGAAATGGTGACGACGCCGGGGAAGGTTGCGGTGGGCTCCGAGACGGGCGCGCTGATGGGGACGAGGCGGCCGTCGAGCAAGGCGACATTAGGTGGATGGTCAAAAAACTCGACTGTAACCGATAAAGTTACAGTTGCCGCGCTGTCTTCCCGCTTTTGCCTTCCTATTTCTTCAAAGAGCTGATTGCCTGTGTCCAGTGAGACGGGAACAGAGCTTACGGGATACCAGACGACGTTACCGAAGCCGCGGAGGCCGGTGAAGTTCTCCGAGATGCGGTCCCAGTCAGAGGCTTCTGCTACTGCTTGAGGCGTTCCGATGGCTTGAAATCGCTGGCCGGAGACGGGAATTTTGCCGCCATAGAAGACCTGGATGGGCATAGTGGCGCCGGGTGCGAGCGGGGTAGGCAGGAGGATGTCCGCCTCGGTGAGCTTGCCTGTGTGGTCTGCGTCGCTGGGGATGGTTTGCTCGGCGTAGGCAAGTTGCTTGCCGTTGCAGCCGATGGCCTGGAATTGCAACGTTGAGGAGAGCTGCAGGGCGATCTCGTGGAGCGGCTGCTTGCTGCTGTTGCGGAGCGTGAGTCGGGCTTCCGCAGAGATGGACTGGTTACGCGGGGTGAGATGGATGCGAAGGTTGTAGGCGGAGATGGTGAGGGCACGGCGCTGCTGGTTGGTGGCTTTGGGAACGGCAGGCGTGGATGTGTCCTGTTGTTCGGCGGCGTGATTTTGCAGCGAGCGGGAGAATATGACCTGGCCGGGAAAGCTTTGCGGCTGCGGGGTGCGCGGCGTGGGCGCGTTGGGGGTGGTTTGTGCTACGGCTGCGCCGCAAAGGGTGATGGCAAGGGCAGCAGCGATGGAGCGGGCTGCTGAATGGCTGTACTTCATGTACCGAGGCCTTTCAACTTCTTGGGCTTGGCGGGTGGTTTGGCGACCGGCTGTGCGGGACGCCGGCGGCGCTGGCGGGCTGCCTCATACAGAACGACGGCGCCGGCGGCGGAGACGTTCAAGGAGGATACGCCGCCGGCCATGGGAATGCGCAGGAGGTGGTCGCAGGTGCGGCGGGTGAGGTCGTGGAGTCCTTCGCCTTCGCGGCCGAGGACGACGACGGTGTTGGCGGTCCAGTCGTAGGCATCGTAGTCGATGGTTCCGCGCTCGTCGAGGCCGACGCACCAGATGTTGTTCTGCTTGAGTTGCTCGATGGCGCGGATGAGATTGACGACGCGGGCAATGCGCATGTGTTCGGCGGCGCCGGCTGAGGTTTTGATGGCGACGGCGCTCAAGGGTGCGGAGCGGCGCTCTGGAATGATGATGCCATCGACTCCAGCGCCGTCGGCGGAGCGGATGAGAGCTCCAAGGTTCTGGGGATCTTCGACTCCATCGAGTGCGAGCAGCAGGCGGGCGCCGGCGGCATTGGCTGGTTCGGCGAGGAGGTCTTCAAGGGCCAGGAATTCGCGCTCGCGTACGACGGCGACGACGCCCTGATGGCCGGGGGTTTTGGCCATGCGGGTGAGCTGATCGCGATTCTCAAAGCGTACACGGATGCCCTGTTGGCGGCAGAGGTCGACGACGCGCTGCAGCTTTTGTGCGGCGCCGTGTTCCTGTCGCTCGCGACTGACGCAAACATGATCAAAACGGCGATTGCCTGCGCGGAGAGCTTCTTCTACCGGGTGCAATCCGAATAAGACGTCCACTCCTTCAGTTTATAGGTTTGGGAGGCGTAATTAAGGGGTTCGGGGGCTGGAAGGCAAGAACGGGATGTACGTTCATGCTTTTGCGGATTATGGTAGATGGGATTGCAGGAGGGCGCGCGGTGAAGAGGATGGGATTCCAGATGCGACGGTGGGTGGGTGTACTGATTGCGACGCAGGTCTTGTGGGCGGGAGCGGGGATAGCGCAGGTTACGACGACGCCTGCTCCAGCGGCAGATGCTTATTACGCCAAGCCACGGGTCGTGATCATCAGCGACATTGGAAATGAGCCGGATGACCAGATGTCGTTTGTGCGGCTGATGCTGTACTCGAATGAGCTGGATATCGAAGAGATGATTGCGGCCACTTCGACGTGGCAGAAGACGAGCACTCATCCGTAGACGATGCACAAGATTGTGGAGGCATATGGACGGGTGAGGCATAACCTGATGCTGAACGCGAAAGGCTGGCCGACGGAGAGGGAGTTAAACAGCAGGATTTTTTCTGGCCAGCCCGGATATGGGATGGCGGATGTGGGAGCGGGGAAGGATTCGCCAGGAGCGCGGGCGCTGGTGCATGTGATGGAGCGGAAGTCCAGGCGACCGCTGTGGATCTGCATCTGGGCCGGAGCGAACACGCTGGCGCAGGCGCTGCTGGACATTCGATTGAGCCATACGCCGGAGGAGACGCAGGAGATTGTGTCCCGACTGCGGGTGTACTCGATTTCGGACCAGGATGATGCGGGGCCGTGGATTCGGAAGCAGTTTCCAGAACTGGACTACATTGTGACGCCGAGCATGCCGAACAGCAGCAACTACTATCTGGCGACATGGACGGGGATCAGCGGTGACCGGTACTACAGGAACTGCGAGGGCGCGGATACGAGTGTTGTGACACACAAATGGCTGGCGGCGAATATTCGCAAGGGGCCGTTCGGGAAGATGTATCCGGATTACGAATTCATCATGGAGGGGGATACGCCGTCGTTCCTGGGGTTGATCAACAACGGGCTGGATGCCTATTTGCGGCCTGACTGGGGTGGCTGGGGTGGCCGCTACGTCTGGCTGCAGCCTTACGGGGAGACGCATGCGATATGGACGCAGGGCGGGGATGAGTTTTTCAGGGCGACTTCGCAGGATAGGGTGACAGGCGTGGACGGGCGCGTGCATGTGAGCGATCAGGCTACGATATGGCGTTGGCGGAAGGCTTTCCAGAATGATTTTGCGGCGCGGATGGACTGGACGATGGAGGATTTTGCGCATGCGAATCATGCGCCGGAACTGGTGGTGAACGGACAGGGCGGCACGGCCCCGGTGGAGATAACGGCGAGCGCGGGGCAGAAGATTGAGCTCGATGCGAGGGGAAGTCATGATCCGGACAAAGGGCAGACGCTTCGTTACCAGTGGTGGGTTTATCCAGAAGCCGGGTTGGATGGCACGCATGGGGCGGATGTGAGCCTGTTACATGCGACGGGAATGAAGACGCAGGTGGTGGTGCATTCGGCGTGCCGGCCGGGATGGATTCCGGGAGTGGCGCCGTGCCGAGGTGCGGGCGTGGCGCACATCATTCTGCAGGTAACCGATGATGGGACACCGCAGATGACCTCGTACCGGAGGGTGATTGTGCATGTGCGGGCGGAAAAGGCTGCGAAGCATGACTGAGCGATGCGCGAGTGGCCGCGTGATAGACTAAGTTATATGACTAAGTTTAACGAGGCGATCAACATTCACGAAGCCAAGACCCACCTCTCTCGGATTATTGAGCAGGTGGTATCGAGTGGCGAGCCTGTGACGATTGCACGCGCGGGCAAGCCGGTGGTGGTGGTTTCGGCGCACCCGGAGTCGCGGCCCGCGCGGCGGACGCTGGGCATCCTGCGGGGCAAGGTGCGCCTGCCGGAGGATTTGAGCGAGCACGATGCCGAGATAGAGAAGATGTTCGAGGGCAGGAGCCGGTGAATTATCTGCTGGACACGCACATTCTGTTGTGGACGCTGATTGATCCCGACAAGGTGCCGGGGGCGATGCGCCGGGTGATTGAGGACACGGAGAACCGCGTGTGGTTTTCAGCGGCGTCGATCTGGGAGATCGCTATCAAGAACTCGCTTGGACGAGAGGATTTCCCGGTGGAGCCGGCGATGATCAGGAAGGCTGCTCGCCAGATGGGACTGGAGGAACTGGCTGTGACGGGAGAGCACGCGGTTGGGGTGGGAAGCCTGCCGTGGCTGCATCGGGATCCATTTGACCGGCTGCTGGTGGCGCAGGCGCGAGCCGGCGGGATGAAGTTGCTCTCACTGGACCCGGAGGTGAACGCCTATTTTGTGCGGGGCAAGAGCCGGCGATGATGTTGGAGGGTGCGGAGCGGCGGCAGAGGGCTGGCTGCGGATTGCAGGGCTGATGAATTTGAAATATCTGGTGCTGACGGGTGATGTGCCATCCATTCCTTCGGCGGCGATGTTTCTGATGATGGTATCTCTGACGATCCGCTTGCTGATGAAGAACCCGCTCTGCTCATGTCCGTGACCGATTGGCACTATCTCAGCAAAATTGTGGAAGCTGGAGGGGAAGATCCGCGGGAAGCGTCTGCGGCGCCTCGGATGGGTCTGCCGCGTTGTTGTTTCCCCTATGTGTTCCACGTCACTTTCCGGGTTTTTTAGCGGGTATATTAGGGGTGCATACGGATGCATCCTTGTTGGGAGGGTAAAATCCAACTTCTGCTCACGCGCGCCTTCGAGATTGTGATGAACACCAACCGTGCGCTGGTTTGGCGCCGCGCAGCGATTTTCCCTGCACCCAGTCGAAGATCCTTGGAACTGCTGGCGGTGGCCGGCGGTTCGAGGGGAGTTTTGTGATGAAGACTGTTTTTGTTGTTGGCGCCGGTCCCGCCGGGATGTTTGCGGCGCGTAAGATTGCCCTCGCCGGATACGACGCTGTTCTATTCAACCGGGATGTGAAGCCCGGCGGGCTTGCGGAGTATGGGATTTATCCGCTCAAAGACAAGATGAAGTTTGGCCTGCGCAAGCAGTTTGCGCAGGTGCTGGATTTGCCCAATGTGTATTACTTTGGCCATGTGCAGATTGGCAACGGATACGACATGACGATTGCGGAACTCGACGCGATGCGTCCTTCCGCGGTGATCTACACGTGCGGGGCGCAGGGCGCGCACGAGCTTGGCCTGCCGGGTGAGCGCTCCAAGGGCGTTTATGCGGCTAAGGATTTTGTGTATCACTACAATCAGCTTCCGCCCTATTCTTCGCAGGATTTTTCGACCGGGCGTCGGATTGTGATTATCGGGATCGGGAATGTTGCGATCGACATTGCGCGGTGGTTGTTGCAGGACAGTCCTTCGCGAGCGACGGAGGAAGTGACGATTATCGCCCGGCGCGGTCCGGTGGAGATCAAGTTCGATAAGAAAGAGATTGAATATGTGATTCGCCACATTGACCCGGCTGCGCTGGCGGCGGAGCTTGGGCGGGTGAGCGAGCGGTGTGCGCGGGTGAACGAGGATGTTTCGCCGGAGGCGATTTTCCCGGAGCATTTCCCGATGTTGATGGAGGAGGACTTTACGCCGATAGCGCCGCGGTTGTCCTTTCGTTTTTTGACGTCTCCCACGGCGGTGATTGCCGGCGAGGATGGGCGGATTTCTCATCTTGAGGTCGGTGACAACGACCTGCTGCATCGTCCTGATGGAAGCACGAAGCCGGTGCCCAACGGGCAGAAGACGTTATTGGATGTGGATACGCTGATCTTCGCGATTGGCGACCAGCAAGACGAACAACTGGGTTTGCCGATGGGACCGAATGGATATGCTACGCAGGTGGATCCCGAGCATCCTGAGGAGCCGGTTTTCCAGTTGTGGAACCCGGAGCAGTCTTGCCCGCTGGAGGGGCGATTTGTGGCCGGCTGGGCGCGCCGGGCGTCAACGGGCCTGGTGGGCATTGCGCGCCATGATGGAGAGTTGGGAGCGCAGCAGGTGATTGAGTATGTAGCGAAGCAGCCGGAGGGAGATGCGCTGAGCCCCGAGGAAATCCTGGCGCGGTTGCAGGAGAAAGGTCTGCATCCGGTGACGAAGGCGGATCTTGCGTTGCTGGGCGCGGCGGAGCAGCAAGAGGCGGAAAAGCGGCGACTGAACTACTTCAAGTACAGCGACAACGATTCCATGTTTGAGGCGATCGAGCGCGAGCGGTCCGCGGTTTCGTATTTCGGCGACTGAGGGTGGTTGCGTGCGTGAGATGTAATTTTCACGGATGGGTGAATCGACTACTTTGGGCGGCCCCTGCACCGCCGACGGTTCACTGATTCGTTAATATACGTTTGTGATCGTCATCAAGGCCACTTTCAATTCTTTAGTTGTCTGCTTCGAGACATACAAATCGACGTACAGCAGAATGAAGTAATATAGCGAACCGTGGCCGCACGCAACAGAAGAACTCTGTTGATCTGGGAAGCGCGTGGCGCGTTCTCCAGACACCTTGTGCGCGGCTTCTCAGGTTTACTCGACATCTGAAGTTCTCTTGCGTGTGGATTGCATGGTGACGATGTTGAGCCGGGTTTGGAGGGACGATGATTGTGAGCCTGCGCGGCGACGTAAACGCCTGTGGGGATGAAGTGCGGGAGATGCTTCGTCGTGTCTACAGCGGCGTGTGCTTGGCGCGGATTCAGGGCAGGGGCACGGGATTTCACCGCCGCTTGCGGGGCAGGAAATACCGGGATGGTTCCACTCCTATGTGCATGCCGTGAATCTGGATGATCCTGTGACAAAGATTGGACGGATGGCGCTCGACCTGCTCAGTGAGCATCGGGTGCTGGATCATTCTTTATCGATGTCTTGAGTCGAGTATTGAAATGGTCGGGGAGAGAGGATTTGAACCTCCGACCCCCTGGTCCCGAACCAGGTGCTCTACCAGGCTGAGCCACTCCCCGATGGTTGTTGCGGTGTGCCTGCTTACGGAGTGTCCTGGTGTCGATTCCGCAGTGTGTTGCAGGCTTTGGTTAGTGTAGCAGAAGCGCAGGGTTTGCAGAGGGTTGGGTGGAGGGTGGTTGCGAGTGCGGGCGCGGCGCGCGAGACTGGGTGCATGAGGGCGATGACGGCGGACGAGTTTGCTGGCATCCGGGTGCTGGATGGCGGCATGGCGACGGAGTTGGAGCGGCGCGGGTTTGATCTGAGCGGGCCGCTGTGGTCGGCGCATGTTCTGGATGAGGCTCCGGAGGCGATTGGGGCGGTCCACCAGGACTATTTGCGGGCGGGTGCGGATTGCATTGAGTCGGCGAGCTACCAGATTTCAGCGCTGGGTTATGCGGAGCTTGGCCGGGAGGACTGGGCGCGGGCGTTGCGGCAGTCGGTAGAGCTGGCCGAGGCGGTACGGCGGGAGTATGGGCGCGAGAGCGGGCGGCGGATTTGGATTGCGGCTTCGCTGGGGCCTTATGGGGCGTCGCTGCATAACGGGGCGGAGTTCCATGGGCGGTATGAGGTGGGGTTTGAGGATTTGGTGCGGTTCCACCGGGAGCGGCTGGCGGCGGCGGCAGAGACGGCGGCGGACCTGGTGGCGGTGGAGACGGTTCCGTCGCTCGATGAGGCGCGGGCGATTGTGGCGGCGCTGGATGCGGTTCCGGGAGTGGCGGGATGGGTCTCCTTTACTTGCAGGGATGATCGGCATGTGGTCCATGGCGAGCGGTTGCGGGAGTGCGCGCGGGTGCTGAATGGGGCGGAACGGGTGCTGGCGGTGGGGATCAACTGCACGCGGCCGGATTTGGTGGGGGCGTTGATTGGCGAGGCGCGGGCAGGGACGGGGAAGCCGGTGGTGGTGTATCCCAACTCGGGCGAGACGTGGGACGCGGCCACCCGGGGCTGGCGGGGGCGCGGGGATCTGGCGACCGAAGAGGCCCGGTTTGGGGAGATGGCGCGAGGGTGGTATGCGGCCGGGGCGCAGGCGGTGGGGGGATGCTGCCGTACGGGTCCTGGGCATGTGCGGGCCGTGCTGGGCGCACGGGCAGTGGCGCGCTTTGCGCGCCATTCCACTTAGGATATCGATCCTGTCCCAGCCAAGCGGAGCCTGGATGGGGCACCTGAGCTGTTTATTGCCGGCACTGACTCAGGAACAGCAGATCCCTCCGCTTCGTTTGGCGCAGCTCACGCTGAAACAATAAAACTCTAGCCTCGTCTCAGAGGACCGGCACCGAGTTGCCTTACCACCCCCCTACGCCCCCGGCGGCTGCCCCACCGTCGTAGCCACCCGGTCAATAATGTTCTGGAAGAACACCACCCTCACATTCATGTGGCTAGCCACCTGCGGCACAAATTCATCGATCAAATTCCCAATCGGAGCCGTCGCGTAATCCAGCCCCACCCGCTCCGCCGCCGGTCCCCAGCCCGTCCGCCGAAACGGCACATACGTCACCGCAACACCCTCCTCGGCCATCGTCCCCAGCACGCTCGAATAATTCACCATCGGCACTCCCTGCTGGCTCCGCGTCCAGAAAACCTGCGTCCCGCAATGCACCAGCCGCCGCCAGAATCCCCGGTTCGGCATCCGCCGAAAGCCCGGCGCCTGGTGGTCAATAGACGGAATCAAAAACGTCCCAAAGAACTCGTCCGTCATATTTTCTGTCAAAGAAATCCCTGTCGCCCGCGCCAGCCCCGGCATCCCCGGGCCATAAATCGAGTGCGAATTGCTCCCCACCACAATCGCCGCGCTCCCCAGCACGCTCAGCAAATTAAACGGGTCGGCCACATCCCTCACCGCCATCGCCGCCAGTTGCCGCCGCGTATCAACGTGGTACGCCTGCTGCCGCACATACCTCCGGAACAAGCCCTCACCCTGGCTGCAGCAAACCCCCGCCCGGCTGTTCTGCACGCTACACGCCTCGGCCGTGCAGGCGCGCACCGTCCACGGCGGCCCCTCCGGCGACCGTCCCTGCGCCGCCTCACCGCTTTCCGCTACCCGAATCCCACGCGGGACCGGCGCATACGGCAACTGCGCCCCGCGCACCGCCTGCGCCACCGCCCACGGCCCTGCCGGCAGCAAAAAAATCCCCAGCCCCAGCCAGAGCCGCAAAAAATGATTCCGGCCTCCCACGTCCAGCCGGAAACATCTCAAACCGCATTGGATTCGCTCAATAATCACGCGCTATCAATGGTTTAGAGGCGCCTACACCCGCTTCGAGATGCATACGAGATGCATATCTGGGGTTTTTACCCTGTCCGCACGGGGTAATTGCCTCGGCACATGCCGCCTTCCGCAATTGATTTTCTACTTAACCCTCACGAATACTGATTGCGAAGCATCGGAGTCGCCATCATGCCGGATCAGGTTCCACCCAATCCTCTGGAAGACCTTGCCCGCCGCGTCGGCACCATGGGCGGTAAAGCCGAGGCGGAGATTCGCCGCATCATCGTCTACCTCGACCAGGAAGTCGTTCCCGGCGTCCGAAAACACTCCTTCAAGGCGCTCCGCACCGCAGGCGAACAGCTCACTAAGCTCGCCGACGAACTCGAAAAAGGCCCAAAAGCCCCCAAACTCTAGTGCTCCGGTTTCCCCCAATGACCAGAATCCAGCTCCGCACACGGCAAAGCCTCCAGACCGCAACTCCCGCAATCCTGCTCACCCTTGCGCTCGCCTTCCTCGCCGGATGTGGCAACCATCGCAGCGTCGCCTACACGCCGCCACCGCCCCCCGGCGCAACAGCCGGCTACAACAGCTACCCTTCCCAGCAGGCTGAAAACGCCCAGTCCGCGGAGAACAATTTACCCAGCGAGTCGGCCTACCGCTCGCGCCCGAGCGCCGGCCTCACCGCAGACCAGCAATACGTCGACTCCCACCGCCCCATTTATACGGAAACCGGCCTCGCCAGTTGGTACGGCCCGCTCTACAACCACCATCAGGCCGCAGACGGTTCGATCTATCACCAGAACGAGCTCTCCGCCGCGCACCGCACCCTCCCCCTCGGCTCCATCGTCAAGGTCACCAACCTTCGCACCGGCCAGTCCGCCGTCATGCGCATCACTGACCGCGGACCCTTCATCCCCGGTCGCATCATCGATCTCTCCGCCGCATCCGCCCGCGCCGTCGGCCTCTACCGCGCGGGCGTCGGCCGCGTCCGCGTCAGCGTCTACTACGCTCCGGAACCCCTCAACTATGGCGGCACATGGGCCGTTCAAATCGGCGCCTTCGACTCCAAACATGCCGCCGTCAAACTCGAGCGGCACCTCCAGCGCAAATACCCCACAGCCAGCGTCATCGAATTTCACGGCCCCACCGGCGACTGGGTCCGCATCCGCCCCGATGCCGGCAATCGCGAAGTCGCCATGCACATCGCCCACACCGTCGACCCCCGCCAGGGCGCAGCCTTCCTCGTCCGCCTCGACTAAGGCATATCAAGGACTAGCAGAGGTATCAAAGCCAGGGGGCCTGCAAACAGGCCCCCGAAAGCATCTCCAATGAAAGCCCCTGACTACGGCTTCCCATGATGAGCCGTAGGCGGCAGCATCCCATTCCGCCGCAGATACGCGGCCTCCTGGCTGTAGTGGTCCGCCCAGTCTTCGGCGATCACCAGCACCCACGTCGCGCCCGTCACCTTGCGCCCTCCGAAGAAAGGACGCATCTCGCCCAGTTGCGAGTCATTCAGCGTCGCCAGCGCCTTGCTGCAATAAGCAAACGACTCCTTCAACTGCGCCACCAGCTTCGCCTTGGGCGAACTATAGTTCAAATTCATCTTCGGCGCTGCCGGAATCCCCGTCAGCATGTGGCACGACATCCGATTCGCCATCCCGATATGCAGAATCAGGTGCCCAAACGTCATCGAACCCGCCGTGGGCTGAAAGCTGTACTTATCCGCCGGCATCTCCTCCGCCGCCGCGATCATAATCTTCGAAGAGCGCTGCAGCGAAGCCTTCATCGCCGTTGTTACCGGGTTCGCGACCTGAGCCTGACCCATCACCGGCACCATGGCCATGCCGAGCGCCACAGCCGACAGCGTTGCAAATTTAAGCATTTTCATCCGTATCCCCTTTTCTCAAAAAAGCCTTGCCCAGCCATACTACGCCGCTCCAGCAACTCCGTGGTGGCCCACTCAAGCAGCGCTTGAGTGGGGGAGCGGCCAGCACCTTGCTAAACTTTCATTATGTCGACGGCAGCAAGCGTTTCTCCTGAAGTTCTGGCCAAGTACGAGCCCGTCATCGGCCTCGAAGTCCATGTGCAGCTCCTCACCCAGACCAAGGCGTTCTGCGGATGCGCCAACAAATTCGGCATGCCGCCCAACACGAACGTCTGTCCCGTCTGCCTCGGCCTGCCCGGCGCGCTGCCCGTCCTCAATCGCAAGGCCGTCGAATTCGCCACGCTGGCCGCCCTCGCCATCAACTGCACGGTCAATGAAACCTCCATCTTCGCCCGCAAAAACTACTTCTATCCCGACCTCCCCAAGGGCTACCAGATCTCCCAGTTCGACAAGCCTCTCGCCGAACACGGCTTCATCGAGGTTCCCACCCCCAACGGCCCCAAAAAGATCGGCATCACCCGCCTCCACATGGAAGAGGACGCCGGCAAGAGCCTCCACGACGGCCAGCCCGACTCCGCCAGATTCACCTCCGTCGACCTCAACCGCTGCGGCACCCCGCTCATCGAAATCGTCTCCGAGCCAGACATCCGCACCCCCGACGAGGCCTTTGAATACCTCACCCGCCTCAAGGAGATCCTCCTCTACACCGCCGTCTCCGACTGCAACATGGAAGAAGGTTCCCTCCGCTGCGACGCTAACGTCAGCGTCCGCCCCCGCGGCCAGGAAAAATTCGGCACCAAGGCCGAAGTCAAAAATGTCAACAGCTTCCGCTTCATCCGCGCCGCCCTCGAGTACGAAATCGAGCGCCAGGTCGAAGTCATCGAGTCCGGTGGCCGCGTCATCCAGGAAACCCGCCTCTGGAACTCCTCCGAAGGCCGCACGTACTCCATGCGCTCCAAGGAGCAGGCGCACGACTACCGCTACTTCCCCGAGCCCGACCTTCCGCCGCTCATCGTCTCCGCCGCGTGGAAAAACGACATCGCGCAGCACATGCCCGAGCTGCCGGAAGCCCGCCGCGCCCGCATGATCGAGCAGTACGAAATCACCGCGCAGGACGCGCAGACCCTCACCGCCACCCGCGCCTTTGCCGATCAGTTCGAAGCCGCCGCCAAAACCGCGAAGAGCCCCAAGCGCGTCGCCAATCTCATCCAAAGCGAGCTCACCAGCCGCCTCAAGGCAGCCGGTCTCGACCTCGAGCAGTCGCCCGTCTCCATGCGGGGCATCGCCCAGGCCGCCGACCTCGCCGAAGAAGGCAAGCTCTCCTCGAAGCAGCTCAAGCAACTCTTCGACATCTGCTTCGAAAAGAACGAAGACTTCGGCGTAGTCTACGACCGCGAAAAACCCCAGCAGATCAGCGACACCAGCGCCATCGAGAAGTTCGTCGACGAAGCCATAGCCGCCAACCCCAAGCAGGTCGAGCAATACCGCGCCGGCAAAAAGACGGTCGCAGCCTTCTTCGTAGGCCAAGTCATGCGCCTATCCAAAGGCCAGGCCAACCCAGGCTTAGTCAACGAACTGGTAGCCAAAAAACTAGACAGCTAAAACCCGCCTCCTAACGCTCCATACACCAAGAGCCTACAAGCTGCTTCGAACGAAATTTTGCCGGTAATTTTGTATAAAACTGATACCCTAGAAGTAGAGGCTTAGGGTCCGAACTGTAGTTCGGACCCTAAGCCTCTGTCGCATAAGCCACAGTGATACCGTGGCATTTGGCATTGATTCCGGAGCGGTTGCGGTCACCGGTTGCGTGAAATCCCCCACGTGGAAGAGATATCCCATTCTGGAACAGGTTGCGAAAATGGATCCTCGATATAGAAAGTCGAGTATTCGGGGGATGTGGAACACGCGTCCCATGTGTTTATACTGTGGGTCCACGGTACTCTGAGAGCTTAGGTAGACTGTGAGACGGCGATTACCGCTTTGTTAGCGTGATTGGATAAGGAGAAAGAAGGATGGGAGTTGAGCAGCGGAAGACGCTGATTCAGCAGATCGAGGAAAAGCGTGGATCTCGTCTCATCTGCTGCTTGACCTCAGACCGCGACGGAGCACAGGGTCTCATTGCTAAAGATTTTTTGCACCGTTTTTTCCTGCACTTAAAGGATATGCCGGACCTAGAAAAGCTGGACGTCTTGCTGTTCACGTTGGGCGGCGACACGCTAGCTGCTTACGCTCTCAGTCGCCTCGTTCGCCAGTATGCAAAATTTGTAGGCGTACTCATTCCGCATATGTGCCTGAGCGGGGGCACACTTTTTGCGCTGGGCGCCAACGAAATAGTAATGACTCGACTAGCAACTTTAAGCGCTATCGACCCAAGTATTAATGGACCGTGGAACCCACCAACCGAGGTTCAGATACCGACAAACGGTCAAAAGCCTAACACTGCACCAGTAGGAGTTGAGAGTGTAGCCGGATTCAAGAAGCTGGTAACTGAAGAATGGGATTTGGAACCGAAGGGCGTATCGCGAGCCTTCAGCCTTCTGGCGGAAAAGGTCAATCCGATTCTTCTTGGAGACCTTCAACGAAGTAAAGAACAGATTGTGCATCTGGCAACCAGCTTGATGAAGTTACATATGAGTCTGGAGGATGCAAAACGAATTGAGACTGCAGTTGAAACATTGGCCAGCCGCTTGGGCTCTCATGATTACCTCCTCAGCGCTACAGAAGCACGGGAAGACGTGAAGTTACAGATTGCGGAGCAAGACCCAGAACTAGAAAACCTGATTCTCAAGCTGTACGAAGATTTTGCCGATGAGATGGAATTAGGGACACCATTCAATCCAATTGGATTGTTAGGACAAGGCACCCAGCAAGCTCCGGCGACAAAGGTCCTAAAGATCGTAATGGTGGAAAGCCTCAATCGCTCGGACTCTTGGGAGCGCGAAATAGTCATAGTACCCCCAGGTCAAATGCAAATTCGCCGAAATCATTGGAGAACTTAAATGAAAATCAGTGCCAGCTTAAACATGAACTTAAATGGGGCGATGTTCGGTTCGATTACGAGTACCAGTCAAGTAAGATCGGAA
>JAKATU010000085.1 GCA_021818585.1 Acidobacteriota bacterium | reverse complement strand
GGCAGGCTGATTGTGTAGACCTTCGATTTCCTTGCAGTCGCAGTAGCCATAATCGTATATTACAGTGTAAAGGAATCCATTACAACCTCACACGGAGCACGTGCCTGTTGCGGCCCTTCATTTACACTTCCTTCCAAGAACATTTCATGGCTTGTCCTGATCCTGGACGGGACCAGACGAAGAATGCGTCATCATAAGCTGTGCACCTACAGAACTTTGAGCATTTTCAGGGATTGAATAAAGGCAAGCAGCAATGGAGAATTTGCCGGTAGAGTGTCGTCTCGTTCCAGAAGCCTCTGACGGGCAGCTCAGTTGCTGCTTTTGGAGTATGGGCAAACTTGGTGGATTTCGTTTAGCACTTCTTTCAGAGGAGAGCTCATAGCCGTGCAAGTTCCTGCTAGTCAGACGGGGAGAAAGTCGAAAGAGTCAAACGACCCGCAAAAGGCAGAAGCAGTCCGCCGCGAGTTGGAGAAACTTCGCTTACGCCTCCTCGACATCACCAAGCGGAACAATCTGATTAGCTTCAGACACGGCAGGTCATCTGTGAGAATTGTTGATGCCGATCACGAAGCGATCTATAAAAACCTTCTGGCTGGCATAGAACTGCCCTTTGTCTTCGTGCCTGAACCTGACAAGGGATACGTGGATGAACTAGGCGAGATGCCCGCGCCTGCGAACTTTGCTAAAGAACTCGGATGGTCCACTTCAATAGACCTTATAAGCGGGAGCGGTCAGGAGGACAACCTTCGCGTCTTGCAATATCAGGACGGACTAGAGGCAACGCTTCGCAAGATCGGAACCACTGCGAAGACGGCTCGCGAGGAGTCCGGGGTTAATCTGCTTCATCTTGTCTTCGGCTACCTTGAATGGCGCGAGTCAGATGATTCATCCAAGGCATCATACGCGCCTCTTCTGGTTGTGCCAGTTGAGTTGGTAATTCCGAAGTCCAAAGACGCAAATCGCTCTTTCCGTCTGAAATATAACGATGAAGACTTAACCACAAACCTTTCACTCGTGGAAAAGATGAGGATTGATTTCGGCATCCAGATACCGGAACTAGAGGAAGATGAATCGCCGGAGCAGTATTTCCAGCGTTTCGTGCCAATACTGGAACGAAAGAAAGACTGGAAGGTTTGTCGCCAGGTATCACTGTCGTTGTTAAGTTTCGCCAAGCTCTTGATGTATCTGGACCTCGATTCAGACAGATGGGGCTCCAACGCTTTGGTTCAACATGCCCGCCTGCTTGAGCTGTTTGCTGGCGATAGCAACGAGGGGTCGGGATTGGCAAGCGAGTTCGATATAGATGAAGAGGAAACTAAGAATGCCGCTCCACCGCTAATCTATGACGCTGATAGTTCTCAGCATAGTGCGTTGATCGATGCGGCACGAGGCAAGAACCTCGTAATCGAGGGTCCTCCGGGCACAGGAAAATCGCAGACAATTACCAATCTAATTGCAGAGACAATAGCAGCAGGCAAGAGCGTACTGTTCGTAGCTGAGAAAATGGCTGCTCTGGATGTTGTAAAGCGACGGCTCGATAGCGCCGGAATTGGAGATTTTTGCTTAGAACTCCACAGTCACAAGGCAAATAAAGTCGAGATGCTGAAATCCTTGGATAAGCGCATTCAGGCGTATTTCACTCCGCCGACAATTCTGGCTCACAAGCAGACTCTCATGGGGATCAAGCGTGACGAGCTCAGAAAATATGTGTCTCTCCTGAATACTCCCTACGCTGCGATTGGGAAATCTCCCTTTGAGCTTATATGGCAACGAGACAAGCTCAGTACAGAGCTTCCAGATGCACTTCTGAAGGCCAGCGCGGTCTCACTTCCTGACGCTCATACTTGGGATTTTCGCGCACTGCATATACGAAAAGATCTTGTCTCTACCTATGTCGCCCATCTACGGCGTCTGTCAGATGCTGGTGGATCGGCAAATACAGAGGCGAGCCCGTGGGCGTGGCTCTCTAATACGGAGTTTCGTGCGGCGGATCGGGAGCGCTTAATGGATGAACTCCACGCTTTGAAATCCGCGTATGAAAGCCGCATCTCCCTCATTACGGATTGTGAGGAGATGTTTGAGCTAACATTTGAAGATTTCATCGCAAATAAGGCTGAGTCAGACGGTGGCGAATGGTTGCAGAGCATTTATGGCCTGCCTCTCGTAAACAACGCCGACGATACCGACTATATCTGCGAGCTGCTACCGTCCTTTCGCTCTGCTGCAAAGTGCAGAATAGTGCATAGCTTTCTCGATTCAGTCAGGGAGTTTGGAGCCGCTATTGCATCCGGTACTGTCGAATCCTTGCTTGACAGCAGTATTCCGGAACAATTCATAAAGCTGGATGCATTGTTAGACGACCTAGGCCTGAGAAACTACTCTATCGCAAGTCTCTATGAGCTACTGCGGCTTTTTTCTGCTGCCGAAGCTCATCTTGGAAAGGCGCAACGAGCTGCGAATGAAATCAGTGATGCACTTGGCCTCGCGTCGGCGTCTCTTTCCTTGCGACATATCGGAGATTTGGTTGCTGCCAAGCAGTTGCTTGTCGATGCCCCTTTACACCTTGCTCATTTGCGCAGTACTCGTTTCGCAAAAGACGGGCTAAATACCATTTTGGTGCGAGGGAAGCAGGAATCCGCTGCGCTCCAATCTGAAAGGAGTGCGCTTAAAGCAGAAGAGCTTGCCGTTGAGGCCGAGGAAGAGTCTTTGCGGGCAGAAAAAGCTCAACTTGCGGAGCAACTTGATTTTGACGACAAGTCCAGTGCCAAAGAGTTTTTAGTGATGGCAAACATCTTCGCGCAGACGCCTTGGTATGCGCGTTTCGGCAAAGCCTACCGAGCCGCCAACTCCAAATATACGGCGATGTGCGTTATGCCTGCAAAGCAGACGAGACTTCAAAAAGCTGACAGCCTGCGAGTGCTTGCCCGCTACTGCTCTAAATGCGATGAGCTTTTCAATAGAAGGGATAGATTGCGTGCCAAGAGTGATGAGATCCGCTCCAGGGTGGACGGGTTTTCAACCAGTGCCGAGTACAAGGCATGGCTTGAGGATCATTTCATAGGTCTGGAAACTCCGTGGGACGATCTTGTTATCGTTTCGCGGTGGTATGGGGAGGTTTATTCTAGGCTGCCAGAGCACCGAGAGTATGCATCCACAGTTCGTTCGGCGTTGCTGTCCTTACCTTCATCCCGGCTAAAGAGCGTCATAGTCAGCCCTGATGGGAATACTCCCGGCTTTGCCGAATTGGAACAAGCACTGAACCAGTTGACAGCTTTGCATTCCGCGATTCCGTACCTCGACTTTGAGTATCAGGACTCCGACGTCAACTCGTTCTTGAACGCTGCGCGGAATATTGTTGAGGTTGCGTCTAAGGTTCTGCGGACCTTAGAACCGCTGAATTTGGAAGAGACAACAAGCAGACATCAGATTAAGGAACTATTCGCCGAAGTTGCAAAGGCGCAATCTCTTCGCAAGGCATTGAATACGGATGAAGAGACCAAAGCTGTTCTCGGTGGGCACTTCAAAGGCATCGATACCGCAGTGGAACCGCTTGCCGATACGCTTGCCCTTGTTCGAGCAATAGCTCAAGCAATCGCTGAGGCGAACTTGCCGCCTGCGGTTCATCGCTATCTGTTGTCAGAGCATTATGCCGAAAGAATTGTAGGAGTTAAGGAATGGGGCAGGTCATTCACGGCGAATAATGCAGCGATCAATTCATCCCAGGAGGCATTGCGCGAATTCGGCTGGACTGGCTCTGTTGATCTGAAATCGGCAAGTAGCATAAGCGAGGCGTGTTCCAGAATGCAGAATTGTATCGATTCTGCGGAAGTTCTTCCTCTTTGGCTTGATACGAAGCGGGTCGAGAAGCAACTCTATGAATTAGGGCTGAAATCTCTCGTTGGCCTCTGTGCTGGCGGCGCCATAAATTGTGATGAGCTACCTGCATCATTCGATTATCTATTTTGCAGTTCTTTGGTGATGCGGCTGTTTAGTGACCATCCGGACCTGTTTAGGGCAAGTGGAGCCACGCAGGACGAGGCTCGTGCACGATTTGCCTCCCTTGACTGCGATGTAATCGAGTTGAACAGAATGGATGTTGCAGCTCGTGCGAGTAATCGACATGTTCCGAATGGCTATCGCGGTCAGTCCGTTAAGGCTTATACAGATAAGCAGCTTCTTGTTCACGAAATATCGAAGCAGAGAAATCATGTGCCTATTCGGCAATTGATGAAGCGAGCTGGTGCCGCAATTCAAGGTCTAAAGCCCTGCTTTATGATGAGCCCCATGTCGGTTGCGCAGTTCTTGGAACCAGGCAGAATACACTTCGATCTCGTGGTCATGGATGAGGCATCGCAACTCCGGCCGGAAGATGCTCTTGGTGCGATTGCACGCGGCGCGCAATTGGTAGTTGTCGGAGACCCCAAACAGCTTCCGCCTACAGCTTATTTCCAGAGAACGATTGACGATGAGACTGAAGAATCTGATGACAATTCGGCGGTTGCAGAAGGCGAAAGCATTCTCGACGTCGCATGGGGATGCTACCAACCAGCCCGTCGACTCCGTTGGCACTATCGCTCTCAGCATGAGAGTCTGATTCGATTCTCAAATCAGGAGTTCTACGATGGCGATCTTGTCTTGTTTCCCTCCGCATATGAAAAGCATGATGACCTCGGCGTTAAGTATGTGCCGGTATCTGACGGCATCTTCGAGAATCGCAAGAACCCAGTTGAAGCTGGCATGGTAGTCGATGCCATTCTCGACCACATCCGGTGCTATCCCTCGGAATCGCTAGGGGTAGTCACGATGAACTTTGAGCAGCGGGAGCTGATAGAAGAGCTTCTGGATAAAAAGCTGAAAGACGATTCTGTCTCGAATGC
The DNA here is from genome assembly GCA_021818585.1 of Acidobacteriota bacterium. Taxonomy (GTDB): domain Bacteria; phylum Acidobacteriota; class Terriglobia; order Terriglobales; family Acidobacteriaceae; genus Acidobacterium. The sequence continues at coordinate 113,005 of JAKATU010000085.1, read as the reverse complement.
CTGGATTGAAAGCGGAGCCGGTACACCGAATGAGTTCTTCATTAAGAATCTTGAAAATGTGCAGGGTGACGAGCGTGACGTGATCTTTGTTTCTGTGACCTACGGGAGAGACTCGCAGGGCAATTATTATCAGAGATTTGCAGGTGTAAACAGCAAAAGCGGACACCGCCGACTGAATGTTCTCATTACCCGCGCTAAGAAGCGCACGGTTGTATTCAGTTCCCTTGATCCCGACTTCATCCGTGACGAGCCTGGTACTGCTTGGGGTGTCCGAGCTTTGAAGGGATACATGCGCTTTGCCAAAAGCGGGGTCACTGCCCAGCCTCAAATCTCGCCAGGAGCAGAGCCGTCGAACGAGCATGAAGCGGCTGTGAGTTTCGTCTTAAGATCGCATGGTTATGAGGTCGTACCGCAGGTTGGGGTCAGCGGATACTTCATTGATTTAGGAGTCCGGCATCCAATAAAGCCGGGTGCTTGGCTGCTTGGTGTGGAGTTCGATGGGAAGAGCTATCACTCAGGACGGTCTGCTCGCGACCGCGACCGTCTCCGCCAGATGGCGCTTGAAAATCAGGGCTGGAAAATTCACCGCATCTGGTCCACCGACTGGTTCAAGAACCGCAAGAGCGAGGTCGATCGGCTTCTCAATCGAGTCCGTACTTTAGAAAACCAGTAGGGAGAGTTAGAAGCCGAAACGCCCGAAGGTGCAGACGGAAGGAAAGCCTGTGAAATTCTCAGAAATGGCCAACCATCTGACGGGCATCTCAACGCCCTTTGGCGGGGCATCTTGGCAGCCTGCTGAGATGGAGATTGCGGCGGCCCGCCGTGTGATCGCATTCCTAGAGGACCGGCGCGTCTTGTACGAGCCGAGCGAGATGGAGGTGCCTTCGCACTGCGTCCACTCGGTCATCGAAATCAGGCACCGTCTCAGCGATGAGCTGGGCAAGCTGGACAGCGGGTCCGAACTGACCGCAAGTCTGCGGGCGATGCGGGCAGCCTGCCGGAAGTTCCTGGAGCGGGTGGGGACTGATGGACGCGACGGCATTCACCACGCGAATAGCGGGGGCTTTCATAGCTGGACCTTCGGGAGCGCACTCGGGGAGTTGCGGGGAACGTTCGGCATTCATGTGGCGAAGATCGCCGCCGCATTCAAACTGGATGTAGAGGACCGGCTAGCCTCCATCCTGCCTGCGAATGCTGATACCGAAACCGGCGACGATGACCGCCTGTTCCGCTGGCTACAACTCTGAACTGTCGCGGGACAGATCGACTGTCAAGACCACGGTTCCGTGTCAGAGCCAGCATCCCGAAGTGCGACGCTGCTACGCAGCGGATGAACGCCGACACGTCACCCCCAAATGGGATGCTGCCGGTAAACCGGTCCTTTGGTTCGGTTTACCGAAGTGAACGCACTTTGAATCAGCAGCTTGCCAGTTTGTAACTTCTATATGGTGGTGGCGTGTTTACGCGCGTAAACGCGCATAGCGTCTTACAGTGCCCAATGTGTAAACGCACTGATAGACAAGGGTTTCATCAATCGGGCGCTTGACTGGAAAAATCGCAGGGTGCAAGCTGGTTTCGAGGCGGGTTCCCCCATGAGCACTCCCCGCATCCCGGCTCCGTTGAAATCTCCAGACTCACCGAAGGGTGAAGCGCGTTCGGTTTTGCGTGCTAAAACCATCGCAACCAGAGTGACGCCGGAAGAGCTGGCGGAGGTGGAAACCGCCGCCGAAGGCGCGGGAAAAACCGTCGCCGAATGGCTGCGCGAGCTGGCCCTGAAAGCCGCGCGGCAACGTCCGGCAGACCCAACAGAGTTGCTGCTGGCCGAGGTTTCGGCACTCCGATACATGCTCTTGAATCTCTTCCACGCGACGGCCCAGGCCAACGCCGAAGGCAAGCATCTGCTGCCTGATTCCGTGGTCAAAATCCGTGACCAGGCCAATCTGCGGAAGCTGGCCGACGCCCGCAAACTGCTCGCAGAATTCCTGTCCCAGGAGGGACCGGACGGGGGCAAACCGTGAGTCGCCCGATGAGTTTTCCGAGCCGGGGCAGGTGGCTCTTATGGCTGATTTTGCTCTTCGTTCTGGGGCCATTTCTAGTGATCGTACCGGCCACGCTGTGGCTTGGCTGGACGATGAATCCAGTCCAGAACTTCTACCTTGGAACCTACGCCGCCAGTTCCATATTGAGCAGCTTTCCCGGTGCCCTGACTACCGTTCGATACGCCGAAAAGACGGCTCCGGGTAGAAAGCCAGAACCGCTTTTACCGGAAGATGCGGTGAAAGGGACGAGTGCCAGTCAGGGCCTCGCACTGAGTCCAAAAGCCCTCGCCGAAGGCTGGCGCGGTGTCATTATTACGCCGCCCGAGAAGGTTCGCGCGGAGGCGTTGAGAGCGTATCTGGCGGCCGCGATTTATGACAACGACAGCGCATGGCTGATCTTTCTTCGCCCCATCCTCTACCTGACGGCGGCAGTGTTGTTTTTGTATGCCCTGTGGCTCTTCTTTGGTCATAAACTTCGCACCCGTTGGAAGCATGAGCAGCGGCATGGCCGACGCACCAAAGGCCCGGAGCTAGCCCCGGCTTTCGGGTGGCGCGGCGCTAAAACGGGCGGCATCCGTTTCCGTCTACGCTTTGAGAATCGCCTTTTGCGATGGTTGCCGTTTGGTCCAGGCTACCGGATTCCAAAGCGCCTTGAAGCCAGCCACATTCTGATGATAGGCGACACCGGCAGCGGGAAATCGAACGCCATCCGGCAGCTTCTTCGTCAGGTGCGGAAACGCGGAGACAGCGCTATTGTCTACGACCCCGCAATGGACTTTGTGAGCGAGTTCTACTCGCCCGCGCGTGGGGATTTGATTCTCAATCCGCTGGACCAGCGTTGCCCGTATTGGAGTCTGGGCGAGGAGATCGACCGCGACGAAACGGCTACGACCATCGCCGCCGCGTTTCTGCCGGAAAAGGAGTACGAGAAGGAGTTTTTCACCGATGGGCCACGCCGGATACTGGCCCACTTGTTGAAGCGGCAACCGCAGCCCAGGGACATTCTGAGGATGATGGCCGATCCGTCATGGATTGAGGCAAAGGTGAAAGGAACGCCGCTGGCCGCGCTGCTCGATTCGGGAGCGCCCGCACAGCGGGCGGGTGTGCTTGCGAGCCTGAACATGGTGGCCGACAGCCTAGAGCTATTGCCGGAGTGGGAGCATACGAGGCCAACCTTTGCAACATCCGAGTGGTACACCAGCCGGAAGCGATGGGTGTTTCTGACGTCCACTCCTGCCTATCGCGCGAAAATTTTGCCGCTGCATTCGGTGTGGCTCGATTTATTCATTCTTCGCATGATGGGCTACTGCGAAGACTACACGGTAAAACCGGTATGGTTTGTGCTGGACGAGTTGGCAAGCCTCAACAAACTGCCGCAGCTCCATACCGCCGTCACGGAAAATCGCAAGTACGGGAATCCCGTTGTGTTGGGCTTTCAGGGGCGCAGCCAGCTTGAAAAACGCTACGGCCAGGATGCCGAGGCAATGCTTTCACAGCCCGCAACCAAGCTGTTTTTCAAGACCACCGAGCCACGCGCGGCCAAGTGGATTTCCGATGCTATCGGTGAGATTGAGGTCGAGCGGCTGAAAGAGTCGCGCAGCATGAGGTTGTTCGGCAGCAGGAAATCGTATGCGATGGAGATTGCAACCAAGCCGCTTGTCATGGCTTCGGAAATCTCCGGCTTGGAGCCGTTGCATGGCTTCCTCAAGCAGGAAAATAAGGTTGTTCCGGTTCACTTCCAGTTCGCAAGAAAGCGCAGCAGACAACCGGAGTTCATCGAACGCAAGTTGCCGGAGATTGAGCCCAGGCCGTCACTGCCGCCGCAGATAGCAGCTCGCGCAGAGCAATCCAAATCATCGACTGCGGTTCAGACCACGCTCCCACTTTTCGATGCGCCCGTTGATAAGCCCACCGACAAACCCAAAGAAGCGTTCGTGTGGGATGAGTCCAAAGGGATTGAATGACTGGAAGCGCATTTTATGAGTGCTAATCTGCGCTTCGTGAACATGACTTGGATAAGCGATTCATCTTGTTGTCACCAATTTGAGGCCGAATTGCCGAAAAGCTAGTTATCCTAAATGGCGATGGCGGAAGAAACTCACGTCTCCCTAGAAGAGGCTATCGCGCAGGTCGTAGCGCGTATGGTCAAGCTCACGCATGACCTTGCAAGAACCAAAGTGCATGATGACTACGACTGGTTTAGAAATATGCTCGTTGGCATTTTGATTTCGACTCAGCAGAATTATCAGGCAGTGCTGGCGGGAGTGCCGCAGAAACCAATGCTTGCCTGCTGGGGAGCGCGAAACCTGCTTGAGTTGCGAGTAATCACCACGTACGTGCTCCGGTCGCTAGACAATGCGGTGGACTTCATCGACGATCTGGCGGCTGACACACGAGAGTTCTGGGAGAATATTGCAAAGGTGGGGCGCTTTACTCATAACGAGTTGATTGCGGAAATGAGGGCTACAGCGATGCGCGAAGATGAACCTTTGAAATCCCTATTGCTTCGCAAGGCGACGGAGGAAGAGCAAGCTGGACCTGAGCTGCACGGACCAGAGAGCGAGCTTCACAAAGCCAAGCAGATGATGATAGCTTTCGGCGTCGATCCCACTCGGAAACCAAAGCAGGGATCAGTTATTGCCAGAGAAGTCGAGGAGAGTGATCGCTATGGACCCCGCTACAAAGTGCTCTCTAAGGTCGTTCATCCTACATCCCTCTCGATTGCGGCGCAGACCAGTGCGGGTAGCCTCGACGAACTGATGCCGCTGATAAGCAATGAAGCGCAGGCAGATATGCTAGCGATTTTCTATGCGGTTGAAGAGCACATCGCGGCGTACGGAATCGGCTGGCAAACCTAGATTCTCCGTATGCAGACACCGAATCGGTGCCGAAGTCGGTTTCTGTTAAGTTGCGGATTAGAATTTTTCTTATGCTGACGATCTCCAAGCCGCTGTCAGCTTCGCAGGTACGGACGTACCATGAGCGAGAGTTTGCGTCCGAGCGGCAGAACTATTGGAGCCGCGACCAGCGGGGACGTAGCGAGTGGCAGGGCAAGCTGGCCGAGCAGTGGGGTTTATCGGGTCCAGTTGGCAATGAACACTTTGCGCGTCTGACCGAAGGCCAGCATCCGCACACGGAAGCTCAGCTCGTTCGTCATCAAACATCAAAAACCTATGAAGGCAAGTTCGGAAAAGAAGTTACGAGCGTGGAGCACCGCGCCGGTTGGGATGCTACGTTCTCCGCGCCAAAGTCAGTTTCTCTGACCGCTCTTGTGGGCGGGGATGAGGGCGTAAGAGAGGCGCATCGAGAAAGTGTACGTGTTGCACTTACCGAGTTGGAGAAGTACACGCAGGCCCGCATCGGCAACGTCCACGCGCCGGAGACGACGGGCAAATTTGTTGCGGCTACCTTTGAGCACGATACCGCGCGGCCTGTGGACGGTTACGCCGCACCGCAGCTCCATACCCATGCGGTAATCTTCAACGTTACCGAACGCGACAACGGCCAAATCCGCGCCTTACAGCCGCAGGAGCTATTCGCATCGCAACGCTATGCCACAAGCGTTTATCGTTCCGAGCTTGCGATGCGTTTGCAGGGCTTGGGTTACGAGCTTGAGCGCGGCAAGCACGGACAGCCAGAGATCAAGGGCTATACGAAGGAGTATCTGGAGGCCAGCAGCCCGCGCCGTGAACAGATCAAAGACCATCTTCGCGAGATGGGGATAGACGGAGCGGGAGCCGCGCAGGTTGCCGCACACCGGACGCGAGACAGCAAAGAGCTGGTATCGCCGGAAGAGGTATTAGCGCGGCATAGAAACTTAGCCGCGCAGTATGGACACCAGGCCGACCGGGTTGTGGCCGAGGCGCGAGCGCATGAACAGCGCCGCGCTTACGAACCCGACCGCATCGCGCAGCAAGCCGTGACCTATGCCCGCGATCATCTCTTTGAGCGTTCCGCCGTGCTGGACCGGCGCGAACTTCTGGAAGCGGCGCTCAATCGCGGCATGGGTGAAACAACGTATGCCCACATCCGGCAGGAGTTCGCGCAAAGGGCCGCGCGGGGCGAGTTTCGCACAGTCGGAGCAGGACAGCAGTACACCACCGCCGCAATGCTTCGCATGGAACGCGAAATCGTTACGCGGATGCAGGAAGGCAATCAGCGTGGGATGAATGACCCGATGCTGGTTGATGGACGTATACGCATTGCGACGGAAGACCGGCACTCGGAGCTGAATACTTCGCAGCGACAAGCCGTTGACCAAGTGTTTCTCTCCCGCGAAAAGATCGTGGGATTGGATGGTGTTGCTGGCGCGGGGAAGACAACAACACTGGCCGTCATCCGTGAAGGCGCAGAAGCGCAAGGATACAAGGTCGAAGGCTTCGCGCCCACGTCCCGCGCGGCGCAAAAGTTGGCCGACGCAGGCATGGAAACGTCCACGCTACAAAAGCATCTTGCGCGTGGCGAAAAGCCGGACACCGGCGAGCGCCGTCTGTATGTGCTCGATGAATCCTCGCTCGCGTCCACCAGACAGATGCACGAGTTTGTGAATCGCCTGCATCCCAACGACCGCGTGTTGTTGGTGGGCGACCGCAGACAGCATGAGGCAGTCGAGGCAGGGCGGCCCTTCGCACAGCTTCAGGACGCGGGCATGAAGACAGTCAAACTTGAAGAAATTGTCCGGCAGAAAAACCCGGAGCTGAAACAGGTGGTCGAGCAGCTTGCGCGTGGCGAGGTGCGCGAGGCCGTGCAGGGTTTGGAGCGGCAAGGCCGCGTCCATGAAATTGCAGGCCACGAGGAACGCATCGCCGCGATTGCGAAGGAATATGCGAAAACACCGGAGGGTACGTTGGTTGTCTCTCCCGACAACCGTTCCCGCGTGGAAATCAATCTGGCGATTCGCGTCGAGATGCAGGAGCGCGGTTTCGTCAGTAAAGAACAGCATCCTATTGCGGCGCTTGTGCCGCGCCAAGACCTTACCGGGCCAGAGCGGACATGGGCCGCGCGGTACGAGTTCAACGATGTTGTTCGCTACGCGCGTGCGTCGAAGCAAACCGGCATGGAGCGTGGGGAATATGCGCGGGTCAAGAGCGTTGACGCTGACAAGAACCTGTTGACAGTGGTGCGGGCCGATGGCTCCGAGCTGACCTATGATCCACGCAGGCAGCAGGGCGTTTCTGTTTACCGCGAGGAACCGCGCAGCTTCGCCGTAGGCGACCGCATCCAATTCACCGCGCCAGCCAACGACTTGAAGGTTGCCAACCGCGAATTAGGGACGGTCGAAGCCATCGGCCAGGACGGGCGGCTGTCTCTCAAGATGGATGGAGGACGCGACGTGCAACTCGATCCACGCGAGCATCCGCATCTCGATCACGGCTATGCGGTGACGAGCCATTCCAGCCAGGGACAGACCGCCGAGCGCGTCTTGATTCACGTCGATACCGAGTTGGCCGCGAAAGACCTGCTTAACAGCCGCATGGCATACGTCGCCGTCTCGCGTGGAGCCGAAGACGCGCAGGTATACACCAACGACCGCGCGAAACTGCCGCAAGCATTAGGGCACGACGTATCCCACGAAAGCGCCCACACACCAGCGATAAAGCAGGAGCAAGCCATCAAGCCGCCGCAGCAGGAAATCGCGCCGGTCATTGAGCACGGCATGGGCTTAGGACATAGCCTCTAAACTATGAAGCGCCCTTGTAGAATCGTGTTTCGCGGTTCGAGAAATGCACAGAAATCGAGAAATCGCCTGCACAGTTCCTACACAGCCAAAAACAGCCCATTTATCTCTCGATAAATCAGTAGTTTCTAAAAATCAACTCACCCGCTCAGGATGACAATTCCAGTAGAGAGTCGGCAATTTCGGGAAACGAAACTATTTTTACAGGCGCTCCAACTGGGCAAATTTCTCGACCAGCTTTTTCACTCCGAACTTTGCAAATTGTACCGTAACTTTGGCGTTTTCCCCGTCTCCTTCGCGGCGAAAGACGACGCCTTCGCCGTATTTGGGGTGACGGACGCGGGTTCCGTTGCGGAGGGTGGTGGCCCCGGTGGGTTCGGGGACGTTGAGTTTGGGGCGTGAGGGTTTGGCGGATGTGAGGGGGCCAGTGACGCGCGGGCTGCCGCGTTTGCCGAAGAACTGGGCGATGTTGTCCAGGGAGCCGGAGCCGCCGGATGGTTTTTTGGCGCGGTTGCGGGCGGGGTAGGGGTTGGCAGAGGGGTAGCCGGAGCTCTGGTCTTCGTCCTCGTAGGAGTAGTGACGCGGGGAGTCGTTGTAGCGGCTGCCAGCGGAGTGGTGGACGGAGTTGCCGGAGATGGCGTGGTTGAGGTTTCCGCCGAGGTCTTCGATGAGGGCGAAGGGAATCTCCTCAAGGAAGCGGGATGGGGTGGACATTTCGGGACTGTCATTGCCGTAGCGGCGGCGGTAGCGCGCGCGGGTGAGGATGAGGGAGTCCATGGCGCGGGTGAGGCCCACGTAGCAGAGGCGGCGCTCTTCTTCCATCTGGGTGGGGTCGGAGAGGGTTCGGGAGTGGGGAAAAAGACCTTCTTCGAGTCCGGCGAGGACGACCATGGGGAATTCGAGGCCCTTGGCGGCGTGGAGGGTCATGAGGGTGACGCGGGCGTCGGCGTTGTACTGGTCGGTGTCGCTGACGAGGGCGGCGTGGTCGAGGAATTCGTCGAGGGTTTCGCCGCGCTCCTGGGCGTCCTGCGCGGCGTTGGCGAGTTCCTTGAGGTTTTCGATGCGGGAGAAGGATTCGGGCGTGCCTTCGTCTTCGAGAGCACGGATGTACCCCGAGCGGTCGATGAGGAACCTGATGAGCTCGGGGAGGGTGGCGGGTCCGCCGGGCTTGCGGAAGGCTTCGGCATGGGGATCGGGCTCGGGTTCGCCAGAGGCGGCGGGGGTGGTTTTGGAGGCCGTGGGTTTGCCGGGGGCTTCGCTGGCGAAGGGGTTGAAGGATGTGGGGTTGAAGTCGGCGTCGTCTTCGGCGGGGATGAGAGCGAGGGTGGTCTGGGTGGCTTCGCCGAAGTCGAAGGACGTGTCGAAACTGGTGTCTGCTTCGGAAGATTCTTCGGTTGGGAAGCTGGTGTCTTCGATGGATTCTGCGGAGGTAGCGGCTATGTCTTCGGAGAGCTTGTCGGCAAAGTTGGGCGCGAGCATGGCTCGGGCGTCTTCGATGAGCTGCTGGAAGTCGGCGAGGGCGTGAAGGGCGCGCGCGGAGAGAAGTTTTTCGCGGCGGGCGTGGGAGATGGCGTTCCAGGAGCTGGAGCCGGTTTCGAGGGCGAGGCGCTCGATGGTTTCGAGGGTGGTTTTGCCGATGCCGCGCGGCGGGGTGTTGATGCAGCGCTGGAGTGCGATGGAGTCGTTGGGATTTTTGACGAGCTTGAGGTAGCTGAGGAGGTCCTTGATTTCTGCGCGCTCGTAAAAGGAAAAGCCGCCGACCATGGTGTAGCTGATTCCGTAGCGGCGCATGGCTTCTTCGACGAGGCGGGACTGGGAGTTGGTGCGGTAGAGGACGGCGGCGCGAGGCTGGTCGTCTGACTCGCCGGCTTTTCGGAGATATTTATTGATGGAGTCAGCGATGAAGAGGGCTTCGTTTTCGCCGTCAGGGGCCTCGTAGTAGCCGATGAGGGAGCCGCCTTCGCGCGCGGTCCAGAGTTGCTTGCCCTTGCGCTGAGCGTTGCGGGCGACGACGGCTCCGGCGGCCTCGAGGATGACCTGTGTGGAGCGGTAGTTCTGCTCCAGGCGGATGGTCTGGGCGGTGGGGAAATCTTTCTCGAATTCGAGGATGTTGCGGATGTCGGCTCCGCGCCAGGAGTAGATGCTCTGGTCTTCGTCGCCGACGACGCAGACGTTTTGCTTTGGCCCGGCGAGGAGCTTCATGAGCTCGTACTGGGGGCGATTGGTGTCCTGGTATTCGTCGATGAGGAGGTACTGGTAGCGGCGGTTGTAGCGCGCGCGAACCTCTGCGGAAGATTTGAGGAGGCGGACGGCTTCGAGGAGGAGGTCGTCGAAGTCGAGGGCGTTGCTGGTGCGGAGGTCTTTGCGGTAGGCCTCGAAGATGTGGGCGACGCGCTCGCTGACGGGATCGGAGGACTGGAGGTAGAACTCCTGGGGGTCGATCATGTGGTTTTTGGCCCAGGAGATTTTGGAGAGGACGGTGCGGGGGGTGAGCTGCTTGGTGTCGAGGTTCATGCGGCGCATGATCTGCTTGACGACGGTCTGCTGCTCGTTTTCGTCGTAGATGTTGAAGGATTGGGTGAGGCCCTCGTTGCCGATGCGGAGGGTTTCAATGTCTCGCCGGAGCGCGCGGACGCAGAAGGAGTGGAAGGTGGCGAGCAGCGGCTTGGCGAGTGTGGAGTGGCCGATGAGGGCGTCAACGCGCTCGGCCATTTCGCGGGCGGCCTTGTTGGTGAAGGTGACGGCGAGGATGGAGTCCGGCGCGACGCCGCGCTCTTGAATGAGATAGGCGATGCGGTGGGTGATGACGCGGGTTTTTCCGGAGCCCGCGCCCGCGAGGATGAGAACGGGGCCGTCGACGTTTTCAACGCCGGCTCGCTGCTGCGGATTGAGCTTGTCGAGTAATTGCTGCAAGGCGGGGTTCCTGACTCTATTTTACCGGCTGAATCAGAGGTGGGTTGGAAGGCTGGACCGGCGTGGAAAAACGGGATAGCGTCGATGATATGAACGGATTGGAGTTATCCCTTGAGGGGAAGGTAGTGCTGGTGACGGGCGGGTCGCGCGGCGTGGGGCGGGCTGCGGTGACGCTGTTTCACAAGGCGGGCGCGAAGGTGGCCTTTAATTATCTGCAGGCGAGGGCGCAGGCTGAGGATGTAGTGGAGCTTTGCGGCGGCGCGGAGCGGTGCAGGGCTTTTCAGCAGGAACTGTTGATGCCGGTGGATGGGCGCAAGCTGGTGGCCGATGTGGTGGCGACGTTTGGGCGGCTGGATGCGCTGGTGGTGAATCACGGAATTTGGCCGCCTCGGGATGTGGCGATTGCAGAGATGAAGGACGAGCAGTGGCGCCGGACGATTGCGGTGAACCTGGACAGCGCGTTTGGGCTGATTGGCGCTACAGTGGCGCAGATGGAGAAGCAGGGCAGGCCGGCGCATGGCGTGGCGGCGGGGCATGTGGTGCTGGTGAGTTCGACGGCGGGACAGCGGGGCGAGGCTTTCCATGCGGATTATGCGGCGAGCAAGGGCGCACTGATCAGCATGACGAAGGGACTGGCGACGGAGCTGGCTCCGAAGGGGATTTATGTGAACTGCGTGGCTCCGGGCTGGGTGATGACGGACATGAGCGCTCCGGCGCTGGCGGATGCGCATACGCGGGAGAGGATTTTTGGGTCGATTCCGCTGGGGAGGGTGGCGGACCCGATGGAGATTGCGGGGCCGATTGTGTTTTTGTGCACGCCGTATGCGGGATTTATGACGGGCGAGATTGTGAATGTGAACGGCGGCGCGGTGCTGGTGGGGTGAGGATTTCGGGATGAAAAGATGGTTTGTGCTGGCGGCGATGGTATTTGCAACTGTTTCGGTTGCTTATGCGCAGGCGGGCGCGGGGATGGGTTCGGGCAAGGGGCGCGCGCTGATGCGGGAGATGGTGACGGCGCTGGGCGGGCAGAAGTGGCTCGGGATGAAGAACGAGTACAACGAAGGGCGGATTGCCGGGTACTTTCAGGGGCGGCCGGATGGCTCGTATTCGTTGTATTTTGACTGGCGGGAGCCGCTGGGGCCGGAGCGCGAGGAGCTGACAAAGAAGCGCGACGTGGTGGAGCTGTACCACGGGGATACCTGCACGGAAGTGGACTACAAGGGCGCGCATCCGCAGGTGAAGAAGATTTGCGAGAGCTACCAGCGGCGGCGGAAGCACAGTATTGAGTACGCGGTGCGGAAGTGGATGAAAGAGCCGGGCACAGTGGTGATGTTTGACGGGCAGAAGCTGGCGGAGGATCACGTGGCGGACCAGGTGACGCTGATGAACGCGGCGGACGACAGCATTACGATTCTGCTGGACGATGATACGCATTTGCCGATGGAGGTTCGCTACGAGTGGCGCGACCCGGTGTACCACGACATGGACAAGGACGTGGTGGAGTTTTCGAATTACCACGTGGTGGATGGGATTGAGACGCCGTATACGCGGACGTACATTCACAACGGGGTGATGCGGGAACAGCGGTATTTGTTTTATGCGGCGTATAACGTGGTGCTGCCGCCGGATGGGTTTAGTGTGGCGAAGACTTTGCGGCGGATTGCTGGTAAGCAGCGGAAAAGATAGAGCTGACCAAACCTGCTGGGCGCGCCTTTGACGCGATTCCCATGTCCCTGCGGGGCATGGGGCGCCCCGGTTTGAATTTACAGGGTCGGAGGGTCTTCGAGGTTGTCGTCGGCGTTGTCGAGGGCGGTCAGGGCTTCTTCGCTGGCGTTCCACTGGCGGAGGATTTTGTAGATGGCGCCGGTGGAGAAGCCGGCGCGGACGAGCATGCGCATGACGCGTGCGGATTCCTTGTCATTGGTGGGCTGGCGGATGCCTTTGCGCTCGAGGTGCCGGCGGGCGAGGGCTTCTTCATCGACGTTTTCGTAGGCGGCTTCGAGGGTTTCGGAGATGAGCTCAGATTGGACGCCTTTGATCTGGAGATCCTGACGGACGCGGCGCTTGCCGAAGCGGGAGTTTTCCTGGCGCAGGCGGGCGTAGTCGACGGCGAAGGCTCGGTCGTCGAGGTAGCGCTGGGATTGGAGGCGGGCGATGACGGCGGCCATTTTGGTTTCGCCTGGCTCGCCGGGCTCGACGCGGGTGCGCATGAGGCGGCGGAGTTCGGCGACGGTGCGCATGCGGCGGGCGAGGGCTCCTACGGCGTATTCGTAGAGGGCGGATTCGGTGAGGGGTTCCTGAGGCTTGCGGGATTTGCGGGGGAAGGGCATGGGTGGTTCTCTGAGGGGTTTATATCAGAGATGGTGAGTAGCTGTTAGCTTTTAGCCGCTAGCTTTTAGCTTTTGGCTTTTGCGCATGATGCTTGCTCTTTTCTGACATTTGCTTGGATAGGTAGAGTGCGAAGGTAATTTTCGATCCCACTCATGCGCGAACGGCGCGCGCATGAATGGGGCACCCGTAGGGTCTTGACCCCTCCTTAAGAGTAAAACTGCAGGTCCCTCCGCTGCGGTGCTGCGCACCTCCGGTCGGGATGACAGTTTGTTGGTGGATGACGCGGCTTGGGGTGGATGATGCGGCTTGCGATAGGTGCGGCGTTTCTGAATCCGAGGTAGTTTTTGGCGGGGCGAAATGGGGTGTTGCCTGATCGGGGACGTTTGGGGTGGCTGGCGCGTCTATTCTTTGAACAAGGTGATTTTCGATGCGTAGAGTTTGGGGTGTGAGAGCGGGTTTGCTGGCGGTTGTGTTGGGTCTTGCGGTGGTGGGGTCGCCGTTTGCTCTGGGGCAGAGTTCTTCCCGGTTTATGCCTTTGGATTCGGGGTTTGGGCCTTTGAATCCGGCTGCGCCGCCGGTTCCGGTGAAGCAGCTCATTTCGGATTTTGTGGCGAAGGAGACGGAATTTGCCCATGCGCTGGACAACTACACCTGGGTGCGCACGGTAAAGGTGGAGGTGCTGGACAGCGATGGCAAGCCGAAGGGCGAGTATTTTGAGAAGGACGCGATTGGGCGGAACGCCCGCGGGCGGCATGTGGACCAGGTACTGGAAGCTCCGCCGAGCACGCTGAGCAATGGCGGGGTGTTTATGTCGGAGTCGGATTTTCAGGACATTAACCACCGGTTGCCGTTTGTGCTGACCCAGGAGCGGATTGGCGAGTACAACGTGACGTATGTGGGCCAGCAGAAGGTAGACCAGGTGGAGACGTACGTGTTTGACGTGGCGCCCAAGAAGATTGTGAAGAAGCACCGGTATTTTGACGGGCGGATATGGGTGGACCAGCGGGATCACCAGATTGTGGTGACGGACGGGAAGAGCGTTCCGGATGATTTGAAGCGTGGGCAGGAAGATTTGTCGCTGCCGTTTATTACGTTTCGGCAGCAGATTGACGGGAAGTACTGGTTTCCGGTGTGGACGCATGGGAATGGCTGGCTGCACTTTGAGGGCGGCAATGGCTACATGGACGAAAACGTGCACATGAATGAGCTGGTGACCTATACGGACTACAAGCGGTTTGGGGCGACGACGACGCTGATTTTCAACGGGAAGAAGCTGAAGACGCCGGGGCAGAAGCAGCCCAATAAGCCGCAGCCTTGAGGCCGGGGTGGAATTTCAGATGTTTTGGACGATTTTTGGGACTAGATGCCTTTGGGGGGCTGGTTTCAGCCGGTGGAGGGCCTCTGGACGCCGTTGAGCCGCGTTGGATTGCGGGGGTGGGGTCGGTCAGGTAGCATCAAAGATGGCCCGAGTGGGTTGTGCGATGGTCTGGAGTCCGGGGTATGGAGTCTGGTCCGCTAAAGATTTTTCCGCCTGTAGCGAGACGATCTGCTGGCCGTTGTGAGCATCGGCGGGGATTCCGCCGGTAGCGCAGGCGAAATGAAGACGGAGGATGTTAAGTTTGGCACAGGAAAAATTTTTGTTTACCTCGGAGTCGGTCACAGAAGGCCATCCGGACAAGATTGCCGATCAGATTTCAGATGCGATTCTGGATGCCTGCCTAGACCAGGACCCCTACAGCCGCGTGGCTTGCGAGACGCTGACGGCGACCGGCCTGGTGGTGATTGCCGGTGAGATCACGACGAAGGCGTATGTGGACTTTCAGGCGCTGGTGCGCGGCGTGGTGGCTTCGATTGGCTACGACAACGCGCTGTATGGCTTCGACTCGAATACCTGCGCGGTGATTTCGACGATCAACAAGCAGTCGGGCGACATTGCGATGGGCGTGGATACGGGCGGCGCGGGCGACCAGGGCATGATGTTCGGCTATGCCTCGAATGAGACGCCGGAGCTGATGCCGACGGCGATTTCGCTGGCGCACAAGCTGACGCGTCGGCTGACGGAAGTTCGCAAGAACGGCAAGCTGGCTTATCTGCGGCCGGACGGCAAGAGCCAGGTGACGGTGGAGTACGACGAGAACTTCAAGCCGCTGCGGATTGACGCGGTGGTGATTTCGACGCAGCATGCGGATTCGGTTTCGACCGAGGAGCTGCGGGCGGACATTCTGAAGCATGTGATTCAGGCGGTTCTGCCGGCGGAGTTGCTGGACGAGAACACGAAGTACCACATCAACCCGACGGGTCGTTTTGTAATTGGCGGACCGATGGGCGACTCCGGCCTGACGGGCCGGAAGATTATTGTGGACACCTATGGCGGCATGGGCCGGCATGGCGGCGGAGCTTTCTCGGGCAAGGATTCGACGAAGGTGGACCGCTCGGCGGCTTATATGGCGCGCTATATTGCGAAGAACATTGTGGCGGCTGGACTGGCGGATCGCTGTGAGGTGCAGCTGGCCTACGCGATTGGCGTGGCCGAGCCGGTGAGCGTGCTGGTGGATACGTTCGGTACGGGCAAGCTGAGCTCGTCGGAGCTGGAGAAGCTGGTGCGGGCCAACTTTGAGCTGAAGCCGAAGGGGATCATCGAGACGCTGCAACTGCGACGCCCGATCTTCCAGAAGACGGCTGCATATGGACATTTTGGGCGCACGGAGCCTGAGTTTACCTGGGAGCAGACAAACAAGGCTGAGGCTCTGCGGGAGCAGGCTGGCGCCAAGGTTGCCGCGGTTTAGCAGGAGCTGGAACGAAACTAAAAAGGCGGGCCTTTGGCCCGCCTTTTTGTGCTTGCCGCACGGGCCACTGCGCGCTTTGCGCGCCATTCCGCCCGGTGCGTTCTTGCCGGCGAGTAACAGCATTGGCTTGCGGGGTCAGGCGCGTCCGGGCATTTATCGGAACCCATTCATGCGCGGATGGCGCGCGCATGAATGGGGCATCCGATTTGCTTCAGCTGCCGCCGCAGAGGGAGTTTAGCTGGTTGAGCGGTTCGGGTGGGTGCGGGGGCAGGTAGACGGACTGATGGTGGGCGAGCAGGACCATGGTGGTGAATGATCCTCCGCCGGGCAGGCCGACGGCGGGGTCCTGGTGGTAGGCGCGGTTGCGCTCGACTTTGGGCACGGTGGAGAAGCGGAAGCCCTGCTGCTGAAGCATGTGGATGAGGCGAGGCAGCATGAGTGTCGTGAATTCGGTGGCGTGGAGGAGTAGAACGTTGGGAATTTCGTGGCCGAAGGCGACCTGCTGCTCTTCGCGCTCGAGGGGGATGTACTCGGCGGCGTTCTGCATGTAGCTGGCTTCGAGCCATGCGATGGCGGCGGTGTCGTTGCGGTCCTTGCAGCGGAAGTAGGCGTCGCTCCAGTCGTCGTCGTTGAAGTTGAGGGTGACTTCTTCGATGCGGTAGTGGTGCGCGTGGAGCCACTTGCGGACGGCTTCGTGCTTGGCGACTGTGTTGCCCTCTTCGAGATAGGGATAGCGGAACCAGTGCCAGTTGGATTTGCCGGCGAACTGGCGGAGGTAAGGCTCGTTGCGGGCGATGTTGGCCTCGTAGCTGGCGGCGGTGACGTTGTCGAGGGCGGGATGGGAGAAGGTGTGATTGCCGATGTTCATTCCGGCAGCGCGCCAGTCGCGGAGGGCCTGCTGGCAGTCCTTGTCGCCGGGGATGTCGACGGCGTTGACGTTGCCGTAAACACCTTTTATGTGGGCGGCGTGGAGTTCTTTGGTGAGCTGGGTGAGGATACCGACGCGGGTGAGCCAGGGGCGGAGGTCGCCGGCGGCGGGTAGATCGTCAAAGGAGAGCGCGACGATGGGGTGGCGCTTGAGGGGACGGAACTTTGTGAGCGGGTGGAGCTTAGCGGGGGTGGTGGGTTTTGCGGGAGTGGTTTGCGACGCTGCGAGCGCTGCCGGAGCAGCGAGGATGAGAGCGATGGCGCAAGCCAGAGTGAGACGGAAGCGGTACGGCATGGAGGGATTGTTTCACGGATTTTGGGGTGGTGGGAGGTGAGCTGCTCCAATGGACGACAGAATAATATCCCCTATTATTTGAGTCTGCACGAGTGGATATGCCCCGGGCCAGATGTTTGGATGTTGAGACTATGCGCGCGCTGCTACACTCGGCGGTATGGATCGGATGTGGACTCCCTGGCGGTATACGTATGTGACGTATGCGGATGAAGGCAGCCGTAAGGGGGTTGCCGCAGAGCTGGCTCCTTATTACGCGGAGGACCGGAATTGCGTGTTTTGCAATCTGCTGGGGAGCGTGGATGCGGCGATTGCCATGGGGATGGCGCGGGAGGATGCCGAGCGGGCGGGGTTGCTGGTGGCTCGCGGCGAGCACAATTATGTGTGTTTGAACCGGTTTCCGTATACGTCGGGGCATTTGATGGTTGTTCCTTATGCGCACCTGGCTTCGCTGGCGGCGCTGGCGGCGGAAGCGGCGACGGAGATGATGGCGATGGCGCAGCAGGCGGAGCGGGTGCTGGCCGAGGTTTACCAAGCGGACGGTTACAATTTCGGGCTGAACCTGGGTCGGTCGGCGGGCGCGGGGGTGCAGCATCATCTGCACATGCATGCGCTGCCGCGATGGACCGGGGATACGAATTTTATGACGGTGGTGGGTGAGACGCGGGTGCTTCCGGAGGATCTGGCGGTGACGTGGGAGCGGGTGCGGAAGGCTTGGGCGCCGGCTGGTTAGGGTGAATGCGGCTTTGCCGCCGGAGTAGATTTTGTTCACGCGTGGCGGAACTGCAGATTCATCGCTGCGGTCAGAGTGACAATGTTTTGTGGAGTCAGGTGTTTCCTCCCCTGCTCATGCGCGAAATACAGCGTATGAGTGGGGGCACCGCATTGCCGGTCATTCGTCGGCTTCGTCTTCGGCGACGGCGGCTAGTTCGAGGGGTTCCTGATTGGGCATTTCTACCAACTGGCCGGGCAGGCGCTTGGTGGGTTTTACGCCCAGGGCGCGGAGCATTTCGGCCTGGCGGATGGCGCCTCCGTTGCCCTGGAGTTTCTTGACGGCGGACTCGTAGGTGGAGCGGGATCTGTCGAGGCTGTCGCCGATGCTTTTGAGGTCGTTGACGAAGTTGACGAGCTTGTCATAGAGGCGTGCGCCGCGGTCGGCGATGGCCTGCGCGTTGCGGTTTTGATCTTCGGTGCGCCAGAGCTGGGCGACGGTGCGGACGACGAAGAGCAGGGTGCTGGGGCCGACGAGGAGAACGTTCTGGTCCCATGCCTTTTGCCAGAGGCCCTGGTCGTGGGCGAGGGCGAGCATGTAGGCCGGTTCGATGGGGACAAACATGACGACGAAGTCGACGGACTGGAGGCCGGGGAGGGTCTGGTAGTTGCGGCTGGAGAGCTCGCGGATGTGGTTCTGGACGGAGTCGAGGTGCTGTTTGAGGGCGGTTTCGCGCGCGGCCTCGTCGGTGGCCGCGGAGTAGTTGCTGTAGGCGTTGAGCGAGACCTTCGAGTCGAGGACCAGATGTCTACCCTCGGGCAGATAGACGATGAAGTCGGGCCGGGAGTTTTTCTTTTCGCTGTCCTGTCCTGCGGCGAAGGTTTCCTGGGCCTTGTATTGCTGGCCTTTGCGGAGGCCGGCGGATTCGAGGATCTGTTCGAGGATGAGTTCGCCCCAGTCGCCCTGGGTTTTGGAGGAGTTTGTGAGGGCGCGGACGAGGTTGTTGGCCTCGGTGGAGAGCTTTTCGTTGAGTTTGCCGAGATTTTCGAGCTGGGAGCGGAGTTCGGAGCGATGCTCGATGCCCTGTTCGCGGAGTTCGGTGACTTTTTGCTGGAACTCGGTGAATTTTTCCCGGATGGGATCGAGGAGGGCGCCGAGGTTGACCTGGTTTTGCTCGGTGAAAAGGCGAGAATTTTTGTCGAGGATGTCCTGGGCGAGAGACCTGAATTTTTCGGGGAGGAATTCTTCGATTTTTTTGCGTTCGCTGTCTAACTCGGTTTTGAGCTGGCGGACTTCGAGCTGGGCGGCGGCGAGATCGTGACGGAAGGCGTCGCGTGCTTTTTCGGCGGCTTCGAGCTGTGGTTTGAGGGCATTGAGATGCTCGGTTTCGAGCTCGGCTCGGACGGCGCGCTCCTGCGCGGAGGTGAGCTGGGCGCGGATGGCGGCGATTTCGCCGTCGCGTTTTTCGATGTCGGACTGGAGGTTTTCGTAGGCTTCGCGCGCGGCGCGGGCGTTGGATGCTCCGATGCGGCTACCGAGCCATGCTCCCAGGATGACGCCGAGAGCGGCAGCGGAGAGGAGGTAGATGACGGTAAGGGTAGGCATAGGAAAAACTATACCTCTGCCGGAGGGTGTGTGTTTCCGGTGGAAATTGGGGCTCGACGTGCCAGGGTGAGGTGGCCCTTGGAATTTGTACAGAAACGGGGTGGCAGGGCCAGCTTTACATGCATCAGAGCGGCCATTAGACTTGAAATTTCGGTGAGAATGTTGGCGATGCGGCAGAGTTGCGCATCTTTAACAAAAGGCGGCAAACGGAAACTGAGGAGCCGCCGGAATCGAAGCTCAGCAGTAGATAAGAGGAGAGCACATGGCAGCAGGTGTTGAGGAGAAGGTTAAGCAGATCATTGTCGAGCAGCTTCAGGTGGACGAAGCTGAGGTGACGCCGAGCGCGTCGTTCCAGGAAGACCTTGGAGCGGACTCGCTGGACGTGGTGGAGCTGGTGATGCAGTTCGAAGAGGCCTTCGAGCTTGAGATTCCGGATGAAGACGCGGAGAAGATCAAGACGGTGAAGGACGCGATCGATTACATCGAGAAGAACGGGAAAGGCAAGTAACCTTGCAGCGTCGAGTTGTCGTAACCGGACTGGGGCTGATTTGCGCGGTCGGCAATACAGCCCCCGAGGTTTGGGAAAACCTGGTGGCGGGCAAGAGCGGCATGGCGCCGATCACGCAGTTCGACGCCACCGGGTATCCTGTGACCTTCGCGGCCGAAGTGAAGAACTTCGACGTGCTCCAGTTCATTGACAAGAAGGAATCGCGGAAGATGGCGCGATTCATTCACCTGGCGATTGCGGCCTGCGATGAGGCGATTGCCTCTGCGGGGCTGAAGATTGACGCGTCCAATGCGGAGCGGGTGGGAGTGTTTATCGGCTCAGGCATTGGCGGGTTCGAGATTATCGAACGCGAGCACACGAACCTGATGACGGGTGGTCCGCGGAAGATATCGCCGTTCTTTATACCGGGCGCGATTATCAACATGGCGGCGGGACAGGCGAGCATTCGCTATGGCGCGAAGGGTCCGATTTCCGCGACGGCTACGGCATGCGCGACGAGCGCGAACTCAATTGGGGACGCGTTCCGGCTGGTGGAACACGGGGATGCGGACATAATGCTGGCGGGCGGCTCGGAGGCCGCGGTGACGCCGATGTCCGTGGGCGGCTTTGCGGCTTTGCGCGCTCTTTCTTCGCGGAACGACGAGCCTACGCGAGCGAGCCGGCCATTCGACAAAGACCGCGATGGATTTGTGGTGGGCGAAGGCGCTGGCATCCTGGTGCTGGAAGAGCTGGAGCATGCGAAGGCGCGCGGGGCGACGATCCTGGCCGAGATTTGCGGCTACGGGATGAGCGCGGACGCGTACCACATGACAGGTATTGCTCCGGAGGGTGAAGGCGCGCAGCGCAGCATGAAGGCGGCGCTTGCCGACGCCAGGATGAAGCCCGAAGAGATTGATTACGTGAATGCGCACGCGACCTCGACGCCGCTGGGCGACGGAAATGAGTCGCGGGCGATGGAACTGGTGTTTGGCGAACATGCGCTGAGCAAGACGCTGAAGGTGAGCTCGACAAAGTCGATGACGGGGCACCTGCTGGGCGGCGCGGGCGGACTGGAAGCGGGTATTACGGTGCAGGCATTGCGGCACCAGATGATGCCTCCGACGATCAACCTGGAGAATGTGGACGAGAGCTGCCGGTTGGATTATCTGGCAAACCAGGCGCTGGCGGGCCGGGTGAATGCGGCATTGTCGAACTCGTTTGGGTTTGGCGGGATTAATGCTTCGCTGGTGTTCAAGCGCTGGGTGGAGGACTAGCCGTCCAGGCGGTCGCGCGCTTGGCGCGCCTTACCCGCATCTCTTCGAGATGCAGGGCACCCAGTTCGTTGCAAGGATTGAACCAAAGTAAAACCGGGAGCCGGATGGCTCCTGGTTTTTTGTTTTGGGTGGAATGTGGGATCAGCCCATGATGGCAATGAAGCCGGTGCTGACGAGGATGCCGAGGATCCACCAGCCGAAGACGGCGACGGCGGCGGAGGAGATTTTGATTTTGCCGACTTTGGCGCAGCCGATGGTGAGGAGGATGGCGGTCCAGATCTTGAGGACGTCCAGCGATTTGAGCAGGTTGATGAGCCAGGGGGCTGAATCGGACGAGAGATAGAAACCGAGGTTGGTGCCGACTGGGTTCTGCATGTTGAACGAGCTGGGGTCGATGCCGGCGAAGAGGGTGATGATGGCGAGCAGGGACGTGAGGGCGAGCGGTAGGGTGGCGTAAAACCATACGGCGTACATTTCGCTGAATCTGGCCTGACCGCCGAAGAGGAAGTTGACGGTGAGCCAGAGGATGGCCGCGCCAAGGAGTGCCACGATGAGCAGCCCCACGGGCACGAAGTAGACCGTCATCGAGGTGATTTTCGTCTGCATCTGGATGGCGGCATCGGCCTGACCAGGGCCGAGGGCCTGCAATTTTGCCATGGCTTTGGGGTTCTGGTGAATGGCATTCTGAACGACCTGCGACCAGCCGACCTGGTGGCCTACGGCGAAGACAAATGCGAGGCCAACGATGGAGGCAACGAGCCAGGGCATCCACCAGCTTGGACTGCGGCGAATGTCAGCAAAGGTTTTGGCCGGAGCAATGAAGGTGTCGATCAGGCGCTCCCACTGGCTGAGGGCTGGAGTGGATTCCGCGGGCGGAAGTGCTGGTGAGTCGGACATGAGCCATCCTTATCAAATGAATTGAAAGCAACCCGGAAGCATTGTAGCGCGGAATGGAGTTTTGACTGGGTGAAAAGGCTGGTTGGGAGGGTTGCGGGGCGGGATTCGAGGGCAAGACAGGAGGGGAGATTGCGGCGGATGAGGCGGGAAATGCAAAAAAAATCGGGAAGGATGCTGTAAAACCGGGTATTTGTACCGCAGAAAATACTTCCCCGGCGGGGTTCGGTTGGGTATGCTCAGAGTTACTCGACGACTCTCCCGACGAAGTTACGAAATGCAGAAGTATTTGATTGTCGCCCTGCTGGCGGTTGCGGCCGCCTTTCCGGTTCTTGGCGCGACGCCCGCTGCCGAGCACAGCAAGGCGGAGCATGTTGCTGTCCACGCAAAAGCCAAGATTCACACCAGGACACATACACTGACGGTTGCCCAGCGGCGGATTCTGGCGCGGCGAGCGATTGCGCATCGGGCCTACGAGCGCAGGCTGGCGCATGCGCTCTGGCTGCGTCGGCATCGCGCGTATGAAGCCCGTCTGGAACACGAGCGGTGGTTGCGCGCGCACCGGGCGTACGAGGCGCGGCTGGCGCGGGAGCATTCCGCGAGACGGCCTGTACGGCGGAGGGTGGTTGCGCATTCGCATCGGGATCGAGTCGAGTTGGCGAAGCTGACGCCGCCGCCGGTCATGATGGCGGGGACGGTGAATCCGGTGGAGGGAGAATATGTTTCGCATGAGCATGTTCATCTGTACTGGAGCTCGCCGCTGCGTGGGACGCATGCCTCGCTGGTGCGGCAGGACGAACGCGACCGTGCAGAGGGGCTGACGCGGATCAAAGACGAGGCACAGCTGGAGAGCCTGGTGCATGAGCATGATTTGATTGCGCTGCCGTTGAGCGGGGAGGTGCAGGCTGATCCGCGGCTGGCGCTGGACCGGCGGTACACGAGGCCGTGGACGGCGAAGTTTCTGCAGGCGCTGGGGCGGTCATTTGCGCACCAGTTTGGCGCGCCGCTGGTGATTACGTCGGCAGTGCGGCCTGCGAGCTACCAGGAGCGGCTGATGTGGCGGAATGGGAATGCGGCGCCGGCGAATGGGGCGATTGCTTCTCCGCATGAGTTCGGGGCGACGATCGACATTGGCAAAAAGGGCATGACGGCGCGGGAGATAGCGTGGATGCGCGGGTATCTGCTGCCGCTGCAGCAGGCCGGACAGATTGACGTGGAAGAGGAGTTTTACGAGGCCTGCTTCCACATCACGGTGTACAAGAACTACGTGCCTGCGCCGGTGGTGGGGCCGCATGCGGATGTGGCGGACATGCAGGTGGGGGCCGGCGCCCGGTAGGTTTTCAGCGGAATGATGTGGGTTCAGCGCTACTGCGCTGGAGAGCGGGGAGTTTCGGGAAAAATTTTTCAGTGCAATTTCGGCCGAGGCATTGTCGGGATTCTTCGGCTTCGCCTCTGAATGACACTTCCAGCACAGTAGGCGTGGCGGAGTATTTGCCGGGGGCTGGCGGTTGCGCTGCAGGGTCCTTTGGCTTGGCTCAGCGATGACAACGAGATTTATTTCGGCAGCTTCGGCCCCGGGGTGCTAGTGGGCGGGTTTTTTGCTGCCAGCTTAGCTGGATTTGCCGGCGGGGCTGGGTTTGAGGGCGGCAGGTTGTAGACTTCGATGGCCTGATTGCGCAGGATGGCGAAGCGTGTTCCGGTAGCATTGAGGGCGAAGTTTTGCCCGGCGCTGACGATGGGATTGGCGTCGCGGACGAGGACGAGCTGGCCGGTGGTGGTGTCGAAGACGCCGACCAGTTGGCGTTTGACGTCGCTGATGCTGCCTGGGCCGAGGGTGGCCAAGGGTTGGTCGGTCATGAGCGAGCCGAGAGCGAAGCGGCTTCCATCGGAGGCGTAGGCCATGGTGTGCCAGAGGTAGCGGGCCTGCCACCATTGCTGCCATAGCCTTTTTCCGTTGAGGTTGACGGCGGTCATGAGGTGGTCTGCACCGTCGCCCGCGCAGCCAGTGAGTACGACGGTGGCGCTGAGCGGCAGGAGCGCGGGATGGCAGTCACTCTGGAAGGTGAAGATGTCTCTGGAGGGTAATCGGGAGGGTAGGTGGGTGGTGGAGTCGTTGAGGCCCTGAAACTTGATTTCTCGGATGAGCCAGACGTTTCCGCGGCCTTTCTGAGCTTTTGCGGAGAGCAGTTCAAGGAAGCCGTCGTGCATGACGGGAAGCTCGAGCGGGTGCAGAGAGTGGGTGTGAAAGAGTGGATGGGCGCTGCCAGCAGGGTAGATGGCGAGATTGACGTGCCGGGGTTCGGCGAGGACGCGACCCTGGAGATCGACTTCCGGGGCGATCTGGGCTGGGTCGGCGGGGACTTCGGTCTCTACCGAGAGGTATTTGCGGCCGGGGGAGATGTTGATGAGCGTGAGCGGATGAGTGGGGGTGAGAAAGGGCCGAAGGGTGAGCGAGCTGCCGGTCTGGTAGAGGGCATTACCGATGCGGACGAGGAATTTGCCGTGACCGAGCGACCAGAGGTAGCGCTGGTGATCGTGCATGGTCCAGCGGGTGCTGTGGAGGACTTTTGCGGTGGGGATGTCGAGGACGTCGGCCTGTATGACCTGGTCCTGATCGCCAGGCTGGTCATTGGAAGCGTTGCGGTGGATGAGGGCGTTGACGCGGAAGGTGAAGAGGAGGTGAGTATCGTCAATGAAGTTGAGGGTGAGCGAGGATTGACGGTCCGCGAGGTAGAACATGCTGGGCGGCTCGAAGCCGAGGGGCTGCACGGGGATGGACGCGGCGGGCTTGAGCTTTGGCGGCGGAGCGGCTTTGTCGGAGTCTGCTTTTTTTGAGGCGGCCAATGCCACGATGGGCAGCGCCAGCGCGAGCAGCGTGAGGGATCGCAGGAGCTTGGAGACCGTTGGGCGCTTCGCGGGGAGCATGTGGTTATTGTGCGGCGGGGAGGTTTGGGTCTGCAATGGATAAGGCAGAAGGGAGTGGGGAGATCAAAATGTGGGTGTTGGCGAGGGTTGGAGCGGCGGGAGGGTTTGAGTTGGTCTGGCTATACTGAAAAGAAGCGATTTTTGCCGAGGGGCCTCAGGTTTTGGCGCAATCTTTGTACCTGGAACGGATTTTAGAGCGGACGCGTGTCGATGTTGAGGCGCGGCGGCAGGCTGTGCCGCTGGAGGTGTTGGAGGCGCGGGCGGAGCAGCATTCTCCGCGCGGGTTTGCGTCTGCGCTGCGGCGGAAGGCTGTGGACGGTCCGGCGGTGATTGCGGAGCTGAAGAAGGCTTCGCCGTCGAAGGGGCTGATTCGGGAGGATTTTGATCCGGAGTGGCTGGCGAGGACGCTGGCCGGGCATGGCGCCGCGGCGCTCTCGGTGCTGACGGATGAACCGTTTTTTCAGGGGAGCTTGCGGAATCTGGAGATTGCCTCCGAGGCGAGCGGGATTCCTTGTTTGCGGAAGGATTTTATCGTCGACGAGTACCAGATTGTGGAGGCGCGGGCGCATCGGGCGGACGCGATTCTGCTGATTGCGGCGGCGCTCAAGAATGCGGAGCTGGAGCGGTTTACCGAAGTCGCGCACCGACTGGGGCTGGATGTGCTTTGCGAGGTGCATACGGGCGAGGAACTGACGCGGGTGCTGGGGTTGGGCTGCGATGCGTACGGGGTGAATAATCGCGACCTGGTGAGCTTTCAGGTGAGCCTCGATGTTTCTCTGCGGATGGCGGCGGATTTGCCCAGGGGCGCGGTGCATGTGGCTGAGAGCGGGATTCATACGGCGGAGGATGTGCATCGGCTGCGGGCGGCTGGGTTCCATGCGTTTTTGATTGGGGAGTCGCTGATGCGGCAGCCGGACCCGGGCGTGGCGCTGGCGGCACTGCTGGCCGGCGAGGCTGTGGAGCGGTAACGGCGATGTGGGTGAAGATTTGCGGGACCACGAACCTGGAAGATGCGCGAGTGGCCGTGGAGGCCGGCGTGGATGCGCTGGGGTTTGTGTTTGCGAAGAGTCCGCGGAGGGTGACGGCGGAGCAGGCTGGGGAGATCGTTTCCCGGCTGGGGCAGACAGTCGAGAAGATTGGCGTGTTTGTGGATGAGGATTTTGACGGGATTGTGCGGACGGTGCTGACGGCTGGGCTGACGGGCGTGCAGCTTCATGGGCCGGTGGACACGGGACTGGCGGTGCGGCTACGGGAGCGGTTTGCGGAGGGACTGAAGATTTTGCAGGTGCTGCACTTTGGCGCGGGCGAGGATGCTCTCGATGAGCGGCTGAACGCGCTGCGGCGAGCGGGTGCTGTGGATGCAGTGCTGGTGGATTCGCAAACGGCGCAGGCGCAGGGCGGGACGGGCGTGAAATATGACTGGGCCGCGGCGCGGCGGAGTTTTGTGGATGCGGCGGGGCATTTGCCGATGGTGGTGGCCGGAGGATTGACGCCGGAGAATGTGCGCGAGGCGATTGCGACGCTTGAGCCGTGGGGCGTGGACGTGGTGAGCGGCGTGGAAGCTGCGCCGGGACGGAAAGATCGGGAGAAGGTAAGAGCTTTTGTGGAGCGCGCGAGGGTGGCTGCGCTGCAGGAGCGTTCGGCGGGCGGAGCTTGATGTGGGGAGAAGCGGAGTTGCCGATTTCCGGCCAGTCGATGTATGGTTGGATTCAAGATGAGGAATGCACACCAGCAGTTTTTCGCCTTTACCTGGCGCTATTGGTTTCCAATGGCGGCTCTGGCGGACTGTCCCGTGCACATCTGAAGGATTGAAGAAGCAGCAAACTTTCAGGTAACCCGGAAGATCCACACGAGCCGCAGCCCTCAGGGTTGCGGTTTTTGATTGCAGAAAAGCAGGATAGCTGGAAAGGAAGAGATGGTGAGCGGAATGGAGACTCTCTCAGAAACAACGCCGCAGCAGGTCGCGGGACGATTTGGCGCGTATGGCGGGCGGTATGTTCCGGAGACGCTGATGGCGGCGCTGGAAGAGCTGGAGCATGCTTATGCGGAGGCGCAGAAGAACCCGGCATTCCATGCACGGCTGGATGACCTGCTGCATAACTATGCGGGTCGGCCGACTCCGCTGTACCATGCAGCGCGGCTGACGGAGCACCTGGGCGGCGCGAAGATTTATTTGAAGCGCGAAGACCTGCTGCATACCGGCGCGCACAAGATCAACAACTGCATTGGGCAGGGGTTGCTGGCGCAGCGCATGGGCAAGCAGCGCATTATTGCCGAGACGGGCGCCGGACAGCATGGCGTGGCGACGGCGACGGTTTGCGCGCTGCTGGGCATGGAGTGCGTGGTGTACATGGGCGAGGAGGACATGCAGAGGCAGGAGCTGAACGTACTGCGGATGCGGCTGCTGGGCGCCGAGGTGCGCGGGGTGAGCTCTGGCTCGAAGACGCTGAAGGACGCGATCAACGAGGCGATGCGGGACTGGGTGACGAATGTGCGGACGACGCATTATCTGCTGGGGAGCGTGCTGGGCGCGCATCCTTACCCGATGATGGTGCGGGATTTTCATCGCGTGATCAGCAAGGAAGCGAAGCGGCAGATTCTGGAGAAGGAGAATCGGCTGCCGAGCGCGATTATTGCGTGCGTGGGCGGCGGGTCAAATGCGATTGGCGCGTTTTATGAGTTTATTCCGGAGAAGGACGTGCGGCTGATCGGCGTGGAAGCCGGCGGCAATGGCACGACGCTGGGCATGCATGCGGCGCGGTTCAGGGGCGGTTCGCCGGGCGTGCTGCAGGGGACGTATTCGTATGTGCTGCAGGATGATGACGGGCAGGTTGCGCTGACGCACTCGGTTTCGGCTGGGTTGGATTATGCGTCGATTGGACCGGAGCATGCGGCGCTGCACGATTCGGGCAGAGCGGAGTACACGCTGGCGACGGACGAGCAGGCGCTGGAGGCAACGGTAACGCTGGCGCGGACGGAGGGGATTTTGCCGGCGCTGGAGAGCGCGCATGCTGTGGCGGAGTGCATCCGGCTGGCTCCGACGCTTGGGCAGCATGAAATACTGGTGGTCAATCTTTCGGGACGCGGGGACAAGGATATGGGGATTCTCGCTCGGGAACTGAAGTTGAAGGGAGCGAGGTAACGCCGTGCCGATACGTTTTGAGCAGAAGCCGGGGTTGGTGGTTTACCTGACGGTGGGTGATCCTGACCTGGAAACAACGCATAAAGTGGCGTTGGCCGCGCTGGACGCGGGCGCGGACGTGCTGGAGTTGGGCGTGCCGTTCAGCGATCCGCTGGCGGACGGGCCGGTGATTCAGGCGGCGAGCGAGCGCGCGCTGAAGGCCGGGACGAAGCTGAGCGATGTGCTGGCGCTGGCGAAGGAGTTGCGGCGCGAGCGTCCGCAGGCGGGGCTGGTGGTGTTTTCTTATTTGAATCCTCTGCTGCGGTATGGTGTGGAGCGCTTTTGCACGGACGCTGAAGATGCGGGCGTGGACGGAGTGCTGGCAACGGACATGATTGTGGAAGAGGCTGCGGAATATCTGGAGCATTTGCGGCGGCACAAGTTGAAGCCGATTTTCCTTGTGGCGCCGACGAGCCCGGATGAGCGGCTGAAGAAGATTGCCGCCGTGACGGACGGGTTTGTGTACGCAATTTCGCGCGTGGGGATTACGGGCACGCAGAGCTCACTGGCGGCCGATGCCGCCGGGCTGGTGGAGCGCGTGCGGAAGTATACGAAGCTGCCGGTGGCGGTTGGCTTTGGCGTATCGAATGCGGGGCACGTTGCGGACGTGGGCCGGTTTGCCGATGCGGCCGTGATCGGCAGCGCGATTGTGGCCACGATTGAGAAGGTAGGACGGGCGGAAGCGCCGAGCTCGATTGCGCGATTTATCGAGGGCCTGCGCCCCGCGGTTTCCGCTGCCGATCCTGCTGTTTCGCAAAAGTAACAACGACTGTGACAGATGTGGTTTTGCGGGAGGGAACAGAGCCGGCTCACGGCCCAGTTCTGCTTTTACCGGTGATGGATTTCCATTGGGACTGCGTGCAGTCCGGAACCAAAGCGCGGCCACGTTGCCGCGAGTGGAGAGGTTATGGATATAGCAGATTGGCGAAGGCAGATTGACGAGCTGGACCGGGAGATCGTCCGGCTGATCTCAAAGCGCGCGGAAGCGGCGAAAGAGATTGGAAAGCTGAAGCGGACGACGGAACTGCCGGTCTATGAGCCGAATCGCGAACGGGTGGTGTTTGACAATGTACGGTCACACAATCCGGGACCGCTGCCCGATATCGAGCTGGTGCATATTTACGAGCGGATTATCGACGTGATGCGGGCGATCCAGAGAAATGAACTGGCCTCAGAGGCAAAGAGCGCAGAGAAGCGCGAGGAAAAGTAACCATGATAGTTGCAATGAGCGAGAAGGCGACCGAGGAACAAATTCAACATGTGATTGAGCGCATGATGGACCTTGGATTCAACGTGCACAAGACGACGGGAGCGATCCAGACGGTGCTGGCCGGGGTGGGAATGCCGGTGGCATTTGACGTGAAGGATTTTGAGGTGATGGACGGCGTGGCGGAGGCGGTGCGGATTACGTCGCCGTACAAGCTGGCCGGGCGGAAGTTCAGGCCGGAGGGGACGGTGATTACGTTTCCGAATGGAGTGACGGTGGGCGGCGACAAGGTGGTGGTGATGGCCGGACCGTGCTCGGTGGAGAGCCGAGAGCAGATTTTTACGGTGGCCATGCAGGTGAAGGACGCGGGCGCGCAGTTTTTGCGCGGAGGCGCGTTCAAGCCGCGTAGCTCGCCGTATTCGTTCCAGGGCATGGGCTTGGACGGGCTGAAGCTGCTGCGGGAAGTTGGGGATGAGACGGGTCTGCTGATCATCAGCGAAGTGATGGAGATTTCGCAGATCGAAGCGATGCTGCCTTATGTGGACGTGCTGCAGATTGGCGCGCGAAACATGCAGAACTTTAACCTGCTGCGGGAGATTGGGCAGGTGCGGAAGCCGACGATGCTGAAGCGCGGGATGTGCGCGACGATTGAGGAGCTGCTGCTTTCGGCGGAGTACATTTTGTCGGGAGGGAACTATGAGCTGATGCTGTGCGAGCGTGGCATCCGGACATTTGAGACGTATACGCGGAACACGATGGATATTTCGGCGATTCCGGTAGTGAAGACGCTTTCGCATCTGCCGATGATTGCGGATCCCTCGCACGGGGTCGGGCGTCGCGACAAGGTTCCAGCGATGGCGCGGGCATCGGTCGCGGCGGGCTGCGATGGGCTGATCATCGAAGTGCATCCGAACCCTGAGAAGGCGACTTCGGATGGGGCGCAATCGCTGTATCCGGAGCAGTTTACGAAGCTTATGGGGCAGTTGCGGATGATTGCTCCGGCGGTTGAGCGTAGTATCGCTTAAACGGATGGAGGAACTGGACCGGAGCATGGCAATCGAGCGCATCGCTATTCTGGGCACGGGGCTGATTGGGGCTTCGGCCGGGATGGCGCTGCGCTCGCGCAGTTTTGCGGGTGTGATTGCGGGATGGGATCCGAAGCGGAACGAAGTGGAGACGGCGCTGCGGATGGGCGCGGTTGGAGAGATTGCAACTGATCCGGTTACGTTAGCGAAAGCGAGCGACGTAGTTGTGCTGGCCGGGCCGGTGCTGACGATGCTGGAGTGGCTGGAACGGCTTGCGCCGGAGCTGGGACCGCATCAACTGGTGACCGACGTGGGCAGCGTGAAGGGCGCGCTGTGCGCGCAGGCGGCAGGCGGGTACAACGGGCCGGAGCAGGCGGGATTTTTGCCGGGGCATCCGATGGCGGGCAAGGAACTGGGCGGCGCGGCGAACGCGAGCGCGAATTTGTTTGAAGGCGCGGTGTGGCTGTTCACGGAGCCTGAGGGCGCGGCGGAGCGGAGTGCGCAGGCGGCGGCGCTGGCCGTGGAGTGGCGGGCGTGGGTAGCGAAGCTGGGCTGCCGGGTGCTGGATACCGATCCGGTGCGGCATGATGTTTTGTGCGCGTGGATCAGCCATTTGCCGCAGATGGTTTCGACGGCGCTCAGCGCGCTGCTGGAGGACCAGTTTGAGGCGGATGCGGACCTTCTGCCGATTGGCGGGCGGGCGCTGAAGGAGATGACGCGGCTGGGTTCGAGCCCGTACTCGATGTGGCGCGACATTGCGCTGACGAACACGGACGCGATTGCTCATTCGCTGCTGGCGCTGGAGCAGCGGCTGGCGCATATTCGCGAGAATTTGAAGACGCCGGAGCTTCGCGAGGAGTTTGCGCGGGCGAATGAGTTCCGGCTGGGGAATTCGCCTAAGAAATCCTGAAGATGGTGGGAGCGGCTTTGCCGCGAACCCACTAGACCGAGGCTGCGTCTGATCCTGCATCTCTTCGAGATGTGGGGCGCCATGGAGTTTCGGGTGAGTCACCCGAGTCTTGCTGGGTTATGCGTGGATGTGGCCGAGGCCAATACCGATGATGTAGGTGACGATGCCTTCCACTGCGCCGACGAGGGTCATTTCGAGGCCGCTGCTCCACCAGGAGCGGACGGTGATGAGGGATTTGGCTGCGCCTACGGCGAAATGGGCTGCGAGCGAGACGATGGCCGAGGCGATGATGGCAGAGTAGCCGCTCATGAAGAAGAAGGGAATGATGGGAATGATGGAGCCGATGGCGGTGGAGAGCGCGCCGGAGATGGCTGAGGTCATGGGGTTGCTGAGGGCATCCTCTGTGGAGTTGAGGCGCTCAGCGGCGATGGCCTTGAGGAACTGCTCGGGGTCTTTGGCGAGATGGTCGACGACGCGGTCTGCGTCTTCTTCCGGCAAGCCCTTGACCTGGTAGTAGAGGGACAGGATTTCACGGGCTTCGGGGCCGTTGGTTTCGATTTGCGTGCGCTCGCGGGCGACTTCCGCCTCGTAAATTTCGCGCTCGCTCTTGGCGGCGAGGTAGGCGCCGGAGCCCATGGACAGGGCGCTGGCGACCATGCCGGCGATGCCCGCGAGCAGGACAGCTTCAGAGTTGCCGAGGGTAGCGCCGGAGACGCCGGAGACGATGCCGAAGATGGCTCCGAGGCCGTCGTTGACGCCGTAGATGGCGTCGCCGATCCAGCCGGCGGTGCGGCGGCCTGAGCCGATGCGCCTGGCGAGGAGATCATCGAGCTGCTGGCGGGCCTGGGCGGTCTCGGTCTGGGCGATCTGGCGAGGGTAGCGATTGCGGATGAGGTCGCTGAGCTCGCGGTAGTGCTCTTCTTCGTCGTCGATGACGCGCTTGAGGATGGCGATGCTGGGCTCGTCGCCGAGGTCGCGGAGCTGCTGGGCGTAGGTGGCGATGGCGCGGCTTTCCTCGATTTCGAGGCGGCGGAGGGCCATCTGCGGGCCGCCGACGCGGTTGACGAGGCTGTCTGCCGAGCCGGTGGGCTTGCCCTTGTAGACAGGTTTTTCGGCGCCTAGCTCGAGGATGCGCTTTTCCCAGAGCTGGGCGTGAACGTCTTCGGCGTGGGCGAGATGTTCGAGGGTTTTGCGGCGGACGGGGTCGGATTCGCGCTCGGCCAGGGTGCTGTAGGTGCGCAGGCCTTCCATTTCCGCCTGCCAGTTGGAGTAGAGCGCTTTGAGGAGGGCGCGGCGGTCTGAGCTGGATGGCTTCTGGTCGGGCATAGGGTTGGGTCCAGAGGAAAATTGTACCTGAGAGTGGCGGCAGGCGGGTTTGGGGGCTTTTGGGTGGAGGGACGGAGCAGGTTTGACGGCAGGCTGCACCGCGAGGGGAGTTTGTCGCATCAGTTGAAACAGATTCCGGGCCGCCCTGGAATGCAGGGTTTGGCAGATTTAATCTACGATAGTCACTATTTCGCTGCAAAATACATCGAGGAGTACGAAAAGACATGATGCAGTCTCATGGCTATGCCGGGCACAGTGCGACTACGCCGCTGACGCCGTTTTCATTTGAACGCCGCGATCCGAAGGACAAGGATGTGGTGGTTGAGATTCTTTATTCGGGTGTTTGCCACTCGGATATTCACTCGGTTCGGAATGAGTGGAAGAACGCGGTGTATCCGATGGTTCCGGGGCACGAGATTGTTGGCCGCGTGACTGCGGTCGGCAAGGAAGTGTCGCGGTTCAAGGCGGGCGACACGGTGGGCGTGGGCGTGATTGTAGATTCGTGCCGGACGTGCCCGAGCTGCAAGAACAATGAGGAGCAGTATTGCGACAACGGCGCGACGCTGACCTATGGCGTGAAGGACAAGTACGGCGACGTGACCTACGGCGGCTACTCGAACAACATTGTGGTGGACGAGCATTTTGTTCACTCGGTGAAGGAGACGAAGAATCTTGCGGGCGTAGCTCCGCTGCTTTGCTCGGGGATTACGACGTACTCGCCGCTGCGGCACTGGAAGGTGGGCCCAGGCATGAAAGTGGGCATTGTGGGCCTGGGCGGACTGGGCCACATGGGCCTGAAGTTTGCGCACTCGTTTGGCGCGCATGTGGTGCAGTTCACGACTTCGGAGTCAAAGATTGAGGATGCGAAGCAGCTGGGCGCGGACGAAGTGGTGATTTCGAAGGACCCGGCGGCGATGAGGAAGCAGGCTTCGAGCTTCGACTTTATTCTGGACACGGTTTCTGCCCCGCACAACATCAATGCGCTGCTGCAACTGCTGAAGCGGGACGCAACTTATGCTCAGGTGGGTCTGCCGGATACTCCACCGACGCTGTTTATGGGCGATTTGATCTTCAAGCGGCGGAATATGTCCGGGTCGATCATTGGAGGCATGAAGGAGACGCAGGAGATGCTGGATTATTGCGCGGTAAAGGGCATTACAGCGGATATTGAGATGATCCGGATGGAGCAGATCAACGAAGCGTTTGAACGTGTGGTGAAGGCGGATGTGAAGTACCGCTTTGTGATCGATATGGCTTCGCTGAAGAAGTAAATCCGCTGGTTGAGCGGGATGGAGAGGGGTGGGACGCGAGTCCTGCCCTTTTTTCTTTTCAGAAGGAGATGAGGACGACGGCGACAAGCGCGAGGGCCATGCCGATAGCCTGGGTGCGGGTGGTGCGCTCGCGGAGGAGCCATGCGGCGAGGAGGATAGTGGCTCCGGGATAGAGTGAGGATAGGACGGCGGCGACGTCGATGCGTCCGCGAATGGCGGAGAGGGTGTAGAGGAAGTTGCCGGATGTGTCGAGGGCGCCTGCCAGCGCGGCCAGGGGCAGGATGCGGATGAAGAACGCGCGGGGGGATGCGTGGGTGGGTTCGATGCTGAACTTGCCCTTGCCACGGATGAGAATGAAAGCGCTGACGGTCATGGCGATGGAGGCGCTGGAGACGCGGGAGAGCGCGAGCGCCCATCCTACGCTGTGAGCGCCTGCTTTTTCGAGGAAGATGAGCAGGAGCCCGAAGCCGATGCCTGCTCCGACGGCGAGACCGAGGCCGCGTGGATGAGGTTTGTCTCCAGGCGTGTAGGCGATGAGCCAGATGGCGGCGATGGCGACGATGAAGCCTGCGATCTGGGCGGGGCTGGGACTGCCCTGACGAAAGTAGGAGTAGACGACGGGCAGGATGGCGGTGATGACGCCGGTGAGGGCGGATGTGAGCCCCATGGCTCCGATAGCGAGCCCCTCATAGAAGAGCATGAGGCCGATGCCGCCGGCGGCTCCGCTGATGAGGCCGTAGAGGATGGTTTGCGTGGAGGGAATAGGGATGCCGGCGGCAAGCAGGATGCCGAGGATGACGAGGAGGCTGAGTCCGTGCGCGATGGCGACGACGATGGAGGGAAAGGTGCGGCGCGTGACGAGTCCGCCGGCGAAGTCAGCCGTGCCCCAAACGAGGGCGGCGCCCAGACCAAGGAGATTGGCCTGAGCGCCGGAGGTGAGGATCATTGACCCATGTTGGCGGAGGGATAGTAGCCGCGCTTGGCGAGGATGGTGAGTCCTGGAATGCCTTCCACGCGAACGTCGATGGTGCGGAACTTCTCAGAGAGCAGCGGCGTATGGCTGGCGTACATGAGGGTGTACTGGTCGCGCGCCATGGCGGTGATGCGGGCAAAGCTCTCTTGAATGGCATTCTCGGAGAATTCGGCATCGACCTGGCCACCGGTGGCCACGGCGTATTTGGGCAGCACATCTTCCGGCGGCAGCAGGGGAAGGTGAACCTTGTCGAGGAATCCGACGCCCCAGATGGAGGCATCGCCTACGAGGGTGCCGTATACGGTGATGTTGTTGGTGAGCAGAAAGCGGGCGACCTGCTTGTAGGAGGCCTGGCTGCGGACGTCCTTGCCGTCACTGATGACATAAATGATGCGCTTGCGGCCGCGGGGCTGTTGGGAAAGCAGATTGGCGGCGTAGAGGATGGCGTCATTGAGCGGGTGCGCGGTGCGGGGCATAACGAGGAATCCGGCGTTGCCGCGCTGGGGCGCCAGGTTGGGGTCCACCTGCTGGCCGTTGATGGTGGGGCCGGCCATCATGGGGCCGGACATGCTGGGCACGCCCATGCGCTCACCGGAGCGCTGGGAGTTTTTGAGGGCCACGGTGAGCCGGCTGCTGTGAGCCGCGGTGAAGGTGGTGATGAGCTTGGGGCCCGTTCCGTCGTAGGTGACGACGGCCATGCTGTCATAGGGTGCGAGCCCGCCTTGCACGGCAGCGAGGGCGTGGTTGACCTTTTTCATGACGTCGCTGGGGAGCGTCTGGTCAATGACGAATGCGATGGACATGGGATAGGCGTCACTGGTGAAGAAAGCGATATGCTGGCGGACGCCGTCCTCATAAACGCGGAACTGACGCCAGGTGAGCCCGGAGACGGGCTTGCCGTGTTTGTCGAGGACCGTAACCGGGACGTTGACGTAGGTTACGGGGACGACCATCTTGTATGCCTGCTGGCCCGGGGCGGGCATTTCCGGCGGGGTCTTTTGCGGCTGGTTGCCGACCGGACCCTGCTCTTGCGAGGCCGAGGGTGTGGCGGGCGCGGTTTGCTGCGGCAGCGGCTGCGTGCCTTTGCCTGGCGCCATCTGGGCCGTCAACTGATTGAGGTTGCCGGACCGGCTGGTGCTGGATGGAGCCTGTGGCAGAGGCGCGTTTGGAACCTGCTGCTGTGCTGCGGCTGACCCCATGAAGAGGAACAGCGATAAAAAGATGCCCAAGGCGCCTTGCGTCACCCGAATAACCCCCGTGCGGCATTACAAAAACTCAAAGCGTGAGCTCGCCGCACCACTGCGTTTCGCCCAGCTTCGGCGTATTCTCAGATTAACAGATGAGCGGTTGCGGCCCGGGGTTGGGCGGAGGTTTCCGAAGTGGTGACCTGGCCGGACGGAACCGGGGCGATCGACGAGGGAATTTGTATATGAATCTGTTGAAGTTCCGCGTAGTGCCGGCGCTTGTAGGATTTGGGCTGGCTGTGGCGATAGCGACGGTTCCGGTGCTGGGCCAGGTTTTGCCTTCCCCGGATGCTCCGCCGGTGAGCAATGCGCCGGACACCTCGAACCAGGTGATGCAGATGAAGGTTCCCAAGCTGAAGGTGAACGTGAACCTGGTGAATTTCTACTTCACCGCGTTCAACCGGCACCACGGGCTGGTGGACGACCTGACGAGAGAAGACTGCAAACTGACCGAAAACGGGGTTCCGCAGACGATCAAGGACTGGACGGCGGATGCGAATCAGCCGCTGACACTTGGGATTCTGCTGGATACGAGCGGGAGCCAGGAGGATTTGCTGCCGCTGGAGAAGCAGTCGGCTGAGCGTTTTCTGAAAGATGTTCTGCGGCCTAAGGACCAGGCGTTTGTGGTGAACTTTGACGTGCAGGTCCAACTGAGGCAGGACTTTACGAATAATCTGACGCTGTTGGACGATGCGTTGAACAGCGCGCAGATCAACACGGCGGGCGGCGGCGGCTCGGTGGGGATTCCGGGATTGGGGCAAGGGACGGTTCCAACGGTGGGAACACCGAAGGGCACAGTGCTGTATGACGCGGTGGCGCAGGCCTCGAATGACAAGATGCGGTTGCAACCGGGGCGCAAGGCGCTGATTCTGCTGACGGACGGCGAGGATTTCGGGAGCACTACGAAGCCGAGCACCGCGATCGAGGACGCGATCAAGGCGAATGCGATTATTTATGTGATTTTGATCGCCGACCGGAGTTTTTACAGCGGATTTACGTTTGGCTACACGGGCGCGGCGCAGATGCAGCGGCTGACCGAGGCGACGGGCGGGCGGGTGATTGACGTGGGCAACAACGGGAGGAAGCTGGACGAGGCTTTTCGTGAGATTGCGCAGGAGCTGAGGACGCAATACTTTGTAAGCTACACGCCGACGGACGCGAAGGAAGACGGGACGTTCCGGAAGGTGAAGATCCGTTGCGACCGGCCCGGGCTGAAGATTGATGCGCGCAAGGGCTACTATGCGATTCCGGGCGCGGGGAACTGAAGCCGGCTTTTGGCGGTCGACTGGGCCAGCGTGACTGGCTCAGCGTGATTGGGCCGAAAGTCGAGGAGTGTTGGATTTGAGCTGGAATCGGGCCTGGATGCTGGTGCTGGCGTGCGTGCTGCTGCCGGCGGTATACGGATGGGCCGGGCAGACGGCGACGCACGGAAAGAGCCGTGGGCAGGCTCATCCGGCGGTGAACCCCTACATTCCGAAGCTGGTGGATATTACGGCGAAGACGGGGATCCACTTTGTGCATAATTCTTCGCCGGATGCGAAGTATATCGTGGAGTCGATGAGCGGCGGGGTGGCGCTGATTGACTACAACCACAGCGGATATCCTTCGATTTACTTTACGAACGCGCCTACGGTGGCCGAGTATCTGCAGGGAGTTCCGGCGTACAGCGCGCTTTACCGGAACAACGGCAACGGCACGTTCACGAATGTGACGAAGCAGGCCGGTGTGGGTGATCCTTGCTGGGCGATGGGCGCCTCGGTGGGGGACTACAACAACGATGGCTGGCCGGACCTGCTGGTGAGCTGCTTCGGCGGCGTGGTGCTTTACCGGAACAACGGCAACGGCACGTTTACGAATGTGACGAAGCAGGCGGGGCTGAGCGGCGACCATGGCTGGGCGACGGGCGCGGTGTTTGGCGACTACCTGGGCAATGGGTGGGATGATATTTTTGTTCCGCACTATGTGAAGCTGGATTTGCATGACCTGCCGAAGCTGGGTTCTCAGCCGACGTGCATGTATCGTGGGATTCCGGTGCAGTGCGGGCCGCGCGGGCTGCCGGGATCGCCGGACAATCTTTACAGGAACAATGGGAACGGGACGTTTACGGATGTCTCCAAAGCGGCGGGCGTGAGTGACCCGAACGATTACTTCGGGCTGCAGTCGACGTTTGAGGATTTTTACGGGACCGGCAAGCTGGACCTGATTGTTGGCGATGACGGGGAACCGAATTACCTGTACAAGGGCAACGGCAAGGGGAAATTTACGGACCTGGGGTACCTGAGTGGGCTGGCGCTGAACGGGGATGGATACGAGCAGGCCAACATGGGGATCGCGCTTGGGGATTATCTGCATACGGGCCGCCTCTCGGTGGCGATTACGCACTTCAGCGGGGAGTACACGACGCTGTGGCGGAATGACGGGAACTTTATGTTTACCGATGTTTCTGATCAGGCGGGGTTGAAGGCTACGACGGATTCGTATGTGGGCTGGGGCGATGCGTTTGTGGACTTGAACAACAATGGCTGGCCGGACTTCTTTCAGGTGAACGGACATGTGTATCCGCAGGTGGATTCGAAGGACGTGGGGACGCGCTATCGAGAGCCAAAGCTGCTGTTTATGAATCGGGAGAATGGGACGTTTCTGGATGCGAGCAAGTTGGCGGGGCCGGCGATTGAGGAACCGCAGGTGAGCCGCGGGCTTGCTGTGGGGGATCTATTCAATGACGGTCATCTGGAACTGGTAGTGGAAAACCTGGTGGGTGGCCCGATGATTCTGCGGGTGGAGCCGAATCCGAAGAACCACTGGATCAGCCTGCAACTGGCAGGGTCGAAGGCCAAGGGGAATCTGCTGGCGCTGAATGCGCGGGTGGAGGTTGTGGCGGGTGGACTGCACGATTTGCAGGAGATACGCAGCGGGGGGAGCTACTTTTCACAGAGCGATCTTCGTCTGCATTTTGGTCTGGGGACACATAAGAAGGTGGACAAGGTGATCATTACCTGGGATACCGGGGAGCAGCAGGTGGTGAAGGATCTGAAGGCGGACCGGTACTACTGCATATTACAGGGTGTTGGAGTGGTGCCCGGAGCGAAGATGCCGGGGTGCTATTCGGGTAAGGCGCGGCCGACTCCTGCCGCGATTGTGGGTCGCTGAGGGGCTTTCCGGGGTTATCCAAAGCGGCACCGATATTAACTAAAAAGCGCCAGGTTATAGCGATGAAATATTGGAAATCCATTCTAAAAACTGGATTTTGTACGTATTGTCCTGATTTTGGGGGGCCAGCTTTCTACATAAAAAAGTAGGCTTGTGTCTTTCGGGTTTGGGTGGAAGCCGAAGGTGCGTTTGAGTCCATTTGCGCTTTAAAAAAACGTTTGACAGGAGTCATTCCGGCCATGTAAAGAATGATCCGCGCTAGTAAAACGGATTACTAGGTTTGCTAAAACGTGTTAGTGGCGTGAAGGAAGCGCACGCGACCGATAGCTGCGGGGCGGCGGAAACAAGAGAAAAAGACAGCTTCAGGAGAACAGTATGCAAACAGTTAAAAAGGGGAGACGCGAAGGCGGAGTCAGATCGGCCGGCGTCCCTAGCCTTTGGGCGGGAGGCCGTAGCGGCCTGAGCCTGAAGATACGCGCATGGGGCGTGTTGGCAGTGCTGGTTGGCCTCATGATGTGTGTGCCGGGCTTGCACGCGCAGACGACAGCGAGCCTTTCCGGCACAGTGACGGATCCAACCGGGGCGGTGATTCCGGGGGCGAAGATCACGCTGACGGAAGAATCGACGCAGGCACAACGCAAGACGGTGAGCAACAGCGCGGGCCAGTTCAACATTCCGACGCTGCTGCCGGGCACCTATGACATTCTGGTTTCTGCGAAGGGATTCCAGTCATACGCGCAGCACGGGCTGGTTTTGAACGCCGGCGCGGCGGCGCAGTTGCCGGCAATCAAGCTGACGATTGGCAGCGCGGCCACGACGGTGACTGTTCACACGACGACGCAGATTATTCCGACGATCAACGGCGAACATGCCGCTGTTCTGACGGCAACCGACATTCACAAGCTGGCGCTCGGCAGCCGCGATCTTTCGCAGCTGTTGAAGATTCTGCCTGGCGTAACGACTTCGCCGAACGGGTTGAGCAACGGCCCGGCGTTCAACTTCACGAACGTGAGCGGCGCGCAGAGCGCTGTGGGCAACGGCCTGACGGCGAACGGCGCACCGTATCGCGGCGGCACAAGCCAACTGCTGGACGGCGTGGACGTGGACGATCCAGGTTGTAACTGTAATGCGATTGCGCTGATCGATCCTGACATGACGGCGCAGGTGACGGTGGAAACTTCGAACTTCGGCGCGGAGTCTCCGTATGGTCCGATTGTCATCAGCACGATCAGCAAGGCCGGCGGCGCGCAGTATCACGGCGAGGGCTATTTATATGCCCGCAACGACGTGTTGAACGCGAACGACTGGCAGAGCAATCACCAGGGCGTGCCGCGTGGCGCGGCTCACTACTACTATCCCGGCTTCAACGTGGGCGGGCCGGTTCCGGGCACGCACAAGAAGCTTCGTTTCTGGGGTGGTTATGAGCGGTTCCTGCAGAACACCGGAAATGCAAACTACCTAGAATCGTTTATTCCGACCCCGGACATGATGAACGGTAACTTCGGGCCGACGGCGGACAACGCGACGTTCTGTCTTGGCGCGGCCAACGTCAACGCGACGCAGACGAATGGTTGTAATGACCTTACGGGTACGGTGCTTCCTGACGGTACGGTAATTGGTCCGGGGACGCCGGACGGCAGCCAGATTCCTTCGCAGTACCTGAGTGCCGCGGCAAAGGCTCTTTCGAGCTTCTGGCCGAAGGCGAATGCGAACCCTGCAACCACACCTGGCGGCTTCAACTACTACCAGGTGATTCCGGGCAAGAACAACGGCTGGCTGTACCGGCTGCGCATGGACTATGATCCGTCAGCCAACACGCAGTTCTACATTTCATACCAGCAGAGCTACAGCCAGGAGCTTTCGCAGGGTAACGGCGCGCACATTTACTGGACGCCTTACGCTTCGATTCCGTATCCGGGCGGCGGCCTGTACAGCACTACGTACACGAAGGCGATCTCCGGCCATTTCATTCACACGTTCAGCCCGAATATCACCAACGAACTGATTGCAGCCTGGGGCTATGGGAACTTCCCTGTGGGCCCAGGAAATCCGAGCGCCGCGACTCGCTCGGGTCTTGGATATCCTTACGGCACGATCTTCAACACCGGATCGAACGTTCTGCCTTCTTACAGCACGGCTGGTTATGAGACGTTCCCTGACTTTTCACAGGGCGATATTTTCGACAACGCGGCCCATACCTACCTGGTGAAGAAGGAGATGCCTTCGTTCGCAGACAACTTTACCTGGCAGGTGAAAACTCACACTCTCAAGATGGGCGGATTTACCGAGGTTGTGACGAACGACCAGGGTGAATTCGGCGATGCTCCGAACGGTAACTTTGGCGGTTTCAGCATGGGCGGCAATGTTCTGCCGAACGTGGTGACCGGCCAGAAGTTTGGATCACCGAACAACCCGACAGCAAACTTCCTGATGGGTATTGCCACCGGGTACAACGAAACCAACAAGTTCGAGAACGTGGAAATGGCCTACGGAACCTTTGCGGGCTACTTCGACGACACATGGAAGGCAACCAAGAAGCTCTCGATCGATTACGGTATTCGTGTTGAGCACATTGGACACTGGTATGACAAGAACAAGATCGGTGAAGCAGTCTTTATACCGTCCCTGGTTCAGTCGGACTATAACGCAGGCCGTCTCAATCCGGGTCTCCGCTGGCATGCGGTTGATCCCGGGGTTCCGTCGAGCGGTATGCCGAACCGGTTTGCTTACATCACGCCGCGCTTCGGTCTTTCGTATGACGTGTTCGGCAACGGCAAAACGCTGGTACGCGGCGGCTGGGGCATCTTCCGGTTTGCCGACCAGTACAACAACTACACCAACCAACTGTCTACTTCGCAGGAGATTCTGGGTTACGGCCTGCCGAGTGGCTATCAGGTCACGATGCCGCAGATTGGCGCGGCGGGCCAATCCGGCGGCACACCGGGTCAAGGTGGTGCGCCCGGCATCATCGTGCCGACGGCGGCAGGCTGCAGTCCAACCAATCCGTGCGTGAACAACGGCGAGTATGCGCTTGATCCGCTGGACGATCAGATTCCTGACTCAACGGCCTGGAACCTGACGGTGGACCAGCAGTTGCCGAGCAAGATGCTGCTGGAAGTTGCTTATGTCGGAAACCATGCAGAGAACATGCCGCTGGGCGGACAGGCTCTGTCTGGTGGAGGCTTCTCTGCCTACGACGACATGAACAAGATTCCGCTGGGCGCGTTCTTCAAGCCCGATCCGGTGACCGGACTGACGGCTCAGAATCCTGAGCAGGTGAACACAACCTGCAGCGGGCAAGTCTGCAACCAGTATGCGGATTACCATCCTTACGGCAAGGAGTATGGCAACAACAGCGTGTACATGCTCGATACCCAGGGGTACTCGAACTATGATGCGCTGCAGATGAGCCTTGTCCGTCGCGGCACCAACGCCAACTTTGATGCGAACTACACTTACCAGAGCAACCTGAGCACGACGCTGGGTGAGGATGCGTTCCATCTGAACCGCAACTATGGCTACGCGAACACAACCCGCCGGTATGTGTTCAACTTCTCGGGATCGTACACCTTCCAGCGGCCTTACAAGGGTGACAACATGCTTGCCCGCGGAGCGGCCAATGGATGGACGATTTCCAACATCACCACCTGGCAGTCCGGTGGTTTTATCCAGTCCAATAACAACCCCAACTTCGGCATGAGCCTGCAATATGATCTTCCGAGTGGAAGCACCTCTGGCGTGAGCCAGGCGACGTATTATGGCACGAACGCAACGATTGATATTCAGCCGGTTTTGACGTGCGATCCCCGTTCCGGGACCGCACATTACCAGCGGATCAAGTATTCGTGCTTTGCTCCACCGAAGATCGGCGAGTATGGACCGCGCAACTACCCGTACACGATGGCAGCGTACTTTGATAGCGATATGTCGCTGTATAAGACGTTCCATGTGTGGCACGAGCAGCATGCGGAGTTCCGCATCGATGCGTTCAACTGGCTGAACCACCCGCTTCCGCAGTTCAGCGGAGGCTCGCAGCTGAGCCTGCACTACCAGGCTCCTGTTGGAACCCAGAACTGGACTCCGTTGGCGTCTGCTTACCCAGGCGGCAATCCGAATAACTTCGGCGTGATGGATACGAAGTCCGGTCAGCCGAACCAACGCACGCTTGAGTTGTCAGTGAAGTACATCTTTTAACTGATGTGTCCTCCTTTGTCCGGAAGGCGGTTTTGGTACCGCCTTCCGGTTTGTTTTTTGGGATACGAATTTGAGTTTATGTGATGGGTTAGACTGCCGGTAACCATGGACTCGCGGGCGCTGGCTGGCGTGTCGTGCGCGAGGTTTCCTGCAGCGAAGATGGCGGTATGGAATTTTGAATAGGAAATGTTCGGCAGTGGATTGGTTTTGGAAGCGCGGGATCGTAGTTGTTGCAGCGGCGTGGCTGTTTGCGGCAGTGACGGCGCAGGCTGGGGTACAGCAGGGGACAAACTCAGTTGCGTTGAAGAATGAAGAGATTCTGCACCAGCATTACAACGCGGCGATGAAGTACCAGGCGGCCCATGAGTTAAAGGCGGCGGCACAGGAGTATCGAATTTTTCTGGCGGATGCGCTGGGAGAACTGGCGATTGCGGAGGCGCATGGGGACGAGTATGGCAAGGCGGCTCCGAACTTTGACGCGGCGCTGAGCCTGGCGCCGAATTCTCCGGCGCTGCTGGTGGAGTATTCCGCGGCGGCGTTGCATGCGGGGCGTGTGCGGCATGCAGCCTTGCTGGCGCAGCGGGTGATTGAGAACTATCCGAAGAATGCGAATGCGCAGGCGCGGGCATATTCGCTGCTGGGGCGCGCGCAACTGAAGCAAGGCAAGAGCGCGGAGGCGCGCAAGTCGCTGGAGAAGGCAGTGGCGCTCGATCCTGATTTCCAGAACGGGTATGACCTGGCGGTGGCGTGCCTGAATCTTGAAGACCAGAAGTGCGCGGAGAAGCTGTTTGCCGAGATGAAGTCCGGGTACGGGAACAAGGCGATTCTGCACATGTTCTTTGGGCAGGCGTATATGGATTCGGACTTCCAGAGCAAGGCGGTGGGGGAGTTTGAACAGGCGGTGGCGCTGGATGGCAAGCTGCCCGGGGCGCACTACTCGCTGGCGGCGGCCTACCTGGTGAGCGGGCAGCACGTGGCAGAGGCCGAGGCGCAGTTGAAGCAGGAAATTTCGCTTTATCCGCACGAAGCGATGGCGCATGCGGCGCTGGGGCACCTGGAGATGGGCCAGCATGACTACGCGGATGCGGAGAAGGAATTGCTGCTGGCGGCCACGATCGCGCCGAATGATCCGGACACGTTTTTGTATCTTGGGCAGCTTTATGCGGCGATGCATCAGGACGAGAGAGCGATTGCGGCACTGCGGCAGTCGATTGCGTTGACGACCGACGTGACGCGCAACCACGACCAGGTGCAGAAGGCGCATTATTTGCTGGGACGGCTTCTGTTGAAGTCCGGGGACCGAGCAGGGGCGCAAAAGCAGCTTGCGATTTCGCAGCAACTGATGAACAAGAATCTGTCGCGGGCGCGGGAGCAACTGGCGAATTATTACGATCAGGGCGCGGGCGGAGCCGGGAATGCGAATGCTCCGGTGGTGCAGACATCTGCGATGGAAACGAGGGCGAGCGAGGAAGCGGCGCAGGCGGCGGCGGGATTTGCGCGGCGGGTAGGCCCGTTTATTGCGAACAGCTACAACAATCTAGGCGCGATAGCGGGGATGCAGGGCGATGTGCGGTCAGCATATGACTACTTCAGCCA
Source organism: Acidobacteriota bacterium (assembly GCA_021818585.1). GTDB lineage: Bacteria > Acidobacteriota > Terriglobia > Terriglobales > Acidobacteriaceae > Acidobacterium. The sequence continues at coordinate 68,066 of JAKATU010000085.1, read as the reverse complement.
TGCGAAGCAGTGGGATCCGCAGATGCCGGGGTTGAATGAGAATCTGGGGCGGGCTGCGTTTTCGTCGTTTCATTTTGCGGAGGCGGTGGCGCCGCTGACGGCTTACGTGAATGCTCATCCACAGGATGAGATGATGCGAGGGGCGCTGGGCTTGAGTCTTTACATGACGAAGGAGTATGCGAAGGCGCGGGATGCGCTTGCTCCTGTGATGCAAAGTGGAAATGTAACTGATGAGATGGCATTTATCTATGCGGATTGCCTGGTGAAGACGGGGCAGTTGCCGGAGGGGATCGCCAGGCTGAAGGCGCTGGCTGCGAAGCTGCCGCAGGAAGAAGATTTGCGACGGGCTCTGGGCGAGGCTTATGCGGCGAACGGCGATACGGCGCGGGCGGTAGAAGAGTTGCAGATGGCCGAGAAGCTGGATGGGAAGGATACGCAGGTCCACGCGGACCTGGCTGCGGTCTACAAGAAGATGGGTCGGCTGGCGGATGCTGCGCGGGAGACGCAGGATTATGAGGCGTTGGCCGGCAAGTCGAACGGTAAGTAGGGCAGGTTAGTAGGCCTGCAGGGGTTCGATGGGCAGGCGGACCTGGAAGCAGGTGGAGTCTGGTTCGGACTGCACGCTGACAGTGCCGCGATGGCGGCGCACGATGCGCTGCACAGTGTCGAGTCCGAGTCCGAGTCCTTCGCCGGGAGCCTTGGTGGTGAAGAAGGGCTCGAAGATGCGGTTCTGGATGGCGGCGGGGATGCCGGGGCCGTTGTCCCAGATTTCGATGACGAGCATTTCTCCTGCCTGCTTGACGCTGAGGACGATGCGCCCGATGCCTTCGGTGGCGTCGAGGGCATTTTCGAGAATAGCAGTCCAGACCTGGTTGAGCTCGCTGCCGTAGGCGGAGATGCGGGGCAGATCGGGTGCGTAGCGGCGCTCGACCTGGATTTTTCCGAGTCGGGACTGGAGCATGGCCAGCGTGGTTTCGAGGGACTGCGGGACGTCGACATCCTGAATGGGCGCCTGGTCCATGTAGGAGTAGTCCTTGATGGCGGCGATGATTTCAAAGATGCGGGTGGTGGAGTCGAGCATGGCCTGAGCCATGCGCTCGGTGCGGAGCGAAGAGGCGAACTGCCCGATGACGACGCCGAGCGAGGCACCGTGCATGAGCTGGCTGAGCTCTTCGAGGTCCGCGGTGGTGACGCCGGCTTCATCGAAGTCCGGCGCGGCCTGCCAGGGTTGATCGATGCCGTGTGTGCGGAGCCATTCGGCGATGGCCTCCTCGTTGGAGGTTTCGCGGGTGGTGTGGTTGATGGGGGCGCGGAGGCGGATGTTGTCCTGCCAGGAGTGGAGCGCGGAGAGTTGCGGCTCAGCGAGGCACAGGCCGCCGAGGTCGAACTTGTGGCGTCCGTAGATGCGGAGTTCGCTGAGCAGGCCTGCTGCGGAGCGCTGAGCGGCGGAGGCTGGATTGTTGAGCTCGTGGGAAAGATTGCCGGCGAGCTTGCCGAGAGCGTTGAGCTTTTCTGCCTGCTGCTCGAGGCGGGTGACCTCACGGGTGCGGTCGAGCAGCACGGAGACGGAGCGCTGGACCATGGAGGGAACGGCGCGGAGCATTTCCGGGAAGATATCCCGCGGATACTGAAGGGCCCAGACCTGAGCGGTGGCCTGTCCTCGCCCGCCGTAGGTTTTCATGCGCGAGAAGGGCAGCAGGCCGGTGATTTGCCCGGCTCGTCCGATGAAGATGGCCATGGGGCCGCCGCGCTCGCGGGTGACCTGGATTTCTCCATGGAGGAGGATGGTCATGTCGTTGGCCTCATCGCCTTCGCGGAAGAGAATGGCTCCGACGGGGGCGCAGCGCTCGAGGCCGTGCTCGGCAAGCCAGCGCAGCTCTTCTTCCGGCATTCCATGCAGGGGCGCGACGCGCCTGAGGGCCTCGATCCGGTCGGGGATCGAGGTGAGCTGCTCGGGAGTGAAGAGTTGCATGTTCACGGCATGACCTGTAAGGGGATGGTAAACGATGGTGGCAAAGATGGAAGGCAAGTTGCGGCGGATGGGGAAAATTGCTGCCTGAGATACGGCGATTTGAGGGTGGAAGTTCCGGGAATAAAGGTTGGGTTACCGGGAGGTTGTTACAGGGGTTGCAGGGATATAGATGCGGCTAGTTGGCTCCGCGGCGGTATTTCTCGATCTTTCTGTGGGGCAGGTTGTGTATGACGGCCTTGAGGTAGCTGGTGGTGACGGGGTGGTCGCTGTGGAAGAGCGGTTTGCCCATTTCGTCGAGGAGGACTACCTGGAACTGGTTGTTGGGGATGTGGAACTGGGCCCGGATCCGGTCCATCTGGGATTGGGGCATGATGGTCCAGGGTGAGTCGAGCGGGGTGGGCGTGGCCTTGGCATTGGGGACGACAGGGACGAGCAGGACGAAGCGGTCCATCATGTCGTCGGCGTCCTGGTCGAGGATGTGTTCCTGTGCGAGGAGCTGGGGGTTGTGGTCCGTGGGGCTGAAGACAAGCAGGGGCCGCCAGCAGTTTTGAGCCTCAGCCAGAGTGGTGGGCTGGACTTTGCAGGAGAGCTTTGCCTGGGCGTGCAGGGCCAGGGGAGCAAAGAGGAGCGCCAGCGCTACGGCTGCGCGTCGGGTGCAACTCATACCTTATTAGAGCATTTTGATGGTGGTTGGTTAGCCGATGCGGGACCGGATCAGCCGGCGCGGAGTTCGGGGGTGGCGGCGAGGAGGGTGCGGGTGTAGTCCTGCTGGGGGTGGTTGCAGATTTGCTCGCAGGGGCCGGACTCGACGAGGCGGCCGTGCTGCATGACGGCGACGCGGTTGGCGAGGTAGCGGACCATGGGCATGGAGTGGGAAATGAAGAGGTAGGTGAGGCGGAAGTCGCGCTGGAGGTCGCGGAGGAGGTTGACGATCTGGGCGCCGACGCTGACGTCGAGGGCGGAGATGGGCTCGTCGAGGATGAGGAGTTCGGGCCGGAGCGCGAGTGCGCGGGCGATGTTGATGCGCTGGCGCTGGCCACCGGAGAATTCGTGGGGATAGCGGGTGAGGGCGGAGTCTTCGAGTCCGACGGCGTGGAGGAGTTCGGTGGAGCGGCGGCGGCGCTCGGCGCGGGAGAGACGTTCGTGAATGACGAGCGGTTCGGCGATGATTTCGGCGACGCGCATGCGGGGGTTGAGTGCGGCGTAGGGATCCTGAAAGACGGGCTGGAAGCGGCGGCGGAGGGTGCGCATTGCGCGTCCGCGGGTGGTGATGGGGTGGCCGTCGAAGAGGACGGCGCCTGAGGTGGGTTCGACGAGGCCGAGGATCATGCGAGCGACGGTGCTTTTGCCGGAGCCGGATTCGCCGACGAGACCGAGGGTTTCTCCGCGCTCGATGGCGAGGGAGACGTCGTGGACGACGGTCACATCTCCGTAGCGCTTGGTGAGGCGGCTGGCTTCGAGGAAGGGCATTGGGATGAGATTAGCACTGAGGAAGTCCCCAGTGCTCAGTTGTCAGTTCCCAGTTGCTGGATTGGCGATTTGGGCGGTGATGAAGATCCAGAGTCAGCTGATGGTGATATATTTTCGTCAAAATCTGCTTTCGGAGATTCAATTCATCATGTCCAGCGCACACGTCAGGCGTTCAGAAGCCGAGGACACAAATTTCGTTATGGATGCGATCTTTGACGGCATCCCTGCGAAAGAGAAAGACGCTTACCTTAAGTTTCTTGCTGGAAGCATTCAATTGCTTCGCGACAATTATCACCATAGATGGGGCGTTTCTCTTTTCAAAGACCGGGTCCGGCTGAATGTTGGATCCGTGGAAGTCTTGGTGCTGACCCGTGATGCGTTACAGGTTCTCCTGGAAATCAGATCAGTTCCCAAGGGCGTGAAGCTGACGAGAGTCCGTTATCAGCGCGCGCCCGGATGCGCCATGACGTCGATTGATCTTCATCATCTTTCGAAAGCCCTCGGAAAGGTTGCCGAAGCACATTTAGGAGCAATCCGGATTGCTGCAAAAACCAAGAGCAAGGGTAGTATCAAAGGCGCTCATTCTCACGGCGTCTTGAAGTATCTCGCACAAGTGCTTCCGAATTTCTCCATAGAGCGACCGTCAAGTCGATTGCATATGTTGAATGGTGGCTACGGAAACGGTGATAAGGGCTATCTGGTTCGGTTGGCGGAGACGACCGGACGAGCACGATGGTGGATAGTTCCCAAAAAAGCTGAGATAGGGGATGAGGTAGTGATCAATGTAGCTTCGGAGGGCCTGTTTGCGGTCGGACAGATTGCATCCACTCCGAGGCCCGCGAAGGACTGGATGAATCGCTACAGCAGCCAACTCTGTTCTATTCGCCTCATCGAACCTCCAATACCGCTAGTTGAGGTACGGCAGAAGATTGAGGATTTCAAGTGGGCGCGATACCCGCGATCCATAACGACACCTGATCCCAAAGTGGCCCAGAAAATCAGGGGATTAGTACGCAAGCGGGTCATCAGGAGGCCTGCGCAAATTTCTGAAGCTGAACTGGAAACCGCAACTCTGGAAGAGCTGCGAAAGGTTGCTATGTCGAGTTCTTCAAAGGGGCTGACGCCTGAGCAGCGCAGGATCAATCACCGGAAAAGATCCGTTGCAATTAAACAATATGCATTGCGCCGAGCAAAGGGAAATTGCGAGGGGTGTGGGCAGCCATCTGCCTTCCTAAACAAGGACGGCTCCCCCTACCTGGAGGTTCATCACACAACGCGGGTGGCTGATGGCGGAGCAGATCACCCAGATAAGGTGATCGGGGTGTGTCCAACTTGTCATCGACACGCGCATCACGGGAATGATGCGAAGGCATTTAACGATGAGCTCATCAAAAAGCTGAAGGAGATCGTCCGGCAAAGGTCCTATTGACCCCATGAATAAAGCTTATGGTGGTTCCAGTTCCTTTGCGAGGAGGGCGGTGACAAATCAGATGACGGCTGTATCTCACAGCGGAATGGGTATCGGCGCTTTGCGCCGACTCCCACCTCCTCTTCGCGGACATGGGGCACCAGGATGGTCCTAACCCCACTCATCGCGATACAGCCGCGATGAATGGGGCACCCATTTTGTTTCCGGCTCAGACTTTGAGGAGGCCTCGGAAGGCTCTGGCTTTGTAGAAGCAGGGGGCGGTGTTGTGGTAGACGAAGACGCGGTTGAAGCGGCGGTCGGCGAAGATGGCTCCGCCCAGGGCGTAGATTTCGGGTGGGGTTTTTAGCCAGCTTTGTGATTTTAAGTCGAACTGGCCGAGGGTCTGGAGGTGGCGGTACTGGTCCTCGTCTAACGGCTCGATGCCCATGGCGGCGGCCATGTCGAGGACATTGCCGGCCATCTTGATTCCTTCCTTTTCGCGCTTCCGCTGGCCTTCGGGGTCGTAGCAGACGCTGCGGCGGTCGGAGGGGCTTTCTGGCGAGCAGTCGCAGAAGATGAGTTGGCCGGTCTTTTTGTCGTGTGCGATGAGGTCGGGTTCGCCGCCGGTTCTTTCCATTTCACTGAGGGACCAGAGGGCCTTGGGGTTGCTCTGGAGGCGGGTTTGGACGGTGGACCACTCGATGCCCTTGTGGCGGGCGGGATTTTTTTCAAAGCGGGTCTGGAGGGTTTTGAGGAGGGATTCGGATTGGGATTTGGTGAGGGTGGGCATGGGTTTTCCTCGGTGGAGGACAGGGTACGACGGCAGTTTGATTAGGTGCAATGTTCGCCCGACCCCACTCATCACGATAGCGCCGCGATGAATGGGGCACCCGCCTGAGTGGGTCATTCCCCCTCTCAAGCCTGGCGGCTTGGGTGGGCCACCACTGTTTTGCTGGTTTAGCGGATGAGTTTGAGGGCGGAGCGGAAGAGATTGTCGAAGTTTTCGCCGGCGGAGGGGTCGCGTTCGACGGCGGTTTCGATGGCTTGGATGGCGACGGGGCGCTGGTAGCCGAGATTGACGAGCGCGGAGAGGACGTCTTCGGCTGCGGCTCCGAGCTGGGCGGCGGGCGTTTGGGCGGGTGCGGCGGCGAAGTCGTCGAGCTTGTCCCTGAGTTCGACGACGAGGCGTTCGGCGAGCTTTTTGCCGACGCCGGGGATGCGGGTGAGGCTGGCGTGGTCCTGCGCGCGGATGGCGGCGACGGTGCGCTCGGGGCTGAGGCCGCTGAGCATTTTGACGGCGAGCCTGGGGCCTACGCCGGAGACGGTGATGAGGCGCTCGAAGAGGCGCTTCTCGTCGAGGTCGAGAAAGCCGAAGAGGGCGATGGCGTCTTCGCTGACCTGGGTGTGGATGTGGAGTGCGACTTCGGCTCCCTGTGACGGGAGCGCGGTGAAGGTGGGGATGCCGATGGCGACGTCGTAGCCGACGCCGGCACACTCGACGATGGCCTGGCCGGGCAGCTTGGCGATGAGGATGCCGCGTAGGTGAGCGATCATGGCGTGGGTCTAGCTCCTGCGGCGGTAGCGGATTTCGAATTCGTAACCGTGATTGTGCGGAAAGAGCGCGGCGACGTGGCGGAGGCGCTCGGCGAGCGCGGGAGCGACGAGGAGCGGGTACTCGCGCTCGCGGAGGTCGTGGTAGTCGAAGTCGACGGTGGAGGCGAGCATGTAGATGGCGAGAATGTCAGCGAAGGCGGCCTCGAAGAACTGGGACTTGGCTTTTTCGTCGCCGGACTGGGCGCGCTGGCGGTACTCCCATGCGTCGTGGCTGGTTTCTCCGCGTACCTGGGACTCGGCCTGCCGCCAGACGAGCTCGTGGAAGCTGGCGGGGACGCCTGCCACTTCGACGAACTGGTGGCCTACGTTGATGAAGAATTCGAAGGCGAGGGCGAAGCGGTCCTGAGTGAGGCTCGTGGAAAGGAAGGTGCATTCGGCGCTGCCGAGGGTGAGGTTTTTGTGGCAGACGGCGCGGTCGCTGAGGTCCTGCGTGAAGGTGGGCGCGATGTGGACCTGATCGTCTTCTGCGATGGCGAGCGGGACGAAGTAGTAGGCGCGGCGCTGGAGCGCGGGAGCGATGCCGGAGGGGACCGCTTCGACGATGCGCAGAACGTCGTCGTCGGCGCGCAGCTCGCCGTAGGTGGCGTAAAAGATGCCGTTGGCGGCCTCGGTGACCTGCGCCTGGCGGGTGACCTCGACGGCGGGAAGGAGGGCCGTGGCGGAGGCGGCCTGAGTGTGGGTGTCGTCCATGACTCTTGTATTCTAGGGCAAACCCCGAGTTGAGGAGCGCGGAGTTTGCACAGCGCCGCAACCCGGTTGACGGGAGGCAACGGCGATGGCGCTTGCGACGATCCCTTTGGAGCAACTGGTGGATGGGCGGCCGGCGACGGCGGAGCAGGCTCGCGACTGGTGCGCGCGGCTGGAGAGCGGGGATATTTTATTTTTTCCTGAAACTCCGCTTCGGTTTACCGCAGACGATCTGGCGTTTTTGCGCGGGCAGCAGCAGACGGGCAGCAGCCTGCACAAGAACATTGCGTACAAGCCGAAGATGGACAAGCTGAGCGGCGTGGACGCGAAGGGCGGCGACGGGGCCACGGTGGAGCGGCTGCATGGGATCATGCGCGGGTATTCGCGGCAGGTGGTGGATTTTCTGAGCGGGTTTCTGGCGCCGTACGAGCGGCGCTGGCGGCTGGATTATGCGAGTTTTCGTCCGCTGGAGGAGCAGAACCGCGACCTGCCGCGGAGGCGGCGGAATGACTTGCTGCACACGGATGCATTTCCGACGCGGCCGACGCATGGGGCCCGGATATTGCGATTTTTCGATAACATTCATCCAGAGCGGACGCGGGACTGGGTGGTGGGCGATCCTTTTGCGCAGACGGTGCGGCGGTTTGCCCCGGGGCAGATAGCTCCCAGGCCGGGGAATGCGGCGACGCGGATGGGCAAGGGACTGGCGCGCGCGGTGGGGCTGGGCAAGGCGGTTCCTTCTCTGAAGCGGACGGCGTATGACGACTTCATGATGCGCTTCCATAACTTTTTGAAGGAGAACGACCAGTACCAGTCGGAGACGGCGCGGTATCCGTGGCAGTTTCCGGCGGGTTCAAGCTGGATGGTGTATACGGATACGGTTCCGCATGCGGTGCTGGCGGGGCAGTATGCGCTGGAGCAGACGCTGCTGGTGGAGCCGGAGGCGCTGGTGAAGCCGGAGGTATCTCCGCTGCGGATTCTGGAAACGATGGCGGGGACGCGGCTGGTTTGATGGTGAGTTTCCCAGGTTTGCCGATGGTTGCGGCGGTGGTTGCGTCGTGGTCCGCGCTGCTGGCGGCGGTGATTGTGCGCGTGATGGCGGCGCGGGTGAACCGGCAGGCGGCGGAGGGCGAGCGGATTGTTTCGGTGCTGCGGGGTGGGCGGGACTTGCGGCGGCGGTACAAGGAGATTGATCCGCGCACATGGCTGGTGCTGGCGCTGGATGTTTGCGTGGCGTTGCTGACGCTGAGCCTGATTGTGCTGGTGGCCTCGGCGCTGACGGGATGAGCATCGGTCGGGGGTGAGCATCGCTCAGGGATGAATCCGTGCTTGAGAGCATTTTTCCTATTACTGCGAACTTTCTGGATGCAATCCGGTGCCGCTTTTCTTGACGGAAAAGCTGCATCGGATTGCTCTCTTCGGTCTAGACCTGTAGGAAAAATGCTTTAATCGAGTGCGATGGATAACCGTTCGATAGCGCAATTGCTGGAAGAGACTGCCGATCTGCTGGAGATCGACGGAGGGGATTCGTTTCGGATCCGGTCGTACCGGAGGGCTGCCGAGGCCGTGCAGGGAACGACGGTGGCGCTGAGCGAGATTGCTCAGGATGCGAAGTCGTTGCAGGCGATTCCCGGAATCGGGAAGGGCATGGCCGCAAACATTGCGGCGATGGAGGAGACGGGTACGTTTTCTCCGCGCAAGGAGTTGCTGGAGAAGTACGGCGCGGGGATTCTGGAGCTGCTGAAGCTGCCGGGGATGGGCCCGAAGACGGTGGCGCTGCTGTTCAGCTCGCTGCAGATCGCGACGGTGGGGCAACTGGAAGCGGCGCTGAAGGCGGGTAAGCTGGAGGGACTCCCGCGCTTTGGTGAAAAGCAGATTGCGAACCTGAAGAAAGCGGTCGAGGAGTATCACCAGCACACGGGGCGATTTCTGCTGAATGTTGCGGATCGCGAGGCGGAGGCGTTTCGCGAGTATCTGGGCGGTCTGGAGGGTCTGGAGCAGGTTACGGTGGCGGGGTCGTACCGGCGCGGGCGCGAGACGGTGGGTGATCTGGATGTGCTGATTGCAGGCCCGGCTTGCGAGCAGGATCGCGCTACGGAGACAGCGGCGTATGTGGCTTCATATCCGGGAATTGCGGACATATTGGCGCATGGGCAGAACAAGGTCAGCTTCCATTTGCGGAACCGGATGCAGGTGGATGTGAGGCTGCTGCCGGAGAGCAGTTACGGGGCGGCGCTGCAGTACTTTACTGGATCGAAGTCGCACAATGTGTCGCTGCGGCAGCGGGCGCTTAAGCAGGGCTACACGCTGAGCGAATATGCGCTGGCGCGGGTGAAGGATGGTTCCGTGGCGGCGGCGCGGACGGAAGAGGAGATTTATGCGGCGCTCGGGCTGGAGTGGATTCCGCCGCACCTGAGAGAGAATCTGGGCGAGATAGAGGCTGCGGAGAAGCACACGCTGCCGAAGCTGGTGGAGCAGGCAGATATTCGCGGAGATGTGCATGCGCATACGACGGCGACGGACGGGCGCTGCTCGATTCAAGAGATGGCCGAGGCGGCGCTTGCGCGCGGGTATGAGTACATGGCGATTACGGACCACTCGAAGAACCTGGCGATGACGAATGGGCTGGACGCGAAGCGGGCGCGGGAGCACATGAAGAAGATTCGCGAGGTGGATGCGGAGATGGAAGGCCGCATTCGTGTGCTGACGGGGATCGAGGTGGACATTCTTGGGGATGGGGAGCTTGATTTGCCGGACGATATTCTGGCGGAGATGGACATTGTGATTGCAAGCGTGCATACGCTCTTCAACCAGCCGCGCAAGGAGATGACGGAACGGGTGCTGCGGGCGGTGGAGAATCCTTATGTGCGAGTGCTGGGGCATCCCACGGGGCGTCTGCTGCTGCTGCGTGAACCGTTTGACTTTGACCTTGGCGCGGTGCTGGACCGGTGCGCGGAGCTGGGCGTGGCGGTGGAGCAGAATTCGTCGCCGGAGCGGCTGGATTTGAATGACGTGCATCTGCGGACGGCGCATGAAAAGGGCTGCAGGATTGTGATCAACACGGACGCGCACCACACTTCGCATTATGGGAATATCCAGTACGGAATGCGGCAGCTGCGGCGGGCCTGGCTGACGAAGCAGGACGTGCTGAACACGCTGCCGGCGAAAAAATTCCTGGGCGCTCTGCGTCCGCGCCCCTAATTGGGTGCGGTGGGATTACACTTCCTGCATGACCTGGCGCACCGGATCCCCCGCTCCTGGCGAACGCGGCTCTGCCGTGACCGCCGCTGTCTCCGTTATCGCAGCCCTTTGCATTGTTGCCGCGGTGATCTTCGCGTTTTACTACTTCATGACGCCGCCACCGACTACGGCGGGGCAGATTGTGTCGCTGGATGTGTTTCCGATTCATAACGTGAGCGGCGGTGGGATTATCGCGGGCGGAGTGAACGGCCAGCCGGAGACCTTTGACGAGGTGATTGTGCTGGCGAACGTGAAGCTGAAGAACCTGACGAAGGCTCCGGAGCATGTGTTTGACCTGGACTCGTACCTGTATGTGCCGGGTGGAACGATCTACGAGAACGGCCCGGCGGGGCAGAAGAATTTTGAGCGTGCGTTCATGGCCTACTCGCAGATGGTGCCGAAGAAGGGCCCGGAACTGCGGCGGGACACGGTCATACAGCCGGGGCAGGTGGTGAGCGGGCAGTTGCTGCTGCACTACCCGATCACCGAGCAGCAATGGGAGAGCCGCAAGGGATTGCACATTGTGGTGAGCTGGGAGAGCCAGAACAACCTGGTTCTGAAGCTGAAGGGCAAGGCGACGAGCAGCGGCTGGCAGCACTGAGCGGCTTGTCCAGTTTCGTGCGGGTTACGAGATCGGCGCATTTTTTGCTGGATTTGTGGTGGAGGAGCCGTGCTAGACTTCTGGCCCAAGAGGGCAAGCGCGTGCGCAAGTGGGTTGCCGGAGTCTCGTTGTGCCTGGCCGTGATCCTTTTCGGGATTGCCGGATGGAATTTTTTCCAGCATCGATATTGCAACGCAGAGCGCCTGAACCAGGAGCTTGCGGCGGCGCATCGCCCTGCGCTGCTGGCTGAGTTTATTGCGCAGGACCGGCGGCGGCGCGATGATGAGCTGCGGCAGGTGCTGTGCGGTTGCGTGCTGGTGGTGCTGGCCGGCGGGCTGTGGAGCGGGAAGCTGAATCCGGATGAGCTGCTGCCGTGGCGGCGGAAGCGGCTTGCTCCGCATGTTTAGGGTGGATTGAGCGGGTTTGTCAGGCTACCCTGGACGGTTTTACGAGCAGCCTGATCCCCTCATGCTGCTGAAGGTAGGCAATGACCTGCAACAGGTTTTTTGCCTGCGGGTTACCGTTCGGGCCGAACATCCGCATGAGGCTTTTGACCGGGATTTCAGTTGCCTCTGAAAGTGCGCCAAAGCCGATGGTTGCGTGGATGAAGTCGCGCAGGAGGATTTTGGCCTCATCGAGTTCTCCTTGAACAAGAGATTCGACGCCTTCCCGCAGGAGTTCCTTGCGGAATGATTTGTCGCGCTGTATCCGGGATGCCACGGTTTCCTTGAAGAGTTTGGTGAGTGCCATTGGTTTTACTTTGCCGCCTTTCGCGCGTTCTTGTATGCCGACCATCGCTCGTGTGCGTTTTCAATATCCTGCTGCTGGCGCTGCTTGGAGCCGCCTGCCAACAGAATCACAATGCGATCACCCTCTTTCCCGAAATAAATTCTGTATCCGGGGCCGAAGTTAATGCGGTACTCGTAAACGCTGGAGCCGACGCCTTTGACGTTAGACCAGTTTCCGCAACTGATGCGAGCCAGAGCTGTACTTACTTTGGCAGCAGCCTGGGCGTTCAGTTGGTTGAACCACTCTTCAAAGTAGTTCTTATCGCCCGGGCCGATGTACTGCCTGATCTCGATCACTTTTAACAAGGTAACACAAGTGTTACCTTGTTGGCTGGCCATCATTCCCGTCTTTTACTGGAGGGTTTTGTGAAGGCGGCCGGCCTTTGCGATGGATGGCACTGTTTGTTGCTCTATTTCGGAGTGCCGTGTTCCACCGCGGCGGGTTTGGGGGCGTTTTTGGGAGTGGCGATGTAGCCCTGGACCTGATTGTGGCTGATTTTGTTGACGACCAGTTCGAAGAGCAGGTGCTGCGGGCCGCTGTAGAACTGGACCGGCTCGTCGATGGCGCGGTTTTTCTTTTCGATTTTGCGGTCATCGGTGAAAACGGTGATGGAGTAGGTGTTGTGCCTGGCGTTGACCCGGCGGAGCTGGAGTGCGACGGTGGCGACGGCCTGTTTTTTGCCTTTCTGGAGAGTGAAGGGATAGTACGCGCGGTCGCCGATGTGCTGGAGGACCTGGAGCTCCTGCTCGTTGGTGGCGATGAGGCCGCTTTGGACGCCGAGGTCGCCCTGCATTTTTTTCATCTGAGCTTCGTCGTTCGCGAGCTGGGATTTGGTCTGGTTGAGGTCGGTTTGGACGCCGCCTACATCAGTGGTGACGGATGAGACCTGGGCCTGGGTGGAGTTTTGCTGCTGTTCGAGGCGGGTGGCGGCAGCCTGCTGGCGATGGAGGAGGTCGTCGGCGCGACGCCTGAGCTGCCGCTGGGTGATGCCGAGGCGCTGGCCGAGGGTGTTGGAGGTGATGCGCAGTTTGGCGTTGGTTTGATTGAGCGCGCGGGCGAGCTGCTGGTTCTGCTGCTGGGTGGCGGCGAGCTGCGCTTCGGCATGGGTGAGGCGGCCGGCGAGGGAGTAGCTCCAGAGCAGACCGGAGACGGCAGCGACGAAGACGGCGGCGAGCAGCAGGATCAATAATTTGGAAGGCCGCTTAGGATCTTGATCGCTTTGCATGTTCCGGTTCCTTTCGCATGTGCGCTGGCTCACCCTGCGAAGCCGCACAACCTCCTACAATAAAGAAAAATCGGGACAAAGGATCAAGCAAAAGGAGAGAGCTCGAAGGATGACAGGCAGCAGCAAGCCCAAGGCACCAGAGAATGTTGACGACGTAGCCATTGTCGGCGCGGGTATCATCGGGCTTGCGGCCGCGCTGGCGCTGCGGGATGCCGGGCAACGGGTGGTGGTGCTGGACCGGCAGCAGGCGATGCATGAGGCGTCCTGGGCGGCGGCGGGGATGCTGGCGGCGAATGATCCGCATAATCCCGCGGAGATGCATGCGCTGGCGGTTTACAGCGAGCGTCTGTACCCGGCATTTCTGGCGCGGGTGAAGGAGTTGACGGGGCGGGAGATTCCGATACGGAGCCGGCAGACGCTCGAAGGTTTGCCGAATGGAGAAAACGGGCCGGGCAGGCGGGTGACGGCGGAGGAGATCGCAGAGCTGGCTCCGGGATTGAATGTAGGCGAGCTGGTGTTCTCCGTGATGGAAGAGAAGAGCCTCGATCCGTGCGATTTGACTGAGATATTGCCGGGTGCGATTCGGGCGGCGGGGATTGAGCTGCGCGAGTATACGCAGGTGCTGCGGGTGGAGGCGGATGAGGGTTTGCATCGTCTGACGGCGGCGCAGCGGGCAGATGAAAAGACAGAAGAGGCGCAGTTTTGGGGGCGGCATGTGGTATTTGCGACGGGCGCGTGGCGCGCGCCGGTGGAGCAGGCTCCGGCGGTAGAGCCGCGCAAGGGCCAGCTGGTGATGCTGAACCTGAGAGGACCAGAGCAGACGGCGTGTACGTTAAGAATTCCGGGGCTGTACATTGTGCCGCGCGGCGATGGGAATTATGTGGTGGGTGCGACGCTGGAGAGTACGGGATTTGACCAGTCGACGAGCGAGCCGATGATTGCGGAGCTGGTGCGGCGGGCGGTGGCGCTGTGGCCGCCGCTGGCTGGGGCTTCGCGCGGGCCTGCGTGGGCGGGACTGCGACCGATGAGCGAGGATGGACTGCCGGTGATTGGGTCGCTGACGCCGGGCGAGGCGCAGCCGACGCTGTGGGTGGCTACGGGGCACTTCCGGAACGGGATTCTGCTGGCGCCGGGCACGGCGCATGTTTTGCGGGATCTGATCCTGGGGCGCGTGCCGGAGGTGGTTGTGGATGGCTTCAGTTTGAGCAGGTTTAGTGCTGCGGCGGTGTAGGCGCGATCAGTCGCGGTGACTGAGGATGGAGTCGCGGAATTTCTCGCCCTGGGCGGTGATTTCGCTGACTACGTCTTCGACTTTGCCAATGAAGTCCTGGCTCTTGCGGAGATAGTGGGGGATGCTGTCCCAGACGCGCTTGATGGCCTCGGGTTTTTCGAGCGCGAGGAGGGCTCCAGCGGCTACGGCGGCCGTGGCTGCGCCTTTCTTTTTGCCGGCCATGAGCAGTGCGGCGGAGAGCACGAGCGAGCTGGCCGCGGCGGCGCGCGAAAAGGTGATCTGGCCGGGGGTTTCGACTACTCCGTTGCTGAGTTTTACGGTGTTTTCGGTCGTTTGCATCTCTGCGCCCATTGCCGTCTCCTGAGGTGGTTGGGTTGAGGGGTTAGTCGAGGTCGAAGTCGCGTAAGGGCTTGCCGGTGTCCGGGTTTTCCTTAGCTTTTTTGAGTGCTTCGGCGAATTTTTTTTCGAGCAGGTCGCCGCGATTTTTCTCCGATTCGACGGATTGCTTGAAGATGCTGTGCTTGCGCTCTTCCTGCTCGCGCATGGCCTTGGCGGCGGTTTCGAAATCCTCAAAGGTGCGCTTGCGGGGCGCTGGGGTGTGGGAGATGACGGCTCCCGTTTTGGCGTCGATTTTCAACATTGCGCCGCAGTCGGGACAGGCTACTTCGATGGTGGACTCGTATTTCCCTGCCATAAGGCGGAATCTAGCACTGTCGCTGACGGGTTGCAATGTTTGAAGCGTGCAGGATGCGCGGGAGGCTGTATTTACAGGTGGATTTCTCGGTGGCCGGGGCATAGCTCGGTGGCGGCTTCGAGGGCTGCGTCGACGAGGACGTCGCCGTATTTGCCGAGGTAGCTGATGGCTGCGACCGCGCGCTCCTGCAGGTGATGTTTGGGATAGAGGGCTGCGTAGAGCTTTTCGACGTGGCGGCGGAGGCTTTGGTCCTGCTGGAGCTGGAAGTTGGCGGCCATGCGGCGGAGGCGGTTCATCTGGTAGCGCATTTTGGAGGCGGAGGTTTCGGCGGAGCGGCCGAGGCCGGCGTCCATGTTGCGCATCCAGTCGACGAGGGCGGTGAGTTCGCGGTCGAGGGCGCTGCCGGTGGCCGCGAGCTGCTGCTTGCCTTCCACGGGCATGGTGCGTGCGCCGAGGCGCTGGGTGAGATCTTCTGGGCGAACGTGGAGGATGTCCTGAAGGCTGACGCCGTGCCTGGCCATGTAGTTGCGGAGTGAGGCTTCGACGATGGTGGCGCTGAGCCGGGGCAGGATGGGCGTGGTGTGGCCGGGGATGGCCTGATAGAGGACCTGGGTTTGCGCGAAGTAGGCAATTTCCGCCGGGCCGCCGATGTAGGCGAGGGTGGGCAGGATGGCGTCCTGAAAGACGGGGCGCAGCAGGGCGTTGGGGCTGAGGCGCTCGGGCTCGGCGTGCAGGATGGCGAGCAGGTCGGCGGTGGAGTATGTGGTTTTGCCGGCGGTCCATTGGCCCGAGGCGTCGCGCTTGAGGGTCTGGCGGGCGCGGGTTTGCTTGTCCATGAGGAAGAGCAGGCTGCTGTTTTTTGCGACGAGGACCTGGGAGTGGTAGCCGCGCGCGGCGAGGAGCTGGTCGCGCTGGTGGAGGAGGGTTTCGAGCTCTTCGGCGCGCTCGATGGCGGCCTGAAGGACGGCTGCTCCGGCGGTGTGGAAGCCGCGTGCGGAGGCGTCGACGACGATGAGGCCCTGACGCGCGAAGATTTTGAGTATGAGGCGGGCGAAGGCTTCGGCGAAGGTGACGCCGGGGCGGTAGGTTTCGCGGAGGAGGTCGAGTTCGGGGACGTCGCCGAGGATTTCTGCTGCCTGGTCGAGAACGGATTCGATGCCCGGGCCGAGGAGGATGCTGCCGACGGGCTGTGCAGCTGCGGCGGCGGTTTCCAGGCGCAGGGTCTGGAGATCGGGTGGGGCGGCGAGGGCGATGTGGTTGGCTTCGTCGAGGTCGTGATCTTCGGTAGCGAGCCAAAAGATGGGGACGGCGCCGGTGGCCCTGGCGCGGGCGACGGCGGTGGCTGCCTTGTATAGGGCGAAGAGCGGTCCGCCGAAGAGGACGACCTGTTGGCCGGTGACGACGACGTTGGCTCCGGCGCGTAGGCGCGCGATATTTTCCAGCGTGGCCGGAGATGCGCCCCAGGGCTGGTTTTGCGCTTCGAGGAGGTTGGCGAGGGCGTTGCGGTCGCCGGAGAAGCTTACGGTGTGGGTGGCCCAGTCTGGATCGGAAGGGCTAACGGCGAAAAAGGGTTGGAGTGCGGTTTCGCTCTGGGCGAAATCGGTGAAGAGCCGGCTGAGGTGCGGCAGGATCGTGATCGGGTAACAGTGCGTCTCCACCAGCTTTCGTCGTTCTCCCTCAAAGAAATTAGTGCTTCCTGTTCTGCCTGCGGCTTGCCGGTTCCTGCTTTAGCAGCGCCGCGATGGTTTCCCGTTCGCGGACAGGCAGGGAATCGAGCGCGTGGACGGCGAGTGCCCGATAAACTCCGGCTTGAACTGGATGCTCGCGAAGGGCCTCAAGATGCAATCGAATTGTTCCGGCATCGCCTCGGGCCAGGGGTCCGCTGAAGCTGTCTGCGGTGCCGCGGCTGCGGAGGTTGCCGAGCGAGGCTTCGGCAAGCACTGATGTCATTTTGGCGGCAACGGTGGGGGTGAGTCCAGCCAGGCGTGCGGTTTGCTGCGCGGCGGTGAGCGCGCTGACGAGCAAGGGCGAGGCCATGGTTCCAGCGGCGTGGTAGAGCGCCTTTTTGGGGGCAGCGATGGTGAAGGACTCTCCTCCGATGGCCGCCACCAGTTGTTTGAGGCGGTTGCGGGCGGTGGGGGATTCGGATTCGATGCCGAAGAGGATGTTTTTGAGGGAGACGACCCGGCGGGTGGGGAAGGTCATGACGGGATGGACGGCGGCGGTGCGCGCGCCGGCGAGGCGGGCGGCTTGGAGGGCCTGGGCGGTGCGTGCTCCGCTGGAGTGAACGACGATCTGGCCGCGCAGTGTGGGCCTGTGGCGCAGAAGTTCGGCGCAGGCTGATTCGATGGTGTCGTCAGGGACGCAGAGCCAGACGATTTCGGCATCGAGGGCTGCGTGGGGCCATGCGTGGCAAGGCGTGGCGGGGCGGCTTTGTTTGGGATGGTTTCTAACGATGATTTCCCGCAGGTTCCATGGGGAGCGATGGATGGCTTGGGCGAGTGAGGTTCCCCAGTTGCCGGGGCCGATGACGGTGACGCTTTCGCAGATGATTTTTGCCTGTGCGCGCTGTTTTTTCGCCATCGAGTGCTCTTGCCTGTACGGGTGTGAACTCTATGGGGATGGTACCGTACCGAAGAGGACAAAATATTTGAGGAGTTGTGATGCCCGCAAAGTCGAAGCAGCGTAAAACTACCGCCAGCAAAGCCGCCCGCCCTGTTGTGAAGAAGAGTGCGGCCCCGAAAGCCGTTCCGGCCAAAAAAATGGAGGCCGTGAGCGAGCCGGACGCGATGGTTCCGGTGGTGAAGGAGTTGAAGATTAACCCAGGGCGTAAGGCGAAGGTGCTTTCGTCGGAGTTGCGGTATGAGGTGCCTCTGTTCCGGATCTACAACGAGACGGTGAAGGAGAGCGGCGGCAAGGTGCTCAGCCGTGACATCATCCGGCATAACGGGTCGGTGGTGATACTGCCGGTGGACAGCTCGAAGAGCAAGCGCGACCCGTACATTGTGCTGGAGCGGCAGTACCGTCATGCGGCGGGGCAGTTCCTGTATGAGGTTCCGGCGGGCAAGATGGAGCCGGGCGAGAACCGGTTGCGGGCGGCCAAGCGCGAACTGCTGGAGGAGACGGGCTACACGGCGCGGAAGTGGACGCAGTTGACGCGGTACTTTGCCAGCCCGGGCTTTCTGGGTGAGTGGATGCAGGTTTTTCTGGCCGAAGAACTGGTTCCGGGACCCTCCTGCCCGGAAGATGACGAATCTATCGAATTATTGCGTGTGCCCCTTTCTGAGTTGCTACGTCTCATTGACAGGGGACAGGTTCAGGACGGCAAAACGCTGGTCTCCGTGCTCAGCTTCGCGCGTTTGCTGGGGCAAAGGAAGTAGGCGGCAAGGACTTCCTCCAGCAGGATTCGAGAGCGGCGCGGAAAAGCCCAGGGTAGAGATTTGCGTTTTTCAATCTCAAGCCGGTGGACACCCTCCCCCACCGAAATCTTGCTCCAGGAAGGTCCAGGGCTTGTGGCTCAATATAAAGGCAAAGTGAAGTGGTTCAACAACGCGAAGGGTTACGGCTTTATTGGCCGGGAAGATGGACCCGACGTATTCGTGCACTACAGTGCGATCCAGATCGACGGCTACAAGAGCCTGAAAGAAGGGGATGACGTTGAGTTCGACATTGTCCAGGGCCAGAAAGGGCCGCAGGCCGACCAAGTGACCCGGTTGCAGGAGATTGCCTGATCGATCCGGTGGTTTACGGGAAGTAAGTTCGCTGAGAAGGCCGGTTTGGGTCGGCCTTCTCCAGCAAAAAATTTAGCTGTGATTGTTGAGGGTCCCGCGACGGCTTCCTTGAGCCGCCGGACGAGACGTTTGTGCGTCTCTCGCGGTCTCTACCCGTTGGCGAGCTCTTTGGCCCGCTGGGCGGCGCGCATGACGGCCTTGATAAGGGTGACGCGGAGACCGCCTTCTTCGAGCTCGAGAATGCCGTCGATGGTGCAGCCGGCGGGGGTGGTGACGGCGTCCTTGAGCAGGGCGGGGTGGTAGCCGGTGTCGAGGACCATGCGCGCGGAGCCGAGGGTGGTCTGGGCGGCGAGCAGGGTGGCGATATCGCGGGGCAGGCCGACTTTGACGCCGGCTTCGGCGAGCGATTCCAGAATGATGTAGATGAAGGCGGGACCGCTGGCCGAGAGGCCGGTGACGGCGTCCATGTGCTTTTCGTCGACGATGACTGTTCGACCGACGGCCTCAAAGAGGGCGGTCGCCTGCTGAATCTGCTGGGGTGCGACGTTGGAGCCGGAGCAGAGCGCGGTGATGCCGGCGCCGAGCATGGAGGGCGTGTTGGGCATGGCGCGGATGACGGGGATGGGTTTGGGCGAGCCGGGGATGGCGGCTTCTTCAATGGCCGAGGTGCGTACCGAGGCGGCAAAGGAGATGAGCAGCCTGGAGGGGTCGAGCGCGGGGCGCAGGGTTGCGAGCAGGTCGGCAACCTGGAAGGGCTTGACGCCGAGCAGGATGATATTGGCATCGCGGACAGCGGCGAGATTATCGGTGGTGACTTCGATGCCCCACTGGGCGGAGAGCGCGAGGGCGCGGTCAGGGTGTGCGACGGTGGCGACAAGCTGATCCGGGCGCAGGATGTTCTGCTTGAGGAAGGCCTGCAGCAGGATGCCGCCCATTTTGCCGGCTCCGAGCACGGCGACTTTGGCGCGCTTGAGGTCGTAGGGGTTGGGAGGCGCGGACTTGGCGGCGGCTTTGGCTTCAGCAGCGGTTTTTACTTCGACTTTGGCTTCTGTCTTGCGGTCTGTTTTATGGTCGGTCACGGGTGCACCTTTGGCGTATTCGACGTGGAATTGGATTTGGATGCAGCGGGTTGAGAGGGTTGCTGGAGGCTTTCCATGAAGCGGCCGAAACGCTGGTAGGCCGGGAAAACCTGGATGGAGATGGCGGTGAGCACGGCCTTGCGGATACGCGCCTGATCGGCGGCGGAGACAGAGGCCGGGAAGTGCTGGAGTGGCTCCGCGAATGGGCTGGCTGCCGGCGTTTGGCTGGTGACGGCCTTGACCTCGGCGAGGACGCCCTGGATGGTGGCGACGGAGGGCGGATTTTCGTCCTCTATGCCGAGGAGGATGTCGTCACTGACCTGGCGGAAGGCAGTGGGAATCCTGTTAAGGCGGGCGATGTAGTGGTCGTAGTCCTGCGCGCCGGCGAAATGGAGTTGAGCGGGGAGCGCGGCGAGGGAAAAGGGCAGGCCGGAGGTGGCGGTGACGGGGGTTTCCCATGGACGGGCCGCGCCGGCGGTCTGCTCGGCGATGAGGCGGTGGAGGGTGCTGTCGGCGGCCTTCTGGTCGGCGGGGGACATGCCGGTGGTGTCAATCTGCGCAAGCTGCATCATGAAGGCGTTGGCCTGGTTGAGGCGCTGCTGCCATGCTGCAGCGGAGTAGTCGGTGAGGTCGGCGGCATAGCGCTGGTCGCCGTGGATGGAGGCGTACTCGGGATGAGTTTGGAGCCAGTACTGGTGGATGGCTGCGAGGAGCGCGTGGAGCTGCTTTTCGCGCTGGGCGAGGGGTGCCGGGGTTTGTTCCTGCTGCAGGGTGGCGGGTCCGCGGGGCGGATAGTGAACCACGGTTCCCTTGGGGAACTGCTGGCCGTGGGCCAGGGGCATGGCAGACAGGGCCAGCGCCAGGGTGCTGCAGAGGAAAAGCTTTTTCATAATGCGAAAGTAGGGTTAGTTTATCGCCAGTTGCCAGTTGTTAGTCCCCAGTTGTCAGTTTTCATTTCCCAGTTGTCAATTGTCAAAGCGATCTCAGGCATTGCCTGAGACCCTGTCAACAACGAGCTGACCCCTCAAAACTAAAGACTGAAAACTGAGGACTGGCAACTGACAACTTGGTTTAGGCCTGGCGGACTCGTCCGGAGGGTTCGTCGGAGAAGATTTTGCCGTCGCGGATGTGGACGATGCGGTGCGCGTATTCGGCGATGTCGGGCTCGTGGGTGACGAGGACGATGGTGTTGCCCTTGCGGTGGAGCTCGTCAAAGAGGGCCATGATTTCGACGCCGGTTTTGGAGTCGAGGTTTCCGGTGGGCTCGTCGGCGAGGATGATGGAGGGATCGTTGATGAGGGCGCGGGCTATGGCGACGCGCTGGCGCTGACCACCGGAGAGCTCGTTGGGCTTGTGGTGGGTGCGGGTGCCGAGGTTGACGGCGATGAGCGCCTGGGTGGCGCGCTCGATGCGCTCGTGGGCGGGCGTGCCGTTATAGATGAGCGGCAGCTCGACGTTGTGGAGCGCGGTGGCGCGGGCCAGCAGGTTGAAGGTCTGGAAGACGAAGCCGATTTCCTTGTTGCGGATGCGGGCGAGTTCGTCATCATTGAGTTCGCTGACGAGGTGGCCGTTGAGCCAGTAGTTGCCCTGGCTGGGCGTGTCGAGGCACCCGATGAGGTTCATGAGGGTGGACTTGCCCGAGCCGGAGGGGCCCATGATGGCGACGTACTCGTTATGGCGAATGCGGAGGGATACGCCCTGGAGGGCGTGAACCTGCTGCTCGGAGCCCATGTCGTAGGTCTTCCAGAGATTATCGACGACGATGACGTCTTCGGAGCCGGGACCCTGCGAGGGGGTGGGAGCGGTCGCGACATCGAATTTGGTTGCCATGATTTGCTCCTGCCGGCCGTAGCCGGGAGTGGGTGATTCGGTGACAGGCGCTAGATGGAGCTCTGGTTGCTGCCGAGGCCCGTCTTCTCACGTTTGATGAGCGCGCCGTTCTTTAGGGTGCGCAGGATGCTGTAGGGGCCGATGACAATTTCCTGTCCGGGCTTGAGTCCGCTGAGCACCTGGATATGGGTGGCGCCGGTGATGCCGGTGTTCACCTTGACGAAGTGGACGCGGGGTTTTCCGGTCTGGCTGACGACGAAGACGCCCTGTTCGGCCTTTTCTTTGGCGGAGGCGGCGGCGATGGCCGAGGCGGATTCTTTCTTGAGGCTATCCGGCGTGCGCAAGGTGAGCGCCTGAATGGGTATGGAGATGGAGTTATTGGCAGTCGCGGTGGTGATCTTGGCGGTACAGGAGAGCCCCGGCTTGAGCTTGTGCGAGGGGTCCATGAGGGTGACCACGACCTTGAAGTCCTTGGCCTCGTTGGTGGCGGCGGTGGACTGGCTGGTGGAGACGCCGGTGGAGCGCAGGAGGGCCTGATCGCCGACTTCAGTGACAGTTCCCTTAAAGGTTTGATTGGGGAGGGCGTCCACGGAGACAGTGACGGGCTGCCCCATGGCGACATTGACGATGTCGTCTTCGTCGACCATGACCTCGGCGGTGATGGAGGCCATGTTGGCGATGGTCATGAGTGTGGAACCCTGCGAGTTCTGAATGCCTTCGACGACGGTTTCTCCGACGCGGACGGGCAGGTTGGTGACGACGCCGTTAAAGGGCGCGACGGCGACGGTCTTGCTGAGCAGGTCCTCATTGGCTTTGAGCGTGGCCTGCTGGGTGATGAGCTGTGCTTGGGCGGCGGCGGTCTGCGCCTTGTCCTGCGTGAGCTGGTCCATGGCCTGCTGCACTGAGGCGACGTCGGTCAGGTAGGTGGCCTTGTCGGTGTCATAGTCCTGGCGGGACATGACCTGGGCTTTGTAGAGGGCCTTGGCGCGAAGCCATTGCGAGCGAGCCTGGCTGAGCTGGGCTTTGGCGTGGGCGATGTTGGCCTGCGCGGTGTGCTCGGCGGCAACATCGGCGGCGATATTTCTTCTGGCGGCAAGGATGGCGGCCTTTTGTCCGAGTACGTTGGCGCTTTGCTGGACATTTTCGATGGTCGCGACGACTTCGCCCTTGTGGACCTTTTCACCCTCTTTGACGTACAGATGGGTGATGCGGCCGAAGGCGGTGGCGCCCAGGTTGACGTATTCCTTGGGCTTGATCTGGCCGGTGGCGCTGACGGTGGAGACGAGATTTTCCCGAACGACTTTTGCGGTGAGTACCTTGGTGTAGCCGGAGCGTGCGCGCCAGATGGTGAGGCCCACGACAGCACCCAGAACAAGAATGACAGCTACTGCGATAAGAACTTTTTTCATTCGCATCTTTCCTGCCGCGATGTTCGGCACAGAGGGGCTGCGGCGCCCGGTTATGCTTCCATTACGAAAGGCCCGGCGCAAAAGTTCCATGGGTGCGCAGGCGAATTAGTTCGAAGTTATCTTCATGATAGCAACGAAAGCACGAAGATTCGGCGAACAAATCCTGGAATGAGCAAACGCATTTTCTTGAAGTCGCCAGAGATCGGCTCGTACAATAGTTTCATCGTTGAGGAGCAGTAGTTTTATGTCGCAGTCCCGCATTCGCTTGATCCTGGTATTTCTGCTGGCCGGGGTGGGCGCTACGCCCAGTTTGTACGCGCAGCCGTCAGCAAAGTCACACGATCAACAGGCCCAGTCCGCACAGGACAACTCAAAGGACCAGAACAGCAGCGCCAGCCAGGACCAGAATCCGCTGAAGCGGAAGCGTCCGGCGTGGCTTGTCCGCAAGCAGGAGAAGGCTTACCGGAACGAGTTGAAGGGGCCCTACAAGAAGTGGCTGAACGAGACGGTGCGCTGGATTATCACGGACAAGGAGCGTCGCGCATTCCTGAGCCTGACCAACGATGAAGAGCGCGATGCGTTCATCGAGAACTTCTGGCGGCGGCGGAATCCAAATCCGGATTCGCCCTACAACAGCTACCGCGAAGAGATTTATCGCCGGATTGCTTATGCGAACCAGCACTTTTCCGATGGCGAGCCGGGCTGGGAGACGGATCGCGGCATGATTTACATCAAGTACGGTCCGCCGACGAGTATTGATGATCACCCGAGCGGCGGCATGTACAACCGCCCGATATCTCAGGGTGGGGGCCAGACGGATACGTATCCCTTTACAGACTGGCATTACCGGTATATTCCGGGCATTGGCGAGAACGTGAAGATTGAGTTCGTGGACCAGTGCATGTGCGGCGACTACCAGATGACGATTGACCGCTCGGCAAAGGATGCGCTGCTGCACGTTCCAGGCGCGGGCCAGACGCTGTACGAGCAGATGGGCATGGCGCAGAAAAAGGATCGGTTTAATGGCGGGCTGGAGGATCTTGGCCCGGGTCCGGATTCCGCCGAGGAGCAAAGTAAAGAGTTCGATCGGCTGGAGCAGTTTGCGAAGCTGGAGGCGCCGCCGCAGATCAAGTTCAAGGATCTGGAGAGTTTTGTTACAAGCCACAAGCTGCTGACCGGGCCGTTTTTCCCGTTCGACGTGCAGACGGATTTTGTACGGATTGGCCAGAACGCGGTACTGGTGCCCATTACGCTGCAGATCAAGCAGAAGGACATCACCTTTAAGACGCAGGATGGGGTCTCAAAGGGTGTGGTGGACATTTACGGACGCGTGACGACGATCACCGACCAGGTTGTGACCTCGTTTGAAGATACGGTCGAGGTAGAGCAGCCGGCGGAGTTGCTTTCGCAGACGGCCGATCAAGCTTCTCTGTACTGGAAGGCTCTGCCGCTGAAGCCGGGGCGGTATCGTATCGATCTCGCGATCAAGGACGTGAATAACCCGAACCATGTGGGAACGTGGGCGCAGGCGATCACGGTTCCGCAATACAACGACAACAGCCTTTCGACATCGTCTCTGATCCTGGCGAGCAAGATGGAGCGGGTTCCGGACAAGAACATTGGTTCGGGGCGCTTTACGCTGGGCGATACGCTGCTTTGGCCGCGGGTGATGCAGAGCGAGGCGACGCCGGCAAGTTTCAAGCGCGGACAGAGCCTGAACTTCTGGATGCAGGTGTACAACCTTGGCGTGAATGAGAAGACGAAGCGTAATGACGCGACGATCGAGTACCAGATCATCAACGACCAGGACCATAAGACTTTGCTGGATACAACGCAGGATTCCACGTCGATTGCGGCGGATGCAGACCAGCTGACGATTGAGAAGAAGCTGCCTTTGGGCAGCCTGCAGCCGGGCAAATATACGGTGAGGATAAAAATTCACGACGCGATTTCCGGGCAGAATATCGCCCAAAGCGCACCATTTGTCGTAGACTAAGCAGCACACCGGCCAGGAAGCCGCTCAAGAGCTTCCGGCCGCTCCTTATTTAGGAGATGGCGTCTGGGCCAGACAGCAAACTGAACTGATTCGTGATTCGACGTTTGTTCATTCCCGGAACCGCGCTGATTCTGTTGGCAGTGTCCACCAGCGCACAGGTGCGCGCTGCCTCGGCGACTGGCAGTGTGACCGGCGTGGTGCGGAACAGCAGCGGGGTGGCTGAAACTGGCGCAATAGTCGAGCTGATGAAGCCTGACTTCACCGTGGTAGCGGAAACCGCCACGGACGGGCATGGCCACTACGAATTCCGACATATAAAAAAGGGTGTTTACGACCTGAAGGCGTCGAGCGCGCTTTTTTTGCCGACGCTGCGAGAGCGGGTGCAGATGGAAGGCGCCACCCGCATGGTCGTGAACATGACCTTGAATACGGTCTACGAGGCGTTTCGCTGGCTGCCAGCGCAGCCGAGGTCAAAAGGCGAGCCGCCGGACGACTGGAACTGGACGCTGCGGCTTTCGGCGAATCGTCCGCTGCTGCGGATGCTGCAGAACGGGCCGCTGGTGGTGGTGGCGGACGGTCAGGGGCACCGCTCATTGGAAGCGCGTGTGGCGATTCGGGACGGCAGCGGCAGCTTTGGCAATGGCGGGCTGCACCAGGAGATTGAAATCGCGCACAGCGGGGAGGGTTCGCGGGGCGTGGTGCTGCGGGCGAATCTGGCTGATCCGGCGCAGTTTGCGAACCCATCCTTCCGCATGGTGGCGGGATATGAAAGTCGGGCTGCTTTCGATAATGCGTTCCGGTCGGTGGGCGTAGTTGAGGATCACCCGGAGATTGCGACCGGACCGGGAGCAAGCGGGCTGAGCGCGTTTGCGCTGCGCAGCGCCGAGACAATGAGCCTGATGCCGGGCGTGGAAGCCCAGGTGGGCGACGAGATTCTGGGCCTGCGCGGGATGAGCACGATGGTTGCGAACTATCCATTTGCTTCGTTCACCGTGCAGAATGGCGCGACGCGGATTTCGTATTCGCTGGCGACCAGCCCGGATGTGCAGCGAGCCGGCGAGCTGGACAGGTATACGGATCTGGCGTCGATGGCATCGGAGTCTAACGGGCGGCTGGTGTCAGAGCACGGACTGCACCAGGCGGTGGAGATCAGCCACCCGGTGGGTCGGCACGGGCACATGAGCGTGAGCGTGTACCACGACCACATGATGAACCCGGTGGTGAGTGGCGGCGGGGCAATGGCAGCGGCGGACTTGAGCTCTGGCGATGTGCTGTATGACCCGATGACGCAGATGATGAGCGCGGCCGGGCAGGATTTTTCGTCGACTGGAATGATGGCGGAGTTCAGCAACCGGGTCTTCCAGAACATGTGGATGACACTGAATGTGGCGACTGGGAACGCGCTGGCCTATACGGGCGACGGTGGTGCCGCGTCCATGGCGGAGCAACTGCATGCTGTGGCGCCGCGCGAGTCTGAGATGGTGGCGATTTCGGCGACGGGCAAACTGGTGAATGCCGGGACGCAGTGGCGTGTGGGTTACAGCTGGCAGGGGGGCGGAACGCTGACCCAGGTGGCGGCGTTTGATGCGTCAGCTCCGGGGCCGTATTTGAGCGTGTTTGTGAAGCAGCCGATCCGCTGCGGGCACATGCTGCCGAACGGAATGCAGGCGATGGTGGCGGTGCGGAATCTGCTGGCGGAGGGATATCGTCCCTTCCTGAGCAGCGACGGCACGACGCTGTATTTTGCGCAGGTGAGCCGCTCGGTGGAGGGCGGCGTTTCGTTCACATTCTAAGAGACATGGAATGCGGGCAGAGCCTGCGAGTTGTGTTATAACAGTGTTGGGTGAGTCCTTCGCCCGGTCCTTTGCGGTCTCTCCGCAGCCAAAGTGGACGCGTAGCTCAACTGGCAGAGCATTCGACTCTTAATCGACAGGTTGTAGGTTCGATTCCTACCGCGTCCACCATTGAAAACTTATCATTCTGTTTCAAGCGTATTGCCCCAAAAGGACGCGCCAAATAAAGGCAGCAATGAGAATTTTTTTGAGTTCCATCTACTACTAGCCCGTAGTGTTTCATCAAGGTGTGGCTGCGTGGCTCTTCGCGACGGATTCTGCTGGCTCCGCACTTTACCCTTTTTGATGGAGATCCGGCTAACGCATCCCTCATGAGAGGTGACCGATCCCTGTCATGGTGCGTGCGTCTGAAGCCTGGAACTTAGCCCGAGTTCAAATGAGGGGATGACGCAAGTCGCGCCAGCTTTATGCTTTACCTCCTGACTGTCGCGCCGATGATCTCGATATCTTCCATCAGGTGATGGATGGAGTGAACTCGAATTGATGCGAATTGGTCTTCAAGTCTTTGATCTTCCTGCTTATACAGTCGACGATGGTCAGGCATTCAGGCGGAGCGTGCAGGCTATCTTGTTGGGTACGTTCGGCTTCGATCCCGCTGGTTCTCCATGGCTTTCGCGGGGAGGGGCATGATGCGATGGGACTACCGGCTGCTTTGCCGGTTCCACTCGTCCGCGTTCTCTCAGCGAAGCACTTTTGACGCGACCAGCACTCGCGGTTGGTGATCGGGGAGAAGCATGTTGACTTGCTGTTAGCTTTCAAAGAAGCAAATGCACTTTGCGATGACAGGTTTTGTTAGAGACGGACTCGAGAGGTTCCATTCCTTTTCCGGTTTAAATGATATTCGAAGGCGGCGGCGTACTCGTCCGCAAATTGCTGGATATGGAAGTTGGCTGACAGTGTCTGCCCATTCTTTGCGATGGAGGATCTAAGATGGGAATCCTCAATCAGCCGTATCACAGCATTGGCAAGATGGAGCGATGATGCAAAGGGGACAATCGAGGCAGTTTCACCATCCCGCAGATAGTCGCTTCCCATCCCTGTCTGTGTGGTGACAACGGCAAGCCCGAGGTTCATTGCCTCTAGTATGGCGTAGCCGAATCCTTCGGAAATGGAGGGAAACAGAAAGATGGAGCTGCGTCCAAAGAGTGCGATTTGCTCTTCGACCGAGATCCTGGGAAGGAAGTCTATGCGGGACCATAGGGAAGGCTTGAAGTATTTTCTCAGCCGTTCGGCAGGGAGCCCGGTGCCTCCAATCGTCAGATGTGCATCGGAACGTCGGTCTACGATCAGTTCGAAGGCGCGAGGCAGATAATGGGCGCCTTTGCGTGATACCCAAGAGCCGAACCAAAGCAGTCGCATGGGGGGGCGAGTGCTGGGATCGGGGCTTGATTCTGCTGCTTGTGCGATCCTTGGATGAACTGCGAGAGGAATCTTGACGATGGGGTCTATCCCGTGCGCGGCCAGAAAGTCGAAATCTCTGTCGTTCTGGACGATAGTCAAGTCGGCAGCGCGGCTTCCTAAATCATCCCACCGAGTCGGCAACGCTCCCGTAACCCAACGATGAACGAAAGTTTTGGAGGTATTCCCCCTCATCCTCTCGGTAACCGTCGCCTGATAGTCAAAAAAGCTGAGCCCGTGCACATGGTTGACGAGAAGCGTCGCCGATTCCTTCCTTTTCAGCCGGCGAAACAGCGGATGCAGCATTCCGTTGGAAGCCATGATTATGTCGAAAGACTGCAGGGATTCCCGGGAAGCGCGGCGGCTGATGCTGGCGGGCAGCCACAACCGCGACGCCACAGGCTCCATCGGCCATGGGATGGAAACATCGTCACGGTGAAGACATCGGACTTCATGTCCACGATTTTGCAGGCTCTCGTTTAACTGGTGGTAGACTCGCGAGGCGCCTGCATTGGGATTGTTCCAAGAGTGCGAAACCAGCAAAATTTTCATGAGGGAGCGCTTTTCGGATTTACGAATTTTGATTTCCGCGTGTGGTTATTGTGCAACTGGGATGATGAGCGGAAGAGGCAAATCCGAGAATTTTCTTCAGGATATCAGCTTAAGATTCTTGGCTTATAGCGATCTTACTTTTTTGAAACTCACCTGTGTCAAGTTATCGATCCACAACTGTGCTTGTTTGCGTGATGTCCTATCCAGGCCAGCGTTGACCAACAAAGTGCGCCCAGGGTGGCATCCGTAATCAGGCTCGCCCATGCTGCTCCGTGCCACCCATAGGCGGGTATCCAGATGAGATTCAAGCCCAGGTTGAGAAGAGTGACTGCAATTTGTGCGCAGGTGCGATAGGACTGATGGCCGGTTCCTGTGAGGGCGGCACCGGTGATTTGATGTACAGCACGAAAGACTGGTATGAGACTTAGCCACCTGAGGATAAGGGCACTCTGGGCGAATGCGTGCCCCAGCAAAATGGGGATTAGTGGAGCGCAGAGAAATGCGATGAGCCCGGCGCCGGCACCGAAAATGGTCGCACGACCGAGGACCCGCCACGCGAGACCGACTGCCGCAGAAACGTTCTCCTTGGTCATCTCGAAGAACCGTGGCAGGGATGCCGACTCCAATGACGAGACCGGGATGGTCACGACATCGATGATTCGATAGGCCGCGGTGTACAGTCCATTGGCGACATTCATCCGGTAGTGGCTCAGCAAGGTCTTGTCTAGATCGTTGTATGCAGACGCGGATGAGCCGGACATGGAGTACAGGAGTCCCTCGCCCACGCTGGTGATCAGGAGTCGCGGTTCCAGCTTTGGCCGTCCAAACTGCTCGATTACCGCTGCAATGGCAAAAATGGAGACAACGAGGGCCAGCAACGCGGAGACCCATGCCCATTGGTTGGCCGTCGCATGATGCAGCAGCATCATCATGACCGCAGCCGCTATAAACCGCAGGGCGTTTAGCATTGAGCTCCAGAGCGCCATGATGCGCATCATCAGGTAGGTCTGAAAAACTACTACTACGCCTTGGATTAACTGACCCAGCAGGCAGTTGGCCAGCGCTACCGGTATGATCACGGCCGCGCTAGCAGGACTTAGAAAATGAGCCGCCGCCGCCCAGAGGGCTGTTACCAGAACTACATTCGCGGCAACGGCAGAAAGCAGAATATTTCCCCAGTATCGAGAGAATTGCCTTGGGTCGGCTTTTACATACCGCATGAACAGCATATGTGCGCCTAGCGAACTGAAGGGCGTTGCCAGAGCTACGAACGCGGATGCCCCCGCGAAAACGCCGAATTGCTCCGCCCCAAGCACGCGCGCCAGC
Source organism: Acidobacteriota bacterium (assembly GCA_021818585.1). GTDB lineage: Bacteria > Acidobacteriota > Terriglobia > Terriglobales > Acidobacteriaceae > Acidobacterium. The sequence continues at coordinate 37,961 of JAKATU010000085.1, read as the reverse complement.
AAGACGAAATATCCGGCCTGGAGGATAAATCGCATCCCTTGACCGGCCATCACCCAGCTCGTGTCTTTGGCAAGGTGGCTCTCTTTGAAGCGCTTCAGCGGATTTCTCATGTATTTGCTGAATGATTGAGCTTGGGGCGGCTCCGAATCAGGGTTGCCAGGTTGCACCATAAAATCGCTTCTGCCTCGCTTTATATGGGTGAAGCGCTCGATTGGAGGCTGCCTTCAGCTCCATTTCTTCGGGGAACAGCGCGGAAGTGCACTTTGCGGATTTCGGGGAAGTCAGTGAGCTGACTCCAAAGTGTTTTGGGTACATTTGCAATTGGTTGCGGTGCTGCTATTCGACGATGTGTACTTTTCCAGATTTAATCCAAAACGAGGAGGCGGACAAGGAATGAATGGTCCAGACCAGAAACAACACGCGCTATTTACACAGTATGATCATACATAAACCCGGGGCATCCTGACGCCGAGTCGTGAGTAACCGAGGCTTTATCTAAACGAATTGGACTGGCATTCCCCGAGGTTCTATGGACGTTTGCGGTCCAGCGGATCGATTACGAAGTCTCGTGGATGTGGGGGCGTTGTTGTGAAATCGCGAGGAGTTGAGATACGGATTGATGTTTTCTCTCATTGTTACCACGCTCGGCAGAACGATCGAGTTAGATCGGTTACTGGACAGTCTCGATAAGCAGACTTATCAGGACTTTGAAGTCATCATCGTCGATCAAAATTCAGACGATCGATTGGGGCCGATTATCGCGCGGCATCCCAATCTGACCATCCGCCATGTCCGCTCTGAGCGGGGGGCGTCCCTCGGACGGAATTGCGGCCTGAGACTGGCCCGGGGCAAAATTGTGGCTACGCCGGACGACGACTGTTGGTATCCAGAAGACCTCTTGGATAAGGTCTGGGCATGGTTCGCGGAGCACCGTGAATTTGATGGACTCTTTACGTCCATCCGCGATGAAAGAGGCTTATTGCAAAAGCAACGGAGGAGAGGCACGGTCCGTTGCGAGTGTGACCGCAATACTGTGTGGCACTACGGCATCGAATTCAATTCTTTCTTCAGAAAGTCGGCGACTGACTCGGTCGGCGAGTACGACGAACGGCTTGGTCCCGGAGCAGCCACGGGCTTCTATTCCGGCGAAGGAGGGGACTATTTCCTCCGTGTACTTGATCGCGGATTTCGGATTTTCTTTGAGCCTAGCTTCTCCGTCTATCATGCTTTTATGCGAGAGCCGGCAAGAGAGCTCAGGCAGGCTTACCCCTATGCACTCGGAACGGGCTTTGTTCTGAGAAAGAATCGTTATCCCCTTACTGTGGTTCTGAGCGATTTCATCCTTTATGCATTTGCCGGTGCGGCGGTGGCCCTTGTCCGACTCGATTGGCTGAATTTCCGAGTGAGGACAATGCGGGGTGTCGGCCAGGTGGCTGGCTATATGCGTTCGGGGAAGATGCTGCAAGCTGGCGCTAATGTGGAAGTAAAATAGAATCTCCGATGGAGGTCAGCACACGGTCTTTGCGGACCGGGCATTGCTGCTTCATTAGCGTCGTGAAAGGGAGAACGATTGGAAGGAGTCAGACTATAGTGCCTATTTCCCCAGACTCCCGCCAGAACCAGGGACAGCGTACCCATGCCGGGGGGCTCCAGCCAAACAATTTCGATATCATGCGTCTAGTACTGGCACTGACCGTCGTTGTGGCGCATTGCCGCATCTTGAGTCAGTCAGCATCTCTGAGCGTGATCGGCGCCCTCAATCCAGAGATTGCAGTGGATGGTTTTTTTGCAATTTCAGGATTCCTTGTCGTGGCAAGTTACGAGCGCAGCAGCTCTGTGCGACAGTATTTCGAAAAACGAGCTCGCCGCATTTTGCCGGGCTATTGGCTATCGACCATTTTCTGCGTGCTGATAGCCGTTGCATTTACGCATAAGTTTCATGTCGGGGGCTTCCTGCTCGCCAATCTGACGTTCATGAATTTCCTGCATCCAGGCATACCCGGGCTGTTCACTTCGAACTTCTTACCCGCCGTAAATGGGGCATTGTGGACTATCAAGGAAGAACTGTCATTTTACGTTTGCGTCCCATTCATTGTCTGGTTATGCCGAAAATATGGACATGACATTATTCTCCCAATACTTGTAGTCCTTTCGATTGTCTTCAGAGAAATGACCCACGGTGCCATCTCGCACCAGCTTCCGGCTGAGCTCGCTTATTTCCTTACTGGAACGCTGATTTATTATCATCTGGCATGGTTTAAACGCAGAGGGCTGTGGGTTGTCGCAGCGTCAGTGCTTGCGTACATGATCTATTCATTTACAGGATGGATATTTCTTCAGCCGTGCTCAATCTCCGTCCTCACTCTGGGCGCCTGTTATTTGCTCCCACATTTCGAGGGTCCCGCGAAGTGGGGCGATTTCTCGTATGGAGCTTATGTTCTCCATTTTCCAATTATCCAGAGTCTCGTAGCGCTGGGATTATTTAGCTACGCTCCTTGGACGGCTTTAATCGTAGTTCTTATCCTTGTTTCTATCAGCGCAGTACTCTCGTGGAAATTCGTGGAGAGTCCTTTCCTGAAGTCCCGGCTTAGAAAGACCTCGGCAGGGGACGGAGTCACCAACAGGCAGACCGTAGCCTCAGGCTGAATTGTGTCCGCATCCCCGGCCAGCTTCCGATGTTTCCAGTTGCGTATGTCATTATGCGATGCGGATTATGCTGAGCGGTGTTAGTGCATTTGACCGTCCCTCGAATATCGCTTGTCTTGGCCGCCCTGATGACTGACTTTGGGGGCGTTGTAGTGCTCAATACAGTCAACGATGTCTCGGGTCAATTCCTCGACGCTGCAAAGGACTCCGCGTCAAAGACGGATTTCGGACGTGTGGAGGAAGAATCCTGAGTGCTGGTACTTGTGAAGGACACAGGCACTTGAATTGAAGACTTGCAATATGGGCGAATTGCCCTTTCATCAAATAGTGGCAGCACCGTCCGAGCGAATATCCGCAACTGCTCTGGCCATTAAAACGCGATAACTATGCACTGCCGATAGGCCGACGAGCACAAGTAATTCCGACATGAAAAGCTTGAAATCATCAGCAAAGGGTGTCTTGATGAACAGTACGCCAATCGATGCAGCCCACGTGAGATAAACAAGCAAATATCGATTCTTGATCCGCTCCATCCAGATGAGTACTGCCGCAAACAGGCTGGTCACCAATGGCGGTCCCAGGTACCAGAACGCCGCGATTGCCTCAGCCTGATAGTAAAAACCTCCCATCGGCGCAAAATTGCCGGGTATTCCCATATAAATCTGATTCTCCCACCTTGGGAGAATTTGATAGTCCTTGCGCAGTTGGCCCGCTGGCAGTAATTCCAGCAGGGGATCGAATATATAGGATGCCCCATAGGTGTATCCGCGATTGGCTTGGTGCTGAACGGCATAAATGGCTTGGAGAGATGAATAGGCCCCCATTGTTCCCTCAACGGCAACTGGGGCAATAAAGTTTCCGAGCAGACTAGCCTTTTTGGAAAGAACGATTGATCTGGCCCCGATCGAAGCAACTATGCCTGCCAGTGCCAATATGTATACCTTCCTTCTTTGTTCCCGGCTAAGACGAGCCGCATAGACCATGCAGGTGACCACCGCGATGGGCAAAAAGTCAGTTCGCGCCCCATCTATAAACATCACGATCCCGTTTTCGGTGAACAATACCCAGCCCCAGCGGTCGAGACCAAATCTGTACAGGTAGTAAAGATAGACTGATACGAAAATGATCTTTACATACGCGGTGACTGTAAACATCCCTCCTGGGGGACCCGAGATTGCAGCGGTAGCAAAGTGATTCCACCCCCATTTGGCGCACATTGCGCAAGTGAGAAGAAACATTGGAAATGCGAGCAGGAGGAAATTGCGGCGCTTTTTCGGACTGGATAAAGGGCGGAACGTGCTGAGCGGAGTATCTCTGTAAAAAGCCAGGAACATGCATCCGAAGCAGAGATTCGAGATCGCAGCCAAAACTACCTGTGTATCGATTACGGTGTGGTCGGAAAGCAAAACCAAAACCGGCAGATTTAATTGGGAGGTAATCCAAGGGGTGATGTTGTAAAGGCACTGAAACGCCACAAATATCCAGTAAAGGGATATGGCCTCGATCTTTCTCCGTCTGGAAACCCAGATCAGGAACAGCAGAGAGCAGAGAAAGAAGATGAGTGCCGGCATGCGAAAATTATACGGACACCGATGAAGACTTTGTATATCAACGGGAAATACCTTTCGCAGGCGGTAACGGGTGTTCAGCGTTACGCGGCGGGTATGGTTGAGGCGTGGGACGGGCTTCTTGCAGAGGGCGAAATTGATCCCTCGACGTATCGTCTTCGCCTTCTTGCTCCCCGGACGCCGAGACCGCTGCCGCGATTTCGCCACATTGAGATTGTCCAGTGCGGGCTGGGCAGTCGCGCCTGGGAGCAGGTGGAACTGCCGCTGCGCAGCGCCGGAAGCGTGCTTTTCAGCCCTTATGGAGCTGCCCCCCTCTGGAAGGGCCGTCATCTTGTGACAATTCACGATGCGGGCGCGTCGGCGACACCGCAGCAATATTCACTATCGTTTCGCAAATACTATTCATTTGCTTACAGCCAGCTTGGCAAGTCCTGCGAGGCCATGTTCACGGTGTCCGAATTTTCGCGGCAGGAGCTGCACCGTTGCTTTGGGATTCCGCTGCAAAAGATCTCTGTCATTCCTCCGGGTTGTGATCATTTGACGAAAGTACCGTCTGACCCAAATGTTTTAGACCGGGCAGGGCTGTCGCCGGGTAAATTTGTTTTAGGAGTAAGTTCCCAGAGTCCGATCAAGAACTTCGAGGGCCTTGTGAGGGCTTGGAAACATCTTGAGCGCACTGATTTCAAGCTCGCTATTGCCGGCAAAGAAAACAGTCGCGTGTTTCAAGGAAGCGGCATTGCAGGCGACACTGCGGTTGTTCGTCTCGGATATGTCTCTGATGGCGAGTTGAGGGTTCTTTATGAGAATGCAGCGGTTTTCGTCTATCCGTCGTACTACGAAGGTTTCGGTATTCCTCCCCTGGAAGCTATGACGTGCGGATGTCCAGTTGTCGTGGCAAACGGATCGTCATTGCCGGAGGCATGCGGTGATGCGGCTCTCTACTGTGACCCCGCAAATCCAGAGGATATTGCCTCTAAAATCACTTCGCTCTTGGATGATGCAAAGCTGGCGATGGAATTACGGACGAAGGGCAGGAGCCGCGGTCAGATGTTTACAACCAGGAACACAGCGATGCGACTCTGGACAGAAATAGAACGGCATCTCTAAACATGACTAGTAAACAAGCGATTGCTGCGTCGATCGTACTCTACCAAAATGACCCCGATGAAGTTGCCTCGGCTATTGAGAGTGTTCTTAGTGCGTCCATGAGGGTGACTTGCACGGTGGTGGATAATTCGCCGGTTGCAGACTTGAGGGCGCCCGTAGTCAATGGCGGCGCCAGATATCTGTTTCAAGGAGTTAACCGGGGGTTTGGTGCTGCGCATAATGTTGTCTTGCGGCAGTACATGGATAGCGCTGAATACCTTCTCGTAATGAATCCGGACATCCGGTTCGGACCGGAAGTCCTTCCGGCGTTGTACGAGTTTATGAATAGAAATCCCGAAGTGGGCCTGGTAATGCCTCGAATTCTTTATCCGGATGGCAGTAACCAAGGACTATGCAAACTGCTGCCTTCACCCGCGGATTTACTGATCCGGCGATTTCTCGGGCGCTTTGGCGAAACTCTATTCTCAAAGCGATTTGAGGATTATGAACTCCGACATCTCGATCTCAGTGTGCCGCGTGAGATTCCATCGCTTTCGGGTTGTTTCATGTTCATTCGTGCCGAGGCTCTGCGGAAGGTAGGCGTATTCGATGAGCGTTTTTTTATGTATTTAGAAGATGTGGATCTTTGCCGACGTATCGGGCGCCACTACCGCACGGTATTGTTTCCGAGTGTGTCGGTGATTCACGGTTACAGAAAAGGCTCATATCGTAGTTTCAAATTACTGCGTTATCACGTAGAGTCGGCTGTCCGATATTTTTCAAAGTGGGGTTGGATTCAAGACCACGAACGGAAAAGGCTTAACGGGCGGATCGATGTTTACGAGCCTTCGCGTGGTTTTTGAGGGCCAGCTGAAAAGTGCTCAGCTGGTTAAATTTGCTAACTTTGGACATTCGATGATCTCCTCGTGTCTAACACTGCGGTTGTAGGTTGAAGGCAGGTCGAGACAATCTCCATTACCGCGTGCGGCGGCAGAGAGCAAGGTATTGGCGCAGTCTTTGCCACCGAGGCCAGATGAGGAGACGCTCTATCATGTGCTATTCAAGCCTGAACTTGTCATGAGCAGGCTGCGCAGTACCGAGGCGCTGTGAAGTACTCGCACGCTTTGAGTTCTCTCTTCGGATTCGCTCAAATGAGCGGTTTCGTGTGGGCCAGTTTGGATGACGTGGTGTGCCGATACCAGGCTTGCCGGCGAAGGATTTCTTGGTGGCCCAGCCCGTATTCTTGCTTCTGGTTCTGGAAAGCCTTCCGGCTCTTCAAGCGATGTCCAACCGCACAGGTATCTCCAATGCGGCCTTGGAGGTCGGCTCGTAAAACCAGTAACTTGCGTTCTCTGCCTGCTCTTCAATACTGATTTGCAGTAGCAGTTCAAAGCTGCGGGTGACTTGCCCCAGAACAAAGCTGTTTAGCATTCGCAACCGTGGCACAAGTGTAAACGTGGTTAATGCGGGCGTACGGTATTATTGCGGCTGGTATGCTGCCACTTAGTGAATTTTGTCCGGATAGATGCGTCAAGTCCCTATCCGGGTCCAGTGAAAAGCTGAGAGTTCAAGCAGAATGCAATTGAATGACACGATTGTGGTGACGGGTGGGGCGGGGTTTATTGGCTCCAATTTTGTGCTGGACTGGCTTGCGGGTTCCGGCGGCCGGGTGGTGAACCTGGACCTGCTGACGTATGCGGGGAATCCGGCGAACCTGGCTGCATTGACGGGTGATGCGCGGCATGTGCTGGTTCGCGGGGATATCTGCGACCCGGAACTGGTGGGGTCGCTGTTCAGGGAGCATCGGCCGCGGGCGATTGTGCATTTTGCGGCGGAGAGCCATGTCGACCGATCGATTGTGGGTCCCGAGGCGTTTTTGCGCACGAATATTCACGGGACTTTTGTGCTTCTGGAACAGGCAAAGCAATATTGGTCGGACCTGGACGAGGAGTCGCGGCGCGATTTTCGGTTTCTGCATGTTTCGACCGATGAGGTTTATGGGACGCTGGGGCCGGATGATCCGGCATTCAGCGAGACGACGCCGTATGCGCCGAACAGTCCTTATGCGGCTTCGAAGGCGGCTTCTGACCACCTGGTGCGGGCTTATCATCATACCTTTGGGCTGCCGGTGCTGACGACCAACTGCTCGAATAATTACGGGCCGTATCAGTTTCCTGAAAAGCTGATTCCGCTGATGATTTTGAATGCGCTGGAGGGCAAGCCGCTGCCGGTTTACGGCGATGGGGCGAATGTGCGGGACTGGCTGTTTGTGAAGGACCACTGCTCGGCGATTCGCGCGGTGCTGGAGCGGGGCCGGGTGGGCGAGAGCTACAACATTGGCGGCAACAGCGAGCGGAAGAATCTGGACGTGGTGGGCGCCATCTGCGACCTGGTGGATGAGCTGCGGCAGGATGCGGCGATGGGCTCGCGGCGGAAGTTGATTACGTTTGTGAAAGACAGGCCGGGGCATGACCGGCGGTACGCGATTGATGCATCCAAAGTTGGACGGGAACTGGGCTGGAACCCGGCGGAGAATTTTGAGGATGGACTGCGCCGGACCGTGCGCTGGTACCTGGAGAATATGGACTGGGTGGAAGGCGTGCGTACGGGCGCGTATTTGAAGTGGATGGAGCAGAACTACTCGGAGCGTTTGTCATAATGAAGGGAATTATTCTTGCAGGTGGATCGGGGACGCGGCTTTATCCGGTGACTCGAGTTGTTTCAAAGCAACTGCTTCCGGTGTATGACAAGCCGCTGGTGTATTACCCGCTGAGCACGCTGATGCTGGCGGGATTGCGGGACATCCTTTTGATTTCAACGCCGCAGGACACGGCGCGCTTTGCGGATTTGCTGGGCGATGGGCACGAGTGGGGCATCCACATTTCGTATGCGGTGCAGCCGAGTCCGGACGGGCTGGCGCAGGCGTTTTTGATTGGGAAAGAGTTTATCGGCAACGATGCCTGCTCGCTGGTGCTGGGCGACAATATTTACTACGGGCAGTCGTTCTCGAAGCAGTTGCAGGACGCGGCGCAATTGCAGGATGGTGCGACGGTGTTTGCTTATCCTGTGCATGATCCGGAGCGGTATGGGGTGGTGGAGTTTGACGGCGCGGGCAGGGCGGTGAGCCTGGAAGAGAAGCCGAAGGCGCCGAAGTCGCGGTATGCGGTAACGGGGCTTTATTTCTATGACAACCATGTGGTGGACGTTGCCGGTTCTCTGAAGCCTTCGCCGCGCGGCGAGCTGGAGATTACGGATTTGAACCGCGTTTACCTGGAAGCGGGCAAGCTGAATGTGCAGATCATGAGCCGCGGCATGGCGTGGCTGGATACGGGGACGCACGACTCGCTGTTTGAAGCGGGATTGTTTATCCAGACGGTGGAGCGCAGGCAGGGGTTGAAGATTGCGTGTCCTGAAGAGATTGCGTACCGGCTGGGTTACATTACGGCAGAGCAACTGGAGGCGCTGGCGGAGCCGATCCGCAAGAGCGGGTACGGCGAGTATCTGCTGGGGCTGTTGCGGGAGCTGTATCTTTCGCCGGAGGGAATGCAGTGAAGGTAGAAGAGACTGCTTTGCCGGGCGTGCTGGTGCTGACGCCGACGGTGTATCGGGACAGCCGTGGGGCGTTCCTGGAGACGTGGAATCTGCGGCGGATGGAAGAGGCTGGGCTGCCCACGACGTGGGTGCAGGATAATTTTTCGGTTTCGAAGAAGAACGTGCTGCGCGGGATTCACTACCAGGTGACGCAGCCGCAGGGAAAGCTGGTGCGCGTGGCCTACGGAGCGGTGCTGGATGTGGCCGTGGATTTGCGGCGGAGTTCGCCTCATTTTGGCCAGCATGTGGCTGCGGAGTTGAGCGAGGAGAATGGCCGGATGTTGTGGATTCCGCCGGGGTTTGGACATGCGTTTTTGACGCTGACGGATACGGCGGGCTTTTCTTACAAGGTGACGGATTACTACTCGGCGGCGGGCGAGCGGACGATTTTGTGGGACGATGCTGAGGTTGGGATTGCCTGGCCGGTGGATGCGGCGAGCGTGATCTTGTCTGACAAGGACGCGCAGGGAGCGAAGCTGGCCGAGGCCGAGGTGTACGCGTGAGCGGTGCTCCGCGTGTGCTGATTCTGGGTGCGGCAGGGCAGGTTGGCCGGGAGCTGCAGCGGAGCTTTGCAGGCATGGGCGAGCTGGTGGCCCTGGACCGCGCCAAGGCGAACCTGGCTGACCCGGAGCAACTGCGGGAAGTGGTGCGCGGCGTGGGGCCGGACGTGATTCTGAACGCGGCGGCGTGTACGGCGGTGGATCGCGCCGAGCAGGAGCGTGAGCCGGCGTTTGCGGTGAACGCGGAAGCTCCGCGGGTGCTGGCCGACGAGGCGCGGCGGCTGGGTGCTCTGCTCGTGCATTATTCGACGGATTATGTTTTTGACGGCAGCAAGGCGGAGCCGTGGGTGGAGGGCGATGCGACCGGCCCTTTGAACGTGTACGGAGCGAGCAAGCTGGCCGGTGAGCAGGCGATTGCGGACGCAGGCGGGCGGTATCTGATCTTCCGTACGAGCTGGGTGTATGGGCCGAAGGGCAAGAATTTTCTGCTGACGATGCTGCGGCTGGGGCGCGAGCGGGACCGGTTGCGCGTGGTGGATGACCAGTTTGGCGCACCGACCAGTTCGATGGAAATTGCGGATGCGACGCGCGGGACTGTGGAAAAAGCGCTGAGCGGCGAGTCGGGGAGATGGTCCGGGGGCTGGTCTGGGGTGTACCACATGAGCTGCGCCGGTTCGACGACCTGGTGTGGATTTGCGCGGGCGATTTTTGAGCGCGGCGCGGATTTGCTGGGCGGCAGACGGCCTGAGGTGGAGGCGATTGCTACGGCGGAGTATCCGACACCGGCGACGAGGCCTGTGCATTCCGTGCTGTCGAACGAGGCCCTTTATGAGCGGTTCGGAGTTCGGCTGGCGGGGTGGGAAGCTGCTTTGGATGGGGTGCTGGCGGCGTTGCGGACTCTTGAACAAGCCGATAGCTAGAAGTTGGACGAGCGCGCCGGGTTTGCGCTAAATCACTGTTGAACGGAAAGTTACGACGGGAGCAGGGCGGCTGACGGAAGGATAACGGCTTCGGGGAGGGTTTTCTGTGCGGTCTGGTTGGCATTGCCGGACTGGCTTTTGCGGGATTCCAGGTGGCCGGACGGAGTGGATTCAGGCCGGGATGGATAGCACGACGTATCGTGACGGCTTTCGTTACAAATTCTTTAAGAATAAGTTGGAAATCCACGCCGGGTTCAAAAGGTTCTGGATTCTGTGCGATGCTTGATAGGGCGCGCTTTTGTGCGTCTTAGAATCCTGAAACGCAATTGCGGAGACAATCTAACAGATGAAAGTTCTGGTAATCGGAGGCGACGGGTACTGTGGATGGGCGACAGCTCTCTACCTGTCGGAGCGGGGCCATGACGTGGCCATTGTGGACAGCCTGGTGCGCCGTCACTGGGACATGACGCTGGGTGTGGATACGCTGACGCCCATCGCGTCGATTCAACATCGTGTGAAGCACTGGAATCAGAAGACCGGTCGCAAGATTGAGCTGTTTGTTGGATGCATTACCGATTATCAGTTAGTTCGCAATATCCTGACGCAGTTTGAGCCGGAGGCGATTGTTCACTTCGGCGAGCAGCGTTCGGCTCCGTTCTCGATGATCGACCGCGATCATGCGGTGATGACGCAGCAGGACAACGTGACCGGCACGCTGAACCTGTTGTTTGCGATGCACGACATCTGCCCGGACGCGCACCTGGTAAAGCTTGGCACGATGGGCGAGTATGGCCAGCCCAATATCGACATAGAAGAGGGCTACATCACGATCAAGCACAACGGCCGCGAGGATCGTTTGCCTTATCCGATGCAGCCGGGCTCCTTCTACCACCTGAGCAAGGTGCACGACACGCACAACATTCGCTTTGCCTGCAAGATCTGGGGCCTGCGCGCCACCGACCTGAACCAGGGCGTGGTGTACGGCGTGCTGACCGATGAGACGGCGAATGACGACATGCTCGTGAACCGCCTCGACTATGACCACGTCTTCGGCACGGCGCTGAACCGCTTCTGCATTGAGGCTGCGGTGGGACATCCGCTGACGGTGTACGGCACGGGCGGCCAGACGCGCGGCTACCTCGATATTCGCGACACGGTTCGCTGCATCGAGATTGCCTGTCTGAATCCCGCGGACAAGGGCGACCTGCGGGTCTTCAACCAGTTCACCGAACAGTTCAGCGTGATGCAACTGGCCGAGCTGGTGCAGAAGGCCGGCAAGGAAGCGGGCTTGCATGTTGAGATCAAGCCGATTGAGAATCCTCGCGTCGAGAAGGAATCGCACTACTACAACGCCAAGAATACGCTGTTGCAGGATCTGGGCCTGAAGCCGCACAACCTGTCGGATTCGCTGCTGAGCTCGCTTTTGAGCTTTGCGATCCGTTACAAGGACCGTGTGGATCAGGCTCAGATTCTGCCGACGGTGACCTGGAAGTAGGAACTGGGAGGCAGGTTTTGAAAGAAGGGGAGTCCGCTGCTCAAAGTTTGGATTTGAGCGCGTCGAAGCCGATGCGCGTCGCCATCCTGACGGAAACCTTTCTACCTAAGATCGACGGCATCGTGACGCGGTTGTGCCATACGATTCGGCACTTGCGCGAGTTTGGTCACGAGGTGATGATCATCGCGCCGAAGGGCATTACGGACTTTGAGGGGACGCCGGTGACCGGCGTCTCCGGATTCCCTTTTCCTCTTTACCCTGACCTGAAGCTGGCGATTCCGCGGCCTTCGGTGGGGATTGCGCTGAACGAGTTCCAGCCGGATGTGATTCATGCGATCAATCCGGCGGTGCTGGCGGTTTCAGCGTTCTATTATGCGGTGCGGTACCGGAAGCCGCTGGTGGTTTCCTACCATACGCACCTTCCCAAATATTTGAAGTATTACAAGCTGGGCCAGCTGGAGCCGCTGATGTGGTGGGGTATGCGGCGCGGGTACAATCGCGCGGACCTGACACTGGCGACCTCGAGCGTGATGCAGGGCGAGCTGGAGGAGCATGGCATCCAGCGCGTGCAACTGTGGCGGCGCGGCGTGGATACGAATACGTTCCACCCGAGCCGGGCGAGCCGCGAGATGCGCGAGCGGCTGACGCAGGGGCATCCTGAGGACAAGCTGCTGGTATACATTGGCCGGCTCTCGGCGGAGAAGGAAATCGAGCGCTGCAAGGATGTGCTGGAGGCGACTCCGGGGCTGCGGCTGGCGCTGGTGGGCGATGGGCCTCACAGAGAAAAACTAGAACAGTATTTTGCGGGCACGCCGACGTATTTCGCCGGTTTTATGCGCGGTGAGGATCTGGCTTCGGCCTTTGCTTCGGGGGATGTGTTTTTGCTGCCCTCTCGGACCGAGACGCTGGGACTGGTGCTGCTGGAGGCGATGGCGGCCGGATGCCCGGTGGTGACTCCGAATGCTGGCGGCACGGCGGACATTGTGCAGGATGGCGTGACGGGGCACTTGTATGATCCGACGGACGAGATGGGTCATGTGAAGGCCGTGCAGCAGTTGCTGGCTCATCCGGAGCACCATGCGCAGATGCGGGTGAATGCGCGCGCGGATGCGGAGAAGTGGGGATGGTCGGCGGCGACGCGGCAACTGGAAGATTATTACCGGCGCGTGCTGCTGCGCGAGGAGCGGCTGGCTGTGGAGATCCGGGAAGCGGCTGCCATGGGCGAGACGCCCGAGGCGATTTGTGGGCGGCTGGAGATTTCCGGGGCGACGTACCGGCGGCATGAGGCCGAGACGACACGGAATGGCAAGCGGAAGGTTGAGCCTGCGGTTGGCTGAGTGCCGGCCGCACGGGCGAACGCGCCTTCGGCGCAAATGCTAAAGATAAAATCCCACTCAGGAGCGACTGAGTGGGATTTTTGATTTTGCGGGGGGAACTTTAGCTGATTTTGAGCAGGCGCATGGCGGCTTTGCGGAAGGCTACGGTTGTAGGACTCGGGGTCTTGCCGGCTGAGCCGCTGAAGAGCGATTGCAGGACGCGGACGGGCGCGGGGATGGTGGATGCGCCGGTGTTTTCGTCTGGCGGGAAGAGCTGGACGAGCGCCTGGTTGGGGTTTTCGCGGAGCTGGTCGACCCATGCGATGCGGTGCACGCAGAAGACGGTGCAATACGGCGCACAGGGTTTGGGCTTTTTGGCTTCGCGCACGCAGTCCTCGATGGTGTACTGATCGAGCGGAATGGCGGGGTAGCCGCGCTGCGCCATGCAGTAGTGGACGAGGCCGTACTCGCAGATGTAGAGATGGCGTCCGCCGGCGGGGCAGTGCCAGTCGTTCGGCTGGCCTGCGAGTAATTTCTTGCGCCAGGGATTGTGCCGCGCGAAGGAGAAGGCGGAGCGGGTGTTGTCTTCGACTTCCTTGAGGACGCGGCGGCTTTCCGCATCGATGGCCATGATTTTGCCTGTTTCGTCGTGCACGATGCCCGCTGTGCTGAGATGGCCGAGCTCTTTGGCGCGCTTCTGGATGATCAGCACATCGTCCGGCCTGGTGGTTCCGGCGCCGACGACGGAGTGAATGTGCACGGGGAACTCGGCGTGCTCGGCCAGCCAGCGCAGGCGGAGGTCGAGGATGCGGAGGCTTTTTTTGGAGACGTCGTCCGGCTCGATGTTGTCGATGCTGATCTGCATGCGGTCGAGGCCGGCGCGGTTGAGGCTCTTGATGCGGTCGACGGAGAGCAGGTAGCCGTTGGTGATCATGACGCAGATCATCTTGTAGCTGCGGATGCGGGCGATGGCCTGTTCGAGATCGGGGTGCAGGAGGGTTTCGCCACCGGTGATGGTGATGGTGGTGGTGCCGAGGGCGGCCAGCTTGTCGATGCGGCGCAGCAGTTCCTCAATGGGCACGGGCTTGGAGTGGGTGTCGTATTCGCTGCAGTAGGCGCAGTCGAGGTTGCAGCGGCGGGTGACGACGACGTGGGCGAAGACGGGATGGTCCTTCTCGCGCAGGGACAGCGCAACGAGCCGCGTCTCACGGTAGAGGCGGTTCCAGCGCCGGAGAGCGCGGCGGACAGGCATCGGCATCATGGGGGTGAATCTCCTTATGAACAGGATAACGAATCGCTGTTACAAAAGGCTCGATTTTGGGTGGGGCGAGTGGATTTTCAGCGTAAAGTGGTCGGAAAGATGGTGTGGGGTTTTACGGGGGGAATGACGCAGGGATGACAGGAGCTTTTCGATGAGATCGAAGACGGCGGAAGTGCTGGGCGAGGTGGGATTGCCGGAGCCGGTGAGCGCACTGGCGGGGCGGCGCTGGGATGCGATTGTGGTGGGCGCGGGGCATAACGGGCTGGCGTGTGCCGCGTATCTGGCGCGGGCGGGGAAAAAAGTGCTGGTGCTGGAGGCGCGGGCGCGGATTGGCGGGGCGTGCACGATTGAGGAGCCATTTCCAGGTGTGAAGATGTCGCCGTGCGCATACCTGGCGGGGCTGCTGCATCCGCTGGTGGCGGAGGAGCTGGGTCTGGCGGCGCGGGGGTTCAGGTGGACGCCTGCGGTGAATGGATTGTTTGTGCCGTTTCTGGATGGGGAAAGTATTCAGCTTTGGGATGAGGATGCGGCGTGCGAGGCGGAGGTAGCGAGGCTGGCTCCGGGTGATGTGGCGGGATGGAAGGCGATGAACGCGGTGATTGCCCGGACGCGCGAGGCACTGCGGCCCGCGGGCGAGCGCGATTTGTGGATTGGAGATGCGCCGTCACGGGAGGAGATTGAGAATCGGCTGGGGAAGGATGACGAGGCGCGCGGTCTGCTGTTTGAGTGGTCGATGGCGGAGTTTGTGGAGCGGTATTTGAAGGACGAGCGGCTGCAGTGCGCGTACCTGGGACAGGGCGTGATAGGGACGAATGCGAGCCCGTTCGATGCGGGGACGGCGTCGATTCGATTTCATCATGCTTCGGGGCGGCTGGGCGGATTGCCGGGGATGTGGGGATATGTGGAGGGCGGCATGGGTATGGTGTCCTTCTACTTTTGCGATGCGGCGCGCGAGGCCGGGGCTGTGGTTGCGGCGGGGGTTCCGGTGGCGCAGATTGTGCCGGGCGAAGGCGTGGTGCTGGAGGGTGGCGAGCGGATGCATGCGGGTGTGGTGATTTCGAATGCCGACCCGAAACGGACGCTCACGATGCTGGGGAATGCGGCGGATGCAGAGTGGCGCGCGCAGGCGGAGGGGGTTCCGATAGAGGGCTGCACGGTGAAGCTGAACGTGCATTTGCGGGAGTTGCCGAACTTTACGGCGCGGCCGGGACTGGACATGCCGCATCACTATGGGCAGATCAACGCGCCGCTGACGAAGGACGAGTGGAAGGTGGGATTTGCGGCGGCGAAGCGGGGCGAACTGCCGGAGCACTTGTGGTGCGAGGTGTACCTGCAGAGCGTGCATGATGCGAGCGTTTGTCCGCCGGGAACGCACACCATGAGCGTGTTTGCGCAATATGTACCTTATACGTTTACAAATGGGACTTGGGAGGAGCGGCGCGCAGAAGTGAGGGAACTGGCGGTGAAGTCGCTGGGGCGGTTCTGCTCGAATATGGATGCCGCGGTGATCGATGCGCAGGTGATGGGTCCTCCGGACATTGAGCAGAAGGTGGGGTTGACGGGCGGGCATATTTTCCAGGGCGAGTGTTTGCCGGCGTACATGTGGGATAAGCGGTTGGCGGCGCGGACGCCGATGGCGGGCGTGTATTTGTGCGGAGCGTGCACGCATCCGGGCGGGAGCGTGATCGGGATCAACGGGCGCAATGCGGCGATGGCCGTGCTTGGGGATGAAGAGCATGGCGGATGAGGTGAAGGCGGCTGCCGACGGCAGGAATAATCACGGGCTGAAGCGCGTTTTGTCCTTCCGGGACATGACGTTTTTCTACATTGTAGTGACGCTGAGCCTGCGCTGGATTGCGACCGCGGCGGCTGCCGGCCCGAGCGCGCTGGTGGTGTGGGTGACGGCGCTGTGCCTGTTTTTTCTGCCTTTGGCCTTTAGCGTGATGGAACTGACGAGCCGTTATCCGCACGAGGGCGGCGTGTATGTGTGGGCGCGGGAAGCCTTTGGCGATGGCATTGGTTTCGTGGTGGGCTGGGCGTACTTTATGGCGAACCTGCCGTATTTTCCGTCAGTGCTGTACTTTGCAGCGGCAACGGCGCTGCTGGCGACCAAAGGGCAGGGAGCTGCGCTGGCTCACGATCCCGTATACTTTGCGGCTTTTGCGGTGTTGTGGCTGCTGGTGATTACGCTGGTGAACATTCGCAGCGCGGTGGCGGGCAAGTGGGTGAACAATATTGCTTCCTTTGGGAGCTGGCTGCCGGTGCTGGCGCTGATTGTGCTGGCGGCGGTGGCGTATGTGCATCATGGTTCGGCAACGCACTTTACGGCGAGCGCGATTGTGCCGAGGCCCTCGCTGAAGAATGCGATTTTTCTTTCGTCGATCTTCTTTGCATTTGCCGGGTGCGAGGCGGGCTCGGGAATGGGAGATGAGATTCGCGATGCGAGGCGGACGGTGCCGAAGGCGCTGCTGGCAGCCGGAGTGGTGCTGGCCTTGTGCTACATTCTGGGCACGGTGGCGCTCATGGTGGCGCTGCCATCGAGTGCGGTGAGCGGCGTGAATGGCCTGGCGAATGGAGTCCGTGTGCTTTGCGCGATGGATGGCGTACCGTGGTTCGCGGTGGTGCTGGGGCTGCTGATTACGCTGGGAGCCATGGGCAGCGCGGCGTCGAATATTACGTCCACGGCGCGGTTGCCGTTTGTGGCCGGCATGGATCGTTATTTGCCGCGGGCGCTTGGCTGGGTGCATCCGCGCTGGCGCACGCCGTGGGTAGCGATTGCGTGCTACGGTGTGGCGGGCATGCTGATGACGGTGTTGAGCCAGGCGGGGACGACGGTGCGCGGCGCGTATGACGTGCTGCTGAGCATGACGGTGATTACGCTCTTTCTTCCGTACCTTGCGCTGTTCGCGGCGATGATCAAGCTGCAGTGGAAGCCGGTGGGCGAGGGCGTGATGCGCGTGCCGGGCGGGGCAAAGGCGGCGATTCCGCTGGCTGCGATGGGATTTGTAAGCACTTTGGTTACGATTGGGCTTTCGCTGATTCCATCGGCTGAAGAGACGAATAAAGTGCTGGCTGTGTCGAAGGTGCTGGTGGCTACGGCGGTGCTGATTGGATCGGGTGCAGCGGTTTATTGGGTACAGCGGAAGAAGGTGGTGGTGGGGTAAGGATTTCTTGCCAGCCATGAAGAACTGCAGATCCCTCCGCTCCATCCGCTTCGCGGATTCCGGCCGGGATGACAACTTCAAAATGAATCGCGGGTCCGCAAGCTTGGCCCCGCGATTTTTTTGGTGTCTACTCCACGCCGAGGGACTTTGCTTTGGCGAGGAGTTTGTCTGTCAGCTCATGCAGGCGATTGACGGCGGCGTACTGCGGCTGCGTGGGCGCTACGTCGGCTCCCTGCAGGGCGCGAAGCATGCCCCAGAGTGTACCGCGCATGCTGATGAGGGTTTGGCGCCCGGCCCGCGGGCCTTCAGAGAAGGATGGGTTTTCTCCGAGCAGCTCTGCCAGTGCATGGTTGGGGTGGGCGTGGAGGGTGCTCTGTGCCTGCTCGATGGCGGACTGAACGTGCTGGAGATCATGGTAGGCGATGAGCGAAAGATTGTACTGCGCCTGGAGCCCTTCCATGGGTGTTTTGACGCGGGGATCTTCTCGTAACAGTAACGGTTGCGTATAGGATTTGCCGTCGACCGTGAGCCTGACCGTGTAGATGCCGGGCATGGCGAAGGGCGATGTGGGCGCGGGCGCGGTGTTGTGCGGCACGGCGGCGATGGGGTAGTGCGGTGGAATACCGGCTACGGGTTGCAGATGGAGATCCCACAGGAAGCGATGCAGGCCGGCTTTGGCGGAAAGGTGCTGCGCCGGGCGCAGCCAGTAGGCGGGGATGGACAGCATCGGGTTGGGTTTGGGCAGGGGCGTGGCGCTGGAGTAGCTGCGCAGCAGGTGGCCCTGCGTGTCGAGGATTTGCAGCGTGACCGGGCCTTGCGCGTTGTGCGGCAGCCAGTAATCGAGAATGGCTCCGTCGGGCGGATTGGGCGCGGCTGGTTCGTCGGGTTGCATGGGGTGTCGGTGTAGGTGTCCCAGTGGACGCGCCAGGTCATCTCGGGGCGAATGAGCGCGGGTTTGGAGCCGGCGATGGTCTTCCACTGGCGGAGCGGGGTGATGTCATCGAGGATCCAGAAGCCGCGGCCGTGCGTGGCGATGGCGAGGTCGTCGTTTTTGATGATGAGGTCGCGGATGCTGGTGGCGGGCAGGTTGAGGCGGAGCGGCTGCCAGTGGTCGCCGTCGTCAAAGGAGACGTAAACACTGCGCTCGGTGCCGCAGTAGAGCAGGCCGGGGACTTTGGGATCCTCGCGGACGACGTTGACGTCTTCGTCGTCGGGCAGGCCGTTGACGATTTTTGTCCATGTCTTGCCGCTGTCGTGGGTGCGATAGATGTAAGGGTGCAGGTCTTCGAGGCGGATGGTGTTGATGGCGGCGTAGGCGGTGCCGGGGTGGAAGTGGCCTGCGTCAAGAATGGAGATCTTTTGCCACGGCTTCAGTTCGGGCGGGGTGACGTTGTTCCAGTGCTTGCCGCCGTCGGTGGTGAGCCAGATGAGGCCGTCGTCCGTGCCGGCCCAGATGCGGTTGAGCTCAAGGGGCGAGGGCGCGAGTGCGTAGATGACGCCGCGATCCTTGGGCTGCGCTGCGGGCTGTTTGCTATAGATTCCGACGACGGAGGGGATGGGCCAGGTTTTGCGCGAGAGGTCGGGGCTGATCTGCTTCCAGCTATTTCCGCCGTTGCTGGTGACCCAGAGGGTGTTGGCGGCGAAGTAAAGCAGGTGCGGGTCGATGGGTGAGAACATGACCGGCTCGGTGCGTATGGCGCGATAGCCGTCATTGCGGAGGGGTTTGGGGAGGACGTTTTGCACCTGACCGGTGCTGCGGAACCACTTGGTGAGCTTGCCGCCGTATACGATGTTGGGGTTGAGGGGATCGGGCGCGACGTAGCCGTATTCTTCCGAGCCGACGGGGTGCCAGTTGCGGAAGTTGATTTCGCCGTCGTTGCCGCGGGTCTGGATGCAAACGGAACCGCTCTCCTGCTGGCCGCCGCAGAGCCGGTAGGGGAAGGAGTTGTCGGCGGTGACGTGGTAGATCTGCGCGGTGGGCTGGTTGTACCAGGAGCTCCAGGTTTGGCCGCCGTTGACGGTGACGAGCGCGCCCTGGTCGCCGACGAGGCAGATGATGGAGGGATTGGTGGGGTTGATCCAGATGTTCTGGTAGTCATCGCCGCCAGGCGCGCCACGCAAGGCGTGCCAGGTGTGGCCGCCGTCGGTGCTCTTCCAGGTGACGATGCTGGTCATGTAGAAGATGTTGGGGTTTTGAGGGTCGATAGCGGGCATGGGCAGGTCGCCGCCGCCGATGCGCTCTTTGGGGCGCGGGTCTTTGGTGATGGTGTGCCAGGTTGCTCCAGCGTCGTCTGAGCGGTAGAGCTGGACATCGTTCGGATTGGGGCCGGCGATGGCGACCGAGGCGAGCAGGCGGCTGGGCTGGCTGGGCGCGATGGCGACGTAGGCCTGAATGATGTTATCGGGCAGGCCGCCGGAGAGCTTTTTCCATGTGACGCCGCCGTCGGTGGATTTGTAGATGCCGCCGCCGGGTCCGGTGAACTGGCCGTTTTCCCATGGGCCGAGGCGCTCCTGCCAGAGGCCGGCGTAAACGATGTTGGGGTTTTTGGGGTCGATGCGGACGTCGTTGCCACCGATATTCGGGTTGAGGTAGAGGACTTTCTGCCAGGTTTTGCCGCCGTCGAGTGTTCGGAAGATGCCGCGCTGGGGATTGGGTCCGTAGGGATGGCCTGCGACGGCGACGAAGACGCGGTTGGGGTTGTGGGGGTCAATGGCCATTTGCGAAATTTGCTGGCCGTGGCGCAGGCCGAGGTGGACCCAGGTTTTGCCGCCGTTGGTGGACTTGTAGATGCCGTCGCCGATGGAGAGGTCGGGACGGAGCAGGCCTTCGCCGCTGCCGACGTAAATGATGTTGGGGTTGGAGGGCGAGACGACGAGCGCGCCGATGGAGCCGGTGGGTTCGTGGTCGAAGATGGGGTGCCAGGTGCGCCCGTAGTCGTTGGTTTTCCATACGCCGCCGTCGACCGCGCCGACGTAGAAGACGTTAGGCTCGGAGGGAACGCCGGAAACGGCGCGAGTGCGTCCGCCGCGGAATGGACCGATGAGCCGCCAGTGGAGGTCGTGATCGAAGACCGAGGAGTTGATGGTGGACTGAGCGGTTTGGGATGAGCTTTGTGCGAGGCAGGGGAGTGAAATGGCGCAGAAGACGAGGGCGAGAAGTGTGGAGAGTTTTTTCACAGTGGCCGCTCCGGAACGGGGAGAGTGGGAACAGCGAAGTTTATCAGGGAAGGCAGTAAAAAGGCGTAGGAGGTTTGCTGGAGCAGGTTTGGCAACCGATTGCGGTGTTTTTTTGATCTTTTCGGGGAGTCGGGATTTAATCATTTCACAATGATTATTAAAAGCCTGCTGCGTTCTGCCGTAGTTATCGGGCTTTGCGCGCCTGTGATCGCCTCGGCGCAAAGCGTGCCTCCACAACTCTACCAGGGCCTGCACTATCGCCTGATTGGTCCGTTCCGCGCCGGGCGTGCGGTGGCGGTGACGGGTGTTCCGGGTGACAATACCACGTTTTACTTTGGCGCGGTGGATGGCGGCGTGTGGAAGACGACCGACGCGGGAACAGTGTGGAAGCCGGTGTTTGATCACGAGCCGGTGGCTTCCATTGGCGCGATTGAGGTGGCTCCGTCCGATGCGAATGTGATTTACGTGGGCACGGGCGAGTCGGATATTCGTTCTGATCTGGCTTCGGGCGATGGTGTTTACAAGTCGACCGACGCGGGCAAGACGTGGACGCACATTGGGCTGGCGCACTCGATGCAGATCAGCCGCGTGGTGGTGGACCCGGACAACGCGAATATTGTTTACGTGGGCGTGCTGGGGAATCCTTATGGGCCGAGCGCGGAGCGGGGCGTGTACAAGAGCGTGGACGGCGGCAAGACCTGGCAGCATGTGCTGTACAAGGGGCCGAGCGTGGGCATCAGCGACCTGGCGATTGCCGAGCATAAGCCGAACATGCTGTTTGCGGGGACGTGGAATGCGCATCGTCCACCGTGGACGACATATCCGCCGATCAAGGGGTCGGGCACGGGTTTATATCGCTCGACGAATGCGGGCAAGACGTGGACGCGGATCGAAGGGCATGGATTGCCGGCCGGCGTTTGGGGCAGGCCGGGCGTGGCCGTGGCTCCGGATGGGCGGCTGGTGTATGCGGTGGTGAGGACGAGCCTGAAGAATCTCTCGGGCGTGTACCGTTCCGACGATGGCGGCAATACGTGGACGCTGGTGAACAACGATGCACGGCTGACGAGCCGGGACTGGTATTTCGATTCGATTACCGTGGACCCGCAGCATCCGGACGTGGTGTACGTGCCGAATGTGGCGCTATACAAGCTGGCTGATGGGGGACGGAAGCTTTCGATTGTGCGCGGCGCGCCGGGCGGGGATGACTATCACCAGATATGGGTGGACCCGAAGAATTCCGACTCGATGATTCTGGGCGTGGACCAGGGGACTACGCTGAGCCTGGACGGCGGCAAGACGTGGACGCCCTGGTACAACCAGCCGACGGGGCAGATGTACCACGTGATTACGAACAATCAATTCCCCTACGTGGTGTACGCAGCGGAGCAGGACAGCGGCAGCGTGGCGGTATACAGCCGGACGAATCATGGGCAGATTACGCCTCGGGACTGGTTTCCGGCGGGCGGCAGCGAGGCTGGATACATTGCGCCCGATCCGCTGAACCAGAACGTGATTTTTGAGACGGACACTTACGGTACGGTGGACAGGTGGAACCGTGTGACGGGGCTCTCGCAGGATGTTTCGCCGGAGCCGGGTCAGGGCTTCAGCGAGTCGGAGATTTCGGAGTGGAAGTATCGCGATCCGTGGACGCCTCCGCTGGTATTTTCTCCGGTGGACAAGCACGCGCTGTACCTGGGCACGCAGTTTGTGATGAAGACGACGGACGGCGGGCTGCACTGGACAAAGATCAGCCCGGATTTGACGGGCGCGGTGACCCCGCGGCCGGTGGTGAAGGCAGGCACGACGCCGACTCCGGAAGAGGCCGTGAAGGCCGGCTATGGGGTGGTCTACGCGATTGCGCCTTCGCCACTGGATGCGAATGAGATCTGGGCAGGGAGCAATACGGGGCTGATCCACCTGACGATGGACGGCGGCAAGACCTGGCAGAATGTAACGCCGCCAGGGCTGAAGCCGTGGAGTTGCATTTCGATGATCGAGGCCTCGCACTTTGACAAGGGCGAAGCGTGGGTGGCGGTGGACCGGCATCGGATGATGGACCGGACGCCGTATATCTACCGGACGACGGATTACGGCAAGACGTGGCAACTGATTACGAAGGGAATTCCGGCGAATCACTTTGTGTACGCGGTGCGGCAGGATCCGAAGACGCCGGGGCTGCTGTTCGCCGGCACGGAGTTCGGCATTTATGTGAGCTTTAACGGCGGCAACCAGTGGCAGTCGCTGCAGTTGAATTTGCCCATCACCTCGGTGCGTGACATGCATGTGCATGACAACGACCTGGTGGTGGCGACGCATGGACGCGCGCTGTGGATTCTGGATGACATGACTCCACTGCGGTATTTGAGCGCGGCGACTTCGACGGCGAAGCCGATACTGTTTGCGCCGGAGACGGCGTACCGGATCGACAACGATGCCTTCCCGGGTACGCCGCTGCCGCCGGAGGTGCCGACGGCGAAGAATCCGCCGGACGGGGCGATTCTGGACTACTATCTGCCCGCGAAGGAAGGCGTGGTCACGCTGACGATTCGCGATGCGAAGGGCCAGGTGGTGCGGCAGTTCCGCAGTAACGAACCTCCTCCTCCTCCGCGTCCGCCGCAGCCGATTGCGGCGCGGTGGTTCCCGAAGCCGCAGCGCCTGATGAACACGTCGGGTGAGCACCGGTTTGTGTGGGATCTGCGGTGGGGCGCGACGGGCACGAAGAAGAAGGACGCGGATGATCCCAGCATGCGCGCGCCGAATGGTCCGCGTGTGGTGCCGGGCCGGTATGAGGTCACACTGACGGTGGATGACATGAGCCAGACCAAGCCTCTGACGGTGGTGATGGACCCGAACTCTCCCGCGACGCCCGCAGAATTGCAGGCGCAGTTTGACGCCGGCATGCGGACGTGGAAGCAGACGCTGGTGAGCCGCATGGCGCTGGCGGAGGTTAACTCTGTGCAGGCGAAGCTGGCGGAACTGGCGAAGTCGGATGCGGTTGTAAAGGCTGGACTGCTGCCGCAGGTGAAGGCCGTGCAGGCGCAGCTGACTTTGATTGTGAAGGGCAAGGAGGGTGAGCCGGGACTGATGCAGTCAAACGGGGATCTCTCTGCCGCGCTGGGCGCGATTGAGAGCGGTGACCGGACTCCTACGGACCAGGCGCTGGCGCTGAGCGCGAAGGCTCAAAAAGAAGTAACGGCGCAGGCGGCGGAGTGGGAGCAGGTGAAGCATGGCTCGCTGCCGCGCCTGAATGCGGCGCTGAAGGGCCATCAACTGCAGCCAGTGGCGATTGCGGAGATTGATCAGCAGGTGCGTTACCTGATGACGAGATAAATTTGCGGGGACTGGACGTCTCCGCAAATTCAGCCTTTAGCTTTTAGCCGTTAGCCTTTCGCTCTTTTGTTCGCGATTGGAGCTGAACCCGTGACCGCACATGGCAGGTTGCGTAATGGCTCTACTTGCTGTTGAAGTTGGCCACTCCGACCTGCAGGAGGGTTCCTTTGGCTCCGTCGGGGTGGATGGGCCATGCTCCGTAGATCTTGTTGCCGTAGGCGGCGAGGCCGAGGTAGTCGCCCATGAAGACGCCCCTGGGGTTGAAGGGATCATTGGTCCAGGCGTAGTTCTGGAAGGTTTTGCCTCCGTCGGTGGAGCGGGCGAGGACGACGATCTGGGTTTTGTTTGTGGGGTCCTGGCGGCGGTCGTAAAAGACGAGGTTGACTGCGCCGGTGACAGGGTCGACGGCCATCCACTGGAAGAAGTGGTCTGCGCCGTCGTGGACGGGATCGGTGTTGACCTTGATGGGCTGCGACCAGGTCTGTCCGTGGTCGGTGGAGCGGATGAGGAAGACATCGATTTCGCCGTTGCGGTAGTCGGACCAGGAGACGTACAGATTGCCGCTGCGGGGATCGACGGCGATTTGCGGGAAGCCGTTGGCGCGGTCCATGCCCTGAATGTCAAACATGGTGGGCCCGGTGTGGACGATGGGGTGCGAGCGGGTGAATGTCTTGCCGCCGTCGTGGGACTCGGTGAAGTCGATGCGATTGGTGTGGGCCCAGACGGCGTAGAGCGTGCCGTGGGGGCCGACGGTTCCGTCAAAGCCTTCGAGCGCGCCGTTGTCATCGCGTGGGAGGCCGCGGTCGTGAGAGATTTCAATGGGTTTGGACCAGGTGCGGCCATCGTTGGTGGAGCGGGTGAAGAGCATGCGCGAGTCGGTGAGGGTCCAGCGGGTCCAGCCTATGTAGAGGTTGCCGGCGTAGGGGCTATGCGGGTTGTCGTCGGCGACGATGTAGGGCTTATCCTCAAAGGGAATGCCCGGTTTGGTGGGGAAAGCGCTGACGGTGTGCAGGGTGGGCTGCCAGGTTTTGCCGCCGTCGAACGAGCGGCGGTCGAAGATGCCGTTGCGGGTGGCTCCGTGAGCCCAGTAGTTGAAGGCGCCAAGCTTGTCGAAGGCGATGCAGTCGTAGATGGCGTGGCCGTGGTTGTCGAAGACGACGGAGACGTCGCCGGACATTTTGTAGCTGGGCGGACGAACGCCGTGGGCGAGTTGCCAGGTTTTGCCTCCGTTTTGGGTATAGGCTGCGGCGGCCGTGAACTGGTAGACCACGACGACCTGGCTGGGATTCTTGGGGTTCACGGCTACGCCTGGCTCAGTGAAGGTTCCGGGTCTTGGGGTGAGCGTGACGATATGCGCTCCGGGCGGCTTGCGGAGATGCTGTGCGATAGCGGGCAGAGCATAGAGGTTGGTGGCGAATAGGCTGACGAGTGCGAAGCGGAGTGGGTGCATGGGCCTCATGATGGCATCTCCTGTGCGGGGCCAGGGGTCATCTCCAACTTTAGTATAAGTTTTGCTTACTACCATGGATGGAGACTTGTGAGTGGAGCTGTTCTCCAGTGTTTACAGGTACTTTTCGCGTTGATCGAGGTTGCTGCAATCCTTTAGATTCGTCTGCGTACCAGCCAAAATGTACTTCTTATCGCCCTCGTTATTCCTGAACCCGTAGCCATGTCCGTCTTCGACCGGAACTGAGCCGGTAAAGGCGGAAGGTTGGCTGATGAGGAAGAAGCGATTCAGTGTGGAATAGATCATGGGAGTGTTGAGAGCGGCCGCGATGCTGACGTATTGTGAGTCTGGATAGATAAAAGCAGGTTTTGTGGAGAGTTGGACTTGAACCGTCGTGTGTTTACGTTGAGTTTTCTTGCATCGGTGATGGGGGCCGGGGTCGATCTTTCGACAATTCCCGGGATTGCGCAGCAGGGCGGCATGGGCGGCGGCAACGCCACGGGCGGCGTCCACAAGGCGGTTTACGACGCAGAGCACCGACCGATTACGGCGGGTGGATTTGTGAAGACGGGGCCGGTGGTGTTTGAGAATGCAGCGCAGAAGGCCGGTCTGAATGTCTTCCAGCACCAGATGGGGACGCCGGAGAAGAAGTTCATCATCGAGGTGGCCGGCTCGGGCGTGGGGCTGATTGACTACGACAATGATGGCTGGCTGGACATCTACATGGTGAACGGCGCGACGTATGATTCGATGGATGGGAAGGTTCCGATGCCGAAGGCGGCGCTGTTCCACAACAACCGCGACGGCACGTTTACCGATGTGGCGGAAAAGGCCGGCGTGACGAACGAGCGATGGGGATTTGGCGTGGCCGTGGGCGACTTTGACAACGACGGCTGGCCGGATATGTACGTGACCAACTTCGGCAAGAACCGTCTCTACAGGAACAACCACGACGGCACGTTTACCGATATTGGCGAGAAGGCAGGCGTGGCGCTGGGTAACTGGTCCACGGGCGCAACGTGGGGAGATTACAACGGCGATGGGCTGCTTGATCTTTTTGTGCCGGGGTACATTCACTACGACCTGAACAATCCGCCGATTCCGGGGACGAAGGCGGTTTCGTATGCGTTTTGCAGCTATCGCGGCGTGGCGACGATGTGCGGCCCTCGCGGGTTGGAGGGCGAGCCGGATCATCTTTTCCGGAACAACGGCGATGGCACGTTTACGGATGTGAGCAAGGAGGCCGGGGTCAGCGATCCGAGCAAGTACTACGGCTTCCAGGGTACTTTTGCGAACCTGGCGGACAAGGGCCGGATGGATCTTGCAGTCTCGGACGACTCGACGCCCAATTATCTCTACCTCAACGAGGGCAACGGGAAGTTTGAAGACGACAGCTATGCGTCAGGCTTTGCGCTGAACCAGGACGGACGCGAGACCGCCACGATGGGGATGGCGATCGGCGATTACGACAACGACGGTCGGCTGGATATTGCGACGACGGATTTTTCAGACGACTACTATGTGCTTTACCACAACGACGGGGACGCGAACTTTACGGACGTGAGCTATCAGGCGGGAATTGCGCGCGATACGATTCCGTTTCTGGGATGGGGCGTGGGCTGGATCGACTTTGACAACGACGGCTGGAAGGACCTGCTCTATGTGAACGGTCATGTGTATCCGCAGGTGGACCACCATGACTGGGGCATGAGTTACGCGGAGCGTCCGCTGCTGTTCAAGAACAACGGCGGCAAGAAGTTTGATCTGATGCCGGCGGTGGAAGGCACGGGACTGGCCGATGTAATTGTGGGGCGCGGTGCGGCCTTCGGCGACCTGTTCAACGATGGCAAAGTATGCGCGGTCATCAACGTGATGGATGGCCATCCGGTGCTGCTGAAGAATGTTTATAAGACGAAGAACCACTGGGTCGCATTCAAGCTGATTGGCGGTCCGAAGAGTCCACGAGACGCGGTGGGAGCTTCGGTATACGTGACGGCAAACGGCATGCGCCAGCGTGTGGATGTGCTGGCTGGGGGAAGTTATCTTTCGACGAATGACCCGAGGACGCATTTTGGACTGGGATCGGCCGAGAAGGTGGACATGGTGGAGGTTCGCTGGCCGAGCGGCGCGATCGAAAAGGTGCAGATATCTGCCGTGGACAGGATTTACACGGTGCAGGAAGGCAAAGGCATCGTTAAGGCGTAAGAGAGGCCGCAGATTGTGCGGTTGTATGATGAGGTTGGTTCAAGGAGGATTCACTATGCACTTGTTTGGATGGCGACGCAATGGTTTCTTCGCGGGTTTGCTCACCGCGTGTGTGATTGTGCTGGCGCAGGCTCCGGCCCACGCCGCGACGGCGAAGATTCTGGACCGCACGGCTGCGGGCAAGATCATGCCGGCTACAGTGTTCTTCCGAGGGCAGACAGCGCCGACACAGGCACGGAACTCCGGCGGCGTGCATTTTGCCAACGGCAAGTACATGCTGGCCGCGCTGGTGGATACGTCGGGCTACTCCACGGAAGTGAAGCAGAAGTACCAGGGATATCTGCTGACGGAAGTGACGCTGGATTTCGGCGGGCATCACCTGGCTCCGGGAGCGTATGGGTTTGGGTTTATCGGGCATCATCGCTTTGTGGTGCTGAACATTGGCGGGGAGCAGATCATGGAGACCTCATGGCATGCGTTCGTTGGGAATCGTCCGGTACCGCTGGAAGTTCTGCCGGCAAAGGATGGCTACCAGCTTTGCTCAGGCCGCGACTGCGTGGACTTCCACTGAACGAGAGCGGCGGCCTTGCGGGCCGCCGTTGATCTTTGCTGAACACTGAGAACAAACTTCAGCCGCCGATGTGCACCATACTGCGCGAGGGCTTAAGGAAGTCCGGCTCGCCGATGTGATGGCGGGCCTCTTTCTTTTGGATGGTGCGCTGAATGAATGCGGCGAGATCGTCGTCGCTGCCGCCTGCGTTCATCACGGCGTAAAGGTCGTGGTCGGACTGCGAGAAGAGGCAGGTGCGGATTTTGCCGTCGGAGGTGAGACGCACGCGCGAGCATTGCCCGCAGAAGGCTTGTGAGACGGGCGCGATGATGCCCATTTCACCCAGGCCGTCGTCGAAGGTGAAGCGGACGGCGGTTTCGCTGGCGGCGTTAGGCGTGAGGCGCACGACAGGGCGCAGGGTGCCGAGGCGGTCGACGACCTCGCGGAAGGGAATGACAACCTCCGGGCTCCAGAGGCGATCTTCTTCGAGCGGCATGAACTCGATGAAGCGGACGATGACGCCTTCGTTGCGGGAGAACTCGGCGAAGGGGACAATCTGGTCGTCATTGAAGCCTCGCAGGAGCACGCAGTTGACCTTGACGGGCTCAAGCCCGGCGGCCTTGGCGGCGCGGATGCCGGCGAGCACCTGCGGAAAGCTGTCCGGAACGCGGGTGATGCGGTGGAAGGCGCCGGGATCGACGGCGTCCATGCTGACGGTGACGCGCTGCAGTCCGGCCTTGCGCAACGGTGCAGCCATGGATTCGAGCAGGTGGCCGTTGGTGGTGAGCGCGAGGTCGAGCGGGTCGCCATGGAGGGTTCGCAGGGTGGATAGTTCGCGGAGCAGGTCAATGAGGCCGTGGCGCAGGAGCGGCTCACCGCCGGTGAGTCGGACTTTCTCAATGCCCTGGGAGACGAAGACACGGATGAGCCGGAGGTAGTCGGCGATGGGCAGCTCAGAGTAGAGCGCGCCCTGGTTGCCAGTGCGGCAGTAGACGCACTTGTAGTTGCAACGGTCGGTGATGGAGACGCGCAGGTCGGTGATGGCGCGGTCGTGGCTGTCCATGAGGCGAGCTGGGCGGGAGACTGCCGGGATGGGAATCTGCGCGGGCATTGTAGGTAAGGCTAACTGATTCGATGCATCAAGGGGCGCGCGGTTACTGAAAGTGCGGGAATTGGGTTGGATAGATGGGAATCAGCGGCCGTGCGAGGGGTCGGGGCTGGTGCTGGAGTCGAGATCGAGCGCTGTGCGTTCGGTATGCGGCATGCCGGGCGCATAGCAGTTGCCGTCTCGCGCGTAAGTTTTAGCGCAGGCTCGGGTGAGCGAGCGGCGGCGGGGGGATTGTGAGAACTGCCAGACCAGCGCGTCTTTGAATTCGCTGCGGGAGGGCCGAATGGGGCGGGCGACGCAGCCGGGCGCGGGCGGGCATTTGTCATTGGCGGTCCAGATGGCCGTGCCCGGGAAATGGGCCACGATATCGTCGGCGGTGGAGAGCGTCTGGCCGCTGTCGTGGAAGGGGATTCCGGCGCAATAGATGCCGACGCGATAGCCGACTGCGCGCACGGCGCGAATCCATGCGCCAATGTAGGCGAGCTGCTCGGGCAGCATGCGGCCGCCTTCTTCGAGATCGAGAAAAATGATGGCTTTGGGCGGAAATCCTTCCGTTTTGGCGGCGTGGGCGGCAGCGGCGCCATCGGCCGAACCGAGAGCGGCAGGATCGGTGCGGCGAAGCTGTTTGTCGAGGCGGCCGTTGAAGAGGATCAGGAATCCAAAGCCGGCTTTACGGACGGTGGCGCGCTTGCCCACCCATTCATTGGTATGGGTACCGGGAGGGTCGTTGAGCCAGTAGCCGAGGTAGGCGAAGTGCTTGCGCAATGCGGGCAGCATCTTGTCGCCGGGGTAGAGGTTGGTGTCAAAGCCGAGGTAGCTCCGGTGGAGCATGGGGATCCACCCATCCCGGACGGATGGCCTCTGCCCGGCGGCGGCTCGCGGAAGCAGCAGAATGAGCAGGGCGAGCAACAGGAGGGTTCCGGCAGCTCGCTTCTGGATGGGGGAGATCATGTTCTAGGCCGACTGCAGGAAGGCGACCGACTGCAGCGAGGTGACCTCAAACCGCTTGCGGCAGCGCATGTTCTTGCAGGCCAGCATGTCGTCGCGGCGCACCATGTAGGACTGCGCCTTGGCGAAGCGGGCGCGGTCCCGCTCGTCGGCGTGGCGGGGGAGCGAGTTCTTTTTGCGGCGCACGAGCCAACTGACCTGGTATTCGCCGGACTGACCGCAGTGGGGGCAGGTGAGGTTGTGGGTGCGCTGTTCCTGTTTTTCGTCGAAAAAATCGCGCTCTTCCATGGCCGTCTCCAAAAGGGGGAGTGTGACGCAATCACCTGCCATTAGTATTTCACGGCGCGGGGTTGTGAAACGGTGCTAACTTGGAACCCAGGATGCCGAAGCGGGCCCAAAAGCGTTTGTTCTCAAAGGTGAAGGCTGTCAAAGCCAATGCGCGGGAGCGCGTGGGGCAGCCGAAGCCGGAGCGGGTGATCGACGCAGAGCCACGCGAGTCGAAGAAGCGCAAGCCGAAGCACAAGCCGACACTGCAGGAGATTATCGACCAGGTGGATTGAAGACGCGGCGCGCTGGATAAGCAGGCCGTTGGCTTTAGGGCGTATCGACATATTCGGAACGGCCATCGCCGGGACCGATTCTGATGTTTTCAAGTTAAAGCATCGCAATAAATATTCTTTAACTGCATGGATTCGTGAATCAGGGAGCCCGTCCATTCGGGTTGCGGTGAAAATCGTGTTCTGCTTCGTTGTCGTCCTTGATTGTGGGCCCGCCACAGCCTGCGGACTCCGCCTAGCAGACCACGATTTTCCCTCGCAACGATGACCATCCCCAATATGTCGATACGCCCTAGTGGGTGGTGGAAAGCGACGCGAGGCGCTCGGCGAGCCGGGCATGGCCGCGTTCTCGGGCCAGGTCGGCGGGCAGTTTGCCGTCGTCGGTTTGAGCCGTAGGCAAGGCGCCCTCATGGACGAGAAACTCAACCATTTGTGGATTGCCCTGTGCCGCGGCCAGGTGCAGCGGCGCGATGCCGCGGGCCTGCGTGGCGTTGACGTCGGCTCCATACGCAACTAGGTCGCGTGCCGAGGCGAGCGCGCCTTGCATGGCGATGCAGGCGTGCAGCGGCTGGTTCGCCAGCGCGTTGTGGGAGCGGGCATGCGCGTCTGCGCCACGAGCGAGCAGCAGCCGCACGGTGGCTTCATCGGCGAAGGCCGCGGCCAGGTGCAGGGGCGTCCATCCATCGGTGGAGTGGCTGGCCACGAGCGATGGATCGAAGGAGAGAAGCTGCTCGATGCGCGCTGTATCGCCGACGCAGGCGGCATCGAAGATATCGAGTTCGGGCAGGTAGGGCAGGAGCAGGTCGCGGATGGCGGGCTGGTGGTGATAGACGGCGGCGCGGAGAGCGGAGATGCCGTCATCATTCTGGGCCTCGGCCAGTTGCGCGTGGTTGGCGAGCTGTGCGGCGAGTTCTGCCGCCTGGCCGTGCTGGATCATGTCAAAGACGAGGCGCTTCATTCGTGCATGCCTCCCATAATGATTTTAGCGCTGGTTTAATCATTCGCCGAGATGAAAAGACACTTCAACTAGCATCCGGATTGGAACGGGTTTTCCGTTCAGTGTTGCAGGCAGAAAGCGGTACTGGCTGACAGCAGAAAAGGCCTGTTCTTCGAGCCCATCTGGAAGGGACTTGAGGATGCGAATGCTCTGTGGGAAACCCTGAGCGTTGACAACGAGTTGAAACATGCAAAATCCCTGGATCCTGTTCCTTGTAGCCTGATCCGTGTATCGCGGGGTGATCATATAGACGACCTTTGGCGGTTTGACGCCATTCTTACCCGGTACCAGATTCTTACCCAGTACGACACCGCGAATTTCGGGGTGATTTCCTTTACGAAGCCAGTGCGGGACCTTAGCTGTGGGTTCCGGGGCCAGCAGAGGAAGGCTCTCCAAATTTGCTTTGCGTTCTCCGGGAGGCTCGGCATTCAGAGTCTGATAGATGTTTCCAGCGAAGATTGCGTTCAAGGCCTTTTGTAACTCTGACGGGTGCGAGGCGTCGAAAGCGATTCTGAGTTTGAGTCGCTCATGGTGAAGCACGAGAGCCTTGAAATGGATTGGTTTGTCATTGGAGATTCGTAACAGGGTTGCTCCGTAGCCGTTGAGCTCTAGCCAATGCTTGCTGAACTTGATGTGATCCACATAAATATTGCCGAGTGAGAATGGAGCAATCACGGTCGCGCTCTGGATTTGGCCGCTTCGGTTGAAATCCAGAGTGCACGGCCCGGGGCGAGGGCATGCGTACCGCCCTCGCAGCAGGAAAACGTTGTGCGCCAACTGTTGGCGGAGGGCTTTCCTGTTGAGGGTATGGGCAGAGCCTTCCGGGATTGAGATGGCTGCGAAAGCGAGAATGAGGAGCAGACTGCTCAGGCGCCGGAATTTCATGGACAACAGGATGGCATTTTCTGTTGCTGCGGGTCCATGCAAAAGTGCCTGCGGAATAGGGGTGCTGCTTACTTTTCCGCCAGATGCCCGATGAGGCGATCTAAAAAGGGGATTTGCGCGGGGAGAATTTTGTCGCGTGCTTCGTCGAGGGTGAACCATTCGGCGCGGTCGATTTCCGGAACCTCGACTTCGCGCCCGGAGCGGGGCGGCCACTCGATGGGCGAGGTGTTGCTGACCAGGTCGGCGGGTTCGAAATCGCCATCAAAGGCCCATGCGGAGACGACCTTGCCGCTGAGTTGCTGGACATCTCCGAGAGGCAGATAGCGTCCGGGAGCGTTGGGCGGGGGCGTGAGGCCGATTTCTTCACGGAATTCGCGGCGGGCGGCTTCGAGAACGTCTTCACCGGCGATGACGTTGCCTTTGGGGATGGTCCAGGTCCGATCGTCGCGGTGGGTCCAAAATGGTCCGCCGGGATGGGCGAGCAGGACCTGCGGGCGAGAGCCTTGGTCGCGGCGGTAAAGCAGGAGTCCGGCGCTGTGCTTGGGGGGGCGAGAATGGTGGCGGGTCGTCTTCAGGGTGATGCTGCCGGGTGAGAGTGCTCTTTTGACAGGATAACAAGTGCTGGCGTGTGGGGAGGGTTGATGGATCGCCTGATTTGAGATGTTCGGGGCCAACGTATCTGAGATCTTTTTGTTGACCATCCTCAAGCTGGCTTTCTGGCGCGGGATTCTTGCTCTTGCAAAGCCTCATGAATGAGCATCTTCAGATAGGTCTGGTATTTCAATCCTCGCCCTTCTGCCTGCAGGCGAGCTTTTGCGATGTCCTCCGGGTCCAGCCGGATGGTCGTGGTTGGCGTACTGCCTTTGCGCGCGGTGGTTCCGCGTCGAAGTGTGCCCGTCTTGGCGGCATTTTCAAATTCATCCGCGAGCGCATCCTGATGTTTTTCCCACCAGATGGCTTCTTCGGCTTCGCTTTTGAAGTGCTTATTCTTGAGATTTTCCTGCATGAGGTGGTCTCTTTCGGTTTTTGATCTTCTGCTGAGTGAGATAGAAATTGCGCAGACGCTTCTTGGCCGGAAACGCTGTCACGACTCGGATCTGTTCCTGACGGATGGTCGTGATCACCACTAATATCCGGCCGTTATTCGTCTCTCCAATCTGGGCGATGCGCTCTTCCCCTTCGCGGAGATCGAAGTCCAAGTCGAAGGGTTCATTGAGGATTACCTGCTCTGCTTCGGCAGGGGAGATGTCATGCTTTGCGAGGTGGGAGATGTTCCTGACCCCCAGCCGAATTGGAGCATCTTGTTCGTTCCTTTAGGTACCGACGGCTTGGTGGGCGGCCAGCGAAATTATGGTTCATCGTCATCTCCTGGGTTAGGGTCAACGTAGAGTCGCGTCGAGAACCCGAACTTGCCCAATTGTACATACTTTGTAGCTACAATTAAACAAGAATAATTTTGCGGAGATTGGTCTCCGCCTGGAATCCAATTTGCATTCATCGCAGCTGTTGGCTGGTACCGATGCAGAGAGGGAACGCGACCGATCGTGCAGGTGCTGTTTTCGTTGACTCTGGGGTGAAATCTGGTTATTCTAAAGTCCTTGCGCAGACTTCTGTCTGCCCGCCTTTGTTGTGTATCGAGGCTGGGGAGATGGAATCCCGGAAGCTCTGACCCGGAAGTATTGTGATGACTGGCTCATACGAGCCGGACGGGTTCAAGAGAACGCTGCGCGCACTCACGCGAAAAGCTGTGGTGAACCGCGGGATGAATGGAAGTATCGCGGAACGCTTTGGCGCGAGCCTGATCCCGATGCGAAACCCGGTGGACGGGTTTTGGAGGGAGCGGGAATGGGCGCGCGAAGAGTGATGCGGGCAAAGGTTTTTGAGTAGTGCGCGGTATGCGCAAGGGCCGAGTGCCTGAGGAGAGAAGGAACGATGTCGACGTATTTTCCGAGCTCGCACGATATCAGCCGCAAGTGGTTTGTGGTGGACGCCAGCGGCAAGACGCTGGGACGCCTGGCCACTGAGGCGGCCAGGGTGCTAAGCGGCAAGAACAGTCCCAAGTACACGCCCTTCATGGACATGGGGGATCACCTGATCGTGATCAATGCCGAGAAGATTCGGCTGACCGGCCTGAAGAGCCAGCAGAAGATGTATCGTCGCTACACGGGCTTCCCGGGCGGTCTGCGCGAGGAGTCGTTTGTTCGCCTTCTGCAGCGCAAGCCGGAGAAGATTGTGGAGGAAGCGATCAAGGGCATGCTGCCGAAGACGAAGCTGGGCCGCAAGATGGCATCCAAGCTGAATGTATACAAGGGCGACCAGCATCCGCATGGCGCGCAGCAGCCGCAGCCGCTTGAGATTCAAGCTTAAGTTAAAGAGACCGAGGATTCATGGCAGATCAGATTCAGTACTACGGAACGGGACGTCGCAAGTCGGCGATTGCCCGCGTTTTTCTGCGTCCGGGCAGCGGTAATTTCACCGTGAACGGCAAGCCGTTTGAGACGTACTTTGTGACCGAGCAGCAGCGTGCCTCGGCCAAGAAACCGCTGGCTCTGACCGAGACGCTGGCGACCTTTGACGTGGTCACCACCGTGAACGGCGGCGGAGTGGCGGCACAGGCCGACGCGGTGAAGATGGGCGCTGCGCGTGCACTGCTCGAGTTCAACGCCGAGCTGCGCAAGACGCTCAAGGCCGAGGGTCTGCTTTCGCGGGATTCGCGCATCAAGGAGCGGAAGAAGTACGGCCAGAAGGGCGCCCGCAAGCGGTTCCAGTTCTCGAAGCGCTAATCGCTTCGCAGTTCGCAGTTGCCAGTCCACAGTTCCCGGTATTTCTACCGGCAACTGGGGACTGACAGCCGGCTACTGGTAAGAGTTTATGGAAGTAAATCTTCCCTGATGGGGAAATAAATCCCGGTGAACCCGGGATGCAGTTCAAAGAGGAGGCTGTTTGGCCAACATCACCATGAAGGAGCTGCTCGAAGCGGGTGTTCACTTCGGGCATCAGACAAAGCGCTGGGATCCCCGCATGAAGGAGTACATCTTCGGCGAGCGGAACGGCATTTATATCATCGACCTGCAGAAGACCCTGAAAATGTTCAAGGACGCCAGCAAGTATGTGACGGACCTGTGCGCCGAGGGCAAGGTGATTCTGTTTGTCGGCACCAAGCGCCAGGCACAGGACGCGATTGCGGAAGAAGCGACGCGCTGCGGGATGTTCTACATCAACAACCGCTGGCTGGGCGGCCTGCTCACCAACTGGGTGACGGTGCAAAAGTCGGTGAAGCGCCTTCAGGAACTGGATGAGATGGCCACGGACGGCCGTTACGACCTGATGACGAAGAAGGAAGTGATTCGCCTGGAGCGGGAGCGCAAGCACCTGCAGGCGAATCTCGCGGGCATTAAGAACATGCGCCGCCTTCCGGACGCGATCTTCGTGGTTGACTCGAACAATGAAGCCATTGCCGTGAAGGAAGCCCGCAAGCTGGGCATTCCGGTGGTTGCGGTGGTCGATACGAACTGCGACCCGACGGTGGTCGATTATGTGATCCCGGGCAATGACGACGCGCTGCGCGCGATTCGCCTGTTCACCTCGAAGATCGCCGATTCGGTAGCCGAGGGCGTGCAGATGGTTGGCGACAAGAAGTTTGCCGCCGAGATGACCGGAGTCGACACCGACATTCAGGCTGAGGCCGGTGAGGAGTCGGGCGAGAATTCGGGCACCGAGGTGTCCGTGTTTGCTGCATCTGCAGAAGCGTCCGACGAGGAAGATGTGGACCTGAGCGCCGCGCTGGGCGACGTAATTCGCAAGTCTCCCTCGACGGTCAGCTCGGTGGACGACAACGAGGCAGCCAGCGGCCGGTAATCCGGGTACGGAAGTTTCCGATAGCAGGAAAGCGTGGCTGCGGAAATACGGGCCACGCTTTCTTTATGTCTGTTTGATGGAACGCGCCCAATGTCGGGGCGAAAATGGTAAGAACCGCGCGTGAGCGTGAAGAAGGATAGGATGCAATGGCGACTGTGAGTGAGAAGATTGACGCGAAGCTCGTAAAGGAACTCCGAGAGAAGTCCGGCGCGCCGATGGGCGACTGCCTGAAGGCTCTGCAGGAGTCCAAGGGCGACATGGAAGAGGCGTTTGTGGTGCTGCGCAAGCGCGGCATGGCCTCTGCGCAGAAGAAGGCCTCGCGCTCGACGAATGAAGGCGCGGTGGGCAACTACATCCACGCTGGCGGCAAGATCGGCGTGCTGCTGGAAGTGAACTGCGAGAGCGACTTTGTGGCCCGCACCGAGGACTTTCAGGAGCTGCTGAAGGACATCTCAATGCACATCGCGGCGACCGATCCCCGTTATATTCGTCCGGAAGACGTGACGTCTGCGGATCTGGAGCGCGAGAAGGAGATCTATCGCGCGCAGGCCGCTGCGACGGGCAAGCCTGCGCCAGTGGTCGAAAAGATCGTCGAGGGCAAGATGAGCAAGTTCTATGAAGAGGTTTGCCTCCTGGAGCAGCCGTTCATCAAGGAGCAGTCGCTCTCGATCAAGGACCTGATTGCGCAGAAGGTCGGCAAGCTGGGCGAGAACATCACCGTGCGGCGCTTTGCGCGTTTCAAGGTGGGTGAGCCCACGTGGACCGTGGCGCAGGTGAGCGTCTCGGAAGAGGCTTCGTCCGACGCGTAAACAAGGCAGTTTGAAAGAGGAAAGCCCGGCTTGATGCCGGGCTTTTTGTTTGAACGGGATACTTGAGTTTTTGCGTTCCCGAATTGCGGCTGTCCGCTCAATCCGCAATTACGTAACGCAGCTTCACGACATCAATGTTATCTACTTGCAGATCTGACTTCTCGCGCATTTCCGAGACAATGCGCCGTTTGAGTTCACTCTCTTCGAGATTCGAAGCGAGATTGAAAACTCTCTCGGATTCGGTACCTGCTGGCTGTAGGTCTCGCTTAACCGCAAGCGTGGCTTGAAAGCAGCGGTGGAGCAGCTCTTTCAAATCCTCAAGTCTCTGCCCGGAGAGAGATTTGGAACTCTTAACGTAAATATGGAAATTGCTCATAATTAACGACCTGAACTTCTGATGATCCACTTAGAGCATGTCTCCTGATGATATATAGTATAGATGGCGATTCTCCGCGCACATGCGATGGCGCGACCATATTCGGATGATTTGCGGCGCAAGCTGCTTGAGGCCTATGACGCAGGCAAGGGGAGCCTGTCGGAGTT
>JAKATU010000091.1 GCA_021818585.1 Acidobacteriota bacterium | reverse complement strand
GGTGTCTATACTGGCAAGGATTGAGCAGGACAGGATCGGCGGTTCATCCACTTCATCTGCCTGCTCATTCCATCCTTCATGCACGTTGTCCAGATTTCACCTGGCACATTAGTAGGAGAATTGCACCCCAAACTGCAAAGCGCGAGGAGAATTCGCCTGGGAGGTGATCACTCCAAACTGTTGCGCGGAGAAATTCGTATTCGGGTCACCGAACACAACCTGGTTGAGCACATTGCTGGACTCGGCGCGAACCTGCGCCATGAGCCGTCCAACTACATGGAAGTTCTTGAAGAGTGAAAGGTCAATGTCGTGATAAGCGGGACCACGCAGGTTGCCAAAAACTCGCGGCGCATCCCCAAAGGTGAAAGGAGCGGGTTGGCTGAATGCTGCAGGATTGATATACCCATTCAAACGGGATTTGATCGATCCGGGCATGTTTGGGGAAACCCCGGTTATATTCGGACGAAGTCCGTTATTGTTCGCATGGGAGGTATTCACCGTGTTGATGCTCAACGGATCACCACTCTGAGCGCTGATAATCGTATTCAACTGCCAGCCGCCCAGAAATCCGTTGGTCACTCGATTCCAGTGAGCACCCCACTCTTGCCCATGTCCAAACGGCAGGCTGTAAACCGCGGCGATGGATAATATCTGAGCAATATTGTTCGCGGAAATAGACCTCTCCGCCTTCAGGTTATAGATATTCTGAATGCCAGCGGAGCCACCTAGATTGGCAATGTTAGAGTAGTCGTCGATTTGCTTCTGGTCGGTATAAGCGAGTATTCCAGTCAGCCCATGCGACAGACGCTTGGTAACCTTCAACTGGAATGAGCTGTAGTCCTCGTAAGCGCCGGTCGGAAACAGGTATGAAACAGCAGTGAATTGTGGAAAGTTGGCCACTAAGAAGCTCTTGGCGATTGTCTGACCGGACTCTGGTCCGGTCGTGATAATTCCGTAAAAGGGATTGGGCACCAACTGCTGCAGTCCGGTGCCAAGAGCAAGATCCGCCACGGTCAGTTGGTTGGCGTTCCAGTTAACCAAGCCTGCCTTGTTAAGATGAACGCCGTGGCTGCCAACGTAGGCCGCATCCACGAGGATTTTATACGGAAGCTGACGCTGGACGTCTAGGTTCCAGTTTTCAGTGTACGGTACGGTATTGTCTCCGAGCTGTTCTGCTGCCTGCCCCGTGCCAAGGCCTGTGAGCACGCCGAGCGAACTGCCTGTCGGCTGATTCAGCCCATTGGGAAATGCGTTGCTGAGGTAAGTTGTAGGTGTAAGGCCATTCTCACTGCCCAGATAAGTGGTGGTCGCGCCAAAACCGGTACTTCCCTGGTTTACATCGGCTGAGCTGTAGGATGCGCCGAAGAAGATCCCATACCCTCCGCGCACCACAGTCTTGTTATCGACCTTGTAAGCGAAACCAAAGCGTGGACTGAAGTTTAGCCACTGCGGCTGTTGAATACGGCGAGGTACGCCATTCACGTCGGGATAGATCAACCCGCCATGCAGGCCGCTCAATCCCGTCTCCGCATCAAGCTGATTTTGCTGCGCATTTGGATCGAATACGGAGAAATTATTGGCTACTGCGTACATGGGAAGATCCAGGTCATAACGAATTCCCATATTCAAAGTAAGACGACTGGTAGGAGTCCAGTTATCCTGAATGTAAGCTCCTACATATTGACTTATCTTATTGCTGTTTGGACTTGCGGTGGTCTCTGTTCCATTGCCCAGGCCTAGCAGGAAGGTCGCAAATGCATTCCCGGCGGTTGACGTCGCCACGTTGGGATTCGGTCCCTGGGTGAGTTGCTGCGAGAAGTTGAACACCGCGCTCGCTGCGGACGACAATTGCCCTCCGGCACTCAGCCAGCGGAACTCTCCTCCATACTGCAGAAGATTGTCACCAAGTGTCATCGTGTTATTGACCGTAAAAATCGAGGTCGAATAGATGTCATTACGTGTCACATTCGCGCCTGCGTTGCCGAGATTCGCATATCCAGCAACACTGATGGTCGGGAATACCGCCTTTTGAGCAAAGTCACTTGGGAACCCCAGCTCCGCGGATGAGTTGAAGCCATCGCCGTTAGCAATAAAATCGATGGCGATCCGCGAAAAACCGTAGCGGAATTCCAGTACATCACTTGGAGATACCGTAAGACTATCGTCCACGGACACGCTGTTGGAGAGTTGCGTTTGTGTCTGGCCAGGCTCGGCCGCCTGGTCAGCCGTTGGGAAAAACAGCGAGGCCGGCTGGGTCTGGTTCCGATGAGAGTAGCGGACGAACATATGATTCCGATCGTTAAAGTGCTCATCGATCTTCATATCGATCGTATTTCTATGTTGCTCTGCCGGAGCGGTCGCAAAGTAGTTATTCTGGCCTGAAATCGTTCCCTGCGTATTCGGCAGCGGATAGTAGTTCAGAATCTTCTGGGCCACCGGATCAATATCCTGAGCCGGGATAATGTTGCCCGGAAACGGCTGACGGGTATACGGCGGAGTAGTTGTGGTCGTGCTGGGATTATAGATAGTAATCGGCTGTCCGTTCTGATTCACCAGTGCGGAAAAATCACCCGTTCTTTCGGCCGCTGTGGGAACTGTGGTCGTAAAGTTATTAGTCGCCGCAATGCGATACCCTTCGTATGACACGAAGAAAAACGTCTTGTTCTTGCCCTTATAGACCTTCGGAATCCAGACAGGACCACCAAGACTGCCGCCGAACTGGTGTTGACCGAAGCCCCCCAGTGGATGGCCATGAAGGTTTGCAAAGTACGTATTTGCGTCAAGAACTGCATTTTGATAAAACTCGAACGCGGTGCCGTGGAAATGGTTCGTTCCCGACATCATGATCATATTCACGATGCCACCACCGCTTCGCCCGTACTCAGCAGAGTAGCTCGACGTCAGCATTTTCACCTGCTGTACCCCGTTCAGAGTTGGAAATACAGCAAATCCATTGATTGGATTGGAGAGAGTCGGGGCAGATGGAATTCCGTCGATCAGGATGTCCGCGGAGCCGGGACGTCCACCATCGACCGACAGGTCGAATGCGTTATACGCATCTCCAACACCACCGGTGGTCCCCGGTGCCAGGAACATCAAAGAGTAAACATTACGATCCAGCAGCGGCAGATTTTTGACGAGCGTATGGGAGATATCTGTTCCGAGAGTACCATTCGTGGTGTCAAGCTGGCTGGCGTTGGCATGGACGATCACCTGCTGACTGACCGCACCCACTTGCAACGCCACGGTTATGCTCGCAGCCTGGTTCAGCGCGAGGGTAATTCCGGAGCGCACCTCAGTCTTAAAACCGGAGGACATAACCGTAACCGTGTAGGGCCCCCCAACAGCCAGATTGATAAAGTGGAATCGCCCCTTGCCGTTCGTCTCAGTCATCGTGACCACGCCAGTCTGCATGTCTTCGGCTTTAACCTTGGCTCCCTTCACCACTCGCCCCGAGCTATCCAGGACAAGTCCTTGCAGGCTCGCACCGACTATCTGCCCGCGCGCAACGGGTTGGAGAACGGAAAACATGCAGCTCCAAATGAGAACAATCGCGAGTACGCCTGCGGTTGAGCGAAACCGGTTCCGGATTACAGACTGGTGCGGCCTACCAGCGTCGGTTGAATTCTCTTCTTTTGTGTAGATAAGAGATGGAATGGGATTCTTCATGTAGTTCACTTTGCGTCCTCCATACAGTTCGGTGCGTTCACCGCAATACTTTGTGATAGCGATATCAACCAAGATGAGACTTTGCTGGCCTTCGGAAAGCTCGGATACCTCCCAAAATTCATAGGTACCGAAAGACGTTCCGAAATACTTTCGAGAGCATCTAGGTTGGCTCCGCTATTCGTTTTCTCTTGCCGAGAGGTTTTGTCGCCTACCGATGATTCACTTCCCTACTCGATCTTTGGTCGACGAAGGCCTGAATTAGAATCGAAGTTTTTTCTTCGAAAATTCTCCGGAATCTTAGGAGCAGCAAATGCCCCAGACAAGGAAATTACGTGTAATTTACATGTAACAATGTCATCTTCTCGGACGCGGAGCTCTCATCCCAAAAAGTAAGCTTGATCTAAATCGTTGAAAGTAATAGCACAGAAGAAAGCCGAGGAGGCTTATGCTCCCAACAGGTCCGGGGCTGTCGGCTTGAGGAAAAATTATCGTCTAGGCAGAAAGCAAGCCCGCACATGATGAATTCTTCCGCAGCGATCAGGGGAGAAGCCAGGCAGCGGGAAAGTCCAGGTACCCTTTTTAGCTACCAAATCTACAAATGTTCGTAGCCTGCTTCTGACTTTCTATATATGAGTGCATGCCACAACGGGCTGGTGGTAGCCGGGTGGCCCACATTCAAATTTCTACCGTTGCTCAATCTCATACAAGTGCCTTTACCTAACGAACTGCCGTGCGGTAGGATTCGGTGATTGACCTTGCAGTCGAATCGCCTGTTGCTCAGGACCGGCAAGCTCAGGTGACGGCGCTGCCGAACTGCGATCCATCAACTGGATACCCTGGCGTGCGCCTGCATCAGTCGACACAAACATCTCAACAGAGGCAGCGCTCCGCGCCATCTTTCATACGCGCAGCCATGGGAGTTCCCTCTTGGGCAATACATGGAATCGCAGAACCTTCTTGAAAGGCACCGGCGCCACCGCGCTCGGCATCACCGCGGCTTCTCTCATGCCACCGACTTTAAGCGCGGAGAAAGATACGCCAAGGCCTCACGCTCTGGTGCCCACACCTCCCATGGGTTGGAACAGCTGGTACTGCTTCCGTCGCAAAGTCACCCAGGAGGATGTGCGGGCAGCCGCGGATGTCATGGTTTCCAGCGGAATGCGCGATATCGGCTACAACTATGTCAATATTGATGGAAGCTGGCAGGGCAAACGCGACGCTAATGGCGTTCTCCAACCCAATGAAAGATTCCCGGACATCAAAGGTCTGTCCGACTACATCCACGCAAAAGGATTGAAGTTCGGGATATATTCGGGCCCCGGCCCGTTCACCTGTGGCGGCGACCCTGCCAGTTATGGCCATGAAGAGCAGGACGCCGAGACGTTTGCCTCGTGGGGAGTCGACTTTCTCAAGTACGACCTGTGCACTTTTCGCAAGCTCATGCGTGAGTATGCCCCCCATGATCCGGCTAAACAGTTCGAACTCATGAAGCAGGCCTATGCCAGGATGCACCGGGCACTGCTGAAAACCGGTCGCCCCATCGTCTATAGCCTCTGCCAGTACGGAATCGACTATGTTTGGGAATGGGGTGCGGAAGTGGGCGGCAATCTTTGGCGCACCTCACACGACATCCGGCCCGACTACATCACCATGGCCGAAGTCGGCTTCTCTCAGGCCGGACTCTCAAAATACGCCGGCCCCGGCCACTGGAACGATCCAGACATGCTTCAGGTCGGCAACGGTGGCATGTCGCCCAACGGTGAAATGACGCAGATGAGCCTCTGGGCAATCCTCGCCGCTCCCCTGCTCGTAAGCACCGACCTCACCAAGATGACCGAGCCAACTGAAAGAATTCTCATGAACCGCGAGGTGATCGCCGTTAACCAGGATCCGCTGGGCAAACAGGGTGACCGCGTCTGGCAGAAAGGTCCTGTCGAGCTTTGGGCTAAACCACTCTCTGGCGGCGACCTAGCCGTGGGGCTTTTCAATCGCCTCACCTGGATCACTCCCATCCGGTTTGACCTCACCGATCTGGGATGGACCGGGCCGGCGAATGTGCGCAATCTCTGGAGTCACAAGGATGTTGGAACCATTCGAGATTCCTACTCAGCCTGGGTGCCACCCTGGGGCGTGGTTCTGCTGCGCCTCTCAAAAGCATAACCGGATGAAGGCGACGCTCAGGTTGGGGTTGCGACATCGATTGCCATACTGCAATCCGGTAAACAACCCA
This sequence comes from Acidobacteriota bacterium, assembly GCA_021818585.1. GTDB lineage: Bacteria > Acidobacteriota > Terriglobia > Terriglobales > Acidobacteriaceae > Acidobacterium. Next base: position 25,452 of record JAKATU010000091.1, on the reverse strand, counting down.
TTTGAGCGTAACTTACATGTAAATTGATTTAGTCTTCAGGCATTGCGGGCACACGCGATGGGCCTGCTCTCCAGCGGCCATATCTCAAAGCCTGCCGGAAGAACTCAAGCCCCACGATCGCATAAGGACTCTGTAAACGCCTTATAATCAATACTGTGCATGCATTTACTTCAAACCGTACTTTTATTGACAGTGGGAATTTGCCCGTCTAGAATCCTCGCCATAGCGTGATGGAACTCCGATCAGGTGGTCAGTCGCTTGGGTCATGCCAGCATTCACGAAACTCCCCTCGAACAAGCCGTCCCCGACGGGTTGACTGAGGACGCGCGTTGGCAGGCGGTCGAAAAAATTGCCAACAGCGAAGGTTTCCGCCGATCCGTTCGTCTTCGGGAATTCCTCCTCTACATCTGTGCACAGTATCTGAGTGGGCACGAAGAAGAGATCACCGAACAGAATATCGGTCATCGTATATATCACCGCCGTGAAACCTATAGTCCCGCCGAAGACAATATCGTCCGAGTCTCTGCCCGGCAGCTGAGACTCAAATTGAATGAATATTACGAAGCTGAAGGCAAGGATTCGGAGTGGATCATTGAAGTTCCCAAGGGTGGTTATGTTCCGCATCTTCGTAGACGGCAAACATCGCTCACGGTCTCCCATCCGCCCCAGACCTTGCCTGGAAAATTGCCGCGTATCTCCTACTGGGCTCTTGCTGTCGTCATTGCCTTAGTTGCTGGCGCAATCGGATGGATGATTCCTCATCGCGGTCAAGTCCAGAGTCAAACTTCAGCCGATAACCTGATCACGGCTGCTTTCGGCCAATCGCGCACTTCCGTGCAAGTCGTCCTCAGCGACCCGGTTTTAACGATCTCTCAATCCCTGGAAAATCAAGACCTTGACTTGACCCAGTATTCTCGGGGTTTGGACAGAAACCTGCCGGCTCGAATTGCAGCAAACGCAGACGCAACGCGCCTCTGGAATGCGGTGACCGGCCGTCAGCTCGCTAACATAGGGGACGTTCAGGCAGCTCTCCGATTCAGGGACGCCTTGGCCACAACCCAACTCTCGCCTGCAGTCATCATGCGTAGCGCGGCGAACATGAATGCCAGAGATTTCCGTTCCGGAAATTTCATTATTTTGGGAGGAGCCGACTCGAACCCCTGGGTGCAGCTCTTCAGCGACGATCATCTCATCTTCCGGTTTGTGAGTGGCGGCCCGAATCAACCTCTGTCCGTAATTGCCACGGACGCCCGGTCCGGCAAGCAGCAGCGATATTCCCCTGAAAATGGGTTCGGCTATGCACGCATTGCTCTCGTGCCCAACCTCACCGAAACAGGAAGGATTCTATTGATCGCGGGAACCTCGATGGAGTCCACGGAATCAGCAGCCAACTTCTGCCTCGATACGCAATCCAGTAAAGCGCTCCTCGCTGCGCTTCGAACCACTGACCCGGCAAAGCTACCCTATTTTGAAGCCCTTCTGCAAACCAACGAAGCCAGCGGAACTGGCCTGAACGCAAAAATAGTTGACATTCGCCTGCTCAAGTCCACAGCAGACTGAACTCCTGGAAACGCGTTCGAGAAAACTGGATGCATCGTTGCACCTGGAATCAGGTCATTCGCAGCAGGACAGAACGGATCAGCGCAAATTGAACCAAGGCTCACCTGAAAATTCAGAGCTAAAAGCTGAAGACTCTGACATTGGCAGAGCACTCTCATCCGCCATCGGTAATGCCGAGCCTGCAGCGCAACGCTCCCCCTGCTGAATGCGAAAACCGGACTCTGCCGCCCGCGGATTTTGAGGTGCGCGTCGTTACCACAAGTTAGGTCCGGCCCTGAACACAATGGGAATAGAGTTCCGCTTGCGCTGTGTTTCACTACGCGCCCTTACACCGTACACGCGCTATACATCCCTCTGAACTGCTTACAAACAATCGCGAGATGTCGTCCAATACGTATATAGTACATCTGACGAAATCACTCGGAGGCGTTGCCATGAAACCGGTCACACGTAGAAACTTTATCCATCAACTCGGAGCCGGCGCAACAGGGTTAGCCCTTGCCAACAACGCTCTCAACAGCGGATCAGCGCAAGTCAACGGCATTCCCCAGCCCGACTCACCAAAATCCTCTGGCAGGTCCGGAAAGAAACCAAATATCGTACTCTTTCATTCCGACCAGTTCCGCTATGACTTCGTCTGCGCCGCCGGCCAAAATCCAACCGATTGCACGCCCAACCTTGATGCCATGTATCGCCGAGGAACCGTATTTCAAAACTTCATCACCAATCAGCCCCTATGCGCACCCTCCCGATCCTGCCTCATGACCGGCCAATACGCCACCACTACCGGGGTTTGGAAGAACGGCCCTGGGCTTCACCCCAACGCCAATACCATCGCCACTGCGCTCACTCAGGCCGGATACTCCGCCAACTACATCGGTAAATGGCATCTCGCGCCCAACAACCCCATCGGAGCCGGCGCCGTTCCACCACAATACCGCGGCGGATTTACCGGCTACTGGCTCGCGGCCAATGCACCCGAAATCAGTACCCTTCCCTACGACAGCCACTTCTGGGATAACGATGGCAATCCCGTGCCCTACGGGAAAAATACGCATCGAATCGAATTTATAACAGAAAAGGCTGAGTCCTTTCTTCGCCAGAAGCACGACCAACCCTTTTTGCTGGTCATCTCCCAGTTGGAACCCCACCAGCAAAACGGCCCATGGGACGGCGACGAATATGGATTCGCACCACCCCGCGGCTATGCCAAAGAATTCCGCAGTCCGTACGTCCCGCCGGATCTGCGCTTCTTCCCGGGAGATTGGCCCTATGAGCTGGACAAATACTACGGCGACGTCAAGGCCATCGATGAGTCCTTCGGCCGCATCATGAAGACGCTGAAAGAGCAGAACCTGGAAGACGACACTATCGTCATATTCACCAGCGATCACGCCTGCCACTTCAGAACCCGCAATCAGGAGTACAAGCGCAGCCCGCATGAGAGTTCCATCCACGTTCCGTTGATGATCCAGGGGCCGGGCTTCAACAGGCGCCAGTTGATTCCCGAACTCGTCAGCATGATTGATCTCACACCCTCCATTCTCGATGCAGTCGGTGTACCCATTCCCTCCTCCATGCAGGGGAAGAGCTTCATCCCGCTTTTGTATGACGAGACAGCCCGCGAGAACTGGGTCAACGAGGTATTTATCCAGATCAGCGAATCAGAAACGGCCCGTGCTTTGCGCACGCCGGAATGGACCTATGTCGCGCTCGCTCCAGATGCGAAACCTGCGATGGATCAGGGCAGCCTTACCTATCGCGACTTCCAGCTATACAACAACCGCGCTGATCCCTATCAACTGGTAAATCTGGCAGGCCGGCTCGACACGAGGATGCCTACAAAAGTACTGCTCCATTACGTAGGAGATCGCTATATGCCGGAAATAACTGCACACCTCCGCGAACGCCTCATTGAACGCATGGTCCAGGCCGGAGAGCCGCGTCCCAGTATCTCTTATTGGCCGTACTATGCCTGATAAGCAGGAGATATAAAAAAGTACCCGTGCTCGAATAGCTTCGATGAAAAGACGTAGTTTTCTGCAGTCGTCACTCTTGCTCTCCGGTTCGTTAATGATCTCGCGGAGCGGCATCGCGCAGGTGCTGCCACGCAGGATGCTTCCTGCTGTGCCAGTGGACCTGGCCATTGATCTCACCCAGCAGGGACACAGAATTTTGCCGAGTTACACGGGGCTGAGCTATGAGAAAGCTCAACTCGCGAATCCTGATTTCTTTACCGGTAAAAACGCGCAATTGGTCGGGCTGATGCGGACACTGGGCCGACACGGTGTGCTGCGAATAGGCGGGAATACAAGTGATGAAAATACGTTCTGGAATCCGCATAAGAAGCCCTCTATCAAAGACCTGAAGATGACAGCGGGGCCAGACACGGGACGTCATCCGCTACGGAAGGTGACCATCACGCCTGAGTCGATCCGGGATCTCAATGACTTTTTAGAAGAGACGGGATGGACCGTGATTTATGGATTGAACCTGGGGAAAGGTACGCCGGAGAATGCGGCTGACGAAGCGGCTTTTGTCATGGAGACGCTCGGACAGGATAAAGTTACAGCTTTTCAGTTGGGAAACGAACCGGATGCATTCGCTCTTAAGGGCCTGAGACCAAGAACGTGGGACATAGAGGACTATCTTGCCGAATGGCATAAATTTTATAACGCGGTCAAAGAGCGTGTTCCGAATGCACCATTTGCCGGACCAGACACCGCGAGCAATCTGACCTGGTTGATGCCGTTTGCTATGAAGTTCAGGGATGACGTTAGGTTTCTCTCGTCGCATTACTACGCGATACGTCGTCCAACCGGGACAATCGAGCGGCTGCTGTCCCCGAGCCAACGTCTATATAAGGAGATGGACGCAGTACACCGGGTGCAGAATGCAACAGGGTTGCCGTTCCGAATGACGGAGACGAATTCGTGTCCCGGCGGCAAGCAAGGGGTGAGCGATACCTTCGCAGCGGCACTTTGGGCGGGCGACTACATGTATCAACTTGCCGAGGCGGGGAATATCGGGATTAACTTCCACGGCGGCGGTTATGGCTGGTACACGCCGATTGCAGGCACACCGGAAGCAGGCTTTCTGGCGAGGCCGGAGTATTACGGCTTGCTGCTGTTTGCGGAGGCGGGGCCGGGACGGCTGGTGAGCGCGAAGCTGAGCGGGACGAAGGATGCTCCGCTGCTGACGGCATATGCGCTGCACGGCGAGGATGGGCACCTGCGGGTCGCGCTCTTCAACAAGAATGCGGACAAGGACGTGGTGGTGAAGATCAGCGGCAGCGCCGGACTGGGCGCGACGCTGATGCGACTGGAAGCTCCGTGGCTGGCCGACACGACGGATGTGACGTTTGGCGGCAGCGTGGTGGGCGTGGACGGACGCTGGCTGCCGCTGGTGGAAGAGACTGTACCGAACAAGAACGGGTTATATACAGTACACCTGAAGAGGGCTTCCGGCGCGCTGCTGAGCTTCAACTAGCAAATTGCGCACGCTGCAACAATGCTCCTTGAACACCGGAGGATTGCGACTTCAGCTGTTCCAGGCACTGATGTGGCGCTGCGAACGCGGCCCGGCCACTGGCGCCAACTGGGCGGACAGGCCACGTTGCAAACCTGCCATTGCTCTCAAGGCAGCGGCAGGCTTTCCGTCCAACCACCATCCGGGAGTTCCGACCTGCTGGACAGCAGCAGAAAACAGAAACTGCCTGCAACACATACCCGCCTACGCGAACAGCTATCCCATAAACATCCCATCCGCACCGACTGCTGCTGGCAGCTCGCTACTTCGCAAGCCGAGTTGAATTGCGTTGGAGGATATGCTTGACCTCTTCAATACGTCGGAACGAGTACGAGGTGTGCTCGCAGCCCTTCAACACACCATGCGCGCTCAGCGTCCGCAGAATTCTGTAGATGGTCGCAGGCGAGTACCCTAGCCTTTCATGAATCTGGCGCGCGCTCAGCGGCTCATCGCTCGACTCGATGAGGTCAATAATCGTCAACGCTTTGCTCAGAATCGGAATCACATAGCTGCGTGGCAACGCCGCTTGCGGCTCACTCTCGCCGTTGTGGCCCTTCATAGCAATTCCATCCAGCGCTGGTTCCACGCTCGAAGTCTTTGCGCTGTCTTTGCCGGTTGCCTTACGTGCCATTTCCTCAACCTCACGCCAGCAGTTTTTCAAAATGGATCTCAACCCGCATACCGGCTACGCTCCTACGTCTATGCCGATGGTTCCCGCTCTTCTACCAACAACATGCAACACGCGTTCAAGACACGGGCAAAATGCCAATCTACTGCGCGTTGCATAATAGAAATACTTTATTTAGGGAAACTACTTACGACTCCGGAAATGTGTCAAGAAGATAAGTAGGCATTTGCGGCACTTTCGCCGTAGGTCTTACCACTCAACCAATTTCATCTCTTCGAATTTGATCAGCAAACTTACTATATCCAGCCAGATTTCGCTCAGGAGCGTCCCCTGACGGCAATCCCTCCGAATACTCCGCCGCGATCTAAACTCATGCCGAATGACAAACGCTGGTCAAAGGTCAGACCAATTCCATTCGAGAAATAAGTTGCTTTTCGACGCTTTACTCATTGTGGTACTGTTTCCCGTGTCTGATCTGCACAAATCCTGCCTCACCAGAACCTGCCACTCCGCTGAGCACTGATCCAACAGCTTTTTGAAGGAGCCCTGATGCGCTTGCGCCCCTATTCCCTCGTTCTCCTCTGCTTCCTATCTCTTCTCCTCGCGGGAGAAACACTCGCACAGACTCGCACCAACCCACCGAACAACACCAAAGCGTCACTCAAGGCTGGCTTTCACGCGCCACCGGAGAGCGCCCGTCCCCGAGTGTGGTGGCACTGGATGAATGGCAACATCTCGCGAGAGGGCATCAAACTCGACCTTGAATGGATGCACCGTATCGGCGTCGGAGGAATCGACACCATCGACGCCTCGCTCGCGACACCCCAGGTCGTTCCACACCGCATCCTCTACATGACTCCCGAATGGAAAAGTGACTTTCTCTACGCAACCAAACTTGGAGAGCAACTTGGCATGAAGGAATCCATCGACAGCTCTCCAGGTTGGAGTGAAACTGGGGGACCATGGGTCCAGCCGTCTCAGGGCATGAAGAAATATGTCTGGAGCAAAATCGTCATCGAAGGAGGCCGCCGTTTCGACGGCAAACTCCCCCATCCTCCCGTCCACACCGGGGCATTTCAGGATGAAGATATTCATGACGTGCTCGGTCGCACTATTTCGGGTTCAGGAATACCCCAGTATTACAGAGACACCATCGTGATCGCCTACAAGCTCCCTCAAACCGATATGCCTCTTGCATCCCTGCATCCGATCCTCAGCAGCAGCGGTGGACATCCCGACTATGCCATGCTCAGCGATAACAACCTGGTCAAGACCACATCGCTGCCAATTTCCGCGCCCGGCAGCGAGTCCTGGATACAGTACACTTTTCCGAAACCGGAAACGATTCGAGCCGTCACCATCGTCATGCCCAATACCAGCGATACTGCCGTCCATAGGATGCTCCAGGCTAGCAAGGATGGAATTCACTGGAGAATGATTGCGACGCTGAATACCGGCAGTTCCCCGGAAACGACTGTTTCCTTCCCTGCGGCAACCGCGAAATATTTTCGCGTTACTTTTCAGCGTCCGCTACCGCCGAAGCGTCCGGCATGGGCCAGGGGAATCAGCCTCAAAGCGTTGTTCGGACAGGCAGGCCCCTCGCCTAGAAATTACCACATTGCTGAACTGGTTTTGCACTCCGGCGCACGCGTCAATCACTTCGAAGAAAAAGCGGCCTTCGTACCCGCCGCGAATCTCTACAACTTTCCAACACCGAATTATCGTGCTCACAGTTGCGTCAAGCTTTCTGACGTCATCAATCTCACCTCCAGAATGCATCCCGACGGCACCCTCGATTGGACTCCACCACCCGGACGCTGGGTTATCCTCCGCTTCGGTTACAGCCTTCTCGGAATCACCAACCACCCCGCTCCTGCTGAGTCCACGGGCCTCGAAGTCGACAAGCTCAACGGGAACGACGTCCATGACTACATCGAACACTATCTCAACAGTTATAAAAAAACCGTCGGCGCAAGCAACATGGGGCAACGTGGCATCACCAGCCTCACCAACGACAGCTGGGAAGCTGGCTCGCAAAACTGGACCAACAACATCATCCAGCAATTTCGTAAGCTTCGCGGTTACAATCCCATCCCGTGGATGCCCGTACTGACGGGCGTTATCGTCGGCAGCCCCGCGCAAAGCGACCGGTTTCTATGGGACTTCCGCGAGACCATCGGCGACCTTACAGCCACTCAGCACTACGGGGTCATACAGCAGGTGCTCAATCAGTGGCACATACGCCACTATTGCGAATCAGACGAATTCGGCCGCGCGATTGTCGCCGACGGCATGGAACTGAAAAAGGATTGCCAGGTACCCATGGGAGCCATGTGGACATGGACTGTCAACCCTCGTCTGCATCGTGGAAATAAAGATTACGTCGCCGATGATCGCGAATCCGCCTCCGTCGCTCATATCTATGGCCAAAATCTCGTCGCGGCAGAGTCACTCACTGCAGCAGCCGCCCCATGGGCATGGTCCCCGCAAACACTCAAACCAACCGTCGACGAGGAATTTCTCAACGGCATCAACCGCATCTACATCCACGAATCCACGCATCAACCTCTTATTGATAAGAAGCCCGGTCTAACGCTCGGTCACTTCGGCCAATGGTTCAATCGCAATGAAACCTGGGCAAACGAAGCGGCGCCATGGATCACCTACCTTGCCCGCAATAGCTACATGCTGCAGCAGGGCCGCTACGCCGCCGACATCCTTTACTATTACGGCCAGGACACCAACCTCACAGCACTTTATCAGTTTCGATCACCCAACCTCCCCAATGGCTACGACTTCGACTACGTAAACGCCGATGCCCTCATGCACGTTCTCAAAGTCAATAGCCGCGGCGAAATCACAACCCCAGGCGGAGTCGTGTACCGCATTCTCGGAATGAATCAGAACAGCCGTCAAATGTCACTTCCGGTCCTGCGCGCCATCTACCAGCTCGTCATACAAGGCGCCACCATCGCCGGCCCCAGGCCCACCGACGATCCAAGCCTCGCGGACAATCAGTCGCAGTTCCATGCTCTCGTACATCAACTCTTCGGCAACGGCTCTGGGGTCCATCGCGTTGGCAGAGGAACCGTCTACGCAGGCCAGACCGTTGCCGCAGCCTTGGGTGCCATGCACGTAGCACCTGACTTCCAATACACCGCACGCCGCTCCGATGCGGAGGTGAAATTCATTCACCGTATTCTGCCGCAAGCCGATATCTACTTTGTGAGCAACCGCACCGATAAAAGCACCAGCATTACAGCCAGCTTTCGAATCTCTGGCAGGGTGCCCACCATTTGGCATGCAACCACGGGAAAAGTCACGCCTGCCTCCTACACAATCGCCAAGGGTCGCACTAACATCCCGCTGCATCTGAGCCCGTGGGATTCTGTCTACGTTGTCTTCCGCGGTCACGCCGGCACGACTTCATGGACGGCGCCACAGGCTGCAAGCAGGCAGCTCGCCACCCTCCACGGTCCCTGGAAAGTGACATTCCCGCCCCACTGGGGTGCGCCGCACTCCATCACGTTCAATCAGCTAACCTCATGGAGTAACAGCAGCAACACCGGTGTCAGGTACTTCTCCGGAACAGCCACTTATACCAACATCATTCAGGCTCCGCCAGTATGGTTCCGGCGCCGCACCCACCTGTGGATTGATCTCGGGACAGTCAAGAATCTTGCAAAGGTCTCAATCAACGGCAAGCCTCTCGGGATCGTCTGGCATCAGCCCTTTCGCGTCGATGCTACGGCTGCGCTGCATCCCGGCGCCAACACAATCAGCATCCAGGTCACCAATGCCTGGGTGAATCGACTCATTGGCGACCAGCAGCCCGACGCACACAAGCAATACACCTTCACCGATTACCACCCCTACACGGCCTCATCACCGCTGCAACCATCCGGCTTACTCGGACCAGTCACCATCCACTCCGTCAGCCGGCAATAAAAGAGGACCGCGTTGAACAACCGAGACGCAAGTTTGAAGGCAAGCGAGACTACTGATCCGGCCTATAGTATGCAACATTTCTTGGCTATTCTTAGCCTGAAGGAGTATGGAAAAAATCGATTCGCGGAAGTTCCCGGAGTCGGCATTGAACGAGCGGTGGCGGCATGCGGTCAAGATGCGCGAAGGTGGAGTTTCCATGCGGAAGTGGCTCGTCAGTGCGAGCTTTCTACCCACACGGTAGTGATGAAAGCCCACAAGTTCCACCGCAGGGGCGGCAGAAGAAAGCATGCGAGCAGAATCCCGAGGCGATCGCGAAACGGGCGAACGAAGTGTATTCGCGGATTGCTGCAGCGGCGAAAACAGAGGGTGCGGAGATGCAGTGGGGCGGCGAAACGGGTATGCGTTCCGATGACGTGCGCGCAGGCGATTATGCGCTGAAGGGGAAGACTCCCGTGGTTCCGGCCAATGCCAATCGTTCCAGACTGAGCGTGATTTCGACCGTTAACAAACAAGGGCCAGATGCGCTGGAAGCTCTTTCCCGGAGCGCCGAACGCGAAGATTCTAATCTGCTTCATGAGGCGCCTGGTGCATGGGCGAAACAAGAGAGTCTTCCTGATTCTGGACAACCTGCGTGCACATCACTCGAAGGAAGTCAGGAAGTGGCTTGAGGAAAACGAAGACAAAATTGCAATCTTCTACATGCCCGGCTACTCGCCGGAATTGAACCCCGATGAACTGCTGAATGCCGATCTGAAGCAGCGCGTAACCAAGGCGTATCTGGCCAGAAACAAACTTGCCCTGACGCGCACCGCTATCGACGCCCCGCGCAGCATCCAGAAACAACCCGACAGGGTCGAAAGCTACTTTGATCGGGAAGATGGCTGCTATGCGGCTGCGTAGCAATGCCTCAGGGCCGGATCAATAAAAGCTAAAAGCTGGAGGCCAAAAGCTAAAACTACTTCCCATCCAAAAACCCGACCATCCTGGGCCCGATCCGCCCAGCACACTGCACCGGTCCAAGGTGCCCGCACCCCTCAAACACATCCATCTCCGACTGCGGAATCTCCTCATGCATCCGCTCCCCCACGCTCAGCGGAATAATCCGGTCATCGCTGCCCCACACAATCAGCACCGGCATGTGCAACTGCTCCAGCCTGCCATCCTCAAGGTCCACCCCCGTCAGCATCGAATCCATACTCCGCTGAATCACCCAGCCCTCGCGCAGTGCCTCGCGAATCACCGCCGACCGCACAAATCCCGGCAGCACAGGCGGCTTCACAAACAGCAGCTTGTCCAGGGCACGCAGTTTCGCCGGCGTATCTGGAACAAACAAGTTCGTATTCCAATCCGGCGTGTATCGCAGCCCCGCGCTGTCCATCAGCACCAGCTTCTGCACGCGTCCCGCCTGGCTCTCATCCAGCGCCACCTGAGTAGCCACCCATCCCCCCATCGACCAGCCCACTAGGTCATAACCCCCAATTCCTTTCGCCTTCAAGAACCCCTGCACAATCCCGGCCTCTTCCGGAACCGAATAAGCCGCATCCATCGGCTTTGCAGACTTTCCATACCCTAGCAAATCCATCGCATACACCCGCCGATGCGCCTTCGCCAGTTGCAGCATCATCGGAGCCCACTGCTCCGCATACCCGCCCAGCCCATGTACCAGCACCACGGGGGGCCGCTCCGCCGTAGCCGCTGGCCCTCCCTCGTAGTAGTGAATGCTGTATCCGTCCACCATCACATACCGGCTATGGATACCCGCCCACTCCAGTCGCACATCCATCGCCTCATTCGCCAGCCGCAGCGGATGCAGCAACCCATAAACCACAAATGCAACCAACACAGCGACAAATACGCCCGCACCCGCCAGCCACCAGCGCAGCCGCCCGCCTGCAACTTCCTGCTTCTCCGCCATCTCAACCGTCACGCCGCATCTCCTCGTCCATGGCCAAAGCCTCCTGAATCACCTGCACGGTAAAATCTCGCACGCCCTCCAGATCTTCCGGGCCGGCCCATCGTGCCCCCACCGCGTCGCTCGCGCATCGCACACCATCCGCGCTCTGCCCTTCACTCAACTGGCACAGAAAATCCACCAGTACAAAGTGGTACCGCACGCGCTCATCCGCATCGCGGGAAATCCGGTCAAACGCCTTCACCACCCCCACCGGCTTCACACGCAACCCGGTCTCTTCTTCCACCTCGCGCACCACGCCCGCTTCGAGCGTCTCGCCAAGTTCCAACGCGCCACCCGGCAACGACCATTCGCCCTTCAACGGCTCGTTCGCACGCTCAATCAGCAGCACGCGTCCCTCGTACACCACCACCGCGCCCACGCCCACTATCGGCGCATCAGGATATTCCCGTTTCATTCCGACTCAAACGGCAGCGGCTTTCCAAACTCATCGTCAAACACTAACCGCGACGGCTTAAACCGTCCCCCAAAGTATTTGTCCGCGCCCTTGCGATGCCCAAGAGCCAGCAGCGCCACCACACGATAGCTAGCCGGCAGCTTCAGCAGCTCCGCCACCTTATCCGGCTCAAATCCCTCCATCGGAGCAGTATCGTAGCCCATCACCTCGGCCATCCACATCATGGTCGTCAGCGCAATCATCACATGCCGGTTCAGCCACGCTTCCTGGTTCGGATGATTCTCCATGAACTGCGGAATACTCTTCTTCACCGCAGCCGCATAATTCTCCGGCATCCCGTTCGGCAGCCCCAACCGCACCATCTCTTCCAGGTCCGTACTCCGCCATCCTTCCAGATCCCCGCAAGCCACCACCACCGCGGAAGCCTCTTCCACCTTCGCCTGGTTAAAGCACACCGCCCTTAGCCTCTTGCGCTGTTCCGGCGTATGCACCACCACAAAACGCCACGGCTGCAGGTTGTACCCGCTCGGCGCATTCAAGCCCGCCTGCAGAATCTTCTTGAGGTCCTCTTCCGGAATCAGCTCACCCGTAAAACTAGGCGTCGCGCGCCGCTCTGCAATCGCCTGCGAAAGCCCTTTCTCAATCACGTTAGCCATGCGTCCAATCTTTCCTCATTGCATTCCGGAACTCGCCTGAGCCGCCGGTTGTATCTGCGTCATGGGCAGTTCCAGCGCGTACACCTGCGATCCACCCTCCTCGGCCTGCATCCATATTCCGTGAAACGCCACCCGCAGTTCCGGATGCTCCGCCAGCAACGCCAGCATCGCGTCCGTCACCTGCTGCCGTGCCGCTACTGGATCGTTCAACTGCGCAGCCTGCCCCACCGTCGGCGTGTACCGCACGCTCAAATCCAAAGGACCCAGCGCATCCGTCGCGGCCACCTGCGTCACCGTAAAGCTTCCACTCACTCCGTTCAACTCCACCGGCTTCCCAAAAGGAAATCCCTCCGGCGTCACCGCCTTGGCCTCATGCTGCAGCATCTCCAGGTTCGGGCTCGTCATAAACGCCACAGGACGCAGCAATCTGCTCGCCGCACCATAGTACAGCCACGCGTTCCACTTCATCTGCCGCTGCGCATAAGCGCGCGCCTGCGTCCAGAACCATATCCCGTCATGCCCTGCCAGCGTCATCGGATGGCTGAAGAACCCAGCCAGCTCCCATTGCCCGTTCATCTGCTGCAGCACCAACGTAAATAACTGCGGCTGCGGCACGCCCGTTGCATGCACAATCGCAACCGCGTACTGCCCCGCAGGCAAATTGTGAAAACTCAACCCCACGCTCATCAGAGACCCCGGAAGCCCACAGCTGAAATCCGTCTCCGCACTTCCCACCGCTACATCCGCAGCATCCAGCCGGTAAAGGTTGTCCACCGTAATCGTCGCGTGCGCAATTAGCGGCTGCAGATTCTGCGCCGAAGTCGCAATCGCACCAAAATCATTCGCAATTGCCGGAATTGTAGCCGCACGCAGCGCCTGCGTATTCCCCTGCTGCACATCCGTAACCAGTATCCGGGCGGCATTCTCAAGCGCATCCCGCTCCGCCCCGGTCATCATCGACTGCGTCTTGCAGGACACAGCCCGAGCAATCGGCATGCCCAGCAACACCACCGCCAGCAACCACGCACACCGCCGCCAGAGACTCGAAACCACTCCCGCTCTGTAGCTTCCAAATGCAAACATAGGCACCGCGTTTCCATGAGCGAACTCAGGTCACTGCTAGTCTAGTACACATAGGCGCGAAAAAGTTCCGTCCTCGGTTACTCGCAATGAAGCACAGCCGAAAATCAACGTTGACTCGCTCCACCACCACATCCATGCTTTCATGCGCATGGCGCGGACTCGCAGTATCCTGTGCCTTTCTTGTATGCATCTCATGGGCCGCTCCGGTTCGCGCGGCACAAGCGCAAAAACCCTCCCCGGCCATCCTGCAAAAACCGGCGACGTCACACGCGCCTGCCTCTCTCGCCAACCAGCCACCAGTCGCCGCCGATGTCCACTTCCGGCACGGACAGCTCACCATCCAGGCGCACAACTCCACGATTCTACAAATCCTTCAGGCCACCGCCGCCCGCACCGGAATGAAAATTCAGGGCTCGCCCGGTGACCATCGGATCTTCGGCAAATACGGCCCCGGCGCACCGCGCGCCGTGCTCTCGCAACTGCTCTCCGGCTTTCGCTTCAACTTTCTCCTCGTCGGCACGGCATCCAACGGAGCGCCACAGCAACTCATCCTCGCAGGCGCAGCGGCGTCCTTGCCGGAACCCTCTCCGCAGGACCAGAGCATCCAGCCCGCGCCACAGAATACGCTGCCACAACCGCAGCCGCAATTCGGTCCCCGGCCCTATTACCCGCCACAGCCTTCCATACCGCCTCGCCCCGGGCAACCACGCACAGGTGCACACCCCCCTGCCAATACGCCGCCTGCCGTGCCATCTCCGCAGCAAATCCTCAAGGAACTGGAAGCCATGCGCGCAAAGCAGCAAAGCTCCTCGCAATAGGCGAAAGCACCCTGAAAAAATAATTTGGAAAAATTAGGTTGAACAAGGAAGGGATATTCCGTCTTTGGCGAGCCTACCTGCTCCGTGCCAGGAGGAAATCAGCAAGTAGGCACAGCCAGCTGCCTCTTAGGTGTGCAGCAATGACGCTTTGCGCACGGCCTCTTGCGCCACGGAACGCGAATGAATCCGGAACACGGCAAATGCAGCCCGCGCCATTCCGTAAGCCACCAGTACGCCAAATGCCAGCGAGCCAAGCGCCGCACAAATCAGCATGATCGTATTCACAAGTTCCTGCATAGGTCCCAATCTTCGCCTGTCTCTATCTCGTCCAATCAAATACAGAAACCGCGGTTCCTGTACCGTCGCAAACTATTCTCGCAGGAAGTCGTCATAAATTGACCCCTCTTCCTGTTGCCCACTAAGATACCCACAGAGAGCTGCGGAATATCTGCCACAAAGCATCTTCCTGTTGCATCCATAACAGCAGCGTAAAAGTTACATCCGGTCCGACAGCTTTTCACGGTCCTTTCATTCTTCGAATGCCCATCACTCACATCACTGTTCGCGGAGCGCGCCAGCACAACCTGCGCGATGTCAACGTCCAGATCCCGCGCAATACGCTCACTGTCGTCACCGGCCTCTCTGGTTCGGGCAAGTCTTCGCTCGCCTTTGACACCATCTACGCCGAAGGGCAGCGCCGCTACGTCGAAACGCTCTCAGCCTACGCAAGGCAATTTCTGGACCAGATCGAGCGCCCCGACGTCGACTCCATCGAAGGCCTCAGTCCCGCCATCTCCATCGAGCAGAAAACCACCAGCCGCAGTCCCCGCTCCACAGTCGGCACCATCACGGAAATCTACGACTACCTCCGCCTGCTCTACGCCTCCATCGGTACGCCCCATTGCCCCAACTGCGACCGTCCTATCTCGCGCCAGTCCGCCGAGCAGATCGTCGAACGCATCCTCGCCCTCGGCCAGAGCGAGCGCGTCACCATTTACGCCCCCATCGTCCGTGGCCGCAAGGGCGAATTCAAGGATCTCCTCGACAAACTCGACCAGCAGGGCTTCCGCGCCCGTATCGACGGCGAAATCGCCGACCTCTCCGAGCCGCCCGACCTCGAAAAACGCAAAAACCACACCATCGAGGCCATCATCTACCGCTCGGTCCTCAAGCCCGGCATCGAAAAGGCTCTGCAAAGCTCTGTCGAAAGCGCCCTCCGCATGGCCAATGGGCTCGTCCTCGTCGGCACGCCGCAAGGCGAAACCCTCTACTCGTCCTCCATGGCCTGCCCGGACTGCGGCCTCGACGTGCCCAAGCTCGAACCCCGCAGCTTCTCCTTCAACAGCGCCTACGGCGCATGTCAGGAGTGCAACGGCCTCGGCAGCATCTACGACTTCGATCCCTCCAAGGTCATCATCGACTGGAGCAAGCCACTCCTTGACGGAGCACTCGGTCCCGGCTCCGGCTCGCAATACCTGTCGCGCCTCGTCTCCCTGGCCGCCCAGCGCTACAAAATCAACCTCAAGACTCCCTTCGAGAAGCTCACCGCCAAACAGCAGGAGATCCTCCTCCAGGGCCCCGACCGCGACGAAGCTCCGCGCACCGGGTTCCACGGCGTCCTCGCCTTCCTGCGCGACTCCCTCGAAGAATCCAAATCAGACACATACCGCGAGTGGCTCATGAACTACATGTCGCCCTCGCTCTGTCCCGCCTGCCAGGGCCGCCGTCTCCGTCCCGAATCCCTCGCCGTCAAAGTCAACGACCTCTCTATCTCGGAATTCACCGCCCTCCCGCTCGGTCGCGCGCTCCAAACCGCGCGCACCCTCCGCTTCACCTCGCGCGAAGCTCTCATTGCCGACCGCCTCAAACGAGAAATCGTCGAACGCCTCGAATTTCTCAGCGCCGTCGGCCTCGGCTATCTCTCGCTCGACCGCAACGCTGCCTCACTCTCCGGCGGAGAAGGCCAGCGCATTCGCCTCGCCACGCAAATCGGCTCGCGGCTCCGCGGCGTCCTTTACGTCCTCGACGAGCCCTCCATCGGCCTCCATCAGCGCGACAACATGCGCCTCATCCAGGCTCTTGAATCCCTCCGCAACCTCGGCAACACCGTCCTCGTTGTCGAGCACGACGAAGACACCATCCGCCGCGCCGACTACGTCCTCGATCTCGGCCCCGGCGCTGGCCGCCTCGGCGGGCAAGTCGTCGCCGAAGGCACGCCTGCGCAAATCATGCAGTCACCCGAATCCCTCACCGGCCGCTACCTCTCAGGCGAAGCCACCATCCTCCACCGCATGGCCCCCCGCGAGCTCTCCGGTAAATGGGTCACCGTCGAAGGCGCACAAAGCCACAACCTCAAGAATCTCACCGCCCGCTTCCCGCTCGGCATCATGACCGTCGTCACCGGCGTCTCCGGCTCCGGCAAAAGCACCCTCGTCAATGACATCCTCTACCGCGCCCTGGCACAGCAACTCTACGGCTCCCGCGAAGACCCCGGCCAGCACAAGCGCATCACCGGCTTTGAAAACATTGACAAAGCCATCCGCATCGACCAGTCCCCCATCGGCCGCACACCGCGCTCCAATCCGGCCACCTACACCGGCGTCTTCACCGCTATCCGCGACCTCTTCGCCATGCTCCCCGCCGCGCGCGAGCGAGGCTACAAGCCCGGACGCTTCTCTTTCAACGTCTCCGGAGGCCGCTGCGAGGCCTGCTCCGGAGACGGCCAGCGTCGCATCGAGATGAACTTCCTCCCCGATGTCTATGTACAGTGCGAAGTCTGTAACGGTCGCCGTTACAATCAGGAAACTCTCGCCGTCAAATTCAACGGCTACTCCATCGCAGACGTACTCGAGCTCACCATCGAAGACGCACTCATCGTCCTTGCCGACATCCCCAACGTCCGCCAAAAGCTCCAGACCCTCGTCGACGTCGGCCTCGGCTACATCCATCTCGGCCAGTCGGCCACCACGCTCTCCGGCGGCGAAGCCCAACGCATGAAGCTCGCCCGCGAGCTCTCCAAGCGCCAGACCGGCCGCACCCTTTACCTCCTCGACGAGCCCACCACAGGCCTCCACTTCGACGACGTGCGCAAGCTCCTCGAAGTCCTCCATAGCCTCACCGATCTCGGCAACACCGTCATCATCATCGAGCACAACCTCGACGTAGTCCGCAACGCCGACTGGATCATTGACCTCGGCCCCGAAGGCGGTGAAGACGGCGGCCAGATCGTCGCGGAAGGCACTCCCGAGTCAGTCGCCGGCGTCTCCGGCTCGCACACCGGCGAGTTCCTCCGCCGCTACTACTCCGAGCATCCCTCCGAAAGCATCGCTCTGGTTACCCCTTCCGTACCGAAAACTTCTGCTTCCAGCGAACCCAAACCCGCCGCTTCTGCATCTTCCAAAAAGATATCCGCGCAAAAGAAGGCGACCTCGCGTTCCGCCAGGTCGAAAGGGAAAACTCCTGAAAAATGACCGAATTCAACCCTGAAGGCCCGCAGGACGAAGGTCTGTCCGCACAACCAAAGCCCTCCGCCGCGCCCGCGCCCATCTCCGGATTCACCTATCCGCCCACGCCGCAGTACCCCTCATTCTCCGGCTACGCTCCAGCAGACCCTCCCTACATCAACCCGCCGTATGTCGTAGAGCAGCGTCCGCGCCTCATCCCCCACATCGGCCACACCATCCTCTTCTTCTTCATCGCCATCGTCATGCTCGTTCTTACGGACATCGGCGCAACCGTCCTCTATCAATTCCTCGTCCACGGCTCCCAATCCAAGACGGGCCTCGACAAGGCCATCACGGTCATCGCCGCCAACCCCGTCTACAGCATCCCCACACAGGGAGCGGCTTATGGCCTGCTCGTGCTCGCCTCCATCCCTGTATTTGAATCCCTCTGGATGAACGGCTTCGGCGAAACTCTCCACTGGCGCTTCCGCCAGGCACGACGCTACTTCTGGCGTCTCGCCGCCATCGGCCTCGCTGCTGGATTCCTCATCGGCTCCCTCGGCAACTTCCTGCCCATGCCGAAAAATCCGCCCATCCTGCATGACATGATGACCTCCACCACCGGCGCATGGCTGCTCTTCCTTTTCGGAGTCACCGCCGCACCCATGACAGAAGAGCTGGCCTTCCGCGGATTCCTCCTGCCCTCGCTCATCAACATCTTCCGCTGGTTCGAGCGCCTCGGCATCAGCAATCAGGCCTTCACCCGCTACATCGGCATCCCGGCCTCCATCATTCTCACCACCATCCCCTTCGCGCTGCTCCACGCCCAGCAGGTCTCCGACGCATGGGCGCCGCTGCTGCTCATCGCCACTGTTAGCGTCATCCTTTGCATCGTCCGCCTCGTCACAGACTCCGTAGCCGCAGGCGTCGTCGTCCACAGCGCCTACAACTTCGTCCTCTTCGCCGGACTCATCTTTCAGACCAGCGGCTTCCAACACCTCCACAAACTCGCCAGCTAAACCCTAAGAATGTTGTCATCCCGAGCGAAGGTGCGAAGCACCGTAGCGGAGGGACCTGCAGTTCCCTCCCAAACACACAGAACACCTCGGGCGCCCCATTCATGCGCGTTCTTCAGCGCATGAGTGGGGTCCAGAAATCCCCCACCCCACCACCCCAAAGTAAAATCACACTAATGGATACATCCCACCGCCAAGCCCTGCTCGAACTCATCGCCACCAACTCCTTCCGCCTCGGCCACTTCAAGCTCTCCTCTGGCGGAACCAGCGACTACTACATTGACTGCCGCACCACCACCCTCCACGCCGAGGGCGGTCGCCTCACCGGCCTCGCCATTCTCGATCTCCTCCACGAGCACAAAATCGCACCCCAGGCCGTCGGCGGACTCACCATGGGCGCGGACCCCATCGTCTCCAACGTCGCTACTGCCAGCGCTTATTACGCGCTTGGCCATCCCGGCTCCCCCCTCATCCACGGCTTCCTCGTCCGCAAAGCAGAAAAAGCCCACGGAACGGGCCGCAGGCTCGAAGGCTTCTATCCGGACAACGCCTCCGTCATCATCGTCGACGATGTCTGCACCACCGGAGCCTCCACCATCAACGCCATTGAAGCCGCGCGCGAAGCCGGCCTCAACATCCTCGCCGGCATCTGCCTCGTCGAACGCGAAGAAGCCAACGGCCGCCCCGCCGTCGAAGCCGCCCTCAAAAGCGCGCCATTTCTGCGGCTCTTCACCGCAAATGACGTCCGCGCCCAGCACGTCCGCCTATTCCCCCAGTAATTCCCACCCAGAACAATTCAAATAAAAAGGCAGGGATGAAAATCATCCCTGTCTAGCCCAATGCCCGATCCAGGCTGTCTTCATCCCTAAAAAACCCGCTCTGGTTCTAGCTCAAACCTGATCTCCCCGGTCCCGAACCCACCTCAAATCGCAAAAGCCACTCTTAAACGGCAACGGTTACTTGTTTATCCTATCAATAGCTCTGTAGACAGAGTCAAAAGACAAGGTGTCCGATCAATTCCAGCGCTGGTTCTAGCTGGCTCGATCCAAAGCGAAAACCCCGTCGTGGCGCTCACACTTTTTCGAAAGAACGGAGTCACGCAATGTTTCGCAACATCCTATCTCTCAGATCTCTGTCCGCCGCAGCAGCGATTGCTTCGCTGACCATCCTCTCTCTCATTGCAGGCTGCTCCGGCATGTCTACCACCAATTCAGGCAGTTCCAGTTCAGGCATGATGAGCTCAACCCCCACCGTCCTCAGTCAGCTCACAACCAAAACCACTATTGGTTCCACCGTCGATACCACCAACGGGGACAACAACCCATACGGACTCGCCATCGCCCCTGCAACCTCTGGCCTCATCACAGCCGGCGACCTCATCACATGCAACTTCAACAACAGCGCAGGCACCTCCGGCGCCGGAACCACCATTGAAGACCTCGCCCCTGTGGCAAATTCCACGCCCAAACGAATCGCGCAGGATCCCAGCCTCGCCGGTTGCGACGCTCTCGCCTTGGGCTCGACAGATTCCATCTGGGTTGCCGCCTACACCGCCAATGACAATCCCATCGTAAAGCCCACCGGCACCGTGGCAACCACACTCGCCTCCAGCTTCAGTTGGCAGCAACCCTGGGGACAAGTCTTCGCAGTTCCCTCCATGTCCAGTGGAATCACGGCCAGTCCCACCTTTTACGTTTCTCAGGCCGGCAACGGATCCATCGTCGCCGTCGAAATCACAAGCACCGGTTTCGTCTACAAAACCATCGCAACCGGCTTCCCGACCGCAGTCTCGGCGCAGTACGGAATACTCGCACCCGCTGGCCTGAGCTATGACCCCAACACAGATACGCTCTACATCGTCTCCAGTGACACCAATTCTGTGGTTGCCATCTCCAAAGTCTCAACTGTTCCCGCAAACGGCATCACGGTCTCAAGCAGTTCTGGTTCCAGTTCTGGCGGCAGCTATGGTTCGGGCTCAGGCTCCGGAA
This sequence comes from Acidobacteriota bacterium, assembly GCA_021818585.1. Classification (GTDB taxonomy): domain Bacteria; phylum Acidobacteriota; class Terriglobia; order Terriglobales; family Acidobacteriaceae; genus Acidobacterium. Next base: position 4,415 of record JAKATU010000091.1, on the reverse strand, counting down.
CAGGCACGCTGACCTTTAGCGGCCCCGCCGCGAGTCAGGCGAAGATCATTGCTTCCGGCTCACCACTCAATTACCCCGTAAGCTCGGCCTTGCTCTACAACGGCGACCTCCTCGTCGGCAACACCGGCGACAACAACATGGTGGAAATTAACCCAACTACTGATGCTGTAATCGGGACCGACACGGTCGACACCGGCAAAGCTGGAGCGATCTTCGGCATCGCTACCGAAGGCACCACTCTGGCTACCCAAAAAGTCTTCTTTAACGACGACAATACGAACACCGTCGTAGAGCTCAGCCAGTAAACCTCGCACGTAAAAAAAGGCGGGGATGGAATCCATCCCCGCCTTCAATTTTTATTTCGAAATATTAGTTCATCTGTGACTGGTTCGCATCGCCGCTGCCCGAAGCCATCTGTCCGCTATCGCCACGATCAGTCATCAATTGAACGGTTACGCGGCGATTCTCCGCGCGTCCCGCCCGAGTGTGATTGCTGGCAACTTCATCTTCCTTACCCATTCCAATCACGTAAAACTTAAACGGAGGAATCTGATAATGAGCTATCAGGTACCGTTCCACGGCCTTTGCGCGCTCTTGGCTCAGTTGGAAGTTGTAAGCCTTCGGACCAGTGGAATCGGTCCCGCCCGTCAGAGTAAGAATGTAAGCCTTAGTGTTCCCAATCTGCTGCGCAAACGTGTCCAGCTTCTGCTTCTCCGCAGACGTCAGGTTGTATTTCCCAAACCCGAAGTTCACCGTCGTCGCGGCCACCTGCTTGTAATTGCCGATGTTGTTAACCACGCCGTTCAGTTGGTTCACTCCCTGCTGCGCCGCTTCCGCCTGCTGGCTGGCCGCGTCCGCCGAGTGCTGAGCCTTGTCCGCTGCACCGTGTGCTTCATCAATGCCCTGCTGCGCACGCTGGTTCACGCTCTGGATATCCTGCTGGTTCTTCGCCGTTTGCTGGCCCAGTTCATTCGTACGCTGGACGATCGGTTCCGTCTGGTTCCGAACGTATTTCTTCGTCGCGCACCCTGTGCTCATCAACAGAGAGAAACCGGCGCCCAGCGCCAACATCAACATCGCCCCGCGGCGAATATACATAGTCATGTTCAGCCTCCGTTCCTGATCGGCTTTTTAGGACTTTCGATGCCAATCCGACCTTCTGTTCTGGCCGCGCACCCCGACGCAGAAATTCCTGTCAGCGAATGCACCGCTTTGCACACCTGATAAGCAAGATTCGGACCAATCCCGATCAATTCACCCATGTGATTGATAAAAATATAGTTAGAGATTATCGCCACCCCAGACAACCCACCCCACTACGTAGCTTTTACCTGCTACGCCGATCCTTCATTCCAGGTAATGTTCCATCTGCCCAGCCGTAATCGAAAGTCATTCATGAGGTTACGGGCAACCGACGCTCCGACCTCAAAATAGCCTTCCTCCATCAAACACCGGACCCGTTCGACGAAGGAAAGCATTTCCAATAAGTTGATACGACCTGATTTCGTTTACTTCACTGGCGAAGGCGGCGGAATCAAAGTCATCCTCGGATCGATCGGCAGAACAAACGGCGGCCTCGCATCGGGACGTCAATCAGTCTTCGAACTTAGTCTCGCCGAATACCTAACATCATCTTCGATGAACTTCAGATACGCATCCGAGCTGAGCGTCTCGCCCATCCGTCTGGCTCCATTCCCCCGTATATCCACAAATATTTCCAGGTCCATTCCCCCAACCCGATAAACTAAAACCAGTCCTCGTCATGGATTTGCAGGAAAAAATCCGCACCCTCCCCACTGCGCCCGGGGTCTATCTCTACAAAAACGCCGACGATCAGGTCATTTACGTCGGCAAGGCTAAAAACCTCCGCTCGCGCGTCCGCTCTTACCTGCTGGAAGCCTCGCAGGCCAACGCCAAAACCGGCTCCCTCATGCGCGAGGCCGTCGACCTCGACTACATCCTCGTCGCCAACGAGCAGGAAGCTCTCGCCCTCGAAAACAACCTCATCAAGCAGCGCAAGCCCCGCTTCAACGTCCTCCTACGCGACGACAAAACCTACCCCTACGTCAAACTCACCCTCGGCGACCGCTTCCCCAAAGTCTTCGTCACCCGCCGCCTCCGCAAAGACGGCAGCTCCTATTACGGCCCGTTTTTTCCCGGCAATCTCGCCTACCGCATCGTCGATCTCATACACCGCAGCTTCCTCATCCCCAGTTGCAAAGTCGACCTCAACCGCTACCACCTCCGCGCCTGCCTGCAGTACTACATCAAGCGCTGCCTCGGCCCCTGCGTGCAAGATCTCACTACACCAGAGGCCTACCGTGAAGCCGTCCACGACGCGCAAATGTTCCTCGAAGGCCGCAGTGCCGACCTTGCCCAATCTCTCGAAACCCGCATGCAGCAGGCCGCCGAAGCCGAGCAATTCGAGCTCGCAGCCAAATATCGCGACCTCCTCATCACCCTCCAGCAGCTCCAGGAAAAACAGCGCGTAGCCTCCGCCGCAGACGACGACGCCGACGTCTATGGCTTCCATTATGAGTCCGGCATGCTCGCCGTCAACCTCTTCCACATGCGCGGCGGAAAAATGGTCGACCGCCGCGAGTTCTTCTGGGAAGATCTCCCCGAGTTCCTCTCCGAAAACGAATCCGAAGCAGTTACAAATCCGGAAAACACCGACGCGCCCACCCCATTCGACCCCGGCGCAGCCTTCGATCCCGGCGCATTTTTCTCCGCCCTGCTCAAGCAGATCTACATCGACCAGCCCTACGTACCCCGCAGCATCTATCTCCCTGTCGACTTCACCGACCGCGAAGCCCTCACCAGCCTCCTCAGCGTACAAACCAGGCACCGTATTGAACTAGCCGTCCCCCAGCGCGGAGACAAGCGTTCCCTCGTCGATCTCGCCGGGCAAAACGCCCGCCAGAGCTACGAGCAGCGCTTCCGCGTCCTCCAGCCGAACCAGCGCGCCATCCAGTCCGCGCTTCAGGACGCGCTCATGCTCGAAGACCTGCCCCGCCGCATCGAGTGCTTTGACATCTCCCACATCCAGGGCGCGGAAACCGTCGCCTCCATGGTCGTCTGGGAAAACGGCGACATGAAGAAGTCAGACTACCGCAAATTCCAGATCAAAACCGTCACTGGCGTCGACGACTTCGCCTCCATGCGCGAGGTCGTCACCCGCCGCTACCGGCGCCTGCTGGAAGAAAAGCGCGACCTGCCCGACGTAATCCTCATCGACGGCGGCATCGGCCAGCTCCGCGCTGCGGCAGACGCCCTCGAAGAGCTCGGCCTCACCACCCAGACCGTCGCGTCCATCGCCAAGCGCGAAGAAATCATCTACCTCTACGGTCACGAAGACGAGCCCATCGTCCTCGAACGCCGCTCGCCCGTCCTCCATCTCATCCAGCGCATCCGCGATGAATCCCACCGCTTCGCCATCACCTACCACCGCAAGCGCCGCGAAATGCGAGACCGCGACTCCGAACTCCTCACCATCCCCGGCGTCGGCGCGCGCACCCGCACCCGCCTCATCGAACACTTCGGTAGCCTCCGCGCCATTCAAAAAGCCGATATCGAAGCCCTCACCGCAGTCCTCCCGCGCCGCACCGCCGAGGCCGTCGCCGCCCACTTCCGCAACGAGGAACCTCCCGCCGAAAGTCCCTCAACCGCCTTCCCCATACTCTCCAGCAAAGACGTGTAAGTCTCGCGGCATCCTGGGCCGCGAATCTTTCATCACGCTGAAATCCGCTCCATTCCACGCTGCCGCACATCACCCCACCCCGGCACAATAAGATGCATGTCGCGCAAGAGTGCCGCAAAGAAGTCGCAGACAAAAACTCCGCTCCTGCTGGTCGGTCTTCCCAGTCCTGAAACCGACCGCAAAACCTCCCTGCTCGAGGCCAATGGCTTCACCGTCACCCGCGCAGACACCATCTGCCACGCCGAACTCTTCGCCGCTGAACTATATTTCGACGCCGCCGTCTACGACAGCTCCGTCACCCCGCAGGAGCAGATCTCCCTCGCCCGCATCATGCGAGTCCGCTGGCCCTGGATGCGCCTCGTCAGTATCGGCCACCTCCCACCATCCACCGACCACGACCTCTTCGACGCCCGCTCCACCACAGAACAAACCCTCCCCACCACCCTCCACCGAATCCTCATCACCTAAACATCAACTGTGGAGGGCCGAATGGGTCCTTGTATAAAAATGTTGTCATTTCGTCGATAAACGGAAAGGCTCTGTCAAGGCGCAGAGGTCGGTGCGTCTGCATTGTGCAGATCGTGCGAGCCATGGGTTTGGAGACCGAGGCATAGCGCGCGTTCCTCTCACCCATCACTTCCGGTGGAATCCACTCCACCAGCCATCGATATGGGCTCGACCAGCAAACGCAAAATATGCTCCGCATCCCGACGGT
>JAKATU010000023.1 GCA_021818585.1 Acidobacteriota bacterium | reverse complement strand
TCGGGGAGTTGGTAGGGTGCGTAAGTCGTTGAAAAGAATTGGCTCCTCAGGTAGGACTCGAACCTACAACCCTTCGGTTAACAGCCGAATGCTCTGCCATTGAGCTACTGAGGAGTGTCCAGGCGGGAGCAGGGAACGTTACGTCCAACTGCCTGATGTAGTTGTATCAAATACGTGTTGCAGCGTCAAAGCGCAAATTGTGGATTGACGGCGGTGTCTGGAAACCTCGCCGGATCGGCTCTTGGGTTCCTCGCGCGGAAGCGATAGGCTCATTTTTATGACTGCCCCTGAAGCTCCTCGCACAACGGAAAAGATTGCCGAAAAGTTCCTCGATCAGACGCTCCTGATAGATGCCGACGATACGCTCTGGCAGAACAATGTTTACTTTGAGCGGGCGATTGCCGCATTCATTTCCTATCTCAACCACGAGACGATGACCGCCAAAGAGGTGCGCCATACACTCAACGAAGTGGAGCGCGAAAACACGCGGCAGCACGGTTATGGAGTGGCCAGTTTTCAGCGTGCGCTCGTCACCTGTTTTGAGCGCCTTTCGCCGCGGCCCGCTACTGCCGAGCATCATGCTCAGATCGAGAGCTTTGCCGCATCCATCATTGCCAGCAATATTGAGCTGCTCGACGGCGTGGCGCAGTCTCTGCCCCAGCTCGCCAGCCGTCACCGGCTCATTCTCATGACCAAGGGCAACCGCAGTGAGCAGTCCGACAAGGTCGCTCGCTCCGGCCTTATGCCTTATTTTTCCGCCGTCGAAATTCCACCGGAAAAGCATCCTGACGCCTATAGCGAGGTCTGCTCGCGTCACGGCCTCAACCAGGATCAGACCTGGATGATCGGCAACAGTCCGCGCTCGGACATCAACCCTGCGCTCGCCGCCGGGCTGCATGCGGTCTATATTCATCATCCCGACACCTGGGTGCTGGAGCATGAATCAATGACCGCCCCGCCGCAGGGGCAGCATCTGCTTGAGATTCGCAAGTTTGACGAACTGCTGCATTGGTTCTAGCCGGATCCGAGGACAAGGTTTCGTGGGTCGGCTTTGTAAAAACAAACAGCCAAAGGCATTTCAGGCCGTCTGGATGGCGCGGCGGTCTTCAACCCCCAGCGCTCCATGCAACAGATCGTTGGAGCAAACCGCAGGATTGCTGGAAACGCAGGTTTTCGAGCGGGTCGTGGTTTGCTATACTCATGAAAGAACAGAGTTCGATCGAGTGCGGAAGTGGTGAAATTGGCAGACACACCATCTTGAGGGGGTGGCGCCGAGAGGCATGGGGGTTCAAGTCCCCCCTTCCGCACCAAACACTCTGATTCCTTTGAATCCCCGATGCTGCGCTGCGGTGTAATTCCGGAGCCGCCGCTGAAAGCAATGGAATGATTTATTTCGTCATTACGGTCCACGTCATTGTTTCGCTTTTTCTGATCGTCGTTATTCTGCTCCAGCAGGGAAGCAGCGCCGATCTGGCAGGCGCCTTTGGCGGTCAGGGATCTCAAACAGCATTCGGTCCACGGTCGGCCTCCAACGCGCTGACAAAGGCAACCGTCTGGGCTGCCGTTATCTTTATGATTACGTCCATTACACTTACGGTGATGATGGACCGCGGAGCCGGGCAGCAGCACTCTGTTCTTCAGGGGAGCAGCACTTCAGCCCCGGCATCGACTCCCGCCAAAAAGTAGTCAGAAGCACATTTTTTAGAAAAGGCGAGCTTTTAGGCTCGCCTTTTTCGCATTTTGGGTCGAAAGTAGTCATAGAGAAATCTCGGCATGCAACTAAAATGTTGCAGCGGACAGGTTTCCGGTTGTTTACTTTGCGTTTTTTTTGATTACTGCCTGGTGATGAAAACAAGATCCAAGCTCTGGCTGTGGTTTGGGCTTCCTTGCCTTATGCTCTCGGTGCATGCAGGCATTGTGGAGATTCCTGCCTTGCGTCTGGCCGGTTCGGATCTTTTCCTGCTGCTTTGTGTCATTCTGGCCTGCGCGGCATGCTTCTGGCGCGCCCGGCAATATGGCAACCTCAGGGTGGGGCTGCAGTGGTATCTGGCTGCCATGGGCATGGCTCTCTGGGCCGGCGGCCAGGCCATGTACACCTACATTGATATTCATCACATTCCCCAGACCGTTGCTCTCAACTCCGATCTGCTCTTCTTCCTGTACGGAGTTCCGTTTCTACTGGCCATCTGCTCGGTCATGGACCAGCCCCGCCTGCGATCCTTATTAATCACTGACCTGGTGCAGGCCTTCGTAGTAGCATGGTTGGTGCAGTCGGAGCTGTTTCCTGCCAGCCATGGCGTTACAGCCATCTCAACCGCGCACGTCTATAGCGCCTATAACGTTGAGAACCTCCTCCTGGCTGGCGCAGTAGGTTTGCGCCTGTTAACGGGAGCGCGGGGTGCCAAGCTGCAGTTTTACCGCGTCACATTTGCATTCATGGCACTCTACGCGTTGGTTGCACTGCCAATGAATTACTGGAACGAATTTTTCAATCTGCCGACCGGAACTCTGCTCGATCTCTTGTGGGATCTGCCATTCCTGCTGCTCGCAGCACTGGCGGCATGGCTGCCGGTGGTCGAGGAAGAGCCGTCCCAGCCGCCCACACGCCGTTTGCAGCGCATCATCCGCCACTCCATGCCGGTGCTCATCACAGCCGTCGTGCTGGTGATGGGAACCATCCTCGTTCGCTACGATTTTCTGGCTGGCCTGCTGGCGGTCCTCATCGGTCTTGGCAGTTACAGCCTGCGCAATTCGCTGCTGGAAATGCGCTACCTTGAGACCCAGCGCAAGCTTACCGAGAGTGAAGGTGCGTTGCAGATTGCCATGGAGCGCTTTCAGGAACTCTCCTATATCGACCCGCTCACCAAGGTGGCCAACCGGCGTCAGTTTGAGGAGGCGCTCAATATCGAGTGGAATCGCACCATGCGCCGGGGTGCTCCGCTGTCGTTATTGATGATGGACCTCGACCACTTCAAACTCCTCAACGATACCTACGGGCACCTCCGCGGTGATGACTGCCTGATGATTGCTGCACAGACCCTCAGCAGCCGCCTCAAGCGCGCCGGAGAAATGCTGGCTCGCTACGGGGGCGAAGAGTTTGCCGCTATTCTGCCCGATCTTCCATCCGACCATGCCGCGCAAATCGCAGAAAACCTCAGGGTATCCATCGCCAACCTCGGAATCGAAAATCGCGAGGCAGCCAACGGTGGATGCCTAACCATCAGCATTGGCGTAGCAACCTGCTATCCATCCATGGATAATAGCGCCGAGAGCCTGCTCGCCGAGGCAGACCAGTCCCTCTATGCAGCAAAACAGGCTGGCCGCAATCGCGTCGTCAGAATCGACGACTCTGGAACCATGAAGAGCATTCGGAGCTTTCCTCAGCCGGTTTCCGTAGGTTCCGATCCCATCTCCATCTCACGCAGGCCCCGCGCCTGACCACCCCCGCATTCACCCGGCACTTGACCTGAGTTTCCGCATAGCTTTTCATCATGAATGACGGCGCACGCCCACACGGATTTCGCTCCGTCGCATTCTCCCCAGTGGAGCAGGCAGGCAGTATGGCAGCGCATCAACTCAGTCCCGGGAAAATCATTATTCTTCTGATCACCCTTGTCTTTCTGCTGGGCATCGGAACCATAACCGCCGTGGGCAGACGTATGACGCCCTCACCCTACGCCTGTAAAACGCAGACACTCCAGACCCTTCCACGCCTTGCCGGAGCGCGTTTTACCGTCTCGCACACACAATGTCAGGACTACACGCACAAGCAGTTTGTGAGCGTCTATGTGCAGCGTTTTGTTGAACCTGATGCGCCATTCTATAAGTACTGGTTTAATAAGCCTGTGCTGCTGTTACGCTACCATCCCGAGACATCGAGCGGGCCCATGCCGACCATCGCGCGGACCGGCGGCAACGTAATTGAGATTTCTGTCCCCAGGGTGGCGCAGATTGACGATCGCCGCAGGCAATGGCTTGGCCTCACCATTCGCTACAAGATAGGCATAGTGGACCACCCGCTGGTCGCGGGCCAAGGCTAGCTGTTAGGGGGCAAAGAGCAGCACGCCGAAGAGCAGCAGCCACAGCATGCTCATCGTGTACCAGTACCAGGCCGCGCAGTCGATGGCCACTTGCCGCCACATCACCCGCTTGATAAAGAACATGCTGCCCACGGCGCCGATCGTGGCAATCATGCCCAGCAGCAGGTGCAACGCATGCATCTGCGTGATCAGGTAGAAGAATCGGCTGTTCGGCGTTGTCCCGGCCCAAATCCCCTGTGCTCCCAGTTGTGTCCAGGCCAGCCATTGTCCGGCCAGGAACAGGCCGCCGAGGATCAGCGTCAGCGCCAGCCACGGGAGCGACCGTCGCAGGGCCGGACGCCCCATCCCGAGCCACTCTTCCATGATCTCCACTTCCGAGAAAAACGGCCTCCGGGCCAGCTCCATCGTGGCGACTGAGACCAGCAGCAGCGCGGTGTTGACCCACACAATGGGAGGCATCGTCAGGGCATGCCAGGCGGCGGCATGCGCGGAGTTCAGTTGTCCCGCGCCCTCGCGCACCAGAAAGGAACCCACGAGCGCGACAAACAGCATCACATCTCCGGCCAGTCCGTATAGCAAAAAGCGGCGGTAGCGCGAAAGCAGCACCCAGGGTTCGCGGCGGCTCGATGACCGGTGCTCCCAGTTATCGTCTCCGCCACCTCCGCCACCAGTAGATCGGCGATCGACCGGCGGCTTGCCACCCATGCCGGTGTCTTTGCGCTCAACGTCGATCGGATATCGCGTGAATGTGGCGGGCATAGCCGGCACTCCCGGTTGGAAGCTCACTCGTCGCTGCCGGAATCCACGCTTTCAGACTCTTGCAGCAGCATCGGCAGGAGGCATCACCTTCGCGCCATCGTGCCGAAATTCCATTTTGACGGCAGGCATACCTCTGCCGCAAACAAAAACAGTCTGTTCATGGGATGCCGCTGTCGCCTCCCGGGAAGTGTCAGGTCTTCAGGATTTTTGCGTGCCGTCGCCGCGCCGAGCCAATACCTGCTCTACAAAATAGCGATGCACGCGCCGATCCAGGGAAAGTTCGGGATGGAAGGTCGCCGCCAGCAGATGACCCTGCTCCACCAGCACCGGAAACCCGTCCCGCTCAGCCAGCACGCGCACGTCTTCACTCACTTTCAGGATGCGAGGCGCGCGAATGTAGACCATCTCCAGCGGCCCGCCCGCCAAAGCTGTGTCCGCAACCTGAATGCTGCTGTCAATCTGCCGCCCGTAGGCATTGCGCTCCACCGACGCATGCAGCACGCCAAGGCTCTCCTGCGCCGGGTGCAGCACCTCTTCGGCCAGCAGAATGCAGCCAGCGCAGGTTCCAAAAGTAGGCTTGCCGGCTACAAACTCCCGCAGCGCGCCAAGAAACCCGTCGCGCTCCAGAAACTTCAAAAATGTGGTCGATTCGCCGCCCGGCAGGACCAGCCCGTCGATGGCGGCCAGTTGCTCCGCCTTGCGGACCAGTACGGCCTCTGCGCCGGCCTCGCGCAGCGCCTGGGCGTGGGCCTCGTAATCGCCTTGAATGGCGAGCACACCAATCCGGGGAATCCATGCTGTCTTAGTCATCGTCGGTCGTCGCATTCGCTCTCTTAATGGTACTGGGAACCGGGCCTCATCGCGGTGCGGGAAGGGAAGTTACAACTGGATTTTGGCGTATTCCTTGCTCCACTGCTGGAAGCGGCCCTCCGGCGGCGCGGCCTTGTTCAGATACGCCTCCAACTGGTCCAGAAACGCATGCCAGGCAGCGGCCAGCCCCCGCGCCAGCTCGGCCTTCACTCCAATGTGCGAAAACTGTAATTCTGAGGTCTCCAGATCGCCGGAAACGCTCCACTTCACAAACGAGTCGCCCCAGGTATACGCAAAAAGAAACGGCGCCTCGAAATCGCAAACCGTCCCGTCAATCGAGCCTCGCCCGCCAAAATCAATGTGGATCGCTCCACCCGTCTTTGTCTCCAACTCCACCGGAAACTTCATCCACGCGGCAATCTGCTCGGCGTCCGAAACCGCCACCCATAGCAACGCCGCTGCGACGGGAAACCTGCGCGTCAGGTCAATCCGGTAGCAGGTTTCAAAGGTTGCAAGCCGCTCGTTCGGCATGATCGTCCGTTCCTCTCCACATTTAAAACATCTCTGAAAGGGAAACGGCACCCGCTCACACAGGTGCCGTTGTTGTCTTTGCGCCCAAGGCGCGTTTGCCCGGACGGCGAGTCCCAGCACTCACCAGCCGCGGGTTTGCAGCATCTCCGACTCGTCGATCGCGCTCACGGCCAGGCCCTTCATCGAACCAAGGCACTCTTCGCTGCACTCGGCCACAATCGCCGGGTCCTGATAGTGGGTCGTCGCGCGAACGATGGCGCGTGCACGCGATTCCGCCTCAGCCCGCTCGGCAGGGTTATTGAACTGGCCCGCTGCATTTAGCTCCACATCCAGCGGCGTCGCGCGCTCCTTCATAAAGATCCCCGAGCCAACAAACACCGCCTCGGCGCCCAGTTGCATCATCAGGGCCGCGTCGGCCGGCGTCGCAATGCCGCCCGCCGAGAAGTTCGGCACCGGCAGCTTGCCGGTTTTGGCCACCATGCGGATCAGCTCATACGGCGCGCGATGCTCCTTGGCCGCGGCAAACAGCTCCACTTCGCTCAGCACCGTCAGGGCGCGCATATCCTTCACAATCTGGCGCATGTGCTTCACGGCATGCACCACGTCGCCGGTGCCGGCCTCGCCCTTGGTGCGGATCATCGCCGCGCCTTCGGCAACGCGCCGCAGCGCCTCGCCCAGGTCGCGCGCGCCGCACACAAACGGCGTGGTAAAGGCATGCTTGTCGATGTGATGGGTCTCGTCAGCCGGGGTCAGCACTTCTGATTCGTCGATAAAGTCCACACCCAGATGCTGCAGCACCTGGGCTTCGGCAAAGTGGCCGATGCGGGCCTTGGCCATCACCGGAATGGAGACCGCGCCGATAATCTCTTTGATCAGTCCGGGCCGGGCCATGCGCGCCACGCCGCCCTCGGCGCGAATCATCGCCGGAACGCGCTCCAGAGCCATCACTGCCACCGCACCCGCCTGTTCGGCAATCCGCGCCTGTTCCACGCTCATCACGTCCATGATGACGCCGCCCTTCAGCATCTCCGCGAGGCCCGTCTTCAGCCGCAGGCTAGTCGATGCGCTGGGTAAAAATCCGTTCGATCCGTTGTTCATAGGTTCTGCCATGGCCATTCTCCGTATCCGCAAACTGCCTTCGCGTCGATAAGGATTACGAAGTACATTGCGTGAAATATCTCAACACCTTAGTTTAGCAGTGGATACACTGGTGAGCGCATCACACTCAGTGGCTCAATTTTCATGAACGAGATGCACAGCCGTATTTCTGGAAGCAGGACGCGCTATCGAATCACAATTGTGTAGGAGTTGAATCGAGAAAAGGTGGGCTGGAAAGTGCCCGAGCCGGAAGCGAAGTCCACCACGTCCACCCATTTCGTACCAGGAAAGCCACTGTAACTTACGGTTGCATGGATCGAACGAGTCGAGCTCAGACGAGTAGTGGATTCAGTGCTTCTCGGCTTGCCGTCATCCTGGTCTTGCTGATGCCCAAGGCTGCTCCCGGCCCCGGCCTGACGCAGGTGCCGGTTCAGACGCATCTACAACCTTTCCGTCGCTTGTCTCCCGGCGTCAAACTTCCTCGGGTCAATCGCGATAAACAGCGCGCGTCCCCGCGCCAGCACTTCGCCCGAGTGGTTGGTTAATTCTGACTCGCAAAAGTGCTTTCTGCCCTCGGCCCGCAGGTGTCGCGATTTCAACTCCAGCCTCATGCCCACCGGAACCGGCCGCAGGTACTCCACTTCCAGGCTGCGCGTCATGGCGACCACGTTCCGCGCCCGGTTCGCCTTGCTCATCGCCTCGTCCAGCAGCGTGGCGATGATTCCCCCATGCGCATGGCCGGGAGGCCCCTGAAAGCGCCGGGCCAGCTTCACCGGGCAGACCACTTCGCCCGCCGCATTAGTAAAAAATTGCAGCCGGAGCCCGGTTCGATTCAAAGACCCACAGCCGAAACAGTGGTGCAGCGCCCCATGCGCCAGCGGATGCAACCTCTCGTCAGGCTCTTTCATACCGATGAGGCTACATCAAATTCCGCTATATCCGCGACCCGCAAAATATCGCAATAACACTTTAGAATTAGCATTTTCCCGAATAAATACTACGGTTCAGGAAAATTTATTTCCAGCCTTTCTGCCACCATTCGCGCCATGCCATACTAATCGCGCTGTCACGTAACCTTCAGAGGTAATCGGCGCCTATGCCCTCGCGGGAAATCTACATCGGGTATTTGCTGTTACTCGGACTTTGCCTCATCGGAACTTACGTGACCTATTCCCGGCGGAGCGCGTTGCGTGGCATTTCCGATATCCGCTGGGCGATCATCTCCGGCCTGCTGGGCCTGTTTTTTATGCTGCTGCGTGGCCACGCACCGCTGCCGCTCGTCTCGGTTTGCGGGCAGTCGTCCATGCTGGTGGGCTTCGCCTTTCTGCATCGGGCCCTGGCGCGCGCACTGGACCGGCCGGCCCGCCTGTTTCCATTTTTCCCGATCCTTCTGGTGGTCTTTGCCGGCGGCCTTGCCTGCTTTTCCATCGTGGAAAACAATCTCAACGCCCGGCTTACCGTAGCCTCGCTCGGCATCGCCATCATGCTCGCCTGGACCGTCCGCCTGGCGGCGCACCCCGTCAACACCGGCATGGTGGTTCCCATGCGATGGATGCACCGCCTCCTGCTGCTGGCCGTCGCCCTGCGAGTTATACGAGTTCCCATCACCCTCGTCTTTGACCCCAATCCCAATCTGGTGGTCTTTGATCCCATCCAGGGGCTTCTGGTCTACATTCTTGTGCTCGCCGCCATGGCGCAGGCCGCCGGAACCGTCTGGATCGCCATCTGCTGTCAGCAGGAGTTTGACCGCACGCGCGCCGACACAGATGGCCTCACCGGCCTGCTCAACCGCCGCGCCTTTGAGGAAGGTCTTACCCGGCGGCTGGAGCAATCCTGCAGCCGGGGGAGTGAAATCAGCCTGCTGCTCATCGATCTCGACTTCTTCAAGGGGATGAATGACGAGTTCGGTCATCTGGCCGGGGACACGGTTCTGCAGCGCGTCAGCGCGGTCCTGCGCCATTCGGTCCGCAACGGAGACGTGCTGGCCCGCTTCGGCGGCGATGAATTCGCTGTCCTCCTTTGTTCGGCTGAAAAAGGCCAGGGCATGGTCGTCGCCGAACGCATCCGCCAGAGTCTCTTAAATATGAAAAATCTGCCCGGCGGCCGCAAAGTCACGGCCAGTCTCGGCGTTTCCACCTATATGCCTGGAGACACGCCGCTGATGCTGATCGAGCGCGCCGACCGCGCCCTCTATCGGTCCAAAGATCTGGGCCGCAACCGCCTCACCCGCTTCGGCGACGAGGATGACGCATCCGCCGGGAACGACCCCCTCGCTTCGGCTCTCATCCAATAGCCGCCGGCCCCGCTGTCTTATACTCGTAACTGACATGTCTCAGGAAAAAACTGCGGTTTCCGCGGCGAACCGTACCTTTTATATCGAAACCTTCGGCTGCCAGATGAACGTGCATGACTCGGAAAAGGTCATCGGCACGCTCGAGCAGCAGGGCTACACCCGCGTCGAAGACGAAGAAGCCGCCGACCTGATCCTTTACAACACCTGCTCCATCCGCGACAAGGCCGAGCAGAAGGTCTTCCACCGCCTCAACGACTACAAAAAGCTCCACGCCCAGGGCAAGCGATTCGCCGTCCTCGGCTGCGTCGCCCAGCAGGAGGGTGAAAAGATCTTCGAGCGCGCTCCATACGTTTCGCTCGTCTCCGGTTCAGCCTCCTACCGCAAGCTGCCGGAGATGCTCGTGCAGCTCGAGCAGGGAGCCAGCCGCATCACCGGCCTCGACGACCGCCAGACCGAAGAAACCTTCGAAACCGAATTCACCGCCCGCTCCAACCGCCATCGCGGCTACATCACCATCATCGAGGGCTGCGACAAGTTCTGCGCCTATTGCGTGGTGCCGTACACGCGCGGCAAGGAGCGCAGCCGCACCTCCACCTCGGTTCTCGCCGAAGCGCAGCGCATGGCCGACGCGGGCTATACCGAGATCCAACTCCTCGGCCAGAACGTCAACTCCTATCGCGATGCGGAAGGCAGGAAGAGCTTCGCCGAACTGCTCGCTGCCGTCGGAGAAATTTCCGGCATCCAGCGCGTCCGCTTCACCACTTCGCACCCGCGCGACTTCACCCGCGACATCGTGGAAGCCATCGACGCCGTGCCTTCGCTCTGCGACCACGTCCATCTTCCCGTTCAGAGCGGCTCCTCGCGCGTGCTGCATCTCATGCAGCGCGAGTACACCCGTGAGCAGTACCTCGAGCACATCTCCTGGATCAAGGCCGCGAAGCGGCCCATCAGCATGACCACCGACATGATCATGGGCTTCCCCGGCGAAACCCCCAAGGACTTTGAAGATACCGTCACGCTCGCCGCCGAAGTGCAGTACGACGGCATCTTCGCCTTCAAATATTCGCCGCGCCCCAACACGCCGGCCATCACCATGGCCGATTCCATCCCCGAGGAAGAGAAGTCCATGCGCCTGCAGATTCTCCTCGATCGCCAGCGTGAAATCCAGCGCATCAACTACGCAAGGCATGTCGGACAGACGCTGGAGGTGATGGTGGAGGGCCACAACTCCGCTCGCGGACAGGTCATCGGCCGCACGTCGCAGAACAAGACGCTCAACTTCACCACCCGGCAGCCCATTCTGCCCGCGCCCGGCAGCTATCTCAAGGTGCTGGTTACAAAAAGCCTGCCGAACAGCCTCGTCGGCGAGGCCATCGACTAGCCCGCAACCGCGCAGCACGGTGCCGTCGGTAAGGAGTCAGACAATGCAGATCGAAATGAAAATTCGCGGCCTCATGGTCGACCCCTCGACCAACATGCCCATTGTGATTCTCAAGGACGTGAACGGCGACGCGCTGCTTCCCATCTGGGTTGGGCCTTATGAGGCCAATGCGATCGCCATGGAGATTGAAAAATCCTCCGCGCCGCGCCCCATGACCCACGACCTGCTCAAGACCCTCATGCACGGGCTCAACGCCCAGTTGCAGCGCGTGGTCGTCTCCGAACTGCGCGACGACACCTTTTACGCCGTCATCTGGATGGACCAGCAGGGCGAAACTGTCACGCTCGACGCTCGCCCTTCCGACGCGCTCGCTTTGGCCCTGCGCGCGGACTGCCCCATCTTCGTCGAAGAAGAAGTCCTCCGCACCGCCAAGGTTTTGCCTCATCCGGTCGACTCGCCCGGAACCTCGGCCGAACTCCGCCAGTGGCTCGAAAATCTCGGCGACGAAGATCTCGGCAAGTACAAAATGTAGAACGTATGATTACTGCAAATTGACGCGCAATTGGACTTAAAAACGTTCATCGGTCAATCCGTCATTCGCTCAGCAGGGGCTGAACCTGGCATAGCTTCGATGACTCTGTTAAAAAAAGCAGCTTGCAATTCTGCACACAGTCTGGAGATGGGAACGAATGAGCCGCAGTGATCGTGCAGCCAAAGGCTACCTTGCTGCATTGGTTCAGTACTTTTCGCGGATTGCGGTGCAGATCATTCTTGCGCCGCTGATTCTTGCGAAAGCGGGTCCGGAAACGCTGGGTGCCTATGCAGCAATCACTCAATTGCTGGCGCTCCTGAAAATTCTGGATGTTACCGGCTCCTGGTCGCTGGATCGATTTCTGGCTCAATCCACAGGGTTGGATGACGACGGGAAGCGCTTTGCGGATGTATTCTCGACCGCTACTACCGTTCTCCTCGTGACAAACACTGTTTTCGCAGTCCTGGTCTTCGCGGGCAGCCACTTTGTTGCTCAAATATTTCATCTCACACCAGGCGTTGCTCTCGAGGCCCGATTTGCCCTCTATATCATCGCAGTCTGGGCGATATTGAAGACACCATTCATGGCCTATGCAGGTGCTTCCGGCGCCAAGCAGGATATCGCCGCGACGAATCTGATTGGAGCCCTTCTGAACATCGGGCGAAATGTCGCGGCTCTCGTTTTTGTCGCCATCGGTGGCGGACTGTTCGGACTGATGATGGCCGAAACATCAGTGGATCTTTGCGGCAGCTTCTTGTATCGCTGGCGATTCAAGAAGCTGAACCCCGGATTCAAGGCCAGATGGGGAATTCCGGATAAAGCGCTTCTCAAAGAAATGCTTGGATTTGGCGGCTACACCACCGTCATGAACCTTGGAAACAGGCTGTTTTTGAGTTCCGCCAATATGCTCGCCGGTCTCACCCACGGCGCCATCGGCGCAAGTGAACTCTATTCCACGCAAATGCCTGCTTCGACCGGCTTCAACATACTTTACCGGTTCACTGAGACGGCGACGCCTGCTGTGCACGAGCTTTACGGCAGAGGCGAAAAGCAGAAACTGGCATTGGTGTTTACCCGGCTCTTGCGTCTCATGCTCATGATGACTTTTCCTCTGGCCATTGGGACGTTCCTGTTTAACCGGGATGTGGTGACGTGCTGGGTTGGTCTCCGAATGTATGCAGGAGGCTGGGTCACCATCTTCCTCGCATGTTATGTCGCTGTCAGTGCAGTTCAGGGGTTGGCCATTCTATTCAGCTTTGTGGTTGGCTGGATCAGGCTGCTGGCTGTTACCTCATGCCTGCAGGGAATTGCTAACTTCGCACTCGGCTACTATCTCGGCAAGCGGATGGGACTATCCGGCATCGTGCTTTCGCTTCTCGTCGTGATGCTCCCGCAGCTATTCATCCTTCTTCACCGCCTGAACCGTTTTTTTGAACTGAACTCTTTGAAATTGATCATGTCCAGCATATTCCGCACATCGATTCCTCTCGGCTTTGCTGTTGCGGCAGGACTTTTGGTTCATGCACATGTCCATATTGCAAAGCATCAGTACGGGGGCCTCGCAGCCGAGTTCTTTGCTTTCTCCATCGCATATGCGATTGCCGCGTACTTCCTTGCCATGCACAAAGAAGACCGGCGCGACACCAATCGATATCTGTCGCGTATCCGGCAGATGGGGGCTCGCGCGTTCGGCAAAGCCTGAGGGCATGCTCCATTGCCCCCTTCAGGTAACGTTCAGCTACATGCTTTATAAACGAAAGAGATAAGTTGAACTCCGGCTTGCCGCACAGATCGTTGCTGCAAGTCGCGGAGCGATGTCCCTGTCTGCATCCAAGTGCCTGAAGGACAGATTTGTAACGAGAATGATGGAATGAGTTATCGAAATGCAGCGAGTGCGATCTGTTTATGCGTCACCTGTTTGCTGGCAGGATCGGCCTGCAAGGGACAATCCGTAAATTCCAGCCAGCGAATACCGGCTCAGACGCTATCGTCACAAACCGCAACCAGTCTGCCGCTGCGGATCACCCTGGCCGATGCCATCCACCGCGCCAAGGTTCTCAGCCCCGTTCTGGAAACAGCCGAGGCCAATGCCCGCATCGCCGCGGAAAACGCAGTCCAGGCGCGTGCCGCCAACCTGCCCAATGTTCTCGGCAACGCGCAGTACCTCTACACGCAGGGCAATGGAACCCTGGCTTCGCGATTCATCGCCAACAACGGCGTGCACGAGTATGTGGCGCAGACCAATGTTCACCAGAATATTTCGCCGCCGCTGTTTCTCACCTACCGCAGTGACGCCATCCTCGCCGCCGCCGCCCGCGACAAAGCAGAGATTGCCTCCCGCGGCGTCGTCGTCGCTGTCGTGCAGGCTTATGCAACCCTGGTTGCCGCCAATGAAAAAGTAAAGTCCGCCGTAGGCACCCTCAAGGCCGCCCAGCAGTTTCTCTCCATCACGCAAAAGCGCCAGAAGAACGGAGACGCTGCCCGGGCCGACGTCGTCAAGGCGCAAATTCAGGTGGACGACAACCAGGTGAACCTGCAGGACATGCAGCTTGCGCAGCAACAGGCCCGCATCGCCCTCGCCCTGCTCATCTTCCGCCACGCCAACCGCGACTATGTGCTGGTGGACGATCCCGCGCGCATCCTCAAGCTGCCCGCCTTCGTCAAGGCACAGCAGGAAGCAGCCGCCAACGATCCCCAGGTGGACGCAGCCGTAAAAACCGAAAAAGCCGCGCACAAGGCGCTCGATGCAGCCCGCTTCGGCTACCTGCCCACTCTGTCTTTCGATTACTACTTCGGCATCGACGCCAACGCCCTCGCCATGCAGACCACACAGCCCGACGGCTCGCGCATCCAGAACCTCGGCTACTCCGCTTCGGCGTCGCTCAGCGTTCCGCTCTTCACCTGGGGCGCAACGCACAGCAAGGTCAAGGTGGCCGAGTACCAGCGACAGCAGGCAAAAACCGCGCTCGCCTACGCTCGCCGCCTGCACACCGGCGACCTGGAACTCTACTACCAGCAGGCCAAAGTGGCAGGGCAGCAGATGCAGATCCGCACGCAGTCCACCGCCGACGCCATCGAGAGCCGCAAGCTCACCCTCATGCGCTACAAGGCCGGCCTCGCCACCGCGCTCGAAGTCGTCAACGCCGAGAGCACAGTCCAACTGGAGCGTGACGCTTTGTATACCGCGCAGGTCCAATATGCAACGGCGCTCGCCAATCTTGCCACGCTTACAGGAAACCTATGATCCGGGCACTTCTTCATTCCAGAAAGATCGCGCTTCCAGTGGCCGCCGCCTCTGTCGCATTGCTTTTCGTCGCCGGTTGCAGCAGCGGTGACAACGCTGCCGATGCCACGCCGGTGGTCCGTGTTGAAACCGTTCTCGCGCGCCGTCAGCCCATCGACAACATCGTGACCTCGCAGGGCCTCGTCTATCCCATCCATCAGGCTTCCATCTCGCCCAAGATCACCGCGCCCGTCGAGCGGTTTTACGTCAACCGCGGCTCGCACGTTTACGCCGGACAGCTATTAGCCACGCTCGCCAATCAGGACCTCGCCGCATCGCTCGTCTCCGCCCGTGGCGCGTACGATTCCGCACTCGCCAACTATCAGTCCACCACCGCGGCCATGCTGCCGGAAGAGATCCAGACCGCGGAGAACAATCTCGAAAACGCAAAGTCCAATCTCCTGGCTCAACAGCGCCTGTATGACAGCGAAAAGCGTCTCTACGCTCAGGGCGCCATCGCCCGCAATATCCTCGACGCCACCGGCGTATCGCTCACCAGCGCCAAATCCGCCTACCAGAATGCGGAAAAGCATCTCCACGATCTCAAGGCCACCGGCGAAACCGCACAGCAGCGCGCCGCCAGGGGCCAGCTCGAAACTGCACAGGGCCAGTTCCTCAATGCACGGGCGCAGCTCGCTTACACACAGATTCGCAGCCCCATCACCGGCGTCATCGCCGATCGTTCGGTCTATCCCGGAGATGTTCCGCTCACGGGCACGCCGCTCTTCATCGTCGTCGACGACTCGCATATTATCGTCCACCTGCACATCCCCCAGCCGGAGGCCGCACAGCTCGAGCTCGGCGATCCGGCGTCTATCCGGATTCCCGGCGCCAGCAACACGCTGTCGGCCAGGGTCACCGTCATCAGCCCCACGCTCGATCCCAACAGCACCACCGTGGAAGTCTGGGTCGAAGCCGCCAATCCACACGACGCACTGCAACCCGGAAGCTCCGTCAGCGTCACCATCACGGCGCACAAAATTTCTGATGCGGTCGTCGTGCCCATGTCGGCGCTGCTCACCAACTCCGCCGGCAAAAGCCACGTCATGGTCGTTGACTCTAAATCCGATGCCATCTCGCAACCCGTTACCACTGGCGTAGAGCAGGGCAATCTCGTGCAGATTATCAGCGGCCTCCAGCCCGGTCAGCAGGTCATCGTCACCGGCTCCTACGGCCTGCCTGACAAAACCAAAGTCAAGCCCACGCCGGTCAGCTTTCAGGCCGCCTCCTCATCGGATTCCGCACAATGACGCCTGCTCCCCCGGAAACCCCGCATAACCAGCCCGAAGCCCAGCCAGGCACGCAGCCGCGACCGGAATCCTCCACCCGCGCTCACTGGTTCGCCGTCTTCTCCAAGGCCATCATTGTCCTCATCGTCACGCTGGCGGTCGCGGGCATTTACGCGGCGCTAACCATTCCCATCGCGGTCTTTCCCACCACCAACTTTCCCCGCGTCATCATCGGCATTGACAACGGAGTGATGCCCATTGACCAGATGATGGTCACCATCACGCGCCCCATGGAAGAAGCCGTCAACAGCGTCCAGGGCCTACGGACCGTGCGCTCGATCACCAGCCGCGGCAGTGCGGAGATTGATCTCTTCTTCAACTGGCACGTTCACATGTTCCGCACGTTGCAGCGCGTGCACGCCGCCATCACCCGCGTGCAGAGTTCGCTGCCCCCTGGAGCCACGGTCTCGGTCCATCGTCCACGCTTCTCCAGCTTTCCGGTTCTTTCATTCGGCATCACATCCAACACCATTTCGCAGAGCCGCCTGTGGGAGATCGCAACCTACCAGATCAAGCCCCGGATCAATCGCGTCGACGGTGTCTCTTCCGTTCTCATCCAGGGCAACAACATTCCCGAGTACGACATCGTTCCCGACCCCGCCAAGCTGCTCCGTACCGGCATCACCGTGCAGCAGATCCTCAACGCCGTCCAGCAATCCAACATCATCGAGTCGCCCGGCCTCATGCACACGCGTCACGATCTGGTCCTGCAACTGCTCGACAGCCAGGTCCACAGCCCGTCCGAACTCGCGCAGATCGTCGTCAAGCGAACCAAGGCCGGCGTGCCCATCCACCTCGGCGACATCGCCACCATCAAGCCCGCCATCGCGCCGCGATACACCATGGTCACCTCCGACGGAAAGCCGGGCATCCTCGTCTATGTCAATCGCCAGCCCGGCACCAACACCGTCACGGTCAACCAGGGCGTCGACGCCGAACTCGCCAGGATCCGCAAAAACCTTCCGCCCGGCATCCACTTTTCTGTTTTTTATGATCAGGGCGAGCTCGTCCGCGAAGCCATTGCCAGCGTGCGCGACGCCATTCTCATCGGCATCTTCCTCGCCACGCTCGTCATCATCGTATTCCTTCGTGACTGGGGCAGCTCGCTCGTCGCCGGGCTGGTCATTCCCATCACCGTCGCCGTCACCTGTCTTTGCCTCAAACTCCTCGGACAAAGCTTCAACCTCATGACGCTCGGCGGACTCGCCGCCGCGGTGGGCCTTGTCATTGACGATGCCATCGTCGTCATCGAAAACATCGTCATCCATCGCGACGCAGGGCAGGGAAGAGCCATCGCCATCCAGAACGCCCTGCGCGAATTGAAAGTTCCGCTCGTCGGCTCCACTGCCACGCCCGTCGTTATCTTCCTGCCGCTCATTCTCATCACCGGCGTTACCGGAACCTTCTTCAGCGCGCTCGCCATCACCATGACCGCCGCGCTGCTGACCTCGCTCGCGCTCGCGCTCACCTGGACGCCCACCCTCAGCCAGTACTTCGTCCGCCGCAAAGACACCGTCCGACCGGAACAGTGTATCGATGAGTTCGAATCCTCTGAGCAGGAAATGCTTCGCCTCATGGAAGCCGAAGACGCTACCGTCAGCGGATTCATGCGGACCGTCATCGACGCTTACGAGAAGCTGCTGCACTTTGTCCTCGATCGTCCCTGGTATCTCATCGGCTTTGCGGCTGCGCTCATCGTGCTCTCCTACTTCTCTTACGGCGCGCTCGGCAGCAACATGCTGCCCAAAATGGACGAAGGCGAGTTCACGCTCGATTACGTGATGCCGCCCGGCAGCTCCCTGCAGGAGACCAATCGCGTCATGGAGCAGATCGGCAAAATTGTTCGCTCCATTCCCGAGGTGAGTGCCACCTCACGCCGCACCGGCCTGCAGCTCGGCCTCGCCGCCGTCACCGAGGCCAATACCGGAGACATGTCCGTGCGCCTCACCAACCACCGCAGCCGCAGCATCTTCCAGGTCATGGACGAGGTACAGCGCAAAGTCTCCGCCGCCGAGCCTGCCGTGGACATTGACCTGCACCAGACGCTCGAAGACATGATCGGCGACCTCACCAACGCGCCCCAGCCTATCGTCATCAAGCTCTTCTCTGAGAATCAGGCAGAGCTGGACCACTGGGCGCCCATCGTCGCCAATAAAATCTCGAGTATCCCCGGGGTCGTCGGCGTGCTCAACGGAATCGACGACACCATCAGCAGTCCCGAGACCGTCTACCACATCAACCCATCCATCGTGGCCACCAGCGGGTTCACTCCGGCTGAGGTTGCCACCGACGCGCGAGCCGTCCTCGGCGGAGACGTGGTGCCCACGCCCATGATCGTCAACAGTCGCATGTACAAGATCCGCGTGCGCTTCCCAAAACAGTTCCGGGCCACCCCGCAGACCATGAACAACACGGTCTTCGTCAGCTCCACGGGAACCACCGCCACGCTCGGTTCGCTCGCTACCATCCAGAACCTGCCCGGCCAGACGGAAATCCTCGACGAAAATCTCCAGCGTCTGGTTGAGGTCAGCGCCCGTCTCGACAGCAGCACCAGCATTGGCCAGGCTATTCCCAAGGTAAAGAAAGCCGTAGACTCAATCAATCTCCCGCCGAATATTCGCGTAGCCTATGGCGGAACCTATCAGGCTCAGCAGAAATCCTTCCACGATCTTCTGCTCGTCCTCTTCACCGGCCTCGTGCTCGTCTTCCTCGTATTAATTTTCGAGTTCCGTACCTTTGCCGCGCCCATATCGATTCTCGCGTCGGCGGTGCTGTCCACTTCAGGTGTGTTCTTCGCGCTGCTCATCACCGGAACCGACTTCAACATCTCGTCCTTCATGGGACTCATCATGGTCGTCGGTATCGTCTCGAAAAACGGCATTCTGCTGCTCGACGCCGACGTGAAATTCCGCCAGGCAGGGCTCTCGCCGCGCGATGCGATGATTCAGGCCGGCCGCCGACGCCTGCGCCCCATCATGATGACCGCCGTCGCAGCCATCGCGGGCATGTTCCCGCTGGCCCTTGCACTGGGCGCCGGCTCAGAGATGCTCCAGCCGCTGGCCATCGCCGTCATCGGCGGTATTCTCATCTCCATGGTGCTCTCGCTGGTCATCACTCCGGCGGTCAACTACTACATCTCAGGCCGCCGCATCGAAAAGGCCGCAGCCTGACGAGCCCATTCTCTCCACCAACGCAAAAAGCGGAAAGCCTGGGCCTTCCGCTTTGCTACTTCCTCTGCGTGAAGTTTTTAGATTAAAGAACCTGAACGTTCTCAGCCTGCCAGCCCTTGGGGCCCTTCACAACATCAAACTGCACGGCCTGGCCTTCCTGCAGCGAACGGAAGCCGTTTGTCTGAATGGCGGTGTAATGGACGAACACATCCTCACCACCGGGGCGGCTCAGAAATCCAAAACCCTTCGCATCGTTAAACCACTTCACAGTACCTTGTTCCATTGCTTTTGTTTCCTTGAACTACTCGAATGTATCGCTAATCTCAATGCGGGTGTGTTGCGAGTAGAGCAGGAGCAGAACAGGCAAAAACCAGATCAGATTCAACGATCAGTATCAGACTAGCACGATTCCGGTTCCGTCTTTGAAAAACTTGCCCCGCGGAAGTGTATCTTTTACGGTGCAAAATTCCAAAAATGGAAAGTTTGAATCAAAACCCTTGGGGACGCTCCTGCCACACGTTCAGCCTGTGTTCCAGCGCCTTGCCCGTCCGTACGATGGTGCCTTCATCAAATAGCTTTCCAATCAACGTAATGCCTTGTGGGACACGCCGCGGCGGGTTGAACGAAGGCAGCGGCATCGCCGGATTCGGCGCCCAATCGCTCCGCGCCTGGCTCACCTCCACAAAGCCCGCGCGCAGAGTCAGCGAAGGATGCCCCGTGAAGTTGGTCAGCGTCAGCGTCGTATCCTGCAGTGACGGAACCTGCAGCAAATCAACCTTGTCGAATATCTGCGCCATCGCCTCGGCGCCCAGCCGTCGCAGCCGGTCCGTCTGCACATAGTCCACGGCGCTCAAAAATCGCGACTGCCGGAAGATGTTCGGCCACGCATCCGGAACCTGCATCTTCATTTCGTCCACCTGCCCGTCAAGCGTAATCTTCTCGAATGAAGCCGCCGCCTCGGCAAACAGAATCACGTTCAGCGAGTCATACGGCAGCTTCGGCAGGCTCACTTCCACCGGCTCCAGCCCCAGTTCCTTCAGCGTCTCCAGCGCATGACGGTCCACGTCCGTCGCCTGCTTCATCCATTCCGGGAAGTACCCAACCTTGAGCCCCTTCACTGGAACCGTTGCGTCATAAAACAGGTAGCTCGGCCGCGAATCCAGGTCGCCCGCATCCGGCCCGCTGATCGCATGCAACACCAGCATTGTGTCTTCCACCGTGCGCGCCATCGGCCCCAGCTTGTCCAGCGACCAGCACAGCGTCATCGCGCCCGTGCGTGGCACACGTCCGTATGTGGGCCTTAGCCCCGTCACGCCGCAGCGCATGCTCGGGCTTACGATGCTGCCTTCCGTCTCGCTGCCAATCGCAAATCCAACCAGCCCAGCGCCCACAGCAGCGCCTGGTCCTGCGCTCGAACCCGACGACCCTTCCTGCAACAGCCACGGGTTCATCGTCTGCCCGCCAAACCAGATATCGTTGAGCGCCAGCGCCCCCAGGCTCAGCTTCGCCACCAGCACAGCGCCGGCCTGTTCCAGCCGATCCACCACCACGGCGTTTTTGTCAGGGATACGGTTACGAAATGGCGCGGCCCCATACGTCGTAGGGATATTCGCCGTGTCCAGCAAATCCTTCGCGCCCCACGGAATCCCGTGCAGCGGCCCGCGATACCTGCCCGCAGCAATCTCCGCATCGGCCTGCTTCGCCTGCGCCCGCGCCAGTTCCTCGGTCAGCGTAATCACGCAACGCAACTCACCGTCATACTTTTTCAGCCGGTCCAGATAAATCTCCGTCAGCCGCGTCGGTGTCATCTGCCTTGTCTTGATCCAGTGCGCCAGTTGCCACACCGCCGCAAAGGCAATGTCTTCGTCGCGTTCCGGCAGCTTGCCCGCATCCGGCAGCGCGGGCACAAACACATTCCGCTGCGGCCCCGTCTGCGCGCCGGGAATCATCGGATTCCATCCCGAGGCAGGGAAGAGCGTCTCCGCAAACTCCACCTTGTTCGGTCCCGTCCGCCGCGCATACAAGGGAGCCATCGCCTGTGGCCAGCTCTGCGCCATCTCCGCGCGGTGTGCGGCGCTGTTCGTCACTCGCTCCAGCTTTTCCGCCTCGGCAAAGGTTGCCGCATCTACGGCAGGGCCAACCGGCGGAGCCGTTGCAAAGGCAGGTGGCGCTCCAGGCATCTTGTCTTCAGGTGTCTGCTTCATTCCATGCACTCCCATCGCCGCGCCCATCAATGTCGCCGAGCCGCCGCCGATAAATTCCCGTCGTGAGGTTTTCATAACTCTTTGAACTCGCAATTGTAGCCGCTACCGGCAATGGTTTCGCATGGGGAATGCGCCCTTTTATGGCATCGAAATTCGCCGCGCACCGGCTGCGGTCCCGCCATCATCGAGTTCTCTCTAAAATCAAAGCATGACCTGTCCCCTGCGCCACGAAGACTGCGCCGTTGTTCTCGTGCACACCCGCAATCCGCTCAACATCGGCGCTGCGGCGCGCGCCATGGTCAACTTCGGCTTTCACGACCTCCGCGTCGTCGAGCCCTGGCAGCCTTCCTGGCAGGAGGCACGCTCCGCCGTCGGCGCGGCCTCAGTGCTCGCTTCCGCACGCGAGTTTCCAAACCTGGCCGAGGCCGTCGCCGACTGCGCCCTGGTGCTCGGCACCGCGGGTATCTCGCGTCGCAATCCCGTGCAGCCCGTCATCTCGCTGCCGCAGCTCGGCGCGGAACTCCCCACCCGCCTGCCCTCGGGACGGCTCGCAATCGCCTTCGGCTCTGAGAAAAGCGGTCTCTCCAATGACGACTTCACCCACTGCTCCGCCATTCTGCACATCCCCACACAACTCGAGCAGGAATCCGTCAATCTAGGTCAGGCCGTCGCCGTCTGCCTCTACGAGCTCGCCCGTCACACGCATCCCGCACCGCCGACGCTGCCTGCACCGTCCACGCCACGGCCTGCAACCGCCGCCGACCGTGAACGCCTCACCCAGACCCTACAGCAAATTCTGCACCTTTCCGGTTACATAAAGCCCGGCGCGGAACAGAGCATCCTCTACCAGATTCGTGAAATGCTCCATCGCTTCAATCCCTCGGCAGACGATTCCCACTGGCTCCTCGGCATGCTCCACCGCATTGAGCGCCAGCTCTTCGCCAGCCATTCCCGCCGCGATTCCTGACCGCCAAACGCTGGGGGCTTCCTTGGCGCGGCGATTTTTCTTGCAGTCCTGCAATAAAGTGCTACATTTTTCTCAAAAAACTGTGGAAACTCAGGCCATCTTCATTCTTTTTCATATGGAATTCATCATCGGGTTTCTTTCCCGTCAGTAACCTTTCCATACGTAGAACAGCGTTTGTCCACTGACTTCCAACGAAAGCGCATTTCAAAACCGCTTTGAGGCTAAAAATCATGACGCAAGTTCGACGGGCACTCTACGCCCTTGCGCTCCCAATCATTGCCTGTCTTCTGTTTCTTGCCCCCAGCCTGCAGGCACAGCAAACACTTGGTTCCATCAACGGTACGGTGGTCGATACCACCGGTGCGGCCATTCCAGGCGCCAAGGTCACCGTCGTCAGCAGCGCCACCGGCCTCACCCGGACCACGATGACCCGCAATGACGGCACCTTCCAGATCCTGAACCTCTCCATCGGCGCCTATAAGGTGACGGTCGACCATTCCGGGTTCCAGAGCGCCAGCTATCCGCGCGTCACCGTGCGCACCGCGCTTTCCACCACTCTCCCGGTCACGCTCAAAGTGGGCAGCAGCTCCACCACCGTCCAGGTCAACGCAAATCCGCTGCTTGACAATACTGACACCACCAACGGCTACACCCTCGACAAAGCGGAAATTGCCTCCGCGCCGCTCGCCACCGGCAGCTTCACCCAGCTCGCCATCCTCGCACCCGGCACCAGCGCCGACTTCATCGCCGGCGTTGGCACCAACCAGGGCCTCGGCAACCAGAACATATGGGCCAATGGCCAGCGCGCCACTGACAACTCCTATTCTGTCAATGGCGTCAGCGTCGTGAACCTTTTTAACGGAATGACTGCCAGCGAAGAAGCCTCTCAGCGTTTCAACTTTAATATTGGTGAAGGCAGCAGCTTCGGTGGCCAGTCTCAGAACAGTACTTCCGTATACGGCTCCAACGGCAACGGACTGGCCTCGCCCCCACCCGAGTTTATGTCGGAAGTGCAGGTCACCACCTCCATGTACGGTGCCGACCAGGGCGGAACCAGCGGCGCACAGGTATCTGTCAGTACCAGCACCGGTTCCAACAAGTTCCACGGCCAACTATACGGCCACTACGGCACCAATGCCCTCAACGCAGTGCCCTACTTCTACAAGCAGGACATCGCCCTCGGCTCACTCGATCCCAGCTATGCCAATCCGTCACTCCACAAATGGATCGCCGGCGGCACGGTCGGCGGCCCTGTGATCAAGAACAAGCTCTTCTTCTTCCTGGGCTACCAGCACTTGTACACCTCTGATCAGTTCGGTGCTCTTTCCCGGATACAGGTACCTTTCGGCCTGACGAACGACCGCAGCCTTGCAGGCATTCAGGCCGCGCTCTGCAGCTACTTCGCTGCCTCCAACGGAAATTCGGACTGCAACACCAACGGCGCGCAGAATGTGCCGCAAAGCGCATGGAACTCCAGCGCCATCCAGATCCTTCAGGCCAAGCTCCCTGACGGTTCTTACCTGATTCCCTCGGCGCAGGGCGCGGGCTTCGGCGGTACGGCGCAGACCAATTTGTCCAAGGGCCTTCCGGACGTTTCGCAGGTCGGCACCTCGCTCTTCCGGGGCGATCAGGCCACTGCTTCGCTCGATTACAACGCAACGGACAACGACCACCTCACGGCTAAGTACTACTATCAGCACACACCGGCGGTCAGCCCATTCTCGTTGAGCAACGTCCTCGGGTTCCCCGGACACGAAGACAGCGGCTCGCAGGTCGCCTCGCTGAACAACTCCATCAGCATTGGATCCAACATCAACTGGGAGCAGCGCATCGGCTTCTCACGTCAAAAGGTCTACAGCAGTTATACCGCCCCTCTCAGCGCTTCCAGCGTCGGCATCTCGGTGCCGGGCGGCAACTACTTCCCCGGCCTGAGCATGAACGACTTTGCTCAGAGAGACTCCAACGCTTCGAGCGTCAGCATCGGTCCCTCCTCGGACTTCGTGAACGACGGCTACTTCCAGAATCGTTACTCCGCTTCGTCCAATGTGATCTTTTCGCTGGGCAAGCACAACATCAGCGTGGGCTTTGATTACAACTACACCCAGCTGAACATTCGCAACAACCGCATCGGCCATGCACAGTTATCCACTTCCAACTTTGCCGGCTTCTTGGAGGGTGGTCTCCGGAACGGAACGGTTTTGGAAGGCAACGCAAACCGTCATTATCGAAATAATGACGCAGGCGCCTTCTTGCAGGACAAGTGGCAGGTCAAGCCGAACATCGCTGTCACCGCGGGCGTCCGCTACGACTTCAACGGACCCTTCCGCGAAGCCAATGGCCTCATGTTCAACTTTGACCCCAAACTCTATCAGTCCAGCCCGGCTGCGGTCACTAACACCGGTTTCATTGTGGCCGGAAACAACAAGCAATACGGCACGCCTGGCGTCAGTGACTCCACTCTCAAGGGCCGCCAGTGGGGCATCGCTCCCCGCATCGGCATCGCATGGTCCCCGGAGCGCTTCCACAACAAAGTTGTCTGGCGCGCTGGTGCCGGTATTTACTACAACCGTGGGGAGTACTTCCAGTACCTCTCGCCACCTGCCGGGAACGGCATCAGCGGTCCTTTCGGCGTCACTCAGGAAGCCCCCTTTGCCGCCTTTACCAATGAGAACGGCAACCTGAGCCAGCCCTTTACCACAATCACTCCGCCTACCACTCCGGCCAACCTCGCCTCACAGTTGCCTACGCTCGATCAGCAGGAGTCCGAGTGCGACGGTCTGGACATCTACCAAGGCAACACGCTCTCGGGCTTCTCCTGCGAAGCTATTCCGCAGATCATCGGCAACTACAACATTAACAACGTGTTGCCTTACTCTGAGAACTGGACCCTCGATTTCCAGTGGCAGCCGAGGAACAACACCATGATCGACATCGCTTACGTGGGCAACCGCGGCAAGCATGAGATCGTTCCTCTGCCTTTCAACGAGCCGGGTATCGCCACTCCCAACAACCCTATCAACGGTCAGACGTACTCCTACGGGGTGGAGACCATCAGCCCGAATCTCGATGACAGCGGCAACCCTTATATTGACAAGTACGAGCCATACGACACCTACAGCGGCGGCAACGTCGATCTGCGCGTGCCGTATGTGGGTTACGACCCCAACTCCACTTCGTTCACTTCGGCGGCCATCTCGTCCTACGACGCTTTACAGGCTCGCGTGCAGCACCGCATGTCGCACGGGCTGCAGTTCGGGCTCTCTTATACATGGTCACACACGCTCGACGAGCAGAGCGACATCGGTCTGTTCTTCACCGGTGACAACCCGAAAGACCTCCGCAGCTCCTACGCGGATGCGGACTTCGACCGCACGAATGTCACCACAGCCAATTTCACCTATGACATTCCCAGCCTGATTCATAGCGATCGCAATATGCTGCATTTTCTAACCAACGGATGGGCGCTCGAAGGCATCACCGTCTTTCAGAGCGGTCAGCCCTATAGCGTGTATGACTTCTCCGGTTCGGTCGGCAACGAGTACTTCGGTGGAAATATCTTCCTGATGAATCCGGTGCTTCCGCTCAAGCCGGGTATCAATCCGCGGGAAGCCCTTACCGGTTACACCGGGGCCCAGGCTCAGGTGAACCCCAACAAGGCAGCCATCAATGCAACAGACTTCCAGATTCCGCTGCTCAACCCTGGACAGAATGGCGTTCCGCCCTGCGATACCACCTCCGACGGTGGCAACGCCGGTCCTGGTGGCGGTCCTCTCTGCGACGTCTATGAGACGACCTTCGTCCCGGGTCAGCGCAACATCTTCCGCCAGGCATTCCAGAAGCGCGTGGATCTCACCATCCAGAAGACCTTCAGGATTCGTCAGCGCTACGGTCTCAACTATCAATTCGAAGTCTTTAACCTCACCAACACGCCCAGCTTTGACGTGCCGCAGAACAACGTGCAGCTCAGCTCGAGCTTCCTGGAGCTCTCGGCCCCGTCCAACCCTGGCTACCCCTTTGCTAACGGCACCCAGGTTCAACCGTCCTACAGCAACTCCGTCCAGGTTCCCAACGGAACCAACGCCGGAGGGACAGGTACCTGCCAGGGCTCCAGTCAGGATTGCGCTTACGAACTGTACACTGTGCCCACCAACACCAATACGCCGGTGGGATTTGTCACCAGCACCATCGGCAGCAACCGCATCGTCGAGATGGCCCTTCACCTTACCTTCTAGCAGCCATCTCGATGCGCAAACCCTGGCGGGGCCGGTCATCCGGCCCCGCTTTTTATTCCACAACCGCTGCAGCGCAAACTGCATACTCTCCACTTCAAAAGGCGTCTAATGGGGGAAGCAACGCCACGATAACCTCGCGTCGCAATGGAAGGAAGGATTCGTATGACCCCGCAGGAAGCACAGATGCTCCAACAACTCGTCCAGCAGGTTACCCGCACCCCGCTCAACGAGAAAGATCCCGACGCGGAAGCCATCCTAAAGGACGGACTCGCCCGCGACCCCGACGCCATCTATAAGCTCGCCCAGATCGTCCTTGTGCAGGACATCTCCCTCCATCAGGCGCAAGCCCGCATCCAGCAGCTCACCGCCGAAGCCCAGCAGCAGCCCGTGCCGCAACAGCCCGCTCGCGCCACCAGCTTCCTCGGCAACTTATTCCATCACGACGTACCCTCGCCCTCATCGCAACCCTCCGGCGCAACCCCGCAGTACCAGACCGTTCCAAACACTCCGCCGCCCCAATACAATCAGCCGCAATACGCTCAGCCGCAATACGCTCAGCCTCAATACCAGCCCCAGTACGCACAGCCCAGCCAGGGCAGCAGCTTTCTCCGCTCCGCCGCCACTACCGCCGCCGGAGTTGCCGCGGGGGCCCTCGCCTTCGAAGGCATCGAATCCATCTTCCACGGCGGCTTTGGCGGAGGCTACGGTGGATTCGGCTCTCCGATGGGCTTCGGCGGCATGCCCGTCGAGGAAACGGTCATCAACAACAATTACATTGAAGATCCCTCCCAGAACGCAGGCCTCGACAACCAGGATTTCCAGCAGCAGAACCCCTTTGACAACGCCGGCTTTGACAACAATCAGGGCTTCGACGCGGGGCAGGGTTTCGACAATAGCTTCGACGATACCAGTTCCTTTGACGACGGCGGTTTCGATTCCGGCAACGATCTCATTTAGCCGGAGTCACTCCGGCGCCACCCACCCGGAACCGCAAAACTTCATTAACACTTTCCATCCCAACCCTGGGGGTTTTACAATTTCAATTATGGCAAAAACCCTTCGTTTTCGACGCATCGTTCCGCTCGTCGTCATGCTCGCCCTGCCGACCGCGTTGATGGCGAACTGGTGGCACGGCGACAGCCATTTCCGCGGCCGCAAGTACAAGCCGCCACCGCCACTCGCCAAAATTACCGTCACCGTTGAGAGCGAGCAGTTCCACAAGCCGATTAACGACGCGCACGTCATCTTCCACAGCACCCGCGACAACCGCCCCGACGGCTACATGGAAATGGTCACCAACCGCCAGGGCAAAGCCGTCATCACCGTCATTCCGATAGGCGACACGCTCGTCCTCCAGGTCATCGGCAATGACTACCAGACCTTCGGCCAGGTCTACAAAGTTGACGCCAAGGACAAGCACATCACGGTCATGCTGCTTCCCCCGCAAGGCCAGTTCTCCGCCTACCGCAGCGAACCCACCGGCCAGGTCGGCGATGGTGGAAAGGGAACCACCACCCCGCAGCAGGAGGCGAAGCAGGACACCTCCAGCCAGAAGCACTAGCTTCTCCCGCTGTTTCAGAAAAGCCTCTGGCCATCCGGAGGCTTTTCCTTTTTCCAATCAAATTCGCAAATCCAAACCCCGGCTTACAATCAATCTCATGGAACCCATGGTTATCGCCGGGCGGGCATTCCAGTCCCGCCTCATCGTCGGCACCGGCAAGTACAAGGACGGCCCCGAAACCCAGCGCGCCATCGAAGCCTCCGGCGCGGAAATGGTCACCGTCGCCGTCCGCCGCGTCAATCTCGACCGCTCCAAAGAGTCCCTCCTCGACTTCATCGACTCTCAGCGCTACTTCCTGCTGCCCAACACCGCAGGCTGCTACACCGCCGAAGAAGCCATCCGCGCCGCCCGTCTCGGCCGCGAAGTCGGTCTCTCCGACTGGGTCAAAATCGAGGTCATCGGCGATCAGGCCACCCTCTACCCCGATGTGCAGGCTACCCTGGAAGCTACCCGCACCTTGGTGAAAGAAGGCTTTAAGGTTCTCCCGTATACCTCTGATGACGTTGTATTTGCCAAACGCCTCATCGATGCCGGAGCCTCCGCCGTCATGCCTCTGGCAGCCCCCATCGGCTCCGGCCTCGGCATCCAGAACCGCGCCACCCTTGCCATCCTCCGCGAAGTCATCACCGAAGTCCCGCTCATCGTCGACGCCGGCGTAGGCACCGCCTCTGATGCCGCGCTCGCCATGGAAATGGGCGCAGACGGCGTCCTCATGAACACCGCCATCGCCGCCGCAGCCAACCCCGTCCTGATGGCCGAGGCCATGCAGCACGCCGTCCTCGCCGGTCGCGAGGCCTACATCGCGGGCCGCATGCCGCGAAAACTCTACGCCACCGCCAGCTCGCCGCTGGAAGGTATCTCCCGCTAGCGGCGCGCTGCCCCGGTGAACCATGCGCGTCTTCGGCATCGATTGCGGCTCTGAAACCACCGGCTACGGCGTGGTCGAGACCAGCCCGGTCTCCAGCCACGCCAGCCGCTCGCCCGACCTCACCCCCATCGCCTTCGGCGGCATCTCCCCGCCTAAAAAGCAAACCCTCCCCGAGCGCCTTGCCTTCGTCCACAAGCATCTCGCCGCGCTCCTCGCCGAGTACCAGCCCGACATCGTAGCCGTCGAAGAGGTCTTCTACTCCGTCAACGCCAAGTCCGCGCTCAAGCTCGGTCACGTCCGCGGCATCGCCCTGCTGGCCATCGCCAATGCCGGCCTGCCCCTCGCCGAATACGCCCCGCTGACCATCAAATCCACCGTCACCGGCTACGGCCTCGCCCAAAAGGAGCAGGTACAGTTCATGGTCGCCCGTCTGCTTAATCTGCCCAAACAGCCCCAGCCCGCCGACGCCGCCGACGCGCTCGCCATCGCCATCTGCCACATCCATCACGCGCAAACCCTCGCCGCACAACAGCCCCCAGCCCGGCGAAAGTCTTAAACTTCGTTTCATGACAATAAAATCACGCAACCATTAGGCCCGTTTGCGCGTTTCTACTAATAGTGCGCACCTGCAAGGAGGTGGCAAGCCATGCAGCAGACATTCCATCACCGCTCGTTTTGCATTCATCTCCGCCGAATCATCACCGTCGCTGCCACTCTTGCATTTCTGCTGGCCGCCCCGCTCGTCCTGCGTGCGCAAAGCAACCAGAATCCCCCCGCGCCGCCCGCCGACGCCGTCCACCAGCCCGTCCTGCGCATGAGCGACGTCCACGGCGACGTCCGCGTCTACCGCGGCGACCTTCTCGCATTCCCCAAGGCCTTCCTCAACATGCCCATTGACGAAGGCATGCGCATCGTCACAGGCGAAACTGGTCGCGCAGAGATTCAGTTTGAGGACGGCAGCGTCGCACGCCTCGCCCCCAACAGCTCGCTTGTCGTTGAACATCTCGAGAGCGGCAGTGACGGCATCTTCAATGGCCGCCTTCGGGCGCTCTCCGGCCTCACTTATTACGAATTGAATACCCAGGGCAATCAGTACACCCTCGCCGTCGGGCCCGAAAACGTCGTGCCCCAGAGCAACGCCGTCATCCGCGTCGACATGGACAACACCCCTTACCAGGTCGCCGCCATGCAGGGCGATCTCCAGATTCTCGACGGCACCAGCTTCCTCACCAGCCTCCAGTCCGGCCAAAGCGTCAGCCTCGATCCCTACGACGCCTATTCCTATCAGGTCAGCGACTCTATCCCGCCCAACTCCTGGGACCAGTGGAACTCCAATCGTGACGCCGCCCTCGCCGATCTGGCATCCAGCGGCGGCTACAACTCCACCGACAACGCTGCATGGAACGAGCTCGACTCCTACGGTGACTGGTACGACGTTCCCGGCTACGGCGAAGGATGGGCTCCCTCCGGTGTCGGCATAAATTGGGATCCCTACGGCGATGGCTGGTGGGGCTATTACCCCTCCTGGGGATACACCTGGATCTCAGGTTACCCGTGGGGCTGGTGGCCCTATCACTGCGGCTATTGGAACTGGTTCGGAGGCTATGGCTGGGTCTGGTTCCCCGGCGACTGCGGATGGGGCGGCTACGGCGGCGGCTGGTATCCGGTCTCCTACATTCAGGCAGCACCGCCGCACTACGACCGGCTCATTCGTCCGGTTCGCCCGGCGCACGCGCCCCGGCATCGCGTTCCGCGCATCTACCCCGTCCGCCGCGGCAACCAGTTCAGTGGCGGCTTCCAGCCCTTTAACGGCTCCAGGCCATCTCCGCGCCCGTTCCGCTTCAACGGGAAAAATCTCCAGCCCGTCCGGCCGGCTCTGCCCAGCCTGCAGTTCGCGCCCGTCGGTGGAGAAGGAAACACCAACCGCGCCGCAGCCGCCCATCCCGGCGGAGCCGCCAACCGCGCAGGCCGGTCTGAGCCTGTCAACCGCGCCCCCTATCCCATCCTCAACGGCAGCTACCCCTCCAACGGCAACAACTCCGGCAGAAACCATACCGGCGGCGGCTCGCACTTTGGCTCATCGCCACGCCGCGCCCCGTTCTTCCATCCTGGCAACAATGGCGGAGAAAACAACAACTCCAATCCACCTCCGCGCCACGCTCCATTCTTCAGGCCAGCTCCAGGACCAAACCCCGGTCCTGTTTTTCGCCCGGCTCCGATGCCTAGGCCACAACCCATGCCAAGGCCGGCCCCGATGCCGCATCCCACCTTCCACGCACCAGCCTTCCACGCACCAGCCTTCCACCCAGCTGGCCGCCCGCACTAACCCCTGCAGGAACTCGGAAGTAGCCTCCATCGGAAGACTGCGGGTGCCCCATACTTTCTTCCCGGATTCTTAGGAAAGAAAGTATGGGACGTATCGGCCAAAGTCCGACCCGTTTGTCCATCCCGACGTCGAACCGGCAAGCCAACGATGTGCCGGAAATTAACCCTAAATTCGATAAAATAAAAACAGAGCACAGATTGCCAGGGGCAGGCCACCACAGCCTGCCCCAACGTATTGTTGTGCCTCACAAGCAGCGCTCAGCCCTACGAGAAAGTCGTATATCAATACGAATAAAACCATATACACCGCATAAAATCACAGTATTAACCCCACCGCCAAGGTACACGATCCAAAAGGATTACAAGCCTAATGTCTCGGAAAGTGAACATCTGAAAAGACTTACCGGACGTTAACTGAAAATCAAAAAATCGTAGGGTACGGCTCCGCTAGAGCCATAACCTGATCTTTAGAATCAGCAACATCCCCACAAAAACAGGGGGAACGGCCTCATCGTTAGAGGGTTAACCTATCCCATCAAATCAACAACTTACCCACAAAAAAGTGGGGTACCTTGAACGCTCTTTTTTTAGAGCATCTCTCCTGATGATATATAGTATGGATGGCGATTCTCCGCGCACATGCTATGGCGCGACCATATTCGGATGATTTGCGGCGCAAGCTGCTTGAGGCCTATGACGCAGGCAAGGGGAGCCTGTCGGAGTTGGCCGAGCGTTTCGGCGTGAGTGTGGGCTGGGCGTGGAAGGTATCGG
>JAKATU010000006.1 GCA_021818585.1 Acidobacteriota bacterium | reverse complement strand
CCGTGGCCGTGGAGGAAGGTGCTGTCCGTTATGCGGATGTAGGTGCTGGGTGCGTTATAGCCTTTGGAGTCGGGCTGGCCGGACTTAATGGCGACGTCGTCATCGCCGTCGTCGATGAGCATGTGCGTGATGGTGACGTGATGCGAAGAAAAGGGATCGATGCCGTCGGTGTTGGGCGAGCGGGCAGGCGCGAGAATGCGGCTGTTACGAATCGTAACGTAGTCGCAGTAGTAGGGGACGACCTGCCATGAAGGCGAGTTTTCAATTGTGATGTTTTCAATGAGAACGTGCTTGCAGTGGTCGAGCAGGATGAGGCGTGGACGATGGTTCGCGGTGAACTTTGAGCGATCATGCGAGTAGACGGCCTCCCACCAGGGCTGCCCTGCGCCGTTGATGGTGCCTCCGCCACGGATCGTGATGTCGACCGCGTTTTTGGCGCTGATGAGGGGTTCGACGGCGGGCTGGCGGAGCTCGATGGCGGGCTTGTAGGCCGCGAATTTATGCGTTCCGAGCAGGGTGGATCCCTTGTCAATTTCAAGCGTGATGTGACTCTTGAGCATGATGGGGCCGGTGAGGAACGTTCCACCGCTGAAACGGACGGTGCCGCCACCTTTTGCCGCGCAGGCGTCAATGGCATGCTGGATGGCCAGCGTATCCATGGTGGTTCCATCTGCTTTTGCGCCGTAGGACTGGACGTTGCAGACACTCGCCGCTCGGGCTGCGGCGGCCGAGCATGCAAAGGCGCAGCAGGCGATGGCGATGAGCGCGAGAGTCTTGCGGCGTGGAATGGCGATACAGGTGCGGCGAATGCGAATCATGGAACCCCTTGTGCGTTTAATGAGTGAGGAGAATGGATGGTCTGACCTTGTCAGGCACTCGAGAGTGAGGATATCATTCGGCTGTTCAGAATTGTCCAGTATTGGAAATAACTTTTACAAAGTGGAAGTTAGCTGGCGGCTAGTTCTCGCCGGAAAGATTGTCCTGATAATGCCTTATTTACAGATTTCGATGAAAAGTGTTGCGCGCATGGCGATGTTGATGTGCGTGATGGGTGGGATGACTTTGGCTGCTGCATGGGCAGGCGTGACGCAGCAGCAGGTGAGGGTCTGGCGGCAGGAGATGCGCGGGGCGCTTTATATTCCGACGCCGCTGCCGGCTTTGGATGCGCGGAATCACGGGAGCTTTTCTCCTGTCCCCGGAGTGATTGCGGAGCGCGTCACGTACGGGACCGAGTATGGGATGCGGATCCCGGCGATTATTTACCGGCCCGAGCATGTAGCTGGCAAGGTACCGGGGATGGTAGTGGTGAACGGCCACGGCGCGGACAAGACGAGCTGGTATGACTTTTATACCGGCATTCTTTATGCGAAGGCCGGCGCGGTGGTGGTGACCTACGACATGATTGGCGAAGGGGAGCGCAACGATGAGCACCAAAACGGCGAGGACGAGTGCGAGCGGATGGTGGCCATGCCAGGGGTGCCACAGCGCATGGGCGGGCTGATGGTGACCGATGCGATGCAGGGCGTGTCGTACCTGCGGAGCCTGCCGTATGTGAATCGCAAGCGGATTGCGCTGCTTGGCTTTTCGCTGGGCTCGTTTGTCTCTGTGCTGACGGGCGCGGTGGATACGGATTTTCACGCGCTGTTTTTGACGGGTGGCGGAGACCTCGATGGTCCGGGAGGGTACTGGGACAAGAGCCAGTGCGTGATGACGCAGAGCGCGCCATATAAGGCGCTGCGGTTTCTGGGGGATCGCGGAGCGGCGATTTATACGTTGAATGCGCGGCGTGGGCCAACGTTTGTATGGAATGGCACAGACGATACTGTGGTGGCCATTCCGACGCATGGGCCGAAGTTTTTTGCGAATCTGCGGCAGCGCACGATTGCGATGAATGGCTCGGCGAAGAATGTGTTTACAACGCATTTCGACCCGGGAGCGAGTCATCGTCCTGCGTGGGTGCTAAGGGCTCCTGCGGAGTGGTTGGAGAAAGAGTTGCGGTTTCCAAACTGGACTCCACAGAAGGTAGCGGAGATGCCTGTGATCAACATTGGCGAGTGGGCGAAGGCACATGGCGTATATCTGGATGATGGGCAGCGAAGACTGAATCGCGATGCAGGACTGGAAGCGCTGGCTGCGGGCGTGCCTGGGCTGAAGCCGAGCCAACTGGATGTGTTTTCGATGAGCGAGTGGAAGCAGAAGCGCGGGAAACTGGTTTGGGCGGCGTGGGCTGAGCATGCCACGGCGGCAGCGGTGCGCGAGAATCTGCGCGTGGGACATGACGTGCCGGAGAAGTAGAGTTCGTTTTTGCGAAATGACGAAAGATTGGGGATTGAGTGAGACATTCGCGGCGTGATTTTTTGCGGAATTCCGGTGTAGCAGCAGTGACGCTGTCACAGCAGCATCGGCTGAAGAAGCGTGGCATGGCGGGTGAGCATGAGAGCTCCGCGAGCACGCGCATGCTGTGGTTTACCAGGCCTGCTGCGGAGTGGACCGCGGCGCTGCCGGTGGGGAATGGCTGGCTGGGAGGGATGGTCTTTGGGATTCCCGGCAAGGAGCAGGTGCAGATCAGCGATGACGGGCTGTGGGACGGACAGGCGCGCAACCGGAACAACCCCGCGGCCGGCAAGGCTGTGCCGGAGATTCGGCGTTTGCTGTTTGAGGGCAAAGTGATGGAGGCGCAGCAACTGGCGCAATCGTCGATGCTGGCGATTCCTGTGCGGCTGCCGATGAATGAAACGCTGGGGGATTTGTGGCTGGACATTGATTTGCCGGGTGAGGCAACGGCGTACCGGCGCGAACTGGATTTGCGGAATGCAATTTCGAGCGTGCGGTTTGAGGCTGGCGGTGTGCGCTTCCACCGAGAGTACTGGAGCAGCGCGCCCGACAAGGTGCTGGTGATCCGGATGAAGGCAAGCTGCAAGAGTGCGATCTCGTTCGCGGCACGTTTGAGCCGTCCTGCCAGCTTTGCGACGAAGACGATGGGCGAGAATCGGCTGGTGATGACGGGAATTGCGCTGCCGGTAACTCCGCCAAAGGACCCGGAGACACAAGAGCACAATGTGGGGATTTCGTTCCATTGCGAGGCGGTGATTATGCCGCAGGGTGGAACGGTGCATGCGGCGGATGGGCAGGTGCATGTGAGCGGCGCGGATGCGGTGACTATCCTGCTGACGAATGCGACGAATCATCGGACGCCGGATATGAAAACTGCGTGCGAGGCGGTGTTGAAGGACGCGATGGCGCGAAGCGGGCGGGAATTGCGCACGCGGCATGTGCAGGATTATCGCGGGTATTTCGACCGTTCGGACGTGAAGTTTACGAGCGGAAGCGATCCGTTGGCAACGATGCCGACCGATGAGCGCGTGATGCGGATGAAGCAGGGCAAGAGCGATGAGTTTCTGCTGGAGACGTATTATCACTTTGGCCGTTACATGCTGATTTCCAGCAGCCGGCCGGGTGCGCTCGCTGCGAATCTGCAGGGGATATGGAATAAGTTCATCAATCCGCCATGGGGTTGCAAGTACACGGTGAATATCAACGCGGAGATGAATTACTGGA
This sequence comes from Acidobacteriota bacterium, assembly GCA_021818585.1. GTDB lineage: Bacteria > Acidobacteriota > Terriglobia > Terriglobales > Acidobacteriaceae > Acidobacterium. The sequence continues at coordinate 2,629 of JAKATU010000006.1, read as the reverse complement.
TGGCTGAGGCGGCCAACCTGGCGGATGTGCATGAGCCACTGTTTGATTTGCTGGACATGACGCGCGGCCCCGGCACGATAACGGCGCAGGACTACTACAAGGCGCGTGGATTTGTGGTGCATCACAACACGGATATATGGGGTGATGCGGTGCCGATTGACGGTGTGCCTTACGGCATTTGGGCGATGGGCGCCAACTGGCTTTCGACGCATTTGTGGGAGCACTACCAGTTCAGCGGAGACAGGTTATTTCTTGAGCGGCGTGCGTATCCGGTGCTGCGCGATATGGCGCTGTTCCTGGCGGACTATGTGGTTCCTGCACCGAAGGATTATTTGAGCTACGGGAATCCGCCGCCTGAGGGGTACCTGGTGACGGGGCCGTCGCTTTCTCCGGAGAATTCCTATTATCTGCCGGATGGCAAGCGGGCGTCCCTGTGCATGGCTCCCACGATGGATATTGAGATCACGCGGGCGGTGCTGACGCAGTTTATCGAGGCTAGCGAGTTGCTGGGTGGCGACGGTGAACTGCGGGAAGAGGCAAGGGCTGTGCTGAAGCGGACGCCGTCGATCCCGATCAGCCCGGAGGGACGGATACAGGAGTGGCCTCGGGACTACAAGGAGACCGATCCGGGGCATCGGCACCAGTCGCATTTGTGGGCGCTGTTTCCCGGATACGAGATTACGCCGCAAGGCACGCCGGAATTGGCCAAAGCGGCAAGAAAGTCACTGGAGCGACGTCTGGAATATGGCGGCGGAAGTACGGGGTGGAGCCGTGCATGGATTGTGAATCTGTGGGCAAGACTCGAAGATGGTGAACAGGCGCATAAGCAACTGAATCAGTTACTTATGTGGAGTACGTTGCCGAATCTGCTGGATGTGTGCGGGGAGAAGCCAACATCGTACTACCAGATTGACGGAAACCTGGGCGGCGCGGCAGGCGTGATCGAGATGCTGGTGCAGAGCCACGCCGGGGTATTGCGGTTTTTGCCGGCGCTGCCGGGGGCTTGGCCTGAGGGCCGGCTGCGTGGGATTCGGGCGCGCGGCGGCTTCACGGTGGATTTGGCGTGGGATGGAGGAAAAGCGCGGAGGGCAACGTTGCGCTCGACCTGGAGCGGCGAAAGGGTGCTCGCGGCGCCGCCCGGGCAGCGTATTGCGACAATTCTATTGCGCGGAAAGCCGGTGACGGTGGAAAGCGCCGGTGACGGAAATGTGCTATTCCACGCAATGAATGGGGAGACATACAAGGTTACGTTTGCCTGAGAGAATTCTGCGACCGGGCCTATGTCCCTATAAACTTTCACACTTTTCATGACAATGCTGGAGCGTCAACCAGTCGATGGTTTGCCAGTAGCGCGAGCGTGCGCGACAACAGTGACGCTGTAACAACTGCTATGCAGTTTTGCATAGAACTGGACAGCGTTGGATCGCTCAGTTTGCCATGAAGGCAATGAGAGGAGTGCTTGATTCGAATTGAGATGGCACTCAAGCTGAGTATTCTCCTCGATAGCAGGCTGCATATATGCGGTTTTGTGGCATATGCGCAGCCTGTATTTGGATTATGAGTGAATTGCTCAGGGTCCCAAGCAAATAAGTGTGATAACACTGAAGCCTTGCTTCGTTTGAATTACATAGTGTAGCGTCCGTACATGACCTGGTAGAGAGGTCTGAGCTGCTGGTGGTGATTGAGGCAGGGAAAGGGGATTACTACTACCCGTCGTCGCTGAACGAGCAAGTGCGCGCCAACTGGATGTATTTTGAGCCTGCGGACGAGAATCGCTACCGGGTGGAACTGGTGTATGAAAACCCGGGATGGAAGCAGAGCAAAGAGATTGAAGGCGCGCGCTGGCGTGTTGGGCATACGACGACGGCGGATGATACTTACCGTCCGCATATTGAGCACGTGCAGCGGGCATTTTCCATTCAGGATTGGAAGACGCGCGAGGATGTTCCGGGATGGTTCCGGGAGATTGAACCCTTCGTTTCGATTCACGGGATGGATTGGACGGGATATCTCTTCAATGACTTTGCGAAGGCGCTGCGCACGCAGAAGTGGGTTGCGACGCAGATCGATCCGCACGAGGTGATGGTGTTTCTGCCTGCGTGGAGCGGGCGGTATTACTGGGAATACTCAATCTACAAGGTGGATGAACGGATGAGCGGTGATGCGGGATTCCAGAAGCTGATCGATGAGGGGCACAGGATGGGTTTCCGGTTTTTGCCGATGTATGGGCTGCAGGCGGCGAACACGCACCTGGATGTGTATCCGAAGATTGCGGACTCGAGCACGCGCGCGATCGACGTCAGCTCGCTTTATCTGGCGTGGGTGGACTGGCACAACGACCGGCACAAGGAGGGTTGGGGCCGGTTGATGAACATCGCGGTGGACTCCTGACAGAACTGGCTGTACGACAACATCGCGTACATGCTGGATACCTTCAATGAACATGGTGGCTTCGGTCATCCGCTCTCTTTTTCATGGCAATTTCACCTTAGCTAGAGCATGTCTCCTGATGATATATAGTATGGATGGCGATTCTCCGCGCACATGCTATGGCGCGACCATATTCGGATGATTTGCGGCGCAAGCTGCTTGAGGCCTATGACGCAGGCAAGGGGAGCCTGTCGGAGTT
>JAKATU010000010.1 GCA_021818585.1 Acidobacteriota bacterium | reverse complement strand
TACGCCTGGTTCGCACTTCGCTACATCGTCAATGAGCCCAGCCCCGTCTTTCACGTCATCGCGCTCTTCTCCATGGGATTCCCCGCCATCCTCGCCACCCTCCGCCTCATCACCCGCCCCGCGCCCGCCCATCCCCAAATCCCCGCCTGAATTTTATTTCGCGCGTGCTGCAAATGGTCTAAAGTGTTGCCCATGCCGCTCGACGCCACATTCGCCCAGCTCCCTGACCAAACCGTCGAAGTCACCCTCAACGGAACCATGACCCTCGGTTCCTCCCTCAAAATGCTCGAATCCCAAATCCGCTCCGCCATTAACGAAGGCGCACGCCACGTCGTCCTCAACATGGAATCCCTCACCTACATGGACAGCGCCGGCCTCGGATTCCTCGTCCTCATCAACGCCGAGTTGGCCAGCCAGGCCGGAAGCCTCACCCTCAGCAAGGTCAACCAGCGCATCCGCGACCTCCTCGCCCTCACCCGCACTGACGCCATCCTCAAACTCGACGCCTGAAACTCCGCCCCCAACCAGCCATCCCCAACTTTGCTGGAGCATTTTCTTTATAGGCGTAGAGCGAAGAGACCATGACAATGCAGCTTTTCCGTCAGGAAGAGCCGCACCGGAATGCATCAGCAACTCTACAGCAGTAGGCAGAATGCTCTATCCTCATAGCCGATGAAACGGCTAACCCATCTCGCACTCGCCACCCTCCTCGCTGCCATTCCCGCATTCGCCCAGACGCAAACCCATCCGCCCCAAACCTCCCATGCGCCCGCCCAGCGCATCCCCAGAATTCCGCCCGTGGGACCACGCCGCGCCATCCTCCCCAGCCAAACTCCCGTCCGCAACCCCTACGCGCCCGGCATGGTCGCCGCAAAAACCCTCCCCGACGGCCAGGTCCCGCCGCCCACCGCCGACGGCAACTTCATCCTGGGCCCCCATCATCCGCCCGCGCCCGCAACCATCCCCAATCCCGGCGTCCCACAGGGCCGCACCTGCACCTTCACCATGTCCTCGGCTCACAGCCGCTACTATCCCGGCATCGCCCGCACGCCCGGAACCTTCGGTTACCCCGACCCCCACAATCCCGCGCGCCTCCTCGTCCCCACCAGCCATCCCCAACCGTGGACTCGCCACGTCTGGGTCTTCATCCCCAGCCAGTACCAACCCAACACCGCCGCGCCATTCATTGAAGATCAGGACGGTCCCAACCCGCTCCTCTTCACCACCGTCAATAACCTCATCGCCCAGCACCGCATCCCCGTCATGCTCGCCATCGCTATCCAGAACGGCGGCGGAGACGCACAAGGCTCCGAGCGCGGCCTCGAATACGACACCGTCTCCGGCCGCTACGCCGAGTTTGTACAGAACGAAGTCCTGCCCCGCGTCGAATCCGCCTGCCACGTCCGCCTCACCACCAACCCCAACGGCCGCGCCACCATGGGCGGCAGCTCCGGTGCCGCCGCAGCCTTCATCATGGCCTGGTTCCATCCCGAGTGGTTCCGCCGAGTCCTCTCCTACTCCGGCACCTTCGTCAACCAGCAATGGCCCTGGAACCCCAACATCCCCGGCGGCGCATGGGATCTCGCCTCCCGGTTCATTCCCAAATCACCCCGCAAACCCATCCGCGTCTGGATGGAGGTTGGCGACCGCGACCTCTACTACCCCAACGTCATGCGAGACGGCATGCACGACTGGGTCATAGCCAACGAGCGCATGGCCAAAGCCCTCGCCGCCAAACACTACCACTACCAGTTTGTCTTCGCCCGCAACGCCCACCACGTCGACTACGCCGTCAGAAAACAAACCCTCCCCGAAGCCCTCGAATACCTCTGGCACGGCTACCCCATCCAACCAAACCACAACAAATAATCGGGCAGGAAAAAAAAGCACCGCACCCACAAAACAATGGTCATCAACCGAACCGCCGAGCCGGGGCCCCCACGAACAGGTCTTCGTTCGTGGGGTGGGTAGGCGCGCAGCGAAGGGAATCTGCAGTTACCCGCTCTCCGGCGCGCCAGCGCAGGACCGGCAAAAGCCCCGGGCTTTAGCCCGGGGAACAAGTTGCAAAAATAAAAACGAGCTTTAGCCTCGGCCCGTTGAATTCTGCCGAAACGTATGAATCAAGGGTCACCTTGGCGCCTTGCGGTGGATTGAACCCACCAAATGTGCCGGTAATTCCGCGCAAACTTGCTATCCTGAAAGTAAGGACATACAAAAAGCATCTGGAACTCCAGCCGCGATTTCCACCCCCGAACCAGGACTTTTCCACAAAGAATCACCCCTTAGAGCCTTAACCTGTCCAATGGAATCAACAAGATCCCCATAAAAACAAGAGGGGCAATGCATCCTTAGAGGGTTAACCTATCCCATAGAATCAACGACTTACCCACAAAAAAGTGGGGGATCGCGGAAATTTCCTTTACGCCCCGCTAAATCGTAGATCGATACGGATCAAATCGTATACACCGCATAAAATCGCAGGGTTAACCAGCGCCCTAAGTTATATGATCCAAAAGACTTACAAGCCTAACGTCTCGTAATATCAGGATTCCATGCCACTTACAGGACATTAACTAGACGTTCAAAAATCGTAGGGTATAAACCAGCCAGAAGCCCTACGTACCAAAAGTCTGGTGTCCGGGCCAAAGGTCGTCATCTGTGGTCTGGCGCGCAAAGCGCGCGTGTGCCCGCGCGGCCAGCACCTTTGGTCCTTAGCGTCTTTGCGGTAGATTTTGCCTTTAGCAGGGTGCCCAGCACCCTTGGGCAAACGCCTCATTTGATGTAAACTGGCAAATGTCGCCATAACCATCTGGCGACCACAGGATAGCTATGCCCAAACTGAAGACACACCGTGGCGCGGCGAAGCGCTTCAAAAAGACCGGCACCGGCAAAATCAAGCGGGGCCAGTCCAAGATGCGCCATATCCTTACGTCGAAGGAGACCAAGGCCAAGCGCCGGCTCACAGCCCCCGCTTATGTCTCGGACGCCGACCACGCGAAGGTAGCCCGCATGATTCCCTACGCCTGAGCCGGTCTATAAGGACTAAGGGCCAAAGCGCCCCCGGGTCGGTCTGATGTGACCGGGCCGAGAGACTCAGGTACGACGCGCGTGAAGAGGTCCACCTGCCTCCAGCCGCGAAACGATTCAACTAAAGGAGAAACACCATGCCTCGCGTAAAACGTGGGACAAAAAGATCCGACCGCCGCAAAAAAATCCTGAAAAGGGCAAGCGGCTACTTCCTCACGAAATCCAAGCTCTACCAGGCAGCCCAGGAAGCCGTCGAACGCGGCCTCAAGTTCGCCTACACCGGCCGCAAGCAGAAGAAGCGCCAGTATCGCTCCCTCTGGATCGTCCGCATCGGCGCCGCTGCCAGGCTCAACGGCATGAGCTACTCGCAATTCGTCCACGGCCTCAAGGTTGCCGGCATCGAGCTCGACCGCAAGGTCCTCTCCGACATCGCCACCAACGACGAAGCCGGCTTCGCAGCCCTCGCCCAGCAGGCCAAGGACGCCCTCGCGAAACAAGCCGCTGCGTAAGCAACCGCAAGTCAAAAAACAAACAAGGGCGCGAGCAAATCGCGCCCTTACTTTTTCCAGCCAGGTTCTACAGAGATGAACATAATCTCCCCGGGTGCCCTACCTGCGCGAGGCTACCCGGCTGCCCTGCTTCCCTATGGGTTGATTTGGACATCGTCGATGAAGGCCGTATTTGGGCCGGAATTCATGCCTTCGATCGTGATGGTGTGGGTGCCGGTTGCCACCGTGAAATTGTTGGTTTTCAACAAAGTGAAGCTGCCGGGAATCGAGCTGAAGGTCCCCACCAGTGTTGAATCAACATACACATCGACCGTTTGCGGCCCGCCTGTGCTGGTTCGTTGCGCAGCATAGAAGCTGATATTGTAGGTTCCTGCATTCAGGGATACTGACTGGATAACGCTGCCGGTACTTTGCAGGAAACCAGTCTGCGTTCCTCCATTCGGTGCGGGTGGTGCGCCCCATGCGCTTCCATTCGCCTGTACGCCGGCTCCACTGTTAAACGTCCAGCCGTAGGTCATCGGGCCGTACTGATATGCCTTGGCAGCCTGGGCAGGCGCCTGGAAGTTTGCATTCGCCAACTCGGTGAGCGTCACGTCGTCGATAAAGGCCGTGTTATCGCCTGAATTGGTGCCCTCAATCTCGACGGTGTGATTGCCGGCCGTCAGAGTGAAGCTGTTGGTGGTGAGTGGCGTGAAGCTGCCGGGAATCGAGCTGAAGGTCCCCACCAGTGTTGAATCAACATACACAGCGACTGTTTGCGGCCCGCCTGTGCTGGTTCGTTGCGCAGCAAGGAAGCTGATGTAGTAGGTTCCTGCGGCGAAGTCGATTGACTGAGTGACGCTGCTGGTGCTTTGCAGGAAGCCGGTCTGCGTTCCTCCGTTCGGTGCGGGTGGTGCGCCCCATGCGCTTCCATTCGCCTGTACGCCGGCTCCACTGCTAAACGTCCAGCCATACGTCATGGGGCCGTATTCGTATCCCTTGGAAGGCTGGGCAGGTGTCTGGAAGTCCGCGTTGGCCACCAGGCCCGCATGGTTGGTATAGATGATGTTCGGAGACCAGCTGATCTGATCCGTGTCGTTGTTGCCGCTGCCGCCGTTGTTGACCTCGAAGCGGATCGTATCGCCCGCGACAACCGGAATATCTACGTTCGTGGAAAAGCCGGTTGTATTGGTGCCCGCAAGTGTTGTTCCGCTCCCGCCCCAGACGGGCGAGCCGTTTTGAGTGATGTTGACCAATACCCCATTGCCGCCGCTTGCGGTTTTTGTCACCCAGCCGCGAATGCTTACATTGCCGGAGTAGGGCGCTGTCCAGGTGCGCGCGGTCCAACAGCTGTTGCATGCGTCCGGTTGCATCGTGTCGCCTCCGACTAAAGCGGTGTTACTGTCGGCTCCCCACGTGCTCCAAAGCCCGGCGATCCCGGCGCCGCTGGTGTAGCTGTTATAGGTGGTCATGTCGTCCCATATGGAGCCATTGAAGTACTGATACGACCATTGGTTCTGGCCTTGCGCGTTGCTGAAGCCTTCCATGGAATTCCAGGTATCCAAGTCCGTGTCAGCAGCCTGGTTATTGGTAAACGTAAATCCACTGAAGCTGCCGGTGCTGCCAAAGACGACATCAAAGCCGTAGTTTGGCTCGTAGTAGAGATTATTCTCGGCGGTGCCGGTGGGCACGTCGGAGTCGCCGGTGGTGGCGATGGCGCCTGCCGAGCCATTCAAACTTCCACCCCCATTGTTCACGAAGAGATTGCTGGCGACTTCGTTATTACTGTCGAAATCCCCGGTGCCGTGTATGGCCAGAAACTCGATGCCGGCGCCCGCATTATTGGCGAAGTAGTCGCCATAAAACTGGGTCCCGTTACTCTTGACCTCGTTGTCCCAGCCGCATCCATCGGGACTGCTCGTGGGAGGCGTGTCAGTGAATGCGCTGTTGATGACCGCAACGTTGTTGTCGAGTCCTGAAATGGTCTCTGTGGTGCCGACGGAATTGCCGTTGAGGACGTCAGTGAACACCGAATCCAGGATCGTACTTTGGTTTACCTGGGTCATGTAAAGAGAGCCGGTCGGCCCCCACAAATCCTGGTGTGCATAGACATTCTGAATCACGGCATTCCAGAGCCCCCAGGTCGAAACTCCATTTCCCCCAAGAGGACGGGGGAAGAGGGTGGTTTCGTTCCCGGTGCCCTCAACATAGGAGATGTTGACGCCGCTGACAGTGTACTGGCCGGTAGTAAGGGAAATCTTGGCGGTACTTGGGGTGCTGAGCGCGACGCCTGGAGATTCAACCAGGTTGTCCGCAGCACCATTGTTGGTTCCCGCGATGCCCTTCATGCCGGTAGCGTAGATATCGGTGATGTTCAGCCCGTTATGATTCGGGGTGCTGTACTCCACGAGTATGCCAGCCCCGGCGTTTTCCACCGTCAGGTGCTCGATGTTCCAATAATCGGGGTTAGTGAGGCGGACGCAGCGGAGGGTGCCAGAGGTGTCGTTACGGTTGATGATTGGGTTAACGCCGGTTCCATAGCTGCCCAGGGTGATCCAGTTGCTGGAGGTTCCAGTACCCAATAGGTCAAGCTCCTGATTCCAGCTGCTGCCCGCCGCCAGCAAGAGTTGATCTCCGGGACTAAAGATATTTCCGTTGACATTATTGAAAGTACACCAAGGTGCGCTTGGGCTGGTGCCAGCATTTGCATCGCTGCATCCGAAATTGCTGATGTAGTAAGTGGTGTTGGCAGGGAAGGTGATCTGTGCCTGTAGATTAGGAGCAAGCAGGAGGACAACGCCCACCAGGGACGCCGCGATGCAGAATACTCTAAGTTTCATCTGACTTCCTCTTCGTTGTTGGCGCGCTAAAAGCACGGCCTGATTGATAAGCAGGCTGGGACTCAAGCCTTGGGGGGCGCATTGTTCGACCGGTACAACAAAGCAGCAATCAGAATTCCGTGAACGGATGAAACCTCACAAACTACCGTGTTCTGGCGGGTAAAGCACATGCGCCAGACTGTCAGGGGCACGAACTTCTGCCTTAAGGAGCCATCCAGCAAAGAATCGACCCCGAGCATATCTCCAGGCTTGAAAATGTGTCAACGGAAATAATTTCAGATAAGAACTTTTGTACCCCATGGAGTATGTCCCGCTCGTCTTCGGAAGAACTTGCTTTTCAAATTCGGGATTTGTGCCGCGCCGCCCACAGTGTTCTGTCTCTATACTTCGCCTACAAAAATAGGGCATTGGAGTCAAAGATCTAGTCGGCGGATTTGCGCCAGACGAGCGTTTTGGGATCTTGGTTGTAGTTATTGATAAACCCTGATGGCAGTCTTGAGTTCTATTGTGAAGTGATGCATGCTGTGCCCTAACGGCGTTGCGGTCAGTAAGGAAAATCATCGTTCGACTTAGTTAAGCCGACTGGCCGAACTGGGCATGAAGCGCGGTTGGTCGCGCAGCCGGGTTCCCCATTCAAGCCGTTTTCTGGCTTGAGTGGGAAGGGAATCACCCCGCTCCCAACACAGCATCCGCAAAAGCCACAGCCGCAACTACCGGTTTCACATCATGCACCCGCACAATGTGCGCCCCACTCAGCACCCCAGCGGTGCAGGCCGCCACCGTAGCCGTCGTCAAATCCTCATCCCGCTCCCGCACCAGCCCCTCAAGCTCCCGCTCCAGAACCCGTCGCAAAAACGACTTCCGAGATAGCCCCACCAGCAGCGGTCGTCCCAGCTCCAGCAGCTCATCCTGCCGCGCCAGCAGCGGATAATTCTCCATCATCACCTTCCCGAACCCATACCCCGGATCCAGCACCACCCGCTCTGCCGCCACGCCCCCCGCCACAGCCGCAGCCAGACGATCCCGCAAACCATCCCGCACCAGCGGCAGCACCGCATCAGGCTCCAAAGCTGGCAACCCACGCCACTCATCCGGACGCCCCCGCGTATGCATCATCACCACCCCGCACGGCTCCGCCGCACACGCCGCGGCCATCCCCTCGTCCCACAAGAACCCGCTCACGTCGTTCACAATCTCGCAGCCCGCGCCCAGACAAGCCTGCGCCGTAGCCGCCTTGTATGTATCTATCGAGATCACTGTCTCCGGCCGCGCCTTCAAAATTCCCTCGATCACCGGCAGCACACGGTCCTGCTCCTCTGCCGAGCTCACTACGGAAGCGCCCGGCCGCGTCGACTCGCCGCCCAGATCCAGCAGCGCCGCGCCATCGTCCAGCATCTGCAAAGCCCGCTCCACCGCCCGCCCGGAATCAAGATAGAGTCCCCCGTCCGAAAACGAGTCCGGTGTCACGTTCAGCACACCCATCACAAGCGTTCGCTCGCCCAGCCGCATCCCCCGCGTTCGCAGCCGCCAGTCAAAAACCGGTCTCTTCACAAATCCCATCCTGTTCCCGATGCTACACTCCGCCCATACGCCTTATGCACCCTCGCCGTCTCCGCCCAGTCCTGTTCGTCCTCGCCGCCGCCCTGCTCGTATTCCCCGCTGTTGCCCGCACGCATCGCGCCGCCATCGCCTGGCACGGCGCACGCTACGCCGCCGGATACCCGCATCTCGCCCGCACCATCCACCATCTCCTGCAGGCACCCTACGCCGTTCGCGCCCACTGGGGCATCTCCATCGCCACGCTCTCCGGCCGCCAAATCTACTCCCTCAACAGCCACCAGTACTTCCACCCCGCCTCCAACGCCAAGCTCTTCACCACCGCCGCCGTCCTCGCTCTATTCCAGCCCAAGGCTCGCTGGCGCACCACCGTCACCACCACCGGCGTCATCTCGCGCAACGGAACACTCCACGGAAACATCATCATCCACGGCTCCGGCGATCCCACTCTCTCCAGCCGCGTCTACCCCTACAACGGCCACACCGTTCGCCAGCCAGACACCATCTCCGCCTTCGAGAACATGGCCGATCAGATCGTCAAAGACGGCATCCACCGCATCGACGGCAACGTCATCGGCGACGACTCCTGGTTCACCGATCAGCCCTACCCCACCGGATGGGCACTCGACGACACCGTATGGGACTACGGCGCGCCCATCTCCGCCCTCACCATCAATGACAACGTCGTCTACCTCAACGTCGTCCCTGCCGGCGTCGCCGGACTCCCCAACGAACCCGGCGCAACCCCGCAAAAATTCGTAACACCCACAGGCACAGAACAAGTCGAGTGGAACCCGCCCACCACGTACTACCACCTCGACAACGAAACCACCTGCCTCCGCTCCGGCATCGGCCGCGTGGGCCTTGACCGTGCTCCAGGTTCCCGCAAAGTACGCCTCTTCGGCGCCATCGACCAGAACGGCTTCCACGCCGGACTCGCCATCATCGACCCCGCAAAGTATGCCGCTGCCACCTTTGCCATGCTCCTCCGCCAGCGCGGCATCCAGGTCACCGGCACCGCACAGGCCCATCACCTCCTGTCCACGGACACAGACGGCTTCCGCGAAGAAGTCAATCAGCCCATCGCCCTCCATCCCATTCCTGACACCCTCCTCGGCCCACCCACGGACGGCCAACACGTCCTCGCCACCTACATTTCCAAGGCCACCCTCGCGCAGGATCTCAAAGTTACCCTCAAGGTCAGCCAGAACCTCCACGCCGAACTCTACCTCCGCGACCTCGGACGCTACGAAGCCGGCGACGGAAGCATCGCGCAAGGCGCACGCGTCGTACACCAGTTCGCTCTCGAGGCCGGCGTCAATCCCTCAGGATTCCTCTTCTTCGATGGCTCCGGCATGTCCCACGACGATGTCGTTACGCCCCACGCCATCACCACCCTGCTCGCCTACGCCTCACACCAAAGCTGGGGACGAACCTACCGCAACGCGCTTCCCACCGGAGGCGTTGACGGAACGCTCTCCGACCGCTTCACCAGTCCCTCCATGCGCGGCCGCGTCCACGCCAAAACCGGAACTCTCGACGAGGTCAACTCCCTCAGCGGCTACGTCAAGGCCCATTCCGGACGCACCTACGTCTTTTCCATCCTCTGCAACACCCGCAATCCAGACAGTGAAGCCGCGGTAGCCACCATGGACCACATCGTCCAGGCCATAGCCACGGAGTAATCAGAGCGAGGCCATAGCCTCAAAGTAATCAGAGTAAGATGGACTCTTCCCAGCCATGAAGCCCAATCTCCGCCTCGCGCCCGCTCATCGCCTCGTGCTCGCCGCCGCCGCTGCCGCAACGCTCGCTCTCGCCGGCTGCCACTCTTCCATGGCGCCGCCCACGCCGCTCAGCCAGCTCAACCCTCAGCAGTTGCAGGGACGTCAGGTCTTCGTCCAGTACTGCGCCGGCTGCCATCATGCCGACACCACCAAAGACCTCCACGGTCCCGGTCTTGAAGGCCTCTTCCGCCGCAAGTACCTGCCCAGTGGCCTGCCCGCCACCGATGAGCGCGTCATCAGCACCATCCAGTACGGCCGCAACATGATGCCGCCCTTCGGCAACACCCTCAGCAACCGGCAGATCAAGGATCTCCTCGCCTACCTCCACACCTTGTAAGCTCGGCCAGCTCCGGTGCCCGCCCAACCTACAGCCCGATTTACCAGTCGGCTCCCCTTTTCGTTTTTCTTTCGCCCCAGCGCTTCAGATGCGTTATCTTGATACGGCATGGCAAATCTCTTCGAGTCGCCCCGGTTCATCGCTGTCGAAGGTCCCCTCAGAGTGGGCAAGTCCAGCCTTGCCGCAATTCTCGCCGACCGCATGCATGCCCACCGCATCACCGAGCCGGAAAACAATCCCTTTCTCGACCGCTTCTATCAGGCGCAATCCGGCATGGCCTTCGCCACGCAAATGTGGTTCCTCAAAGAGCGACACGCGCAGCTGAGCGAGCTCACTGACTTCTCCAAGCCCATCGTTTCCGACTATCTGTTCGAGAAAGACAAGCTCTTCGCCTACCTCAACCTCAGTGACGCCGAGCTCGAACTCTATCGCCACTACTACCAGCTCCTCCGCGAGACCGTGCCCACCCCCGACCTCGTCATCTACCTGCAGGCCACCCCGGAGGTCCTCAAGCAGCGCCTCCGCCGCAAAGGCATGCACGGCGAGCGCGCCATCAGCGACGCCTACATCGAGCAGGTCACGCAGGCATACGAGCATTTCTTCTTTCACTATTCAGCCAGCGATCTCCTCGTCGTCGACACCAGCGAAATCGACTTCGTAAACAACAACCACGACCTGCAATTGCTCCTCAAGCGACTCGGCGAGCCCGTTCAGGGCATGCAGTTCTTCCTGCCCCTTGGTGCGGAATCCTGATATCGCAAGCCTGATTGTGATTCAGAAAAGTCGCAGATGGATGGAGAAGTACTTCACCGGATACTTCCGCATCCCGGTCACCAGTTCCCGGCTGTTCTTCACCAGCGCGTCCATGTGCTGGTCCAGCGCTGAATTCTTCTGCATCATCTCGCCCGCCGTTCCCTGGCCGGAGCGAGTACCCTTCGCAAGCAAGCGCATCTGGCTGCCCGTGTCCTTCAGCTTCTGCTGGAACGCGCGGTCTTTCACCATCATCCCAACCGCGCCCGGTCCCGATCTCGCCTCGATAGAAATCTGATGAATCTGCCGCGAAGCCTCTGTCAGATTCCTGCCCAGCGCCGGATCGTTCAGTATCTTGCCCGCCGTCCCCTGCCCGCTTTCCATCGCCTTCGAGATATCCGCAAACTTCGCCTGCATATCCTTCAGGTGGTTCATCAGCGATGGGTCCGTCATGAGCTTCCCAACCGTCCCCTGGCCCTCGCTCGCCTTCACTGGAATCGAAGTCAACTCGTTCACCGCCGAGGCAGCACGGTCCCGCAGTTCTGGGTCATTGATCAGCTTCCCCATCGAACCCTGTTTGCTGCTCAGGTTGCTCAGCAGCACATTGCCCTCGCTCAGCGTCGTGCCAACCTTCTGTGTCGTGTCCTGGAACGCGCTCAGTGCATTCTCAAGATTCGGAGCGCCGCCCGTAAGCAGAACCCCATGATTCCCAATCGGCTTGCCGCTAGCCTGAAGATTGTCGATATCAATTTCCGTTGTGCCCAGAACGCCAATCGTGCTGATATTCGCCCGCGAATCCGTCAGCAGGTCGCGCCGGTACTTCTGCCGTATCGACATGATTACTTCCACCGGCGTTTCCCTGTGCTTCTCTACAATCCGGATTGTGCGCACATTGCCGATCGTCACCCCATCCAGGTTCACCGGCGAACCCACCTTCAAACCATTCGCATTCTTGAAATAAACACGAACCTCAAGCCCGCTCGCAAAAATAACCCCGCTGTTGCCCGTCACAAGGATCACCAGCGCAGCTACAGCCGCAAGCAAGACGAGGATCAGCGCACCGACCTTCCATTGCGACCGTTTCACTTCTCCGCGACTGGCCATGGCCTCCTCACTTACCCCTCAGCCTTGAGCAGAGCATAACAAACCAGATCGAACCGTCACTGGCCCCGTCCACTCTCCAGCGCAAACAGCAAAGCCCGGAATTCCTTCCGGGCTCCTGTCTTGTTTCAATTCGGCGATCACTGCACCGGCTGTGCCACAGCCTGCTTCGCGCCCTCTTCCAGGGACGCAGGCTTCGGCGCCGCGGGCTTCTTCGGCTCCACCTTCTTCACCGGCGCCAGAATTGCGTGCAGCGTTGTGCCTTCCATCCGCGGCATAAACTCAACCGTCGCCTCTTCCTTCAGGTCCTGGATCAGCCGGTTGATGATGTTATAACCCAAGTCACGATGCGACATCTGACGGCCTTTGAAGCGCAGCGATGCCTTCACCTTGTCGCCCTCGTTCAAAAAGCGGACAGCGTGATTCTTCTTCGTCTGGTAATCGTGTTCATCCACCGTAACGGAGAACTTCACTTCCTTGATCGTGATCGTCTTCTGCTTCTTGCGCGTCGCCCGCTCGCTCTTGTCCTTCTCGTACAGAAACTTTCCGTAGTCCTGAATCCGGCACACAGGCGGGGTGGCATTGGGAGAAATCTCGACCAGGTCCAGACCGCGCTCACGGGCCATCTTGAGCGCCTCAAACGGCGGCAAAATGCCTACCTGCTCCCCATTTTCGTCGATCACGCGCACTTCACGCGCGCGGATTCTTTCATTGGTTCGAATAAAATTCTTGGCCGAACGCTTATCGATGGTTGTTTTGCGAATAACAGACCTCCCATACCAGTATATCAGTCCTCGGGCGCTTCTCTATTTATAGGAACATGGTAGAGACAGTTACGGTTGTACTCCCATCCCCAGAGGATAAACCGGGATGGTAAAGTCAAAAGCAGGTCGTTTTCCCGATCATCCAGGTTAGGGAACTCCCCGGCGTAACCGGAACAGTCCGTCTACGCTGGCATCTCCCCACCCCGGCTCGGCTGGCACTTGGAATGCTAAACTGCCTCGTTGAAGTCAACGCGGCACAATCGGGAAAGCGCCCGCTCGGAATTCCTTGCTGTGCTTGCCGCGGCTGATTGCAGCCCCTGGAGCTTTTCCTCAAAGAAACCCTGCTGTCCGGAGTATTGCGAATGAAGCGGAGAATCCTACTCGTTGACGATGAACTCGCAATCCTGCTCACCCTCAAAGCCCTGCTTGAGATGAGCGGGTTTGAAGTCGAAACCGCGGCGACAGCTCGAGAGGCCCGCGCCCGCATCAAAAACCACGAATTCCACATGGTAATCACGGACATGCGCATGGAAAGCGAAAAAGCCGGTCTCGACGTCGTCAAGGCCGCCAAAGCCGCGCCCTACCGGCCCGCCGTCGCCATGCTCACAGCCTTCCCTTTCGCTGATGGCGAACTGAATCCCTTGGACACTGACAAAATGCTCGTCAAGCCCATGAACACGAAAGATCTGCTCGTGCAGATCGAGGCTCTTCTCGTCAGCCACGAGGATAAGAAGCGGAAAGCCATCCAAGCCTCTCAGGAACTGGTCGCCTCAAAGCCGGCCCAAAAATCCGCCGCAAAAGCCACAGCAAAAAAGTAGTCGCCGCCGGCAAAGAAGCATAAAAGCCCACCTGACCCCGGCTGTGCCAAGCAAAGCCCGGCTCCGTCGGTCTTTTCGCCGCAGCTTTTCCCCTAATTTACAACCGATGGCGGCGCATGCAACGACCCCCTCGACTGGAAACAATGCCGACACAGCACCGGACGCCCCTGCGTAGGCTTAAAGGGCACCGTCGTTTCGTTTCCGCACTGCGAGCAGTTGGTCCGCGTCTCCGAACGCACCGAGTGGCCCGACCGCGAACGCTTCGCCTTGCAGTTCTTGCAGCGCTTCGGATCGTTCTTGAACTGTTTGTCGTGGAAGAACAACTGCTCTCCGGCAGTGAATACGAACTCGCTGCCGCAATCCACGCACTTGAGGACTCTATCGAGGAACTCCATAGCGATACCCTGGCCTTCGCCCCGCGGCGGATGCACTTCACCCGCGGCTGCACTTACACAGATACATCACTGACTTCGCTGAAAATGGGGCCCTGCCGCAGGAATGCGGCACTTCAGACATGCCGGAGGAGGGTGCCGGCCAAAACAAGAAAAAAACGTATCGAACGGGCTGACCCTGAAGGGTAGGAACAGCTGGTCAGCCTGTCCGCACGGATACTGCAAATGCTGATTATTCCTGCTCTTTACGAGCCTTCTTGCGATTCCGCTTCCGCGCCAGCGCTTCCTTCACACGGCGCTTCTCGCCAGGCTTCAGATAAAAAGAGTGACGCTTCACTTCCTTAATGATGTCCTCTTGCTGAACCTTGCGCTTAAAACGGCGTAATGCGTTTTCGAGCGGCTCGCCTTCCTGTAAGCGAACTTCTGCCAATCGAATACACCTCCAAACTTCCCAAAGGGGCTCTATCAGATTAGCAGGTACGCCATTTCTGCGCTATGCACCCCGGCGCCTGCGCCGGATGATCCGGTTGGCCTCAAAGCTCACAATCTGCCAATTGCCCGAGTCCTCCCGGTGATACACCCGCGTATACCGGTACTCCCCATTCCTCAACCCATCCGGACCACGCCCCACCACGTATGCCCGAGAGGTCACCACGGCGGTGTCCCCATACACCCGTACATGCAGGTCGCTCAGATAAAGCGCCTTCATTTCAATCAGGTGGTTCTTCCATGCGTAAAGCGTCTCGGACTTGGTCTGGATGATCCCGTTCGGTTCAATTCCCAGGTAATCATCCGCCAGCATCCGCTCCATCGTGCCCACGTCGTCCTTCAGCATCGCCTCGCGATATTGCTGCTCCAGTTGCTCAATCGCCCTGCGAACATGCCCGCCGTGTTGCAGCATGCCCGCCTGCGCCCTCCCCATCGGAAGAACCATCAACAGCAGCAGGGCTCCTGCATGCACGTGGCGGAAACCCCGCCTCCGAATCGGCAATGAAAAACGGCGCATGGCGATACCGGATAGTAAGCCCACGCGCCGCCGTAGTCAAAGCCTATTCGCTGAACAGTGGAAACCCGCCTTAATCGGTAGACAACGCCCCGCGAACCAGCAAATCCCCGCGCCGAAATGCGACCAACCTAAACCACTGGAATCAGGTCTTCGACCTCGCGCTCCCGCATCTTCTGGTAAAGCCCCCGCGCTGCGTGCTGCTCGAAATGCTTCGACGCCCGATGCGCCTCCAGCGCTTCGCCGTCCCGGTACTGCTCGTAGATCACCAACGTCGCGCTCTCGCCCTGCACCCAGTGCGGAATATACGTAAGGCAACCCGGCTCCTGCCGCGAAGCCTCCGCCAGCGGACCCAGCATCGCCTGGATCTCCGCGCGGTCTTCCTCGGCAAACTTCATCCTCACTAGAAAGCTGATCGGCTTCTGCTCTTGCGTCGTCATACAATTTGCCTCAAAATGCCTTGTTGAGTGGGGATCGAATCCTTACACTACCGGCCGAAAGCCGCCAGTGCTTCGGTAAATGCCGCTATTTCCATCGTCTGGTCGCGATCCGGTCCGGTGGAAACCATGCCGATCTTCGCGCCTGTCTCCGCCTCCAGAAAGCGCAGATACTCCCTTGCTTCCTGCGGCAGATCCTCGTAATTCCGCACGCCCTCCGTCGTCCTCTTCCAGCCGCGCAGCGTCGTATACACCGGCTCGATTTTCTCGATGCCCCTCACATCTGCGGGCATCGTATCCACGGGCTTGCCATCGATCTTATACCCGGTGCACACCGGAATCTCATCAAATACATCCAACACGTCCATCTTTGTGACCACCAGCCACTGCGTGCTGTTCACCGCGTTGGAGTAGCGCAGCAAAGGCAGGTCCAGCCACCCGCAACGCCGGGGACGTCCCGTCACCGCGCCAAATTCATTCCCGCGCTGGCTCAGCAGCGCGCCATTCTCGTCGTGCAGCTCTGTCGGAAACGGACCTTCGCCCACGCGCGTCACATACGCCTTCGTCACGCCAATCACCGTGCCAATTCCCATCGGTCCAACGCCCGTGCCGATCGAAGCTCCGCCCGCCGTCGCCGATGAAGACGTCACAAACGGATACGTCCCATGGTCAATATCCAGCATCGTGCCCTGCGCGCCTTCAAACATCACCCTCTGGCCCTCGCGCAGCGCCTGGTTCAGCATCGCGCCCGTGTCCGTCACAAACGGCCGAATCGCCTCCGCCGCCTTCGCATACTCCTCGTACATCTGCGCCGGGTCCAGCGGCTCGGTCCCGAACAGCGCATGCGCAATCGCGTTCTTTTCCCCGCAGGCATTCTCAATGTGCGTCTTCAGCAGATCCCGGTTCAGCAAATCCACTACACGCAGACCATTCCGCGCCATCTTGTCTTCATACGCCGGACCAATCCCCCGGCTCGTCGTCCCAATCTTCTTCCGTCCCGGAGCGCTCTCATACGCCAGCTCAATCATCCGGTGGTAAGGCAAAATCACCTGCGAGCGGTTCGACACAAAAAGCTGGCTGTCCACATCCACGCCCAGCTCCCGCAGCTTCGCCACTTCCTTCAAAAACGCAATCGGATCCAGCACCACGCCGTTGCCGATCACCGCCCGGCAACCCTCGCGCAGCACGCCGCACGGCACCAGCTGCAAGATGAACTTCTTCCCGCCAATAATCACCGTATGCCCGGCATTATGGCCGCCCGCGTACCGCGCCACTACATCAAAGCGCTCCGAAAGCACGTCTACAATCTTGCCTTTGCCCTCGTCGCCCCACTGGGCGCCCACTACTACCGCGGATTTTGCGCGCATGGATCCTCTGTCTCAGCCTTCGTTCAGGATGTGGCACACACGTCTCCTCGTTCTCGCCGAAGCTCGTTCGCATTGCACGGGGAAGATCGAGGGCAGACAGTGCCGTGGGGCAGGGAACAGATTCCCCTCCCAAATCACTATTTTATATCGCCAGCCACCACCGCGGAAGAGAATCGGCCCGTACCTCCTAATCCGCTTCCTCACACCGGTGATAGCACTGGCTCCACAGCCCCGGCGCGCACTGCTTCCGCAACGCGCAGCCTCGTCAACGTCACCACCGTAATGTCATCCTCTTGCCCAAACTCCTGGGCAGCGGACACAATCCCTTCCGCCGATTGCCCCACCAGCTCCCGCGTCCGATCAAACCCCAGTAGCTCACCGGTCCTCGCATCCCGGGCCTCCACCACCCCATCCGTCAGCAGCGTCAGGCGACTTCCCTCAGCCAGTTCCAGCTCCGTCTCACCGTACTCCGCCTCCCCAACAATGCCCAGCGGCAAGCCGCCTTCCACCTCAATCTCCTGCCCATCCACATACGGGTGCAAATGCCCGGCATTCGCCATTACCAACCTGCCGTCCGCCGAAGCCCGCAGAATCATGCAGGTCGTAAACCCGCCACCCGTGCGCCCCGCCATCCGTTCGTTCATCGCCCGCAACAGAGCCGCCGGGCGATGCTCGTACTCCGCCAGCGCCCGAAACGTCCCCACAAGCAGCGATACCGTCATACCCGCACCCACGCCCTTGCCGCTCACATCGCCAATCACCGCAAGCAGGTCACCATTCTTCTGCCGCGCAATCTGGAAAAAATCTCCGCCCACCTCCCGCGCAGGACGATAAGCGGCCTCAATTCCATATCCCGGCACCTCCGGAATCACCTCCGGCACCAGCACCCGCTGCACGCTCCGCGCCGCTTCCAGCTCCCCCGCCAGCCGCTGCTCATCCTTCCGTGTTCGCGCAAATCGCATCACCAGAATTCCCAGCAAAGCAGACTCCATCAGAATCTGGACCAGGTCGATAAAATTCACAGGGAAAGGTCGGTCCCAAAGGGCCGTGTACAATTTGCCCGAAAGCTCTTGCGGCATAGGCAGGTGAAGCGTTGCACCAAGACCTATCGCATACGAAGAGCCCAGCATGACGGTAATCACACTGTAGACCACCAGCAACAGCAGTGCGTCGCGCTGTCCCTTTTTCATCCCGGCATAAAGAATGAGCAGAATGATGATTAGGAGCCCCAATATTGTCGCATTCGTGGCAACCCCGGCAATACTCGCAAAAAGCGGTGTCCCGATGGGAATAAAAGGTACGACAATCGCGCGAAGTATGACGAAGCCTATGCCTACTCGAAAAGGCCAATCAACCCGACGCCCAAGTAGCGCATAAAGAAACATGATTAGAAAACCAAAAAAGAACGCGTCCTCGACGCTGTTGATCACATATTCTGGAAGCACAGGCAAGGCTTTGTAGGTGAAGATAAGAGCGGTGGCAGAAAAAGCTCCGTACCCAAGCTGACTCAATCCAAACCAAAGGTATTCCCTCTCGCCTGGTCCCAGAAAAAACAATCCCAGCGAGCCCAGGCAAACACCCAGATACATCAGGCCCTCGATGACCACGTCCGCATTCGACCAGAAGGTGTATTTGGCCTGCAGAGAAGCCCAGTTGCGAATCGCTTCGGCGGAGCCGATCCATGTAACTCCTACAGGTCCGCCATTTTGACTTGGTGCCGCCTGTGTTCCAGATGACCAAACCCGGATCGCAAATTCAATCTTCGTCGCTCCCCGCATCAATCTGGAAGGAATAGCCACCACCCGAGGCGGCCCAAGCACCAGTTCCGGTCGAGGAGGCAAACCGCCCTCCTGCCCAATCACACGCCCATTCGCAAAAATCTGGTAGGAGTCACTGATCTCTGGAACATACAGAGCCATTGGTCCGTGCTTTGCTGGCAGCGTCACCGCAAACCGGTACCACGCGACACCCAAGTAGCCCTTGTACCCCTGTGGGTCCCAAGGCTCATCCGCCTTCAGAAGCGTCCAATGCGAATCATCAAAATCCGGCCGCGCCCACGCAGGATTGTCCCCCGTATGAAACCGCCACATTCCCTTCAGCGCCACCAACGGCGTCCGGTCATTCGCAAAGTCGAAATTCTGCGCCCGCGCCGCCAATCTGCCGCCAAGCATTAAGACGACTAACCAGAACACAAATATACGGCCAAATCCGAACCTGTTGCGCATGGGCCTCCATCCTTGCACGGCTTCTCACGCCCCCGCAATGAGAAACTAAATCCACCCCATGCCCGAACTCCCGGAAGTCGAAACCGTAGCCCAGGGCGTCAACGACCGCACCCAAGGCCAGCGCATTCTCTCGGCTGTCTTCAGCCGCGCCCGTGAACCCTTCAAGACCGACCCCGAAACCATGTCTGCCGCACTCGCCGGCCAGCGCATCGCCCGCGTCCATCGCGTCGGCAAGCACATCGTCTTCGACCTCGAAACCCCACACCGCAAGCCTGCCGCCCACCAGTTCATCGTCCACCTCGGAATGACCGGTCGCCTGCTCTACTCCCACGCCGACATCCCCATCCCGCCGCACACCCACGGCCGTCTCACCCTCAGCTCCGGTTACGAGCTACGCTTCGTGGACGCCCGCCGCTTTGGCCGCCTCGGCCTCCACACCGTTGAGCACACCGAGCCATTCCGAGGCCCCGGCAGCGAACCCCTCACCATCTCGCCAGAAGATTTCTGCGCCCTCTTCCGCAACCGCAAGCTCTCCATCAAGGCCGCGCTCCTCAACCAGAAACTCCTCCACGGCGTCGGCAACATCTACGCCGACGAAAGCCTCTTCCGCGCCGGAATCCGCCCCACCCGTATCGCCGGCAGCATCTCCCACCCGCGCCTCCTGCGCCTCCACGCCGCCATTCAGACCGTCCTCCGTCACGCCATCGAGCTCGGGGGCTCGTCGGTTTCCGACTACGTGGACGCCGACGGCGTCCGAGGCTTCTTCCAGCTCGAACACCGCGTCTATGACCGCGCCGGCGAACCCTGCCGCGACTGCGGCACTGAAATCCACAAAATCGTCCACGCAGGCCGAGGCACCCACTACTGCCCCAAATGCCAGCGCTGACGAACCAGCCGTTCATCGCGCCCAAACACCGTCGCCGCTTCCCTATAGGATAAAAACCAGCCCATGCACGCCGCGCTCATCTGGCTCATCGCCGCCCTCACCATCGCTCTCATGCTCCTGCGCCCGCGCGGCATCTCCGAGTCCGTCTGGACCAGCGGCGGCGCAATCCTTCTCATCGTCTCCGGCCTCATCTCTGTCCCACTCGCCGGAAAAGCCATCGCCCGAGGCTTCAACGTCTATCTCTTCCTCACCGGCATGATGCTCCTCGCCGAATTAGGCAAACGCTACGGCGTCTTCGACTGGCTCGCCGCCCTCGCCGTCCGCGGAGCCAAAGGCTCACCCCGCCGACTCTTCACGCTCGTCTTCGCTGTAGCGGTTATCGTCACGGCATTTCTCTCCAATGACGCCACCGCCGTTGTCCTCACCCCTGCCGTCCTCGCCGCCGTCCGCCGCGCCCGCGCCAACCCCCTGCCTTATCTCTTCATCTGCGCCCTCATCGCCAACGCCGCCGGATTCCTCCTGCCCATCTCCAACCCCGCCAACCTCGTCGTCTTCAACCACATCATGCCGCCCCTCGTGGACTGGCTCGCCATGTTCCTCCTTCCCGCAATCGTAGCCATCACGGTTACATATTTTCTCCTGCGCTCTATCTTCCGCCACGATCTCTCCGGCGAGTGCAACGGCCACGTTACACATCCGCCCCTGTCCCACACCGGCCGCATGGTTCTCTACGGCATGTGCGCCGTCGCCGCGCTCATGCTCGTCGCCTCCGGACTTCACTGGAACCTCGGCCTCCCCGCATGCCTCGCTGCCTCCATCCTTGCGGTCTTCGCCCTCGTGCATCGTGACGAAAGCCCCACGCTGCTGCTGCGAGGCATCTCCTGGACCGTCCTGCCCCTCGTCGCCTCGCTCTTCATCATCGTCGCCGCCACTGAGCAGGCAGGCGCGCTCAATATCCTGCGTCACGCCGTGCAAACCGCTTCTGCCTGGAACCCGGCTTCCGGTGCGCTCGCCGTAGGAGCCGTTACCGCCTTCGGCACAAACATCGTGAACAACCTGCCCCTCGGGCTCATCGCCGGCTCCACCCTCCGCGCCGCTCCCGTTCACCTGCTCATGCAAAAAGCAGTCCTCATCGGAATCGACCTCGGTCCCAACCTCTCCGTCGCCGGCTCGCTCGCCACCCTCCTCTGGCTCATGGCCCTCCGCAGAGAAGGCATCGAAATCAGCGCTGGCCGCTTCCTTAAAGCCGGACTCATCCTCATGCCGCCCACCCTGCTGCTCACCCTCCTCGCCGCTCTCCTTACCCGCTGATTGCTACCTGTGTCGTTCTTTCCCGACTTGTGAGTGATCTCGCCCGCCACCCGGAACTTCTTACCCTGTCAACAGCCGCAAACCTTTCAAAATCTTCATTTTTCAAAGATTCTCGCTCCAGAATCCCAACAACCCCGCCACATTAGCCATCCAATAGGTGTATTCCAGAAGTTGCATCACCGCTGAAGCCAATACGCCCCGTCAGGGGAGGTAACTCTTCAGCAACTCGTCAGGGGGCGTCGGAAGCCGTATGATCATGCCGGGTCCCAAGGAAAGGATCAAACATGCAACGAATCAAATTACTCGTGATCACCCTCTTCGCAGCCGTGGCTTTTGCGGCTGCACCGCCCTCCCAGGCCGCGCAGTTCTCCCTCTCGGTCAACATCGGTCCGCAGCCGGTTTGCCCCTACGGATATTTCCCCTACCGACCCTATCGCTGCGCCCCCTACGGCTACTATGGCCCAGCATGGTTCCCCAACGGAATCTTCATTGGGGCTGGCCCCTGGTTCCGCGGCCCGCGCGACTTCCACGGCTACGTGGATCGCTACTACGATCCGCGCTTCGGCTACCACGGTCCATTCCCCCGCCGTGGTGAACGCGACCGCTGGCATCCAGACGCACGCTTCCGCGGCAACTACGAATATGACGGCCGCGGCAATCGCTGGAACGGACACGACAACGGCTGGCACGGACACAATCCCCGCAGCCAGGGCTGGCACGGCCGCGGCCACGAAGACCACGGCCACGGGAACGGACACGCCTACGGCCATGATCGCGGCAATCACGGCAATCACGGAAACCACGGCGACCATGGAAATGGCCACGGCCACGGCCACTAATCCCACCTGACCGGTCGCCGCTATTCATCAACACAAAAGACCCCTCCCCGCGAGGGGTCTTTCTTTACTCCACCAATCCCCGCTCAACTCCCGTCACAAAAGTCTTCAGCCTCCCACAATGGAACTGTTACCCTTCCTCTGACCCGGCGCAGACGTTCCTCCCGGTCCCGTAATCACCGTCGCCGTATCCATTTCGCGCGAGTTGTCAGGAGGTGTTGTTTGCCGCCAAGGCTGTGCCTGCTTCTGGTTCTGTTCGGACTTCTTATCCCCGCCCGTGCCCAGTCGCCGGCAGCCGCGATTGCTCTGCCCCAACCCGTCATCCGCTACCACTTCGGCGACAACCCCGCCTGGGCCGCGCCCACCTTCAACGACAGCAACTGGCCCGTCGCTACGCAAAGCTACTGGCCCGTTCCTCCCGTTTCGTCCAGCGGCTTTGTCTGGTTACGAATCAAAATCCCACTTCCAATGGCATCCAATACTCCTCTGGCGCTCAGCCTCTCAGAGGGTAACTCCTGGCTTACCTCCGAGCAGGTCTACTTTCAAGGCAAACTCATTGACCGGCTCGGGCACTTTCCACCTCGGCCCGCACCCGTCTTCAATTCTGCCTCCCGCGTTCTTCCCATTCCCGCTCAGCTGGCATCTGGCCATGTTGCCACGGTCGCCATTCGCATCTGGTACACCACAATTTCCAGAGATATCGCTGGTACCGATCACTTCAACATCCGCCTCGGTGCAGTTCCACTCCTGCTCTTGGATCAGCGGGTCCATCGTCTGGACTCGATCCTCCGCATGGTACCGCTCCTGTCGCTGAGTGCCCTCATGGCGCTCATTGGCATACCGCTCTTAATTATCTGGCGCAGTTCCGGCCGACAGGAACTCTTATGGTTCTCGCTGCTCCTCATTACATTTTCGTTCTCCGTTCTGCCGGATTTCTTGTATCTGGTGCTTTCACGTCCGATCCCCGCCTGGCTGTACAGCATGGTGCAAGCGCTCACCAATGCAGCGACCATGTTGGTCACTGTTGAATTTCTGCGAACCGCGTTTCAATTGCGATCTCGCTGGCTTAGAGGCTCTCTTCACTTGGCCTGGATCATCTTCAACGCCGCCATTCTCATCAGTAACCTTCAGGTCGTCTCTCCCTGGCAGGGTGCGGTCGTCGCCTGGTCGATCCCGCTTGGTATGGCTGCTCTCGCCTGTTTTAACCTTGCGACTTTCCTTATCGACTTTCGCTACCTCATCTTCGGCCCCAACCGTGCCATCGCACTCGGAATGGCCCTCATACCCCTCAGTTCGGCCACCAGCCGCTTGGGATTCACACTGAAATTCTTCAATATCTCGCTCTTTTACCTGGGCTTTTTCCTTGCAGGATTTGGCGTCTCCGCCCTGCTCATCAAAAGCGCTCTGGCCGCATGGCGTCATGCCAATCGCCTCCGTGGCGAAATTGCTGCCGCCCGCGAAGTCCAGCAGCGGCTCGTCCCCGCAAATCTGCCCACCGTGCCAGGCCTCATTCTGAATGCCACCTATCTTCCGGCCACTGAGGTTGGTGGCGACTTCTACCAGATCTTTCCCCTCCCCGGCGGCGCAAGCCTCCTCGTCATTGGCGACGTCAGCGGCAAAGGCCTTAAAGCCGCCATGACTGGAACCATCGCTCTCGGCGCTCTCCGTTCTCTGGCTCAGGAAATACTTTCACCCGCTTGCATCCTTACCCGGCTCAACACGCAACTTGCCCAGTCCTCCGACGGAGGCTTCATCACCTGCCTCTGCGCCCACATCTCCCCAAATGGAACTCTAACAGTGGCAAATGCTGGCCACCTACAGCCCTATCGCAACCGGGAAGAAATTCCCCTCGAATCCGGCCTGCCCCTCGGCATTACTGAAGCTGAGGAATACTCTGAGACCGCCGTCCAACTTCACCCCGGCGACCAGCTCACCTTCCTCTCCGACGGAGTCATCGAAGCCCGTAACCCCCAGGGCGAACTCTACGGCTTCGAAAGAACCCGCGAAATCAGCACCCAAACCGCCCAGCAAATCGCCGAAACCGCTCAATCCTTCGGCCAGGAAGACGACATCACCGTCCTCACCCTACGTTACGCTCCCGCATAGTCCTCCACCCCATTGACCCCGAGAGTTTCCCCCTACTTGCTCGCCGCCTCTGCGCAATGTAGGGTTATGGGTTCACTCATCCATCACCTCTGTTCGTCGCGTGACCGGATGGACCTGCGGCCTGAAGCACGATCACCGCAGCCTGCAAGCTCAGGCAATAGAACGGCAAATTGCACTCTAATGGAGTTTCCATGCGCTCTTCGGTAGCTCGGTTCCTTATTTTTTCCTTCTGTCTCGTCTTCGGTTTCACCTCAGCAAAAGCACAAACCCCACCCATCCTCTTTCAGCACCCCACCGTCAACGCCAACCAGATCGTCTTCGCCTACGCAGGCAGCCTCTGGTCCGTCAACCGTTCCGGAGGCGACGCCATCCGGCTCACTGCCGGTGATCAGCAGGCCTCCGCGCCCATCTTCTCGCCAGACGGCAAACTCCTCGCCTTCACTACTGGCAACGGCAATCAGGTGGTCAACGTCATGCCGGCTGACGGCGGCCCGGCAACGCAGCTCACCTGGTATCCCGGCCCCAACGTAACCATCGGCTGGACCAACGACAGCAAGAACGTACTCTTCTACTCCTCCCGTGCCAGTGTCGATCCGCTATACTTCCGCCTCTTCACCGTGCCCGTCACAGGTGGTCTCCCCTCTGCTATTCCGCTGCCCTACGCCACGCAAGGCTCCTACTCACCCAGCGGCGCGCAGCTCGCATACGTCCCCTTCCGCAACCACCCCTGGTTTGAGGCCTGGAAGCATTATCGTGGCGGCATGATTCCCCGCATCCGTATCGTCGATCTCAGCAATTCCCACGTCACCGCAACCATCCCCCGCGACGGCGCAAGCAATAAGGATCCCATCTGGATCGGAAACGCGATCTACTTCCTTTCCGATCGCACCGGCGGCCACTTCCGGCTCTACCGCTACGACCTTACCTCCAAAACCGTCAAGGCCGTTTCGCCAGACACCGGACACGACATCCTCACCGCAACCGCGGGCGCGCTCAACACCTCTCATCCCGCCATCGTCTACACCGAGTTGGGCAAGCTATTCGTCCTCAACGTCAAGTCCGGCCACATCCAGCAGGTCCACGTCACCATCCATGCCGACTTCCCTGACGCGCACCCATATTGGGCATCCGTCTCCGGCCATCTCACCAATGCTGATATCTCGCCCCACGGCGTCCGCGCTGTCTTTCAGGCTCATTGTGACATCATCACCGTACCTGCCAAATACGGCGATGCGCAGAACATCACCAACACCACCGGCGCCTGCGAGCGTTATCCCGCCTGGTCCCCGGACGGCACCCGGATCGCCTACTTCTCTGACGCTTCCGGCCAATACGAGTTGTACATCAGCCCGCAAAATGGCATCGGCAAGATACGCAAAATCAGCCTCGGCGCACATCCCAGCTACTACTACAACCTGCTGTGGTCCCCGGATGGCAAGCACCTCGTATTCAATGACGTCGCCGGCCATCTCTGGCTCCTCGACGTCAAAACCGGTGATAAAACCCTCATCGCGACCAGCTACTACTCCAACGAAAGAAGCTCCTTCCAGCCAGGCTGGTCTGCAGACAGTCAGTGGATCACCTACACGGCCATCCTGCCCGACCACCTATTCGCCGTTTATGTCTACTCCCTGGCAACGGCCAAATCCACCCGCATTACACCCCCCGGCAGCGATGCCCAGAACTCCGAATTCGACCCCAGCGGAAAATACCTCTACTTCTTCGCCAGCACCAACCCCAATCCCGCCATCCGGACCGGCGAACTCTCAGCCATCAACGAACCCACCGTCTACACACCTTACGTAGTCGTCCTCCGCAACAACATTCCCTCGCCATTGGCTCCCAGGTCCGGAGAAGAAAAAGCCGCCAAATCTGCGTCCTCCAAAAAACCGGCCAAAAAGGGAGACAAGAAGGGAACCGACGCCGACAAAAAGAAATCCTCCTCGCCCGCCAAGGTTACCATTGACTTCAACAACATCAGCGAGCGCATCCTTGCTTTGCCCGTAGCGCCGCGCTCCTATCAGGGCCTCGTCGTCACGGCTCCCGGTGTCGTATGGATGCTCTCCGGCCCCATCGTCAGCCAGAACATGCCCGACCATCCCGGCCTCAACCTCTATCGCTTCTCCATGAAGAAGCGCAGAGCCGCTCCGGTGCTTTCAGGCATCATGGGCTTCGCCATGTCCGCGGACCGCAAGAAATTCCTCATCAACCAGCACGGCCAATGGAGAATCGTTCCCGCCGCGGCCACCATCGGCCCCGGCGCCGGAGACACTCTCAACACCAGCGGTCTCAAGGTTTATGTCGATCCGCGCAAGCAGTGGAACGAAATGTACCGCCAGGTCTGGAACACTGAGCAGAACTTCTTCTACTCGCCCCAGTTCAACGGTCTCGATCTCGCCGCTGCGGAAAAGTACTACGCCCAATTCCTGCCCGGCGTCGAAAGCCGTTCTGACCTCGTCTATATCTTCCACACCATGCTCGGCAACCTGAGCGTCTCGCACATGTTCCTTGAGATTGCTCCTCAGGGCCCCAAACCCACCTCCGTCGGCCTACTCGGCGCCGAATACACCATTGACCACAACCTCTATCGCTTCTCCCATATCTACACCGGAGAAAACTGGAACCCCCAGCTCCACGCACCGCTCACCCAGCCCGGAGTCAACGTCAAGCAAGGCGACTACCTCCTCGACGTCAACGGTCGCCCGCTGCACGGTACGGACAACATCTACTCCTTCTTCCAGAACACCGTCGGCAAGCAGGTCGTGCTAACCGTCTCTGCTACGCCGGACGGTGCAAACTCCCGCCAGGTCACCGTGGTCCCCATCGCCCATGCCATGCCCTTGCGCAAGCAGGACTGGATTCATCACAACCAGATGCTGGTCAACAAGCTCAGCAATGGCCAGCTCGCATACATCTATCTCCCGGATACGGAAGAGGGCGGCTACACCTACTTCAACCGCTACTTCTTCTCGCAAACCGGCAAACAGGGCGCCATCGTCGATGAGCGCTTCAACCACGGCGGCCTGCTCGCCAACTACGTCATCAATCAGCTCCAGCAAAAGCCCCTCAGCTACTGGCAGGGTCGTTACGGCCACCGGCAGGTCACGCCCGCGGCCATCTTCGGGCCAAAGGTGATGGTCATCAACCACTTTGCCGGCTCCGGCGGCGACTACATGCCGTACATCTTCCGTCAGGAGGGCGTCGGCAAGCTCGTCGGCACGCGCACCTGGGGCGGTCTCGTCGGCATCGGCCGCTATCCCACGTTGATGGATGGCAGCATGGTCACCGCGCCTTCCTCGGCCATCTATTTCCTCAACGGCAAGTGGGACGTCGAAAATCACGGCGTCGCTCCTGATGTCCGCGTCACCATGAATCCACAGCTCTGGCGCGAAGGCAAGGACCCGCAACTCGAGGCCGCTGTCTCCATCGCCCTGCAGGAGTTGAAAGGACACACCTTCCAGATCCCGCCCCACCCTGCCTATCCAACCCGCGGTGCCGACCCAAATCTTAAATAGGTCATCCGCATCGCACCCATAACCTCTCAACCAGCAGGCAGCGTCCATCCACGGCGCTGCCTGCTGCAAAGACGCATCCTCACCTGCCATCCTTGGTCAACCCTCCACCGTGAACTTCAAGCTGTAAACCCAATTCAGGTTCCCGCCGGTCTTTCCTGTTGAGATTCTCCATTCCTCCGCTGTACCATCCGTCTACCCTTCTCAGGAGTGAACACAGCGTTGACTGCGGCCAGGTGGCATAACTTTCGAATTGGCTCCGCCATCTCCATCATCCTCTTCTGCCTGCTTTCCCTTCCCTCTGCATACGCTCAATCCGCTTCCGCAACCCCGTCCCTGCACAGCCTGCAACAGCAGGTCACCCAACTCACACAGCGGGTCGATGCAACCGGCAGTCTGGTCTACGCTGTCCTGCTTACCTTCATGGCTATGGCCTGCCTTACCCTCTGGTGGAATGCCCGCATCTTCACCGCATTTCGCAGTCTCGGCCTCTATCTCCTCGCTGTTGCCTCGGCCTTCCTGGCCCTCTACATCAACGCTTCCCTGCGTTGGCAAACCATCCCGATCATCCTTACCTCCCTGCTGCTGCCGGAAATGTGCGCAGATGTGCTCGGCATACGCAAAGGCGCATGGATATGGCTCAACCGCATTGCTGTCGCCATCGCGCTGCTGCTCGCATGGTCACCTTGGTTGCTCCTGGTGGGCCGCATTACGACCGACATCAGTGAGCTGCTCGTTCTGGCCCTCCTGCCGATTGCGTTAATCCGCGGCGATGCCCGCAAACGGCTCATCGCCGCCGCGCTCACCTTCGTATGGTTCTTCCGCGCGCCACTCGATCCCGCCGTGCGACGCATCATCCCTCTCGGGCTGCATATTGGAGGATGGAGATGGAACGTCGCCCCGATCGGCTTGGTGATCTTCAGCTCGATTGCCATCGCTATCTTCGTTCGACAGCTCATGGAGGACCAGAGAGAAAAGGAGCGTCTCGCAGGAGAACTGGAAGCGGGCCGCGCCATGCAGCAGATGATGCTGGGCGTCCAGCCGCCCGCAATTCCGGGACTCCGCATGGAATCCGCTTATCAGCCCGCCGGTGAGGTCGGCGGCGACTTCTTCCAGCTATTGCCCGCTCCCGGCGGTGGCCTGCTCGTCATCGTCGGCGACGTCAGCGGAAAAGGACTCCGCGCCGCCATGACCGTCGCCACCATCCTTGGCGTCCTGCAGGCGCTGCCCCCGGCTCCGCCGGCACAGTTGCTGCGCGCCCTTAACCAGGCTCTCGCAGGCCGGCTGCATGGCGGTCTCGCCACCTGCTGTGTCCTCCGGATCGACCCTGGCGGAAACGCTCTGGCCGCCAACGCCGGCCATCTTTCGCCCTACCTCAACGGCCAGGAACTCGCCATCGAGTCCGGCCTTCCGCTGGGAATCGTCGAAGACATCGAATACGCGGAGTCCAGCTTCCGGCTCGCCCCCAGCGATCAGCTCACGATCCTCTCCGACGGCGTCCTCGAAGCCCGCAACTCCTCCGGAGAACTCTACGGCTTCGACCGAACCCGCGTCATCTCCACCCAGTCCGCCGAAGCCATCGCAAAAATAGCCCAATCCTTCGGCCAGGAAGACGACATCACCGTCCTCACCCTCACCCTGACTCCCGCTTGATTCTTCACCCTCGAAACCATCTCTCAAAGGCTCTGCATCAAAGGTGATCCGGTATTTATCCCCTGAAATCAGGTAAGAGCTATCATGCGAAATGCAAAAGCGTTTATTCGTGGATTCGTGAAAGCGTATCGACAGGGCCGTCGAGCACGGAAAAGCCTTTAAGGCTGAATGGGAGCGAGTAGTCGATCCGGAATCCTGTACGACCCGCATCCGCGTGAATCGCGACTGGACACACGGCTCCATCAAATCCATCACGAACGCTTATCGCACCTGCATAAAATCCAGCGCGCGAATCAAATAACGCTTCAGTTCCTTGCGCGGAACCACAGCATCCAGAAACCCATGCTCCTTCAAAAACTCCGGCCTCTGGAAACCTTCCGGCAGCTTCTGCCGAATCGTCTGCTCGATCACTCTCGGTCCCGCAAAGCCAATCAGCGCGCCCGGCTCGGCAATATTCAAATCCCCAAGCATCGCAAAGCTCGCCGTCACTCCACCCGCCGTCGGGTCCGTCATCACGGAAATATAAGGTACGCGCGCCTCATCCAGCCTCGCCAGCGCCGCGGAGATCTTCGCCATCTGCATCAGGCTCACAATCCCTTCCATCATCCGCGCTCCGCCCGAGGCAGAAATCACAATCAGAGGCCGCTTTGTATCGCAGGCTCGATCCACCGCCCGCGCAATCGTCTCGCCCACCACCGCGCCCATGCTCCCGCCGATAAACCCAAACTCCATCGCGCTCACCACCACGCGATGCTCGCCCATCACGCCCACCGCGCTGGCGATCGCGTCCTTCAGCCCGGTATCCGCCTGCGCCTTCTTCAATCGGCCGGCATAAGGCTTCAGGTCTACAAACTGCAGCGGATCAGTTGACTGCAGATTCCCATCCACCAGCTCATACCCCGCCTCCAGCAACGACTCAATCCGCGCCAGCGCCCCCAGCTTGAAGTGGAATCCGCACTTCGGGCAAACCTGCAGGTTCGAGTCCAGTTCTGCCTTCCAGATCACCTGGCCGCAGTCCCCGCACTTTGTCCACAGTCCTTCCGTGCGCACACGGCCTTCGCCCGCGCCTTCAATTACGTTTTCTTCCCGGCGAAACCAGGACATCTGTCATCCTTTCTGCTTCCGCCGCTCACACTCAGCGGCTCGCCCAGCAAATCTCAGCTCCCGGGCCGTAAGCTTCCAGCTTAGTATTCGATGCCCCGCTGCGCCAGCACGCCCTTTTCATAAGCATGCTTCACCTGCCGCATCTCGGTCACCGTATCTGCAATCTCTACCAGCGACGGATGCGCATTCCGCCCCGTCAGAATCACGTGCACCATCTCTGGCCGCGCCTTCAGCGCCTCTACCACCTTGGCCGGATCCAGCATTCCATAACTGATCGCATAGTTAATCTCGTCCAGAACCACCATGTCCCATTCGCCCGACAAAATCGCTGTCCGCGCCTCGTCCCACGCCTCTTCCACCATGCGAATGTCTTCCGGGTCCGTCTCCGCGCCGCCGATCTTCACAAATCCGCGGCCCATCTGCTTCATTACCCACTGCCCGCCAAACGCTTCCACCGCGTCCAGCTCCCCGTAGTGCCATGAGCCTTTCAGGAACTGCAGCATCAGCACCCGCATTCCGTTGCCCACCGCCCGTAGCGCCGTCCCCATCGCAGCCGTCGTCTTGCCCTTGCCCGGGCCCGTGTTAATCAGAATCAGCCCCTTGCGGGACTCCTGCGGCGCGCTGTCTTTTACGGATTCGCTCATAAACCTTTCAATGCCCGGAGTGGTACGGGTGCCCAGCAAGGATTGTAAATGCCCGGTAGATTTGCTCGCTCGCCACCACCCGCGCCAGTTCATGAGGCAAAGTCACCGGACCCAGTGACACAAGCACATTCGCACGCTTCCGCGCCGCCTCGCTCCACCCGTCCGCGGGACCCACCGCCACCACCACCCACTGCTGCCCAGCATCCCTTTGCTGACCAATCCATCCCGCCCAGTCTTCTGACGTGAACGGCTTTCCCCGTCCGTCCAGCAGCGCCACAACCGGAGCGGTCCGTCCCCGTAGTCGCTCCGCCCACTCCAGCAGGCTCTCTTCCGTCCGGTGAACCTGCACCTCCACATCGCAATATCCATGCGTCCTGCCCAGGTAAAGGTCCGCCAGCGTATCAAACGCATCTCGCCGAGCCCGATTTCCCACGGAAGCCAAAACCACTCTCACAGCGCCATCCTCATCAGCCTCAAATCCGTCCCAATCCTCTGTTACTTGAGATGCAACAATATCAACATCCCTGTCCGCATCCGACCCGCACAATGGCTCAACCCTCACAATTTGCGGTAAGCGCTCAAGATGATCCCACTGCAAATAACCTCGCCAACTATTGACGAAATGAACAATAGTTGGAGTACGTCCACCTCGGGTGCATCTCGCCTTCCACCTGCCCTGAAAGGCCACAAACCGGGACGGATCAAAGCAAATGAGTCATTTCCGGCTTACATTGCCTCATCCGCACCTTCACCTCCAGCCTTGTTTCAACAATCTCTCTCCATAAAACCCTGTTTCTTACACTTGCGCGCTCAAGACCAGAAACACATAGCCTCACTCACACTGAAAAAGGCCACCCCTTGAGGTGGCCTACACTCTTTTCACGTCCAGGCAGTTGCCTTCAAAAACTAACCTTGCAATCTAGCAGGTCAAACCAATAAAAAGCAATTCCCCTTTTCTTCCCCTCGTTCTTCAGTCGTTAACAGCAGCGTCTATTGAATTTCATATTCAGCCGCCCCCTCACGATACAAACTTTTGTAAGGAGTGTCCTTTAGTAATCGGGATCGTTCGCACTATAGTGACCTTGTTCGGCTCGCGAGAGTAAGGCATTCAACACTCCAAGCAATTTCTCGGTGGCCGTCAAATCACTCTTTAACAATCACTTAACAACCTCACGCCGAACCCATCCTGCCTTTAGGCGTCGTCTCCAAACCAGTCGCCCTCTTGTCTGTTCGTTTTGGCTCTTCAATTGCATCGCAATAGATGACTCCTCCTGTGCCCTTTGGAAGCGACAGCGTCAGCGTAGACGCGGACTACCTGGGGACAGGATTGAAAAATCAGCTGCCGGACCACCTCCCAACGCTCTACGTAGATCGTGGTCATTTGGTTCCCGGTTTCAACAGAATTCACTTCGTACTCCCCGGAGGGGCAATGAGATTCAAAGGTACACATCTCGCAGTCGCGCTCTTCGCTGCTTTCGCAGACATAGCGCTTCT
>JAKATU010000088.1 GCA_021818585.1 Acidobacteriota bacterium | reverse complement strand
GGCGCCATAGTTGTCCAGGATGAGGTGAACGTCCAGTTCCGCGGGCCCGTTGTTCTCGATGGTGTCGAGGAAGTTGCGCCACTCCAGGGAACGGTGACGCTGCTGGTTCTGGCCGATGATCCTGGCGTCCAGCGCGGCGAACAGGCTGGTGGCGCAGCGATTCTTTGCCGAAGTAAACCGGCAGGCGAAGCGCTTCATGAGCGACGAGCACTTCACGGTGGACGGCACGCTGATTCAGGCCTGGGCTTCGCAGAAGAGTTTCCGTCCGAAGGATGGCTCCGATGATGGGGATGGCGAGGACTTTCACGAGCAGAAGCGCGGCAACAAGACGCACCAGTCCACGACCGATGCGGATGCGAGGCTCTACAAGAAGAGTTACGGCAAGGAATCGAAGTTGAGTTATCCGGGCCACGCCCTGGTGGAGAACCGCAACGGTCTAATCGCCGCCGCCATGGTGACACACGCCGATGGATATGCCGAGCGCGATGCCGCGCTGCTGATGCTTCAACAGAAGCAGCAGAACCGCTCGCGCCGCATTACCGTGGGCACCGACAAGGCCTACGACACGAAGGATTTTGTGCGTACGCCGCGTGAGTTGAACGTGACGCCGCACGTCACCAGGAACGATAATGGGCGCAAGAGTAATCTGGACCGCAGAACCACTCGCCAGCCCGGCTATGCCGTCAGCCTGAGCCGGCGATGGCTGGTGGAGAAGGGCTTTGGATGACGGAAGGAAATCGGCCCGCTCCGGCAGGTCAAACTCCGAGTGATCGAAAAAGTTGAGTGGCTGTTCGTCTTCAGTTGCGCAGCGCACAACCTGCTTCGGTTGCCAAAGCTGATGGCTCAACCTCCAGCACGCCTCAGGCCGCAGTGTGCCTGAGGCGTGGCCCAGAGCCTCGGGGATGATCCCCGAAGCCCAAAACACCCTATAAATGCTGCCCAAAACAGCAGTTCAAACAGATTCTGATCCGGCAAACAATTAAATCATCAGAAAATCCGCCGCAATCCGGCGATTTTCAACGAGATTCTAAAGACGTGTCCAGTGGTCACGATTGTGCTTTTATGGTAACCATGAAAGCGATGCATATCTCCTTGATGCGCAGGATGCGAGCCCTATGGGGCATGGGGGCGCTGATCCTCGCCATTTCGATATCGGCGCATGCTGCCGTACCCACGCTCGCACAGCGTATTGCTGCTGCGCGCTCGACGGCAAACAGCGCACACAATGCCTGCTCTGCCATCCGCCCATTCTACTGGCAGGTCGGCGATGTGCTCGGCGTATTGGCCGCGGGCTCGTTGGATCGTGCCGGTCACCGCGGCGAGCCAACCTATAACGCGCACACGGTGATGGCGATTGCCTCGGCATCCAAATGGCTGTTCGCAGCCTACGTGGTGCAGCGCAAGCAGGGCCGGCTGACGCCGGAGCAGATCAGCATGCTGAACTTCACCAGCGGCTACACCCGCTTCCGCTTCTGTCGGCGCGGGCAGACCATCGCGGCCTGTCTGCGCCAACCCGGCAACGGCACGCGCGTGAACAGCGAGATCGGTGTGTTCTACTACGGCGGCGGCCACATGCAGGAACTGGCCGCGCGGCTGGGTCTGGGCCACGACGATGACGCGGAAATGGCAGCGGCGCTTCGCGACGAACTGGGTGCAGACATCCGATTGTACTTCCTGCGGCCGCAACCCGCTGGCGGCGCAGCCATGGATGCGGCCGCGTATGCGCGCTTCCTGCGCGCCATGATGGACGGCCGGCTATTGCTGGGCCGCATGCTCGACGCCGATGCAGTGTGCGCCGATCCCGGCACCTGTCCACACCTAGCCTCACACAGCCCGGTACCAGCATGATACGACTGGTACTACGGACTCGGCCACTGGATCGAGGGTCGGCCCGGTAGTCCGGACGCGGCATACAGCAGCCCCGGCGCGTTTGGCTTCTATCCATGGATCGCGCACGATTTGCACACGTACGGCATCATCGCGCGACGCGCCTTCGGCGTCGATGAGGGCATGGCCTCGGCGCGTTGCGGGAGCCTGATCCGCAGTGCTTGGGAAACCGGCATACCACCGTCATTCGATATGACGATGGCGCACTGATCTGCACTAATCTGAAGCGTTTTTCCTCATTGCCCAACCTTCCGCCTTCAAAGGCTGAGTCTTGGGCGAAAACTAACCTCCAAAATGGCTCAAGAGGCACGAGGCCGATCATAATCAGAAAGTGGAGTATAACTGGCCGAGTTCGGTCAGCTTACCGCTGGTGTCAAAGAGCACCGAGGAGGCGAGGGCATTTGAGTTTTTCGAGGGCCAGGGGAACCATGCGTAGCCTTTGACGTAGGAGAGATTATCCATGGCCGGGCAAACGGCCTGCATAAAGTCATAGACTTGCTGCACGGTGTAGGAATCTGGAGTGGTGCCGGTGGCGCTCCAGTCTGCGACGGCGAATTCGGTAACCCAGAGTGGGCGCTGGTAGAGAGTGTAAATCTGGTCCAGGTTGCTGAGGAAGGCCGAGGCGGAGATACCACCATAGCTATGCACAGCGACAGAGTCACACTGGAGATTTTGCTTATCGATGGCGGCCATGAAGGTCTGCATCCATGTGCCAAGGGGATCGGCGCACGCCGGGGAGACCAGGTCGGTGGCAATGCCCTGGAACTGAGGCCATGCGCTGATGGCCGTGTCCACGGAAATATTGGACTGGCTGGTGTTGTCGGGCTCATTGAAGCCGAGAAGTATGGGAGGTTGCTGAGCCTTGAGAGAGGCGACTAGAGAGGGCGTGGTGCTGGGGTACCATCCCCACACCATGGGGAAGAATCGCATCGAGGGGTGAGTGGAAGGGATACCGCTGGTGGACGGACTGCTGCTCCAGTTGTAGTACCAGTCTGTGACCAGGCCGGAACTGAGGGGCGCGGCGCCGCCTAGGCCCTTTTTCACGTTGGTACTCGATGTGGACCCCGAGCCCGTGCTGGAGCCTGAGCTGGAAGGTGATCCCATGGATTGAGAGCATGCCGTAGTTGCAAGTAGCGCAGAACTGGCGGCAAGGAAGCGGCGTCGGGAAATTGGCATCGAAGATCCTTTGGGGCCGCTGCATTTTTTTTGATGACCCATTGATGCGAGCAACCGCGAGTAAAAATTCAGATATGACGATGAATACACCATCCGTAAAATGTAATCAATTACATCGGCTGTGCAGCTATGACTAGCTGAAGCGGGCTTTGCCTACGCCCTGGCGGAAGTCGCTGCCTCGCATTTCGATGGGGACGCACATCTCTGAGAGGCGGGAGCGCATGCGCTCGCCGATGCGGTCGCCAAGGGTTTCTTCGCGGTTGCCGGCGCCGGGGGGCAGGTCAGGGTAGTTGGTGGTGATGATGGTGGTGCGCTTCTCGTTGTAGCGGGTGTTGAGGATGAGGGCGACGGTGTCCCAGACCCACTCGGTGGGCTTGGCTGCGCCGAGCTCGTCGAGGACGAGGACTTCGGCGTCGAAGACGGGGCGGAGAATATCGAGCTCGGTGGTGTTGGACTGCGGGTTGTAGGAGTGCTGGATTTGCTTGAGGAGCTCGCGGTAGTCGCAGAAGAGGCCGGCGACGGATTTCTCGCGTATGAGGGCGATGAGCATGCCGACGGCGAGATGAGTTTTACCGACGCCGATGTTGCCGGTGAGCAGGAGGCCTTTGCCCTCGGTGGTGACGGGATATCCGTCGACGAAGGCGGAGGTGCGCAGGTGGGCCTGACGGAGGGTGGCGTCGGCGGAGCGGGGGAGCTCGTAACTTTCCAGCGTGCAGTGCTCGTAGCGTTTGGGAATGTTGGAGCGGCGGAGCAGGCGCGCGATGCGCTGGGCTAGCTGGCACTGGCAGGGCTCGGCGGCGGCGGAGCCGTCTGGCCGCTGGATGACGCGCATACCCATGCCGTCGCAGAGGGGGCAGGTGGTTGCCGGGCGGGTTGCGGTGGGAGCGGAGTCGGGCATCGCTTGTTTAGTATCGCAGGTGCTGACCGCACGGGCGAACGCGCGCTTTGCGCGCCGTACCATGTTGTGGGTTATCGGAGAAACTTTTTACTGATCCGGCCCATATAGTATGCAAAGTTTCTTAGCTATTTCACGTCTCAGAATCTGTCCATAAACCAAGCGAGTTTTTTGAGCAGCGTGTGTGTAAAGCTGATCCACAGCATGGACTCTGCGGAAGTTGGGCAAAGTGGGTCGTCTTTGCTGAACCTCCGTGACCATCCCATCCAGGCGAAACTTCTCTCCTCGATCCAGCGTTTGGGGAGGACTTGGAAGGTATGCAGTGACCTTGCCCCCGGAAAACGTACTCCATATAGCGCTCTGAGAAGATATCGAAGGAGCGGATCAGATGGAGCGAATACCGAGGAATACATACACGTACGAGTTCAAGCTTGAGGCAGTTCGTCTGGTGGAGTCGGGCCAGAGCATAGCGTCTGCGGCACGGAGTTTGGGCATCATCGAGCAGACATTGCGGAACTGGATTCATGCTCACAAGACCGGCTTCAGCTCATGGCCTGGACCCGGCGGGCGAAGACCAGCCAGGCCCTGGCCATGCGGTCGCGCATCATTTTGTTGGCGGCCGAGGGCATCAACAACAAGGTCATTGCCGCTCGCTTGAACACCATCCCCCATACGGTGGGCAAATGGCGGAGGCGATATTTGGAGTTGGGTCTGGATGGTTTGCTCGACGAACCGCCCCCGGGCACCTCGCGCAAACTGCGTGACGAACAAGTCGAACAGGTATTGACGCGAACTCTGGAGAGTCAGCCAGAAGCTGCCACGCACTGGTCGACCCGCGACATGGCCAGGGCTACCGGACTCAGCCAGTCGACGATCAGCCGCATCTGGCGCGCCTTTTCGCTGGCCCCGCACCGTGCCGAGACCTTCAAGCTGTCCAACGATCCGCTGTTCGTCGACAAGGTGCGCGACATCGTGGGACTGTACCTGAACCCGCTCGACCGCGCGCTGGTCTTGTGCGTGGATGAGAAGAGCCAGATTCAGGCGCTGGACCGGACCGCGTCGTTGCTGCCCATGCGTCCCGGCCGGCTCGTACGCCGCACACACGACTCCACGCGCCACGGCGCCACCAGCCTGTTCGCCGCGCTGGACGCCAGGACCGGCAGGATCATCGGCCAGAACCAGCAGCGTCACCGTTCCCTGGAGTGGCGCAACTTACTCGACACCATCGAGAACAACGGGCCCGCGGAACTGGACGTTCACCTCATCCTGGACAACTATGGCGCCCACAAGACCAGGTTCATTCGGAACTGGCTGGCCATGCGCCCACGCTTCCACGTTCACTTCACGCCGACTTCGGCCAGTTGGCTCAACTTGGTGGAACGCTGGTTCGCCGCCCTGACGGAAAAGCAACTCCGGCGCGGCGTTCACCGCTCCACCAAAGAACTGAAAACCGCCATCAACGACTTCATCGAACACCACAATCGCGACCCAAAGCCCTTCATCTGGCACAAAAACGCAGATCATATCTTTGATTCCGTCGCCCGATTCTGCAAAAGAACTTCAGACTCAGGATACTAGGGACGTATCGACATATAGCCTCAGGTGCAGCCACGCGCAGGCGAGAGCGACGAGGGCGTTGAAACAGGCTTTTGATTTTTCGTAGCGGGTGGCGAACCTACGGAAGCACTTGAGTTTGCTGAAGCAGCGTTCGATGCGATTGCGTTGTTTGTAGAGGTTTTTGTCGTACTCGCGCTGCACCTTGCGGTTTCGTTTGGGTGGGATCACAGCTTTGGCTCCCATGGCTTCAACGTGCTCCACGATGGCGTCAGAGTCGTATCCCTTATCGGCCAGCACGGCCTCGGCCTTGTGTTGACCGAGCAACGTGATGGCCTGGGTGCAGTCATTCACCTGGCCACCGGTGATCAGAAAGTTCAGAGGCAGGCCCAGTTCATGGGTGAGCAGATGAATCTTGGTCGTCAGGCCTCCTCGGGAACGCCCCAAAGCCTTGTCCGCGCCCCTTTTTTGCGGCCCGTGGCCGCTTGCTGATGAGCGCGCACGATGGTTGAATCCAGCATCAGATACTGATTCTTCTTATCGCGTACCAGTTCGTGAAAGATCCGCTCCCAGACGCCAGAGTTGGCCCAGCGCACGAAGCGCTTATGCACGCTCTTGTACTTGCCGTAACGCTCCGGAAGGTCAGCCCATCGTGCTCCCGAGCGCAGTACCCAAAGCACACCGTTCACAAATAAACGGTTATCGGCAGCCGTACGGCCGACAGATTCCTTGCGTCCGGGAAGAAAATACCTGATCTTCTCCCATTGCAAATCACTTAATTCATAACGGCTTGGCGACATACTTCCACTCCAGCACCTCGAAACCAAACTGCAAAGTGTATATGTCGATACCACCTAGGGATGTATGGTCCGCCGCCGTGTTGCAAGCGAAAAGTGAGAATGACAGGAAGGGTCTGCGCAAATGTATACGGCATTTTGTGGAGCAAATGGCTCCTTGCCAGGATGGAATGCGCTGCCCTCTGTACCT
>JAKATU010000074.1 GCA_021818585.1 Acidobacteriota bacterium | reverse complement strand
GATACTCACCCGAATCACATTCGGCGCATATGGCTCCAGCATCATCGTCGTGTGGTCCTTCGTAATCACCACTCGACCATCCTCTACACTCACGCCATTTGCAGGCGCTACACCCTGCTCCGCCCGCGCACCACCCACCAGGAGTCCCAGCACCGCCAAACACGCCAACAGCTTGCATTCAAATCCACAACTCGTCATCTCGGCCCCCTCGTCTGAAAAAGCGATTCGCCAAACAGCTTAAACGGGTCATGCTCCACGCCGTCAACTCGTCCTGGACCTCTCAATCAATCCGCTCGTGCTTGTAACCCGACTCCTTCAGCCGCCGCCGAATCTCTTCAATGTGCTCATCCCCGCGCGTCTCCAGCGTAATATCGATCACCGTGTCGCCCAGGCTCACGCCGTAGTGCGTCCGGTCATGCGCCGTCTGCACAATGTTTGCGCGCAAATCGGTAAGGATCCGCGTCAACCCATGTAGAGCACCCGGCCGGTCCGTCAAATGCACCCGCACACGCGTCCGCCGCCCATCCTTCACCAGTCCACGCTCAATAATCCGTGCCAGCAGACTCACATCAATATTCCCGCCGCACACCAGCACCGCCGTACGTTGCCCCTTGAGCGAAGCCTTCCCCTGCAGCAGCGCAGCCAGCGCCACAGCGCCGGCGCCTTCGGCCAAAGTCTTTTCACGCTCCAGCAAAACCAGAATCGCCTGCGCTATCTCCTCCTCATCCACCTTCACCAACTCATCCACATATCGCTGCACCATCGGCAGCGTCCGCTCCCCCGCACGCCGCACCGCAATGCCGTCGGCCACCGTCGCCTCCGCCGGAATCGTCACCGGCTCACCCGCTTCCACTGCGCGCAACATCGAGGGCAACCGCTCCGTCTGTACACCAATCACGCGAATCCCCGGATTCGACTCCTTGATCGCGCACGCCACGCCGCTGATCAGTCCGCCGCCACCAATCGGAACCACCACCGCCTCCAACCCCGGTACCTGCTCCAGCAGTTCCAACCCGATCGTCCCCTGTCCTTCCATGACGACGTCATCATCAAAGGGGTGCAGAAAAGTCATGCCATCCTGCTCCGCCAGCCGTAAAGCTTCCGCATACGCCTCGTCATAATTCGCGCCATGGAGTACCACTTCCGCACCATACCCGGCCGTCGCAGCCGTCTTCACCAGCGGAGTCATCAGCGGCATCACAATACGCGCCCGCAACCCATGCGCCGTTGCATGGTACGCCACTGCCTGCGCGTGATTTCCCGCGCTCGCCGCAATCACCCCGCGCGCTTTTTCCGCGTCGCTCAACGTCAGAATCTTGTTCAGCGCCCCGCGCTCCTTAAACGCTCCCGTCCGTTGAAGGTTATCCAGCTTCAGATACACCTGCTGTCCCGTCATCCGCGACAACGCCTCCGACTGCGGTGCCGGAGAAAAATAGATGCTGCCTTCAATCCGCTTCCGCGCCTGCCGAATCCCCTCCAAACTCACACTCATTCCAGTCCTCTCCAAAGTTGCCGCCAAAATTAAAAAACCACCGCGCTCAGGGAGCCGGTGGTCTGGTACTGCTTCGAACCTGTTTCGCCAGCCTCCCGCTCCCTATGGGGAGACAATAATTATCCCGCCCGAAATAATTCGGTTACCCACGGCCGGAATGATCACAAAACGCTGCATCGAATAAGTTGATCAAACCAGACCTCGGCTCACAGGTCAACCTGCATATTTATTCTGAACTTCCAAAGAATGCTATCGCGCAGCTACCATGCCATCGGAGCCGTCATGCAGAAGTCCAATCATCTCTCACGCAGAACATTCCTCGCTGGCGCCGCCACCGCAGCCCTCGCCGGAGCTGCATCCCGGGCGCTCGCCACCACCGACGCCACGCCGGTCACGCCAAATCCAGCAGAACCCGCCGTCCTGGAAGAATTTCCCTACGGCGATGTCGAGCTCACAGGCGGCCCGCTTAAAGCGCAATACGATCGCGTGCATGCCTCCTACCTCGCGCTCAGCAATGACCGCCTTTTGCGCGTCTATCGCGAACGCACCGGCCGGCCCGCGCCCGGAACTCCCATGGGCGGATGGTATGGCCGCAACGGTTTCGTCCCCGGCCACTCTCTCGGCCAGTACATCTCCGGCCTCGCCCGCATCGGCCGCACCACCAGTGACCCCGACTGCCACGCCAAGGTAGCCGAACTCGTGGAAGGCTTCGCCGCCACCATGGGCCCCAAAGACGTCGTCTTCGCCGCACCCAATGCCCAAAATCTCTGGCCCTGCTACATCCTGGACAAGCACCTCATCGGCCTAATGGACGCATACCAGCTCAGCGGCGTACAGCAGGCATTCGAACTCCTGCCTCGCGTCTACCACGGCGCCACACCCTACATCCCGCAGCACGGCCACGACCGCATCGGCAAAAGCAAGCCGCCCTACGACGAAACCTACATTCTGCCGGAAAATCTCTTCTCGGCATGGCAGCTCACCGGCGACCGCGCCATGCATCAACGCGCGGTTGCCTACCTGCTCAATCGTGACTACTTCGACCCGCTCGCCCGCGATCAGGATGTCCTGCCCGGCAAGCACGCCTACAGCCACGCCATGGCGCTCAGTTCCGCGGCCAAGGCACGCCTCGTGCTCGGCGAAGAGAAATATCTCGCCACAATCCAGAACGCGTGGGAGTTCCTCCGCACCGGCCAACAATATGCATCCGGTGGATGGGGCCCCAACGAACTCTTCGTCCAGCCCAACCAGGGCAAGCTTTACGAGAGCCTCACCACCACGCACGACCACTTCGAAACTCCCTGCGGCACCTACGCGGCCACCAAGCTCGCGCGCTACCTCCTCCGCGCCACAGGCGAATCCCGCTATGCCGACAACCTCGAGCGCGTCGTCTTCAATGCCCTGCTCATGGTCAAGGAACCCGACTCCAACGGCGACTACTTCTACTACTCCAACTACGCCGCCGACGCGCAAAAAGGCTATTACCCGCAAAAGTGGCCCTGCTGCTCCGGCACGCTCGTGCAGGGTGTCGCCGACTACGTCAAAAACATCTACTTCCG
Organism: Acidobacteriota bacterium; assembly: GCA_021818585.1. GTDB lineage: Bacteria > Acidobacteriota > Terriglobia > Terriglobales > Acidobacteriaceae > Acidobacterium. Next base: position 31,835 of record JAKATU010000074.1, on the reverse strand, counting down.
CTCACACAACGGCCTCGCCGTCACACTCTATGCACCCTCCCGTATCCGCTTCAGCAGCACGGCGCGGCCATCACCGTCGAACAGCACACAGCCTACCCGCAATCTGAAAATATAACTTTCACGGTGACGTGCTCCCAACCGGCATCCTTTGCCCTGCAGCTCCGCATCCCAGGCTGGCTCACCACGCGCCCCACCATCCGCCTCAACGGTAAACCTGCGGAATACACCACCAGCCGCGGCTTTGCCGTCCTTCATCGCGTCTGGCATCCAGAAGACACCGTTACCCTGGAAATGCCGCAAGCCTTCCACACCGAACCCATTGACAATCTTCACCCCAAAACCGTTGCGCTCATGCACGGTCCGCTCATGTACGTTGAGATCAATCCCGCCCCGGGCCAGGCATCACTGGCCCCATTCGATAAACTCCGCCCCACACCCGGCTCCAACGGCCTCTTCACGTCAAACGACTCCGGCCGCATGCGCCTGCACGTCCCCATCTACTTCGTCCGTAACGAGTCCTACACCACCTACTTTCAGCAAACCTGAGGCAGTCCCAAAGCAGCACCGAAGCAGCTTCAGACCCTCCCGTCCGAACATCTCCAAACGGGCGACTTTTACCCTGCTGAAGCCGCCCGTTGCAACCCGCCGTCCCCCGATCCCGCTCAAAATCATCACCCAAAACCGATCCTGCATAAGTTTCCGCTTCCCATCCGTCCTTTGGCCGAATTACCATGCTCAGGTTTGAGATTACGCGAGGAAGTATGTTGCACAAATTCAGAAAATCGCTTTATCCAGGAAACGCCTTCAACATCTTCCCCACATCCACCAGCTTTTTGCCCTTGCCGGGCACAGGACATCGTCCTGAGATAAAGCACCACCCCGCAACACCAACCACGGCTTGCAACTCATGGAGAATCCAATGACCGCCATCCTCTCCTCGCAACGCCGGGAATCCTTTGGTGCCACTCGCAGATCAAGCCTCCTCACGCTCGCCTCAGCAGTCGTGCTCGCCTTTGCTTCCGGCAGCATCGCATCCGCCCAGCAGCCGCCAAAGCCACCTGCCCAGCTCGTCGTCACCATCCACGCCAACCACACCGCGCGGCCCATTTCCAAATACGAGTACGGCATGTTCATTGAGAACCTCGGCCAGCTCACCTATCGCACGCTTTGGTCGCAAATGCTCGACGACCGCAAGTTCTACTACCCCATCCTGCCGCCATCCAACCACCCGGCCAGGCCGGTCCCCACATTCTTCCGCCGCATGCAGTTGCGCAAATGGCATCCTATCAGCCCGGCCCAGTCCGTCACTATGGACACCACTGATCCCTTCGTCGGCGAACACAGTCCCGAAATTCAACTCAACTCCACCACCCCGCGCGGCATCCGCCAGTCAGGACTCTCACTCGTCCAGGACAAGCACTACACCGGCTACATCTATCTCCGCGCCTCTCAAGGCGCGCACGTCCGTGTCTCACTCATCTGGGGCACGTCTCCCAGCGACCGCCAAACTGTCACCCTGCGTGCCATCCCAACCACCTACACCAAACTGCCTTTCCATTTCACTGTGGGAGCCGGCTCCAGCAACGCCACCTTCGAGGTTACGGCCACCGGCACCGGCAACCTCCACATCGGCACCCTATCCCTCATGCCGTCGGACAACATCGACGGCTTCCGTCCGGACACCATCGCCCTCCTTCGACAGATCCACTCCGGCTTCTGGCGTCTACCCGGCGGCAACTTCATCTCCGACTTCAGTTGGTACAACTCCGTCGGCAACATCGACAAACGCCCGCCCAAGTTCGACTACGCCTGGAACGCCGTCCAGTCCAACGACCTCGGCATGGACGAGTTCATGACCCTCTGCCGCCTCATCCACACCACCCCCTACATCACCGTCAATGCTGGATTTGGTGACGCCCACTCCGCCGCGGCAGAAGTACAGTACATCAACGGCTCCATCCATACCCGCCTCGGCGCCGAGCGCGCCCGCAACGGCCACCCCGCGCCCTACAACGTCAAATTCTGGGATATCGGCAACGAGCCCTACGGCCCCTGGCAACTCGGCCGCACCGACCTCAAGTATTTTGTCATCAAGACCAACTTCTTCGCCGACGCCATGCGCAAGACCGATCCCAGCATCACCCTCCTCGCCTCCGGCTCCATGCCCAGCGAAATGATCATCGAAGGCGTCGCACACGCCAACCACATCCCCTTCAGCCAGGTCGGCATCTGCACCCCCTCTGACTGGACCTGCGGGTACCTCAAGCACTCCTGGGGCAACTTCAGCGGCATCACAGAGCATTGGTACGCCCGCGCCGGCTATCGCTTCAGCGTTGCCGCTGCCAAAGCCAACAAGAAATATCCCCATGTCGAAGCTGGCTACATCCCATTCCACGGAACCACACTCCAGTGGGTCCGCGAACCCTCCAACCGCGTCCGCATCAAGGCCGAAGAGTGGCAGGCTTACCAGAAGCGCTTCCCCGCCATGAAGAAAAAACACATCTTCATGTCCATTGACGAGTACGCCTACTCCGGCGCGCCTCCCAATCTCAAACTCGCCTTGGCCTACGCCATGGTCTTCAATGAGATGCTCCGCCACACCGGCTTCATTCGCATGTCAGCCTTTACCATGGGTGTTTCCACACTCAATATCACTCCCACTGCAGCCTCGCTCAACACTACAGGCCTGCTCTTTGAGCTGTATGACCGCCACATGGGGCCCGGCCTCATTCCCATCAAGCTCACCGGCAACTCACCCCAGCCGCTACCCTCCGAACATCTCTTCGGAGACTTCCCACACAAGCAGGCCGGCAGCCCCACCTACCCGCTCGACATGGTCGCCGCGCTCAGCCCCGACCACAAATTCCTCAACATCGCTGTCGTCAACGCAACACAAGACACCCAGCACTTCAACCTCAACGTCGATGGCCTTGTCCTGAGCGGCCCATCCACACTCTGGCGCATGACCGGCCCCAGCATAACCGCCGCAAACAATCTCGGCCAGCCACCGCAGGTCACCATCAAAACCATCCACATGGACTCGGCCTCGCACTCCGTCGCCGTAGCCCCCATCAGCACCGACATTTACCGCTTCCCAATCAAAGCAACGAACTAAACAAAGCAAACCTTCGCCGCTTTCATCTCGAATCAACGACCAACGCACACTCTGGAGAAACCAATGAGGCCCCACCAATACAAACTCACCGCGGCGCTCGCGCTCTTTGCCGCTACGCTGCTCTCTGCTCCGTTTGCACAGCATGCCAGTGCACAGACCAAATCCAAATCGACCACCCCCGCCTACATGAATCCCAACCTGCCCGCAAAGGTTCGTGCAGAAGATCTCGTCTCCCACATGACCCTGCAGGAAAAAGCCTCGCAGCTCGTCAACGGAGCCCGCGCCATTCCCAGCCTCAATATCCCCGGCTATAACTGGTGGAGTGAGGCTCTCCACGGCGTCGCCGTAAACGGAACCACCGAATTCCCCGAGCCCATCGGCCTCGGCGCCACCTTCGATCCCGCTGCCATTCACCAGATGGGTAAAGACATCAGCCTCGAAGCACGCGTCGTTCACGAGAAGGCCGTCGCCAAGGGTAAATCCACCATCTTCCACGGCCTCGACTACTGGGCGCCCAACATCAACATCGTCCGCGACCCCCGCTGGGGACGCGGCCAGGAAACCTATGGCGAAGATCCCTTCCTCACAGCGCACATGGCTGTCGCCTACATCACCGGCATGCAGGGCAGCAACCCGCACTACTACCGCGTCATCTCCACGCCCAAGCACTTTGACGCCTACAGTGGTCCGGAGCCCATCCGCCACTTTGCCGATGAGGACATCAGCAGGCACGACCTCGAAGACACTTACCTTCCCGCCTTCCGCGCAGCCATCGTCCAGGGCCACGCCGGCTCCATTATGTGCTCCTACAACGCAATCAATGGCCAGCCCGCGTGCGCCAACCAGTTCCTGCTCGAAAAAACGCTTCGCCAGAACTGGGGCTTCAAGGGCTACGTCGTCTCCGACTGCGACGCCGTCCACGATATCTTCGGCGGACATCACTACCGCCCCACCCTCGCGCAGGCAAAAGCCATCTCAGTCGAACGCGGCATGGACAACGAGTGCGCTGACTTCAAAACGCCCAAGGGCGATCACGACTACATCTCCTTTATCACCGCCGTGCAGAAGGGCTACCTGAGCGAGTCCGCCATGAACCGGGCGCTCGTTCGCCTCTTCACGGCGCGCATCAAGCTGGGCCTCTTCGCTCCCAAAGGCGCGGATCCCTACGCCAACATCCCCTACAGCGAACTCAACAGCCCAGCCCACCGCGCCTTTGCCCGCAAACTCGCAGACGAATCCATGGTGCTGCTCAAGAATGACGGTACGCTCCCCATCAAGCCAACTGTGCACAGCATCGCCGTCGTCGGTCCGCTCGCCGATCAAACCGCAGTCCTGCTCGGCAACTACAACGGCATCCCCACTCACACGGTTTCTATCCTTGAGGGGCTCAAGGCTGAATTTCCCAACGCAAAAATCACCTACGTTCCCGGAACACAATTCCTTAACAACAACATCACTGCCAGGCCAGTTCCGGACAGCATGCTCACCACTCCAGATGGCAAGCCTGGCCTCAAAGCCAATTACGCGCTCTTTGCAGCCCCTCACATGAGCCTCGTTCATGAACCAGAGGCAAAGCCGATAACGGTCCTTACCCGCGATGAATCCAACATCGACTTGAACAAAGGAAACCTTCCCGCTCAGGTCGCCGGCAAAAAAGGCTTCACCGCCGAATGGACCGGATACCTGACTCCAGCTAAATCCGGCGCATACCTCGTCGGCATCCGAGCCACTGGATTTGCAAGCGTCACCATAAACAACCGCCCCCTTGCTCTGATCTACGGCAACGGCAAATCCGCCGGCAGACTCGGCTACATCCAACTGCAAAAGGGCACGAGTGTTCCCATCACCGTTCGCTATGGAATGCGCGGAACAGGCTCACCCCTCGCCCAACTCCTCTGGACGCCGGTTGACAACACGCCCTCACCCGCAGCCGTAGAGGCCGCGAAGAAGGCTGACCTCGTCATAGCCGTCGTTGGCCTCACCAGTCACCTTGAAAGCGAGCAATCCGGGGTAGACCAGCCCGGCTTCTTCGGTGGAGACAAAACCAACCTCCAGATGCCCGAGCCGGAAGAAGCTCTCGTCCAGTCCGTCGCCGCTACCGGCAAGCCGCTCGTCGTTGTGCTGCTCAACGGCAGCGCGCTGGCCGTCAACTGGATCAACCAGCACGCCAACGCAGTCCTTGAAGCCTGGTATCCCGGTGAAGAAGGCGGCGCAGCCGTCGCAGACACCCTCAGCGGAAAAAACGATCCCGCCGGGCGTCTCGACGAAACCTTTTACCGCAGCGTCAACCAGCTTCCCAGCTTTGAAAGCTACTCAATGCAGGGTCGCACTTATCGCTATTTCACCGGCAAGCCGCTCTACCCCTTCGGTTACGGACTCAGCTATACCACCTTCGCCTACTCCCACCTCAACATCCCAACCGCCACGGTCGATGCCGGTCAGCCTGTCGACGCCAGCGTCACCGTGACCAACACCGGCAAAGTCGCGGGCGACGAAGTCGTTCAGCTCTACCTCAAGTTCCCGCCGGTTGCCGGAGCGCCAAACATTGCCCTCCGCGGCTTCCAGCGCATCCACCTCAACCCCGGCCAGAGCCGGCGCGTCCATTTCCAGCTAAACAAGCGCGCGCTCAGCATGGTCACCACCCTTGGCCAGCCCATCGTCGCCCAGGGTGAATACACCATGAGTATCGGCGGAGGCCAGCCCGGCACCGTCGCTCACACACTCACAGGTCACTTCCACATCAACGGCCAAATCGACATCGCAAAATAATCTGGCCAAATAACTCGCGGGAGCCAGCCATTCCTCGGACGGCTCCCGCAATAACCCAAAAACAAAGGCAGAGTGCGCCTCTTGCGTACTCTGCCTTTTTTTTGAATATCATCGCGATATATTGCCGCGCTTACCACTAACGCAGTTAGAATGGGTCCGCAAACTTTATCGCTCAGGAGTCAGCCCGTGCAACCGGCAACACAAGTCATGCACCGATCCGCTTCTACCAGTTCAGGGCAACCTGTAGGCATCCTCGCGCTCACAGGCGATGTCTCCTCGGAAGCCGGAGAATCCATCGTCAACGCTTACCGGTCCCTCACCAGCAACCCCGCTCACGTCCTCCTCGACTTCACGCGGGTTTCCTACATCAACTCATCAGGAATTGCGATTGTCATCCAGCTCCTGATTGAAGCATCCCAGAAGGGCGGACCATCCATCGGCATTTTCGGGCTGAGCCGTCACTTCCAAAAAGTCTTCTCGCTCGTCGGCATCGATAAATACGCACCGCTCCATGCCGATGAAGCCACCGCCCTGGCATCACTACCCTGAGTGGATCTACCACAGCCTGCTCCCTGCATGCGCCATGCAGCCGATGCCTGTCTCCTGAAATCCGCTCGCCGCACTTTATAAACCTCCAGTCCTCCTACCGCGACAACCTTCGGTCATACTATTCGGTATGCGCAAGGCGAACTCGCCGCATCACGTCTCGTCAGCAAGCAATCTGAGCGCCCCCATGCTCGTCCTCGGCTATCGCGGCACATTGCAACCAGATACTCCGTTCCCTCCAGGCGAAACTCCCCCGCAGATGGCAGCTTTGCTCACACCCCTTCTAGAGCAGGCCCTTGCCGAACTCGACATCCGGCTGCCCGCGACGCAAAGAATCTTTCAGGGCCAGCCAATACCAGTCGACGGACTCCTCGCCACTCTACGTGAGCGCCTCGAAGAAATCCTGACCCTCCCCCTCGCCGAACATCTCGCAGCCACAAACGCCGGTTCCGTCTCTGAAAATCCTCCACTTTACCGGGAATACCCCGCGCTAACCCCACTCCTGCACCAGGCCATCGTCGATTGGGCAACCGCAACAGTTACGTTCTGCCGGCGTCTGAAGCGCGATAGCGACCGTATCGCCCAATCGCTCGCCCTCGATAGCTTCCCGCCCATCGCATCCATCACCGCAACCACCTCAGACATGCACTCCGGCGGCCATCTCGTCCTCCGCATTCTCTTCCGTAACGGCTCATGCATCTTCTACAAGCCCCGCCCGATCACCGGCGAATGGCTCTGGCACGCCCTGCTCCAATCCATCACAACCGCCGACCCCGAACTTCCCCTGCCCGCCGCGCGCGCCATGCCCGGCGCCTGCCCAGACCGCTACGGCTGGATGGAATCCGTGTTGACTCACCCATCCACACCCTGCCGCCAAAGCACTCCCGCGTACTGGCACACCGCAGGCGCCATGCTCTGCCTTGCCCGCATCGTGGGTCTCACAGATCTGCACATGGGTAACATCATCGCAACCACAACCGGTCCAGCGGTGACCGACGCAGAGTGCCTTGGGACACCCATCCAGAGTGACTCTGCCATCCGCAAAGAAAAATCACACGACAGCACATTCAACTCTACTTTGCAATCCCTGCTCAATACAGGTCTGCTACCCGACAAAACGCCTGGCGCCCTGCCCGATATCTCAGGGCTCTTCGGGTCAGCGGCAAGCGTCTCCGCCTTGCATCTTCCCCAATGGACAAGCAACACAAAGGCAAAACAGTTCCTCTGCTCCACCCCGGCCATGTTGCTTGATCACGGCAACTCACCTGGCGCACCCTCGCCGCTAACCGTGCTCCACCATCTGGTAAACGGCTATCGCCACGCTGCGGAAGTGCTCCTTCACGCGCGCAGCACAATCCTTGCACCAGAGTCATCATGGCGTCAGTTACTCATCTACCATCACGCGCCGCGTGTCGTTCTCCGCGATACCCTCACCTACGCGCTGCTGCTCTCCCAATCGCTGGCTCCCATTCATCTCCGCTCCACCCAACAGCGTCAATTTGAAATTCGAGATTTGCTCCAACAGATCAAATCACCCCACCTACCCGCATCGGTTCTGCGCGCCGAACACCGTTCTCTCCTGCATCTCCACATCCCGAGACTTGTTCTTCTCGCAGGCTCCCGCACCCTTGCCAACGCTTCGGGAGCGCCGATCGTCCATCAATTCGTAACATGCCCTCCTGCCGCAGAAGTCATCGCAAGAATCAATAACCTCTCTCAGGGCGAAATCGAGACCACACACATCCCCGCCCTGATCAGCGCGCTTCTCTCCCCGCCAAAACACGCATAATCGCTCCACAAATTGCGAATGCAGCAACGCAATCATTTGGCAGTTGAATTTCCGTCCTCATGCGTGTTAACTTTCTCGCACCCTCAAGGAACTTTCCCCCGAAAAGTCAATCGCACCAAGAAGACCGAAAAGGACTGCTATGACAAATGTGGAACGACTACAGCAAGCCGGACTGATTGAAACCGAACACCCTCTTACACCCGAGGAAATAGAAAGCGTAAATAATCTCAGCTCGGCAGAGATCGATGCCCTTATCTCGGTCCGCGCAAAACTTGGCGATGACTTCTTCAAGCGGAAGGTACCCATGGGCGACTCGCACCGCATGGGAACCCTGCTTTTTTAAAAACCTTGGATCCGTTTCTCCAACGCGCTCCCTGCGCCTGCCATTCCGGGTAAAGCTGTCATGCTCACACACAGTCAACGGCTGCGGAGCGTTCTTGCGCTCACAGAAAATCGCCTCGCGTCTCTCATCCACCAGGTGTGGTTCCACCCCCGGCTGGACGTGCTTTACCCGGAGTTCCTCTTCGCCACCTATGGACTCACCCTCGCTTCGGCCCCCGCCATGCGGACTGCGGCCAATCTTTGCCGTCAGCAGCCCGGCGATGATTCGCTGCATCATTGGCTTGAGGAGTATTACATCGAGCACGCGGAAGAAGAAGATGGCCATGCCGACTGGCTCATCGAAGATCTCGCCTCACTCGGAATCTCCCGTGAACGCGTCATCCACCGGCTCCCCTATGCCAGCGTCGCAGCCCTGGTCGGATCCCAGTATTACTGGATGCAACACGTGCACCCCATCGCCTACCTCGGCTACATCGCCGTCATTGAAGCCCCGGCCCAGTTCGACTTCCTGCAGGAAGTCTCCCGGCGAACCGGCATCCCGCTCGCGTCCATGTCCTGCCATTGCCGCCATGCAGAGCTCGATCCAGGACACGTCGCCGAGTTCGATGCAGCTCTCGACTCGCTGCCCCTGTCGGCTGCCCACCAGGATCTCATCACAGTTAGCGCCATCGCTACCATCGGCCATCTTGAGCGGGTTTTTACAGACTTACTCGAACATTTCCAGCGCATCGATCAACTCTCGGCAGCATCCACCATATTTACCGTCACTCCATCGATCACGGCTGCACTCCCGTGATTAAATACTTGTAAGACATAATGTTAACGGCCAAGCCAGGTGATCAGCTTCTCCACTATCGCCTGATCCGCAAGATCGGCGAGGGTGGGATGGGTGTTGTCTACGAAGCAGAAGACACCCGTCTGGGACGTACTGTCGCCATAAAACTGCTCCAGCCCTCCTTTGCGGAGAATGATGAAGTCCGTCAGCGCTTTCTCCGCGAGGCACGCGCCGCCTCCGCCATCGAGCATCCCAATCTCTGCACCATATACACCGTGGAAGAACTGCCAGACGGCGCTCTCCTGATGGTCATGGCACGCTACCAGGGACAGACCGTCGCTGAGCTCATGCAGAAAATCGGGCGTCTGGAAGCCGACACGATCCGTGAAATCGGCAGCCAGACGGCATCCGGACTGCACGCTGCACACATGGCAGGAATCGTCCATCGGGACATCAAACCGGGAAACATCTTCCTGCTCCAATCCGGCACCGTCAAAATTCTCGACTTCGGCCTCTCCCGCATACACGACCAGAGTCAGCTCACCAGGCCTCATCAGATCATGGGCACCCTCGCCTACATGCCGCCCGAGCAGATCGCAGGCAGCGATATCGATCACCGCGCGGATATATGGGCTTTGGGAGCCGTGCTGTACGAACTGGCCGTCGGTCACCCTCCCTTCCGGCAATCCACCACATCTGCCACCATCGCAGCGATTACAGAGGGGCGTTTCGTTCCTCTCAGTTTCATCCGTCCAGACCTGCCCAAACACCTGCTGTTTGCCATCGAAGGCGCCTTACGCTTCTCGCCGGCCGAACGCCACGCCTCTGCTTTGGATCTCCGCAACCTGCTCCAGGGAGACTCCAAAGCCACGCCCCCGAAAAGCTTCGACTTCGCCTCCACCGCGCCAACGACAACCTCCGTTCTTGTCGATTCAGAACCGAATCTCGCGCCGACCGTGCTCGATCTGCCGAACTCGGGCCGAAGCGCCACCGGCGACAGTCCATCGCGGGCATTCAACGACTCCCAATTCGGCCCAATCACGTCCATGGCCGTTCTCCCCTTTCGCAATAGCAGTCCTGATCCGGAAAATGAGTACTTCAGCGATGGACTGACCGACGAGCTCATCTCCTCCATGGGTAGAATTGCCGGGCTCCGTGTCGTCTCCCGAACCTCAGCCTTTTCCTTCAAAGGCTCCACCCAGAACATTCGCGAAATCGGAGAAGCCCTCAACGTCGATGTCATCCTTGAAGGCAGCGTGCGCCGCTCCGGTCAGCGTGTGCGCGTTCATACCCAACTGATACAGGTTCGTGACGGTTTCCCTATCTGGTCAGAACGCTTTGACCGCGAAATGGCCGATGTATTCGAGCTGCAGGATGAACTTGCATCCTCAGTTGTCTCGGCAATCAGTCAGAACCGCACCCTCGACCTGCACGTCTCCCATCTCCAGCTCAGGCAACCGATGCTCCCTGAAGCATACGAAGCCTATCTGAAAGGCCGCTACCACTGGAACCAGAGAAACGCGGAAGACTTTATGATTGCAGGCAAGTATTTTGAGAAAGCCCTGCAGCTCGATCCGCAATCTGCCGCCGCTCACGCCGGCATCGCAGACTTTTACTGCCTACAAGGAACCTTCGGTGGAGGTGGCATGACACCGCAGGAAGCGTGGACACTCGCCCGTACCTCAGCCCTGCAATCCATCAAACTCGACCCCAGTTTGCCGGAGGGCCACCTCGCCCTCGCATCCGTTTATCACTTCTATGACTGGGACTGGGAAAAAGCCCGCCATCACATGGAGCGCGCCATCGAGTTACAGCCGCAGCGCGGTGACTCCTACTACATGTACGTGGCACACCTCATCACGCAGGGAATGCTCGAACAGGCCCTTGTGCAAGTGCGGATCGGTCTCAAATATGATCCACTATCCGCTCCGCTCCTCGCCGCGCAAGCCCTCACACATACCTACTTCGGCGACTATGACAATGGCATTCTCCTTGGCCAGGCTGCAATCAAGTCATTCCCTCACTATATCGAACTCTACTATGGACTAGGCTTGGCCTTTATCCTGTCAGGACGCGCCCATGAGGCTATCGCGGTGCTCGAACAGGGCCTTAGCAAATCCCAGGTTCCGTTCTTTCACGGTTGGCTCGCGGACGCGCATGCGCGTCTCGGCAATCAGCAAGAAGCAAAGGCTGCACTGCAGCGGCTTCTCGATATGGCAGCCATCGGAAGCCCCGTGGCCACTCCTATCGCCCTGGCCGCCACCGCCCTAGGCGAGAAGGAACTCGCACTCGAATGGCTCGAAAAAGCAGTCGACACGCGCGATATCCTCGCTGCCTACCTCACCGTTATACCCAGCTTTCAACCTCTCCACGACGAGCCGCGTTACAAGCAGCTCCTTGAAAAGATGAATCTCAGGCATCCTTCCACACATCGGAGGCACAATGCTGCTAGGTAGAGTCAAATCCGTTCAAGATCCCCGCATGCTGAAGCTCGACAACTACATTGCGGTTCAAACACTTCCCACGCCTCCTCAGCATGACATCTACCAGCACACCGATGGCTGGCCGATGCTCGCCAATGACCAGTTCAATTGCTGCACATCCGCCGCCGCAGGTCACATGGTCCATCACTGGACCACGGTCAATGACGATGAAGTCGTCCTCACCGATAAGGACATCATCCAGGCGCATGCCGAACTCACTCACGATCACCTCACCGATCCCGTTTCCATGCTCGACGCTCTCAAGTTCTGGAGAAAAACAGGCATCGGAAACCATCAGATACACTCCTTCATGACTGCAGGTAAAGCCAAAGCCGACACGCTCCGCGCTGTCATCTATCTCTTTGGCGCCGCTTACATCGGTCTCGATCTCCCCAATTTCGCTCTTCCTCACACGATTGAACAAATCCCCACCATCCAGTGGGAAATCACACCCGGCATCCTCCCCGAAGACGCTGCTCCGCAAGTGAGCAACGGCCATTGTGTCGCCGCCATTGGCTACGACGAAAATTACGTTTACGTTGTCACCTGGGGCACGCTCAAAACCATGTCATGGGACTTCTTCCTCCGCTACACCGATGAAGCCTACGCTGTGCTCAGCACCGACTGGGTGCAAAAGGACAAGCAGTCGCCGTCCGGCTTCGACCTGCCGACCCTCGAACGCGATCTCGCTCTCGTCACCCACTAATGTAGTGCGTCATAAATAACATTTTATATAGGGCGGGGCTCATCTTATGATGAGGAGGCCTCGCCATGCGTGTTGCCCCACCTGTTCCGCTTGACGAAACCACGCGCCGGGAACTGGAGCGGCTCAGCCGCAAGCGCTCGATGGAAGCGCGTGTGGTGGTGCGCAGCCGCATCGTGCTGTTGGCTTCTGACGGGTTGCAGAACCGGCAGATTGCCGGTGAACTCGGAGTGAGCACGCGCATGGCGGCTTTGTGGGGTGGACGTTTTCTGGAGCTTGGCCTCGCGGGGTTGTTGAAGGACGCTACGCGCCCCGGCAGGACACCGAAGATCACCTCAAAAAGGGCGCGCCGGAAGGCATTCACGTTTACTTCGACAACACCGGCGGAACCCAGCTTGAAGCCGCACTCAACAACGCCACCGGAGAGGTCTACGGCCTGTGCCAGGAACGCCATCGCCATCAGGAATGGCTGAAGTTCCTGCGCAGGATCGATCAGACTGTCGCCACCGACAAACAGGTCCACATCATCTGCGACAACTACGCTACGCACAAGCATCCCAAAGTGCAGCGTTGGCTCAAACGCCACAAGCGATTCCATCTTCACTTGACGCCGACCTCGGCCTCGTGGCTGAACATGATCGAACGCTTCTTCCGCGAACTGACCGACAAACGCATCCGCCGAGGGGTCTTCCAAGACCTCGAACAACTCATCACCGCTATCGGCGACTACATCGACCGACACAACGAAAGCCCGAAGCCCTTCATCTGGACCGCCAAGGCCGACGACATCCTGGAAAAGGTCACCCACGCTCAGGCCGCCCTGTATAACAGACTATCTGTGTGACGCACTACACTAGACACGGCCCACGACTGTCACGCTGACCTCATTATGATGGGCGCATCTCACGACTCGCCCGGCTTCACCCATTTCCGTCGCGGCGCTCTTGGCGAGGTGCTCGCCGAGGCAACCTGTCCAGTGATCGCCGTTCGCCATTAGTCTGCTCGTGACGACTGTCACCGCGATTTTCCCAATGATCGCCTAAACAGGTGGCAGGGTCACCGCATCTCATGGAGTGTCGGGCAATTTCCGCCGTGGCGCATTGTTATCCCAAGAGGTACTTATGGCAAATCCATCGGCCTCGCTCCCGCAGTCACCGCAACCACGTCCCAGCTACGCCATCCGCAAAATTCTCGTAGCACACGATGGCTCGCCCGCATCGGAAAATGCTCTTCAGGACGCCATCGACATTGCCCACGAATTCCACGCGGAGATTGTCCTCGCACGCGTCGAACTCCCCGGCGACGACTACTCTAGCACCAACCTCGCCGCCGGTAAATTGGAGACCATCTCCGACCTCGATCAAATCCGCAAAAACCTCTCAAAGCAGGGACTCAAGTCGCACATCCTCACCAGAACCGGCCTCGTCGGCGACACGCTCTTTGATATCAGCCACAAGGAGCGCGGTGACATTCTCATGCTCGGCGCCTATGGCCACGGCAGGCGCGACCGTCATACCCTCGGCTCCACGGCCGAGCATTTGCTCCGCTCCATCCCCTGCCCGGCGCTCACCTACGGCCCGGAAGCCCAACCCGGCCTCATGGATCGCCTCAAGTCTGGCCGCGCTATCCTCGTGCCCACTCCCATGCCTTGCGCGCATTGCGACCTCGAATTCGCCGCGCAAATCGCAACCCTCTTCAACAGCCCCGTCGAACTCCTCCACGTTATCCAGGGCCCGCACACCCCTCGCATCCGCAGCAAACTCGAGAAAGCCTGTCGCGACCTCGCGCGCGGTCTCCAGAAGCAGGGCGTAAAGGCCTGTTGCACCATCTTCTTCGGCGTTCCTGAAGTCTTCATCCACGCCGTAGCCGTCGAGCGCAATACCCCACTCATTCTCATGCCGCTGCAGCGTCGCGACCGGCTCTCGTCCATCACCTCTGACAACGTCGCCGCGCAAATCATTCGCAGGTCGCGCGTTCCCGTCATGAGCTACCGCCTCGACTGATTCCTCCATCAGCCACAGAGCATTTGCAACACCCGCCTATTCCGCAACGGCCTTCGTAGTCTATGCTGAAAGGTCATGCGACCACGACTCCTCACATCCGCCCTCTGCCTCGGCTTCCTGCTGGTCATGTCCGGCCCCGCTGCCAAAGCGCAGCCCCGCGCTCCAGAAAATATTGCCCCGCAGCACATCACCATCCCCCAATCCGCGCGCATCCAGCCCGGACAGCTTGCCGAAATGGTCCGTTCCGGCCATGCGCCCACCATTCTGCAGGTCGGCTTCACCACCCTCTTTGAGGAAGCCCACATTCCAGGCGCAATCCACGCTGGCCCCGCCGTCTCCGGCACTGGCATGGCGCTGCTCCGGAAAACCACTGCTCATCTTGATCGCCACAAACTGATCGTCATCTACTGCGGTTGCTGCCCGTGGCCCAAATGTCCCAACATACGTCCCGCATTTGAGGCACTCCGCAAAATGGGCTTCACCAACGTCAAAGCCCTCTACATTCCCCACAACTTTGGAACCGACTGGGTCAACCACGGCTATCCAACCGTAAAGGAAGCCTGATTTGAATTATCCGTTTTCACGCCGTCCGGCCTCGTTCGTCGCATGCCTCGCCCTGTTGTTGCTCACCGTCACCGCTGGAGCTCCAGCATGCGCCCAGGACACCCCGCACAAGCTCGTTGGCCACCCGGCCCCGGCATTCGCGCTCAAAGACTTTCAACACAAAACCATCCACCTCTCACAATTTCGCGGCAAGGTCATCCTGCTCAACTTCTGGGCATCGTGGTGCGCTCCCTGCCAGGCAGAAATGCCCACCTTCGCAAAGTGGCAATCCCAATACCACAGCAAGCTGCAGGTCATCGGCGTCAACATGGACGACGAAATGCCCAAGGCAGAAGCCGTCGCACGCAAGCTCAAAGTCAACTATCCCCTCGTCGTTGGAACCGCGCACATGGGCGAGGCCTACGGCGGCATCTACGGGTTGCCTGTCACCTTCCTCATCGACGCACACGGCCGCATCCGCGCCGAATACCAGGGTGGCAATCACGTCAGCCAGATACACGCAGAAATCCAGAAGTTGCTCGCCCACCCCACTCACTGACCCGCTTCATCGCACCAACGAATCTCCGGGTTTTTCTCCATCCGGCCAACGCAATCGCAGCGCACGCCCCTCTAATCAAGGGGCGGTTCAGATCCGCCCGGAAGGAGTTCAAATTCACCCTCAGCACTCATCGCCGCAGGAACCGGAGGCTGGCGCATGGCTATTCCCGCCCTCAACACCGATCAAACTCTACTGCTCGACACGTTCTTTCGCGACTACCATCTCTCGCCCTTCGCCATTCGAACCCCCGATTGGGAATGGAACTCCCACCCCGATCGCGAGCCGGTCTTCACACTCTCCTTTGAGGCGCTCTCCGCGCTCGATACCCTCATCCATCACCCCAGCGAGATCACTCTCGGCGAGGCCTTCATCCACAAGGATCTCGAAATTGAAGGTGACCTCTACGCCGCACTCCGTATGGCGGATTACATCTTCCAGCGCGCCTCCCATCTCAACGTAGCCTCTCTGGCGCAGTTCGACCACGTCTTCCACGAGGCAAAAGAAGCGCTCCTCCACGGCCTTCAGCACTCCCGGCATCGCGACCGCACCGCCATCTCCTACCACTACGACAAGCCGCCGGAATTCTTTCTTCCCTGGCTCGGCCCCACCATGGTGTACAGCTGCGCATACTTCCGCAGCCCCATGCAGTCCATCGACGAAGCCCAGACCAACAAGCTCGAACTCATCTGCCGCAAGCTCGAACTCAACCCTGAAGACTCGCTCCTCGACATCGGCTGCGGATGGGGCAGCCTCATCCTGCACGCAGCAGCGCAATATGGAACTCACACGCACGGCATCACTCTCAGCCGTGAACAGGCAAAATTCGCCGAAAACCGCATCGCGCAATCCAACGTAAGAGAGCACTGCTCCGTCGCACTCAAAGACTATCGCGAGCTCCCCTTCGAGCCCTGGCGCTATGAAAAGATCGTCAGCGTCGGCATGGTCGAGCACGTCGGCCTCAAAAATCTTTCCGAATACTTCCACGTCGCCTTCGAACTCCTTAAGCCCGGCGGCCTTTTTCTCAACCACGGCATCGGCCGCGCGCAGCACTCGCCGCCGCCCAGGGACTCATTCATTCAGAAGTACGTCTTCCCAGACGGCGAACTCGTCCCGCTCCACCAGATGATCGCCTGCGCTGAAGCCGCCGGCTTCGAGGTCCGCGACGTTGAAAACCTCCGCGAACACTACGCGCTCACCCTCCGCCACTGGGTTAAGGCTCTCCGCCAGAACGAGGAAGACCTGCTCAACATCGTTCCGGAAATGACCTACCGCATCTGGCTCCTCTACATGGCGGGGGCCGCAGTGGCCTTCGACCGGGGCGATATCTTCGTCGACCAGCTACTCCTGCGCAAGGTCGACCGCTCCACCGTCGCCATGCCCGGCACCCGCGAACACTGGTTCCACGACTGGAATTGATTCTGCATACAAAAGAAAAGCCCCGCGCCGAATCCCCCGGCGCGGGAACTTTCTCTGAGTAACAGCAGCTACGGCTTCAAAGCCGCACCCGCAATGACTCCGGTCATCCTGTAACCGGCCATCGAGTGATTAAACGTGGCAACATCGCTCGAAAGGTACTCGTTAAAGCCTTCCAGCGAAGTCCGGTAACGCGCATCCACCCGCGCTTTCTGGTCCAGCAGCACGGCCGTCGGCGCAGTATCCTCGCCCTCGAACAGGCTGTACATCATCTGCAGGGTCTCGTGAATCTGATCCGGCACGCGCAGCGTAGATTCCTCCGCCCCCGCATTGCTGGTCAGCTTCAGCTTCTCCGCCTTGGTCTGCTTCTCGAGCTTCTCAATCGCAGCGTCAACAGCCGCTTCGTTCGCCTCGCCCTTCACCGCAGCCTTCAGCGCGGCCAGTTGCTGGTCAATGGCATGCAGCCTGTTCAGCGCCACATCCACCTGCGATAGCTCATGCAGCACAGCCTCCTCGGTCTCATACCGCTGCTGCATGCCGGCCAGCGTGCCGTGCGATGCCGGATCGTTCATCACCGTGAACTTCTGCGACTCAGTCTGCCCGCCAATCTTCAGCGTGGCCGTATAGCTTCCCGGAGGCAGCATCGCGCCGGACTTCGGTCCCTTCATGAAGTCCAGCGCCGAATTCCAGCGCACCGGCCCATCCGCACGCAAATTCCAATACACGCGATGCAATCCGGCCTGCGTCGGAACCCATGGCACCATCATCTTCACGCCCTTTTCCTTCTTCGTCTTCGGTTGTGTACCCCCTACCACTGGCGTCATCGTAATGGGCTTGCCTTTGTGCATGCCCTTCATCGTCCGAACCACCTTGCCTGCGACATCGGTAATGATCAACTCTCCGGGCTTGTCCGCGCCCTTCGACAGGTAATAATCAAACGCCGCACCAAACGTCGGGTTCTGTCCCTTGAACGACTGGTCACCAGGGAACTCCAGCTCAGGCCATCCCCAGTAACGCATCGCAGTCTCCGGCTTGAACAGCGTCAGCGGCGCGCTCGCCACCTGCGAGTCAAACTTCTGGAACGGCGTCAAATCATCCAGAATCCAGATCGACCGCCCATGCGTCGCCAGCACCAGGTCGTTGTCATGCGCGTTCAGCGTCAGGTCATACACCGCCACATCCGGCAGCCCCAGCCCGAACAGATACCATTTCCTGCCCGCATCCCACGACACGTACAGCCCATTCTCCAGGCCCGCGTAATACAGGTTTGGATTCTTCAAATCCCTCCGCACCACATGCGCATAAACATCGCTTGGCAGATTCCCGCTGATCGATGTCCACGAGGCGCCATAGTTCGTCGTCCGGAAAAGATACGGCTTGAAGTCTCCGCTGAAATGACGATCCACCGCAATCAGCACATCGCCCGGGTCCGTCTGCGAAACATCAATCGACTCCACACGCCCCCACGCCGGCAGCCCTGGAATATGCGACGTTACATTCGTCCAGCTTCCGCCGCCGTTCCGCGTCACCTGCACCTGTCCGTCATCCGTGCCCACCCAGATCACCTTCGGGTCGCTCTTCGCCACAGCAATCCGTAGTATCGCGTCGTAAACCTCCGCGCCGGAATCGTCCTTGATAATCGGCCCGCCCGAAGACACCTGCTTTGACTTGTCATTCAACGTCAGATCCGGGCTGATCACCTTCCACGTCCGCCCGCGATCCATGCTCTGGAACAGAACATTGCCGCCCGCATACAGCACCTTCGGATTATCCGGCGACACCGCAAATCCGGCATCCCAGGCAAACCGGTACTTCAAATCCGCAACGCCCTTGCCCACAAAATCGGCGGAATAAGGCTCGATATTCTCCGCCTGCTCGCTATTCTTGTGGAACGACATCAGGTACTGATTCTGCGTCGAGTTGTAAACAATATTCGGATCATCCGCCGCCGGAATCGCATAAATTCCATCGCCGCCATTAAGCAGGGTCCAGTCGCGATCCAGAATCCCCTGCGGATTCTTGTTCATCCCCGGCCCGCACCAGCCGCTGTTATCCTGCAGCCCGCCGCATACCTCAAAGAACGGCTGCTCGCTGGTCGCCGCATGGTAAAACTGCCCAATCGCAATATTGTGGAGGAAGTTCCAGTGCTTGCCGTTATCGACCGACAGCGCCACGCCTCCGTCATTGCCCTCAATGATCCGCCCGCTGCCCGCGGGATCAATCCACATCGCGTGGTGATCCACATGGATGTTCTTGGCAATCGTTGCAAAGTGCATTCCGCCATCAGACGACTCCAGCAGATTGTTTGAAATCGCAAAAATGCGGTTCGCGTCCGTCGGGTCTACCGCGATGTGCGAAAAGTAGAACGGCCGCGAATCCACTTCCTGGTTCTTGCTCACCAGTGTCCAGTGCTTGCCGTAATCCTCGCTCCGCCACAGCACGCCTTGATTCGACCCCATCACCGCATACACCACGTTCGGTGAGCTGGCCGCAATCGCCAGCCCGATGCGCGTCACCGGCTCCGTCGGCAGCCCATGGCCGCTCAGCCGCTTCCAAGTCGCACCGCCATCGATCGACTTGTAAATCGCATCCTCCGGCCCGCCATCCGAGTAGCCCCACGGAGTTCGCCGAAAACGGTACGTCGCAGCAAACACAATATTTGGATTCTTCGGGTCCATCGCCATATCGCTGATGCCCACGCTTGGCCCCACATACAGCACCTTTTCCCACGTCTTGCCGCCATCCGTCGTGCGATAAACCCCGCGGTCGGGATTATCCTTCCACGGCTCGCCCATCGCCGCCACCAGCACCGTATCCGGATGCAGCGGATCAATCACAATTCGCGAAATCTGGAACGTATCCTTCAGCCCCATATTCTTCCAGTGCCTGCCCGCGTCAGTCGACATGTACACGCCATCGCCGTACGAAATGTCATTGCGAATATTCGCCTCGCCCGTCCCAACCCACACCACCGACGAATTCTGCGGGTCCACTGCCATCGCCCCAATCGACAACACAGGCTGATGCTGAAACTCCGCCTTCCACGTAATCCCGCCGTTATCCGTGCGGAACACCCCGCCATCCGCCGCGCCCACATAGTAAATGTCAGGATTCCCCGCAACACCGGCCACCGCCGTCACGCGCCCCCCGCTGATCGCAGGCCCGACCGACCGGAAGTGGATGTTGCTCGAAACCTTCATCGGCAACTCGGTCCTGCCCTGCGAGTTCTCTCGCTGAGGACCGGCCTGTGCTGCCAACAAAGCAATGGGGGCTGCGGCCAGAAGACAAAAAACAGCCGCACGACGACACAAACTGGATGAATTCATGGTGTGTTCTTGTTACTCCTTGTATCGGGAAACACACAGTCTAGCACGCCAACCCATGAGCTAGACATTAACGCGCCCAAAGCAAAAGGAGCCGCGAACGGCTCCTGCCCATTCCACAATAAGCAATACTCAGAACAGGTGGAAGTCCACCTCAACGATCATCCGAACCGCAACAGGATGCCCATGGTACATCGCAGGACGAAAACGGTACCGTCTTACTGCTTCAATCGCCTTCTCATCCAGGCCCATTCCAAGATGGCGAACAATCGTGATGTCCGCCGGCAATCCCTGCTTGGTCACAATAATCTGCAGGTCCACCACGCCCTGGTACTTGGCGCGCCGGGCTTCATCAGAAAACTCCGGTTCCGGAGCATAAATCGCCACGGGAGCAGAAACGCCGCCGCCCACGTTGTACACGCCGCCACCCATGCCCTGCCCGCTGCCGGACCCAACACCGGCGCCATTCCCTGCACCAACCCCGGTACCATTGCCGGAACCAATCCCCGCGTTCCCGCCCGTCCCATTCGACGCCAGCTTCACCTGTGGTGAATTCGTCACGCCGAGATTCGGCATGTTCTGGTTCGGCATATTCATCGGGGGCGCCTGCACCGACGGCGGCATAGGAATAATCGGGTGATCGACCTTGATCACGCTTGGCGGCGTAATCTGCAGCTTCTCAAACTTCGGCAATCTTCCCTTGCTCGCCTGCACCACCTCGTGCGCGCCGCCGCCACCGCCGCCGCCCATGGACTTAGCCTGCGGCATCGTGATCGGCACCAGTGGAATCGCATTCTGCGCCTGCTGCTGCACCTTTACGACATGGCGAGCCAGCAAACCCAGCAGAATAATCAGCGCAATAATCATCGCGTGCAAAATGGCCGAAATCGCACTCGACTTGGCATCCCGCTTCACCGCCAGCGGATCGGTCACCTCAACCGGCTGCGAGGTCAACTCCAGCGGCGGCAGCTTTTCAGGAAACAACGTCTCCTTCAGGTTCTGCCACATCCCTCCCAAAATCGAACCCGAATCCAGCGGTGCTTCCACCGCAACCGGCTGCGAGGTCAGCTCCAGCGGAGCCTGCTTGCTCGACGAAAAAGCGTCGCGCAGGTTCCCAAGCAGTGACGACCAGATCGAACCGTCCGTCTCCTGCAGAACTGTACTCGAATCTTCGATGGGATGTTTCTCTTGCTGAGGCTCCTTCTCAGGAGCCGACATTACCGGATTGCCCATAGCACTTCGTGTTGCCGATCTTACAAAATCGGCATCTCCTCAATTATGGACGACCAGCCGCTGCATTGTCTTGTTCTGGCAGCCGGAGCCCGGGCATGTTTTTCAGGAGGTGCATCTCCGGTGG
The DNA here is from genome assembly GCA_021818585.1 of Acidobacteriota bacterium. GTDB lineage: Bacteria > Acidobacteriota > Terriglobia > Terriglobales > Acidobacteriaceae > Acidobacterium. The sequence continues at coordinate 10,115 of JAKATU010000074.1, read as the reverse complement.
CCAGCCGAAGAAAATCACCATGACTCTACATTGGTATCTATACACAAATCGACGCACAAGCGCGAGGCAGCGCTTACAACCACACCGAAAACAACCTCAAAGGCTCATTTTGAGCGATGCAGATTGCGACCAAGGCCTGCGCGGTGGAGAAATCTGCGTTTCCTCCAGATAGAATGAAATTTCAGCATTCCACCAGATCCAAATCTCCGGAGAAACGATGTCCGCTGCGCCAGAATTGAAGGCGACTCTCACGCTGCCTCAGACCGACTTTCCCATGAAGGCCAATCTGCCTCAGAATGAACCACTTCGCCTCAAGGCCTGGCAAGACTCCAATCTCTACGACCAGATCCGCGAAGCCCGGAAAAACGCTCCCCGCTACATCCTCCATGACGGCCCTCCCTACGCTAACGGCCCCATTCACCTCGGCCACGCCCTCAACAAGTGCCTCAAAGACTTCATCGTAAAGTCCAAAACCATGGCCGGCTTCAATTCGCCCTACGTCCCCGGCTTTGACTGCCACGGTCTGCCCATTGAAATCAAAGTAGATGAACAACTTGGCCGAAAAAAGCTGGAAATGCCCCCGGACGAATTCCTCCAGGCCTGCCGCGCCTACGCGCAAAAATACATTGACCTGCAGACCAGCCAGTTCATCCGCCTCGGCGTCTTCGGCCGCTGGGATCGTCCCTACTCCACCATGTCCCGCGAGTACGAAGCCCGCATCCTCGAAACCTTCTACAAATTCTTCGAGGCAGATTTCGTCTACAAGGGCCTCAAGCCCGTCTACTGGTGCATCCACGACCGCACAGCCCTCGCCGACGCGGAAATCGAATACGAGATGCACACCAGCCCCAGCGTCTATGTCCGCTACTCGCTCACCTCAGACGCCGCAGCCATCCACACCGCACTCGCCGGGCGCACCGTAAGTACCATCATCTGGACCACCACCCCCTGGACCCTCCCCGCATCGCTCGCGGTGGCCTTCCATCCGGAACTCACCTACCTCGCCCTCGAACAGAACGGCCAGGTTTACATCGTCGCCGAAGCCCTCGCGGAATCCGTCCGAGAAGCCTGCAATCTCACCGCTGCCGCAGAGATCGTCCGCTTTCCCGGCGCAAAACTCGAGCGCGCCACCTTCCAGCACCCATTCCTCGATCGCCAGATCCTAGGCGTCCTCGCCGACTACGTCACCATCGAGCAAGGCACCGGCGCCGTCCACACCGCGCCCGCTCACGGCGCAGACGATTTCTACACCGGCGCAAAGTACGGCCTCGACCAGACCTGCAACGTAGACAACGCAGGACGCCTTCGCAACGGCATGCCCGAATACGAAGGCAAAACCGTATTCCAAGCCAACCAGCCCATCATCGACCTGCTCACCGCACGCGGCGTCCTCATGGGCCGCAACGATGTCTACCACTCCTACCCGCACTGCTGGCGATGCCATAAGCCCGTCATCTTCCGCGCTACCGAGCAGTGGTTCATCCGCATCGACACGCCAATGCAAAACCCCGACGGCACGCAAACCACCTTCCGCCAGCGCGCCCTCGACGAAATCCGTAACAATATCGACTGGGATCCCGCCTGGGGCGAAGACCGCATCGCCAACATGATCGAAACCCGTCCCGACTGGTGCATCTCCCGCCAGCGCGTCTGGGGCGTCCCCATCGCCGTGCTGCTCTGCAACAAATGCCACGAGCCGCTGCACGACGCAGCCTTCAACCGCAGCGTCATCGATCTCTTCCTGCATGAAGGAGCCGAAGCCTGGCATCAATACGAGCCAGCCTCGCTGCTCGCTGCCGGAACCCGATGCGCCCACTGCGGCGGCAAAGATTTCCGCAAGGAAACAGACATCCTCGACGTCTGGTTTGACTCCGGCGCAAGCTGGAGCGCCGTCCTTGACGCCGAACCCGGCCTCGAAGCCCCAGCCGACCTCTACTTCGAAGGCGGCGACCAATATCGCGGCTGGTTCCACACCTCCCTGCTCACCTCCGTCGGCATCGGCAAGCAGCACGCCTCGCCCTACCGCATGGTCGGCACCGCCGGCTGGACCCTCGACGAGCAGGGCCGCGCCATGTCCAAGTCCCTCGGCAACGGCGTCGATCCCGTCGATATCGCCAACCGCCTCGGCGCCGAAATCGTCCGCCTCTGGGTCGCCAGCGTTGACTTCCGCGAAGACGTCCGCGCCAGCGAAAACCTCATGCAGCGCGTCGCAGACAACTACCGCAAGCTCCGCAACACCTTTCGATTCCTGCTCGGCAACCTCAGCGGATTCGACCCCGCAAAGCACTCCATCCCCGAAGCCGAACTGCTCCCGCTCGACCGCTACATGCTCCAGCGCATGCGCAGCCTCACCGAGCGCGTCGACGGCTGGTACGCCGACTTCCAGTTCCACCGCATCTACCACGCCGTCATCGAGTTCTGCGTAGTAGACCTCAGCGCCATCTACCTCGACGTCCTCAAGGACCGCATGTACACCCTCGCACCAGCCAGCCACGAGCGCCGCTCCGCGCAAACCGTCATCTACACCATCGCGGAAGCCCTCGTGCGCCTCGTCGCACCCATTCTCAGCTTCACTGCGGACGAAGTCTGGCAATACCTGCCACCCAGCGCCAACCGCGTCCCCAGCGTCCACCTCGCGCTCTTCCCCAAACCCGAAGAGATCACAGAGAAGGATGATGAATTACTCGGAGACTGGCAAAACTTATTGACCATCAGAGACGAGGTTCTGGTTGCACTAGAGGCCGAGCGTAAAGCGTCTAAAATTGGCAAAGCGCTGGACGCTAAAGTACGACTCGACTTCATGTTGAAGAACGAAACATGGGAACTGCTCAGCAAATACGAATCGAGCCTTAAAGAATTGCTGAATGTGTCACAGGTGGAGATTGAGTACCTACCGGAGTCAGCCGGTGCAATCTCTGAAGAAGCGCTTAACCTCCTTGAGGTAAGGAACTTCAAACCGTCGGTTCTCCCCGCCGACGGCGAAAAGTGCAACCGCTGCTGGAACTATCGCACCGACGTCACCGACTTCGGCCCGTGGCAAAAAGTCTGCGGCCGCTGCCAGCAGGCGCTAAAAGAAATGGGATACGAGGTCCCCGCATGAGCGAACACAAGCGGCCACGCGGCCGCGACTGGCGAATTCCCTTCCTCGGGATTTCGCTCCTGGTCATCGTCCTCGACCGCCTCACCAAAATCTGGGTGAACAAGCATATTGTGCCCAGCACCCACATCGTCATCATTCCGCACGTATTCAGCATCTCCCACGTGCTCAATCCCGGCGCGGCCTTCAGCCTCTTCACGGACTCGGCTGACCCGCACCGCACCTACCTGTTCCTTACCGGCTTTTCCATCCTCGCCTCCGTCATCGTCTTCGGCGCGCTGCTGTACATCGGCCGCAAGTTAACCATGACCGGCCTCGCGCTCGCGCTCATCCTCGGCGGAGCCGTCGGCAACCTCTGGGATCGCGTCGCCTACAAGGAAGTCACCGACTTCCTCGCCGTCACGATCATCCACTACCACTGGCCAGACTTTAACCTCGCCGACTCCTCCATCGTCATCGGCGGCTGTCTCCTGCTGCTCGACGCCCTCCGCAACCACAAACCCCAAACTCCAGCCGAAGAAAGCACCCCGCCAGCAGAAGAATCCCAGCAGTAATGCTGTGCCCAATTCATCACGACCGGGTGGTGGCCCACCCAAGCCGAAGGCTTGAGTGGGGGAAATAAATCGGTGCCCCATTCATCGCAGTACCATCGCGATGAGTGGGGTTGGAGTAATTAAGGCACCCACAAAAATATTGTCATCCCGTCCGGAGTTAGCTCACCGAAAGGTGAGCCAACGGAGTGGAGGGACCTGCGGTTTCCTTTCCAAACACACAAGATTCCTGGTAACTGTTATTTCAACCGAAGTAGGCTGCATCCGCAGCCTGCGCAGCGGAGAGATCCGCGGTTGTTCTTCTTCAAACCGCCCTGAAGTCCGCTAGACAAAAACTCACCCATCCACCCTGTAGAAAACTCACCCCCACCACAGGCACTACAATCGTAGGCAGATCATGGCCTATCAGGTTCTCGCACGAAAGTACCGACCCCAGCGCTTCAGCGACGTAGCCGGGCAGGAGCACGTCACCCGCACCCTCCTCAACGCGCTCGCCCAGGGTCGCATCGCACACGGCTACATCTTCTCCGGCCATCGCGGCATCGGCAAAACCACCATCGCTCGCATCCTCGCCATGGCGCTCAACTGCCGGACCGAGCTCGGCTCCGCCGAACGCCCCACCCCTGAGCCTTGCGGCATCTGCGACTCCTGCGAAGAAATCCGCAACAGCAACTCCGTCGACGTGCTCGAAATCGACGCCGCCACCAACCGCGGCATCGACGAAATCCGCGAGCTCCGCGAAGCCGCACGGTACCGCCCATCCCGCGACCGCTACAAAATCTACATCCTCGACGAGGCTCACCAGATCACCGACGCCGCCTTCAACGCGCTCCTCAAGACGCTCGAAGAGCCGCCCGACCATGTCGTCTTCATGATGGCCACCACCGAGCCGGAAAACATCCCCCAGACCATCCGTTCGCGCTGCCAGCACTACAGCTTCCACGCCGTCCGCTTTGACGACATCCTCGCCCAGCTCCGCGCCATCACCACCGAGGAAAGCCTCGTCGCAGAAGACGCCGCGCTGGCCCTCCTCGCAGAAGCCGGAGACGGCTCCATGCGCGACGCGCTCTCCATCATGGATCAGGCCATCGCCTCGGCCAGCATCGAAGCTGGCCGCCCGCACCTCGAAGCAGAAGCCATCCGTGAGCTTATGGGCACCGTGCCCAACGCCGTCTTCGAGCGCCTCATGGAGTCCATCAGCGCAAACCAGTCCGCCGAGCTCATCGAAGAGGTTAATCGCCTCCTCAACGCGGGCAACAGCCCCGTCCAACTCGCCCGTCAGTTCGTCCGCTACCTGCGCAACACCCTCATGTCCAGAATCGGCGGCGAAAACACTGAGCTGCTCCAAATCTCGCCCGACGAGCGCGCCCGCGCAGCCCGCTCCGCCATGCTCTTCTCCGAGGAGGACATCACCCGCTTCCTCCAGATCATGCTCCGCACCTTCGACGAACTCAACTACCGTCAGGAGCAGCGCTTCCATCTCGAACTCGGCCTCATCAAGCTCATTCACCTCCAGCGCCTCCTGCCCGTTGAAGAATTCCTCAGCCAGCTCCCCCGAGGCGCATCGCTCGCTTCCGGTAGCTCAGCACGGCCCGCAGCCACCGCCGCGCGCCCAGCAAGCGCCTCCGCTCCATCCCGCCCCGCCGCACCGCCGGCCAGGCCACAGGAGCCCCCCAAGCCGGCGTTCTCGCCCTTCGAAGCCGATCGCAACCGCAAGATCACCGGCTCAGCAGAAGAAACACCCGCAACCACACCTGCCCCTACACCGGAAATGACCACCCCGCCGGCACCCATTGCCGAAGCCGCTCCATCCCGACCCCTCACGCCCATGGAAAGCGCCTCACGCGCCGCGGAATCCATCCCCGCCAAGCCCTCAATCAGCGTAGGCCAGGTACAACCCGAATGCACCAACGGAGCACTGGCCCTCGCCCCCGAGCCGCAAGCCAAAGCCGACCTGGAGCGCATCGCTCAAACCATCTGCGAAGCCCTCGAGCGCGAAGGCCACTCCACCGCCGCCGTTCTGCTCTCTTCCGGCCGCTGGACCGATCAGGGCAAGACCATCCAGGCCGAAGTCGCGATCAAGCGCGTCATGCTTGGCCTCACCTTCAACACCGAGTCGGAAAAAATCTGCAAGGCCGCCATGCAAGGCATCGGTGTCACGCAAAAGCTCTCCGTCGTGCCCGGTGAAAACCTCCCCGGCAGCGGTGCAGCCAGGCCAGCCAGCCCCGTCAGCGGGAGCATCCAGGCCGCCGCCCTCAAAGATCCCTTGGTCAAGAAATCCCAGGAGCTCTTCGACGCGGAAGTCCGCAGCGTCCTCGATCTCCGCGAATAGCCCGCACCCGCAATAAACTGAGAGCAGAAATAGAAACGCAGAGGAACCCCATGAACCCATTCAACCTGCAGCAGATGCTCGGTCAGGCCAAGGAAATGCAGGAGCAGATGCAGACCAAACTCGCCGCCACCGTTGTCGAAGCCTCATCCGGAGGCGGCGCCGTCACCGTCAAAATGAACGGCAAAAAGGAACTCCTCAAGCTCACCATCGATCCTGCAGCCGTAGCCAGCCTCAGCGGCCTCAACCCCGACGTCGAAATGCTCGAAGATCTCATCACCGCCGCCATCAATGAGGCCGGCCGCCGCGCAGAAGAAATCCTCAAGCAAAGCATGCAGGGCATGCTCGGTGGCCTCAATCTTCCTCCCGGTCTCTTTTAAAGCGCTCAAATCGACTTTCAGCCGCACCACCCCATCCGCGCGCCCTTCGCTGGTACTCTGAGTAGTCCGCGAAAGGCATCTCCTATGACCACACAACCCAGCCGCCGATCCTTCCTGCGCCACGCCTGCATGGCCGCCGGCGCATCCCTCCTGCTCCCATCCCTTCGCGGATGGGCTGAAACCATTCACGGCCCGCGCATCACGTTTGCGGAGTTCACCACCGCCGCCGCCAATGAGAAAATCCGCACGGTCCAGCTCCGCGACGGCATCCATCTGCTCTACGGTGTGGGCGGCAACGTCGTTTGCCACACCGGCAAAGACGGCAAAATGCTCATCGACTGCCAGTTCTCCGCCGGAGCAGCCCATCTCAAGGCCGCCCTCAACTCCATCGATGCCCAACCGCTCCGCCTGCTTATCAACACCCACTGGCACCTCGACCACACCAACGCCAATCCGGACATGCACAAGGCCGGCGCCCGCATCCTCGCTCACGTCAACTGCCGCAAGCGCCTTGCAACCCCGCAGCGCATCGACTTCTACAACCTCAACGTCCCCGCTCTGCCCATCGCCGGTCTGCCCACCGAGGTCTTCACCACCGCTAAAACGGTCGAATTCAACGGCGAAAAGCATTCCCTCCAACACACGCCCCGCGCGCATACGGACACAGACCTCTTCGTCCACTTCCCCAACCACAACATCATCCACACCGGCGACCTCTGGTTCAACGGCTATTATCCCCTCATCGACGTAGGCACCGGCGGCACCATTCACGGCATGATCGCAGGCGTCAACCGCTGCATCGCCCTCGCTGACTCGCAGACCAAAATCGTCCCCGGCCACGGCGAACTGGGAACCCTCGACGAACTCAAACAGTACAACCACATGCTCAGCACCGTCGCAGCCCGCGTGGAAAAGCTCAAGCACCAGGGCAAGACCCTCAGCGAAATTCTCGCCACACGCCCCACTGCGGAATTCGACGTCGTGTACGGCAAAGGTGCCATGAAGGGGGAAGCCATCGTCTACTTCGCCTACCAGACCGTCTGATCAGCTCATCATGTAGTTCATTTCAACAAGGGAATAATGTTGTCATCATGAGCGGAGTTTGGCCGATTTCCGCCCAAACGGCGTCGAACGGATCTGCAGTTAATTGTTGATTCCTGCAAAAATTTTAAAAACAGGAAGCAAGACTCAGTCCACACAAGCAGCAAACCCCGGCATCAAAGCTGGGGTTTTCCTATGCGCCTTCAAGAATCTCCTCAGTCCGCGCTCCGCAGACGCGCCAGCAGATCCTGCGGATGCACCGGCTTGGCCAGAATTTCAAATTGATGCCCCTGCCCGCGCGCCCGGTCCAGCAGATCCGCCGTCGCCGCTTGGCCTGAGAACAGTAGAATCTTGCACTTCGGCAGCAGCGACCGAATCCGGATCGCCGCATCCACGCCGTTTAGGTCTGTCATGATCACATCGCTGATCAGCATATCCGGCTTCCACTGCATCGCAGTTTCCACCGCCTTTTCGCCGCTGTACACGGCGCGCGCCTCAAATCCGCTCTGGTTCAGGATGATCGCAAGGGTATCGGCGATAACGTGTTCGTCATCCGCCACAAGAACTTTGGGTTTCGTCGATGGTTCGGCCATTCTTCCCTTCTACTTCTGTGGTTGGTGCCCGTTAAAAAGACGCTTCCGGCGTCCTCCCTGCTCAATCGCAGGGAAAAACCGCCTTTCTGCGCGGGTCAATGCAATTCAATCCTCTTATGATGATACGCTGGCCTTGGGAGATGCTTCATCCCCCGCTGCCTATGGGCGTAACTTGCAGAAACTACTTGAGAACAGGTCGCCCGCGGCCCCCGCGCCACGCGACCCGGAGAATGGTGCGATATGGCAGATACCATCATCCGAGCCAGGCAGGTGGAGAAGTTCTATGCTCAACCCAGCGAGAACCGAATCCAGGTCATCTCTCCCACCGACCTGGCCATCTACCCCGACGAAATTGTCGCCCTGCTCGGCCCATCCGGATCCGGCAAATCCACCCTCCTGCGCATGCTTGCCGGCCTTTCCCGCCCATCCGCCGGGGAAATTCTCTGGCATGAGCAGCCCATCTCCAAAGTAGACATCAACGTCTCCATCGTCTTCCAGAGCTTTGCCCTCTTTCCTTGGCTCACCGTCCAGCAAAACGTGGAAGCCCCGCTCAAAGCACGCGGTATGAACCTCGCCGAGCGCAACCGCCGCAGCCTCAAAATCCTCGACACCGTCGGTCTCGACGGCTTTGAAGCCGCCTACCCCAAGGAACTCTCGGGCGGCATGCGCCAGCGTGTCGGCTTCGCCCGCGCCCTCGTCGTCGAGCCGGAAGTCCTCTTCATGGATGAGCCATTCTCCGCGCTCGATGTCCTCACCGCGGAAAACCTCCGCAGCGAGCTCATGGAGCTCTGGCAGAAAAAGACCATCCCCACCCGCTCCATCTTCATCGTCACCCACAACATTGAAGAAGCCGTCCTCCTCGCCGACCGCATCATCGTCCTAGGCCGCAATCCCGGCCACGTCCGCACCGACTTCAAGGTCACCATCCCCCATCCCCGGGACCGCAAAGGCGCGCCCTTCACCAACCTCGTCGACTACATCTACAAAGTCCTCACCCGGCCAGACGTCACCCCATCGGAAGTCCCAATGCCCGCCACCGGACGCCCTGCACGCGACCAGCGCCAGGCGCACTACGAGATGCTTCCCCACGCGCGCCCCGGCGGCATCGCCGGTCTGCTCGAAATCGTCATCGACCTCCGCGGAAAAGCCGACATCTACCGCCTCGCGGACGAGCTCGCCTTTGAAATCGACGACCTGCTGCCCATCGTCGACGCAGCCCAGCTACTCGGCTTCCTCAAAGTCGAAGAAGGCGACGTCAGCATCACACCCACCGGCACCGCCTTCGCCGAATCCGAAATTCTCCGCCAGAAAGAGCTCTTCCGCGAAGCCGCCCTCGAACACGTCCTCCTGCTCCGCCAGATTACCCGCGCGCTCTCCAGCAAGAGCGACCACACCGTCCCCGAAGAATTCTTCCTCGACATGCTCGACGAGCAGTTCAGCAGCGACGAAACCCAGCGCCAGCTTGAAACCGCCATCAACTGGGGCCGATATGCCGAACTCTTCGACTTCGATGCCAGCCGCCGCCGCTTCAAGCTCCCCGACACGGAAGAAGCGCTCAACCACGAAGATCTGGCCGAATGAAGCCTTCGACATCCGCCTCCAACTCCTTTTCCCGCTCCCAGGTAGCCGAACGCACTTGGCCCATCGTCATTGACGTTGGCGTCGCCGGAGCCCTGCTCGCAGGCTTCTATCTCATCCTCTGGGTCGCCCACTCCTGGCTCCACTCGGCCATCCCATCCGTCGTCATCCACCTCTCCCCGCGCTACCTGCCCGCCTACGCGCTCGACTCCACCGCCCGTATTTTCATCGCCTACATCCTGAGCCTCTTCTTCGCCATCGCCTACGGCTACGTCGCGGCCTATAACCGCCGTCTGGAAGCCCTGATGATCGCCACCCTCGACATCCTCCAGTCCATCCCCGTCCTCAGCTTCCTGCCCGGCGTCATGCTCGCCATGATCTCGCTCTTCCCAAGCAAGCAAATCGGCGTCGAGATGGGCGCAATTCTCCTTATCTTCACCGGCGAAGTCTGGAACATGGCCTTCAGCTTCTACAGCTCGCTCAAGTCCATCCCCCGCGAACTCCACGAGGCCTGCAGCATCAACCGCTTCTCCCGCTGGCAACGCC
>JAKATU010000035.1 GCA_021818585.1 Acidobacteriota bacterium | reverse complement strand
AGCAGCCGATTGCGGTGCTGGTAGAAATTCACCAGTGCGAGCCTGCCAGATGCCAGTGGTGATTCTTCACGATGCCGCGATAGCGCAACCCTGGTGTAGCCGAAGACCCGCTTTGAGGATGCGGAATGGCCACTCCACCCTGGCTCGGACACGCGACCTGGAGGGAGACGTTTTGCGGGGGCAAGCTCATAACACTGGTTGTCGATACTTATCGGATTCGATTTGCATGGGTCGAGGTGGGTGAGTGGATTGTCTTGTAATCGCCCGAATTACCAACTGCGGTTCTGCGTTTACGCCTAATCGCCAATGCGGTTACTGACGCGGATTCGGTGCCTCGTTCTTGGGTTTGGTGCTGATTGGGAAAATGGCGATTTGTTTTATGGGTAGATTTTCTGAATTTTCACCTTTTGTTCTCCTTTTGGGTATATTGTGGTGGAGGGAGTGAGTTGGGTGCGATGGCGGCATCCTAAACTTTGTTGGGAGATTTTGCCGGGAGGATAGCGATGAGTTTGACGAGGTCGTTTTTGCCGGAGTTTGAGGCGGAGTGTGCGAGCACGCGGAAGATGCTGGAGCTGGTTCCGGATGACAAGATGGGGTGGAAGCCGCATGAGAAGTCGATGGAGCTGGGTCGGCTGGCCTGGCATGTGGCTGATTTTCCGGAGTGGTGCAGGGATGTGCTGACGAAGCCTGGGATGTCGATTACGGCGGAGGACAGCGCGAAGTACCAGGGCGTTTGGAAGGGCAAGACGCGGGCAGACATGGTGGTGCGTTTTGACAGCGACCTGGCCGAGGCGAAGGCAGCGATGCAGGCGGCAGGAGATGAGGCCTGGCTGGCGAACTGGAAGATGGACTGGATGGGGCAGACGATTGTGGATATGCCGCGGCGGGCTGTCTACCGGGAGATGGTGATGAATCATATGATCCACCACCGGGCGCAACTGGGGGTTTATCTGCGGATGCTGAATATTCCGATTCCGGGGCTTTATGGTCCTTCGGCGGACGATAAGCCTGGGGCGTGAGGCGGCGGGTCTTCCACAGGGAAAGAGCCAACCCTGCGCTTTTTCTGCGATTTGAGCAGGAGCGTGGGGTATGCTTATCGCGATGAGGAATCCGCCCGCTGGCGGGTAAGGGGCTCTGCGGAATGTGGATGGACGTGTTCTTGATGGTTGGAGTCTGGGCCGTTCCAGTGGTTCTGCTGCTGTTGATGCGGCGTGAGACGAGCCGGAACAGGACGGCGAAGGATGCCGGCGACGGTAAGCTGGTGTTTGAGCTGGATCAGATAACGTACTGGGCGTGGCTAGCGCTGTTTGTGTATTTGCTTTATACGGTTGTGATTCAGTTTGGCGGGAAGGCGTTTCGGATGGAGTCATTGTGGTTGGCGCTGCTGTTGCTGGCGCTGGCGGCGGGATTGATGATGCCGTTTCCTGAGACGATTACGGCGGGGCCGGATGGGCTGGTGCAGGAGATCCGGTTCTGGCTGAAGAAGAAAAAGATTGCGTGGGGCGACGTTCGGGAGGTTCGGACGGCGAAGAAGAACAAGCTGCTGATTGTGGAAGGTGCGGACGGAACGAAGATTGTGCATAACCGTCAGTTGCCTGACCGGGATCGGCTGCTGGAGGAGCTTTACCGGAATTGCGGGGACAAGGTCCCTGTGGAGCTTCGGCCTGTGATGGCGCTGGTGCAGGAGATGGTGGCGGAGCGGGTGGTGGAGAATGTGCCTGTTCACGAGGAGCCGGCCTCTGAGGTGTAGGGCGGTTGAGCGGATTTATTCGAGGACTGGGCTGATAGAGGGAAGCAAATCAGCGAGCTAATTTCGTCCAGTTTTCCGTTTTCAGGTCGGGGACGCGATGGAATTCCCGGGTGTTATTGGTGACGAGCGTCAGCTTGAGAGATTGGGCGTGCGCGGCGATGAATAGATCGTTGGCACCGATGATCAGGCCGCGATTTTTCAGATGAGTCCGAATCTCGCCATAATGGGTCGAAGCGTCAGGCAAAAACTCCAGGGTTTGAGTGAATCGCAGGAATTGGGCGAGCGCTTTCTGATCCTGCTGACGGTGTGGTGAGATGGCGACTCCGTATTCCAGTTCTGCCCGGGTGATGACAGAGATGCATACGTCCTCGACGGCGGCTTGATTGAGTTTTGCGAGCAGGGGTGGATGAGAGCGCTTCATGATGCAGGAGGCAATATCGGTGTCGAGCATGTAGCGCGGCATCAGTGGTTGCGCTCCTGAACGGGGAGATCCCCGATGCCTTCCATGAAGTCAGAGGATGCGACAGCGTCGGAGTCAAGATATTCCGACCAATTGGATGGGCGCGGCGAGAGGATGATGTCTTCGCCATGTTTACGGATGAAGACTTCGGAGGTGTTTAGACGGAACTCATTTGGAAGGCGGACGGCCTGACTGCGATTTGTGGTGAAGACCTTCGCGGTTTTTTGCATGGGAGCCTCCGAATATGGAAAATGCCATATACCTCAGTATTTGGCATTTCAGGATTTCATCTGGCAGGGAAGTGGAAGAGTGTGAAGTGCGAAGGGCATCCGGAGTGGATGCCCTTTGTTGTTTCTGGTGTGAAGTGAACTATTCGACGAAGTCGATTTTGACGGGGTGGGGGATGATGCCGCGCTCGTGACCCATCTGGAGGAGTTTGCGGATGGCTTCCTGACCGTCTGGGCCGTAGCTGAGGGTGCGCTCGTTGACGTACATGCCGACGAACTGGTTGGCGAGTTCGGGGGCGAGGTCGCGGGCGTACTGCATGGCGTGGGCGAGTGCGTCCTTGCGGTGGTCGAGGCCGAACTGGATGCTGTCTCGGAGTGCCCTGGTGACGATGTGGATGACCTCAGGCCCGAGGGAGCGGCGAATGGCGTTGCCGCCAAGGGGCAGGGGCATGCCGGTCTGCTCGCGCCACCAGATGCCGAGGTCGATGATTTTGTGCAGGCCGCTGTGGGAGTAGGTGAGCTGGCCCTCGTGGATGATGAGGCCGGCGTCGTACTTGCCTTCGAGGACCTGGGGGATGATCTGGTCGAAGGGGATGACTTCGGTTTCGATTTCCGGCGCGAAGAGCTTGAGGGTGAGGTAGGCGGTGGTGAGGGTTCCGGGGACGGCGATCTTGAGCTTGCGGACTTCGTCGAGCGAGTAAGGGCGCGGCGCAATGATCATGGGGCCGTAGTTTTCGCCGACGGAGCCGCCGCAGGACATGATGGCGTAGTTGTCCTGGATGTAGGGGTAGGCGTGGAAGGAGACAGCGGTGACATCGTAGTAGGCCTCGTTCATGGCCTTGTGGTTGAGGGTTTCGATGTCGGTAAGGGTGTGGGTGAAGTGGTAGCCGGGGACGACGACCTTGTCCTTGGCGAGGCCATAGAACATGAATGCGTCGTCGGAGTCGGGGCTGTGGGCGATGGTGATTTCGCGGATGTCGGTTGCAGTGCTCACTACGTTTATGCCTGATCCTTTCAAGGGGTGCTCATTCGATTAGAGGGCGCGAGGTCACGAGAGGGTGCAAGCAGGGCGCGCCAGATTGGGTGCGGCGGAGCTATTCGGCCGCGGAATGGTTTTGGCGCACGCGGGCGATGCCGGTGACGATGGCTGCCGCGGTGATGATCTTAAGTACGTCGCCGGGGAGGAATGGAAGGACGGCGAGCATGGTGATCTTTGCGGGGGCGAGGTGGGTGAGGATGGCCAGCCAGGCGGCACCGGAGGCGAGGATGATGATGTCACCGATTGCCGCGGCGGCGATTGCCGCGGCGAAGTTCGAAAGGAAGCGGGAGTGGCGCGCGCGGCGGTAGAGCCAGCCTGCGGCGAAGGCAGCGAGCGGGTAGGACATGAGATATCCGCCGGTGGGTCCGAAGAGATGGATTGCGCCGCCAGCGCCGATGGGGCTGAAGACGGGCAGACCAGCGACGCCTTCGAGGAGGTAGAGAATCATCGCGGAGCAGGCGAGGGAGGGCCCGAAGGCGAGGGAGATGCCGAGGACGGCGAGCGTCTGGAGGGTAAAGGGTACCGGCGTGAAAAAGAGCGGCACGGAGATGTGTGCGGCTATGGCGACGAGGATGCTGCCGGAGATGGCGAGCGACGTGTTGCGGAGCCAGAGGCTGGTGCGGGTGCGGGGCGCGACGGCGGGCGATGCAGCGGTGGTGAGATTCATCGGGGTCACTCCGTGGGAGGATGGGTGGCGGTTTCGTGTACTTCCAGGTGAGAAGACATCTTCGCGTTGTGGCGGCGGATATGGCGTACGATGCCGAGGACCGCGCCGACGAGGGCGATGGTGCAAAGAACAAAGACTCCGAATAGATAACGCATTTTGGAAGCTTTACCGCGGCATACCTGGTTTGATTGATCGTGCCCTGTTCGGCTTGACCTGTTTACCCCTGAAGGGTAGACGGAGCGTGGCGCGAAGAGGGTGCAAACTCTGCGTGGAGTTCACAGTAAGGATAACAGGGCGGGGCGGTGGATGCGGTTTGGGGGCGGCTTCAACTGGATTTTGATGGAGTTGGGTGCGGGGTGACGGATTCGAGTATCCAGTTGAGGTAGGCGGGATTACCGGAGGTTACGTCGAGAACGAGGAACTCGGGGATCGAGTAGGAATGGAGGCTGCGGAGGGTGGATTCGAGGGCGCCGAGGCAGGGAGCGGTGGTTTTGATGATGAGGAGCACTTCAGAGGCTTCTTCCATTTCGCCTTGCCAGCGGTAGATGGATTTGAGTTGGGGGACGAGGTTGACGCAGGCGGCGAGGTGCTGCTCGACGAGTGCGGAGGCGATGCGTTCGGCTTCTTCGAGGCTGGCGGCGGTGGAGATGGCGATGCGTGCTTCGTTCATAGGATGACCTTTTGGAGTTTAAGATGGCATTTGGCATCTGACTGGCTGTAGATATTTTTCGCGGAGGATTTATGGCGACTGAGATCAAGTTTGGGACTTCCGGCTGGCGGGCAATTGTGGCGGATGAATTTACGCTGGCGAATATTCGGCGGGCGGTGACGGGGATTGCGAAGTATGTGGCGGCGCAGGGCGGCGAGCCGAAGGTGCTGGTGGGGCGCGACCCGCGATTTCTGGGTGAGATGTTTGTTGCCGAGACGGCGAAGCTGCTGGCCGAGCACGGGGTGAGGCCGCTGGTGATTCCGGACGCCGCGCCGACGCCTGCGATTTCCTACGCAGTGCGGCAGCACAAGGCGAGCGGAGCGATCAACTTTACGGCATCGCACAATCCGCCGGAGTACAACGGGATCAAGTTTTCAACGGCGGATGGTGCTCCGGCGCTGCCGGAGGTGACGAAGCAGATTGAGACGGAGATCAAGGCTCTGGGGGATTCCCCACTCAAGCCAAAAGAAGGCTTGAATGGGCCACCCAGGAATTTTGAAGAAGTGGATGTGAAGCCGGCTTATTTGAAGCGTGTGGCGGAGCTGGTGGACCTGGCGGCGATCAAGGAGGCTGGGCTGAAGGTGGTGTTTGATCCTTTCTGGGGCGCGGGGCGCGGATATAGCTGCCACGCGCTGCGCGAGCACGGCGTGGATGTGCATACGGTGCACGATTACCGCGATGTGCTGTTTGGCGGGCATGCTCCGGAGCCGGACGATGAGCTGCTGGAAGAGTGCCGGCACAAGATGAAGGAAGTGGGCGCGGGGATTGGCATTGCGACGGATGGCGATGCGGACCGCTTTGGGATTGTGGATTCGGATGGGAGGTTTATCCAGCCGAATTACATCATTGCGCTGCTGTTCGATTATCTTGTGGAGACGCGCGGATGGCGGAATGGGGTTGCGAAGTCCGTGGCGACGACGAACCTGGTGAATGCGCTGGCGGAGCATTACAAGATTGAGTTGCATGAGACTCCGGTGGGATTTAAGTACATTGGGGAGCTGATCAATCAGGACGCGATTGCGATTGGCGGCGAAGAGAGCGCGGGGTTGACGATTCGCGGGCACGTTCCGGAGAAGGATGGCGTGCTGGCGGGGCTGCTGGTGGCCGAAATGGTAGCCGTGAGGGGCAAGAGCCTGGGTGAGCAACTGAAGGCGCTGTTTGCCAAGGTGGGCAGCTATTATCCGATGCGCGAGAACTTTCGGCTGACGCCGGAGGTGAAGGCTGGGTTTGTGGAGAAGGTGAAGCATGATCCGGCGGAGATTGGCGGGCTGAAGGTGACGGGCGTGGTGCGCACGGATGGGCTGAAGCTGCTGCTGGAGGATGGATCGTGGGTGTGCTACCGGCTGAGCGGAACGGAGCCGGTGGTGCGCGTGTATACGGAATCGCGCAGGGAAAGCGACCTGAAGCCGCTGAGCGATGCGGCCAAGGCGTGGGTAATGGCTTAGATACCCCCGGGAATAATTGAGATTTGGCGGTTTTCCCGGAGGGGTGAAAGCGGCATCCTTAACTTTGGGGCAGTTGCGCCTTGCACGCGGCTGTCTGTTGAGGATTTTGCTTTGAAGATGGCCTTGGACCAGCAACGAGCCGTAGCTCTATTGCAGAAGAGTGTTGCCTGGGGATTCCGGGTGCGGCGACGTGCGGCTACGGGCGGCGCGGTGGCGCTGGCGCTGCTGCTCGGCTACTACGTGGTGGCGGGGCAGAACGGGTTGCGTGTTTACATGGCCAAGCGGCATGAAAACCAGAAGCTGCAACAGCGGATTGATGCTCTGCAGAAGCAAAATGGGCAGATCCAACAGAAGATACATGCGCTGAAGGACGATCCGGACACGATTGAGCGCGAGGCGCGGGAACGACTGCACTATGCTCGTCCGGATGAGGTGATTGTGACGATTCCCCGGGCGCAGCAGGTCGGGAGTAAGTAAAAGACTGGCCGTCCAGCCAAACGCTCGCTTTGCCCGTCACTTTTGAGAAGCTGGATTGTTCTTGCCACGAAGTTATTCGTGGCGTTTTGGGTTGGGTCAGCCTTTGGCCGATTCCCACGCCCCTTGCGGGGACGTGGGGGCACCCGTGTTTATCTCTATCAAAGGTTCTGCCAGGGTCAGCGTTGGGCTACGACGTCGAGGAGGTCGAAGAATTCGGGGAAGGAGATGGCTGCGGATTCGGCGCCGCGGATGAGGGTTTCTCCTTCAGCGCGGAGAGCGGCGACGGAGAAGGCCATGGCGATACGGTGATCGCCGCCGGAGTCGATTTCGGCACCGTGGAGGGTCTGGCCGCCGGGGACGTCGAGGCCGTCCTCGAACTCTTTGACTTCTGCGCCCATGGCGCGGAGGTTTTTGACGACGAGTTCGATGCGGTCGGATTCTTTGACTCGGAGCTCGCGGGCGTCGCGGATGCGGATTCCGTTTTGGGTGTAGGGGCCGATGGCGGCGAGGACGGGCAACTCGTCAATGAGCTGCGCGGCGAGCGCGCCGGAGACGGTGGCGCCGGTGAGGCCGTTTTGCGGGGCGTTGACCTGGACGGTTCCGATGAGTTCGGAGGCCTTGTCTTCAAGATTGATGACGCCGATGTGGGCTCCGAGAGCGGTGAGTACGTCGAGGAGCGAGGCGCGACTGGGGTTGAGGCCGAGATCGTCAAAGATGAGGTTGGAGCCGGGGAAGAGCGCGGCGGCGCAGAGGAAGAATGCGGCCGAGGACATGTCGCCGGGGACTTTGGCCTCGATGGCGGAGAGCTTTTGGCCGCCCTGGATGGAGACGGAGTCGAGGGTGCGGTCGATTTCTGCACCGAAGGCGCGGAGGGCCAGCTCGCTGTGGTCGCGGGTGCGGACGGACTCGCGGACGGTGGTGAGGCCGCTGGCCTGAAGACCGGCGAAGAGGATGGCGGACTTGACCTGCGCGCTGGGGACGGGGGTGGTGTAGTCCATGGCGTTGAGGGCGGCGCCGCGAATGGTCATGGGCGCATGGCCTTCGGTGAGGGAGATGTCTGCACCCATTTGCGAGAGGGGCTTGCGGATGCGCTCCATGGGGCGACGGGTGAGGGATTCGTCGCCGATGAGGGTGAACTCGCCCTGCTGCGCGGCGAGGAAGCCGGCAAGCATGCGCATGGTGGAGCCGGAGTTGCCGCAATCGAGTGGCGACGATGAGGGCTGGAATTGGCCGCCTACGCCGGTGACTTCGATGTTGCCGTCGCCGTTGTTCACAACTTTTGCGCCGAGGGCCTGGACGCAGGTGAGGCTGCTGGAGGGGTCTGCTCCGGTGGAGAAGTTGGTGAAGCGGCTGGTGCCTTCGGCGAGTCCGGCGAGGAGTGCGTAGCGGTGGGAGATGCTTTTGTCGCCGGGCAGACGGAGGCTGCCCTCAATGTTGCGCGCGGGCGCGATGGTTTGTTCAGAAACTGAGAGATGCAAGGTAATGGACTCCTACTTACAGGATAATGCAGGCACCAGGTTTCATCGGAATGCGGTGTGACTCGTTTGGGATGGAAGCCCACATCTTTTCAATATGTGGGGCACCCGCATGTGCATGAGGTTTGCTGAGGTCACTATGATGGTGGGCGCGAATTTCAGCGGAGGGTTGCATGCACGGAAAGCGATGGATGGGATGGCTGGCTGGAGTGGTGTTGTGTGCGGGGACGGCAGGTGGGCAGATGGTTGCGGGGTCTCCGCAGGCGAAGACCGAGATTGAGCGGCTGTTTGCGAAGGCGCAGGTGAAGGAAAAGATTGTGAAGCCAGCCGCAGGGATATTGCGGTATCCGTACCTGGTGCCGAGTGGACCGTATTACCAGATGTATGACTGGGACAGCTATTTTATGGGCGTGGGACTCAGCTACGACCATGAAGGCAAGCCGCTGGCGACGACGGTGAAGGACTTCCTGAGCTTTGTGGGCAGGAATGCCGATGATACGGGCTACACTCCGCGGACGGTGACGACGAAGGCGATGTGGTCGTTGCCGGAGCAGTGCAAGCCTTTTCTGGCGCAGATGGCTTACCGGGCGTCGGAGACGATGGGGAGCGTGGGGTGGCTGCGGCCCTGGTATAAGCGGCTGGCGCAGACATTGCAGTTCTGGGAGGACACCCGTCAGGAGCCGAATGGGCTGTTTGTGTGGTTCAACGGAGTGGAGAGCGGCGTGGATAATAATCCCGCTGTGAGCGACAACCCGGCGCGGATTACCGAGGGCGTGGATTTACAGTGCTACATCTATCGCGAGTATGAGGCGATGGCGGTGCTGGCGCAGAAGCTGGGGTATGCGAAGGATGCGGTGATGTATCGCGCGAAGGCGGCGGCGCTGAAGGCGAGGATACAGACGCAGATGTGGTCGGCGAGTGCAGGGACGTTTTTGAATATTGATTCGCGGACGGGGAAGAAGATCGACATATTGACGTGGACGAATTTTGTTCCACTGTGGGCGAGCGTGGCGACCGAGGCGCAGGCGAAGACGATGATTGAAGAGCACCTGCTGAACCCGAAGGAGTTCTGGACGGTGTATGGGATACGGACACTGGCTCCGAACCAGAAGCTGTATGACCCAGTGCATGGGTATTGGCGGGGGCCGGTGTGGATTTTGCCGAATTACCTGCTGATGCACGGGCTGATGAATTATGGCTATCACAAGCAGGCGCTGGTGCTGGCAGAGCGGACACAGGCGCTGCTGGTGCGGGATTTGAAGGCGACCGGCGGGATGAATGAGTGCTACGACCCGGAGAATGGCAAGCCGGTGGGTGCGGGGCATTTTGTGAGCTGGGATCTACTGGGGGAACACATGGTCTGGGAGGCCAAGACGGGGTTTGATCCTACGGCTTTGACCGGGTTTTAGTCTGTCAATTGCTCACCTCTCGGTGAGCCAAAGAAGGCGCGGGATGACAAATTTTTCTAAAGATTGAAAGAGTTGGCTATTCGTCTTGTTCGCGTAGGCGCGCCAGGACGCTGAAGTCTTCGAGGGTGGTGGTGTCGCCTTTGAAGTCTCCTCCTGAGGCCAGTTCTCTCAAGAGGCGGCGCATGATTTTGCCGGAGCGGGTTTTGGGGAGCGCGTCGGCGAAGCGGATTTCTTCAGGACGGGCGAGTGCCCCGATTTCCTTGGCTACCCAGGCGCGGAGTTCTTCCTTGAGCTCGGGCGAGGGTTTGTTGCCGGACTCGAGGGTGACGAAGGCTGAGATGGCCTGGCCTTTGAGATCGTGCGGGCGGCCTACTACGGCGGCTTCTGCGACGAGGGGATGGGCGACGAGTGCGGATTCGATTTCCATGGTGCCGAGGCGGTGTCCGCTGACGTTGATGACGTCGTCGACGCGGCCCATGAGCCAGTAGCAGCCGTCCTGATCCATGCGCGCGCCGTCGCCGGTGAAGTAGGAGCCGGGAATCTCGGACCAGTAGGTTTTCTCGTAGCGTTCGGGGTCGTTGTAGATGGTGCGGGCCATGGAGGGCCAGGGCTGGCGGATGACTAGGAGTCCGCCCTGACCGGCGGGAACCGGCTCGCCGGAGCGGGTGACGACTTCGGGATGGATTCCAAAGAACGGGCGCGTGGCCGAGCCGGGCTTGGCGGGGACGGCGCCGGGGATGGGGCTGATCATGATGGCGCCGGTTTCGGTCTGCCACCAGGTATCGACGATGGGGCAGCGGTTGCGGCCGATGACTTCGCGGTACCACATCCACGATTTTGGATTGATGGGCTCGCCGACGGTGCCGAGGAGACGGAGCGAGTCGAGCTTGTGCTTGAGGGGGTGCTCGTCACCGAGCTTGATGAAGGCGCGGATGGCGGTGGGCGCGGTATAGAAGATGGTGACCTTGTGGTCGTCGATCATCTGCCAGAAGCGGTCTGGCGCGGGATGGGTGGGCGAGCCCTCGTACATGACGGTGGTGACGCCGTTCTGGAGGACGCCGTAGATGACGTAGGAGTGGCCGGTGACCCAGCCGATGTCGGCGGTACACCAATAGATGTCGTCGGGTTTGAGGTCGAAGATGAGCTTGCTGGTGAGGTAGGTTTGAACGGCGTATCCGCCGGTGGTGTGGACGAGGCCCTTGGGCTTGCCGGTGGTTCCGGAGGTGTAGAGGATGTAGAGGGGGTCTTCGGAATCCATGGGTTCGGGTGGGCAGTCGGCGGGAACGCGGGCGACGAGATCGTGCCACCAGATGTCGTGCGCGTGCATGTTGATCAGGGAGCCGGTGCGGCGGTAAACGACGACGTTTTTGACAGAGGGGCAACTGGGCATAGCTTCATCGACTGCGGCCTTGAGTTTGATTTCGCTGCCGCGGCGGTAGCTGCCGTCCTGGGTGATGACGGCGGTACATTGGGCGTCATTGACGCGGTCGACGATGGCGTTGGTGGCGAAGCCGCCGAAGATGACCGAGTGAATGGCGCCGATGCGGGCGCAGGCGAGCACCGCGATGGCGAGCTCGGGGGTCATGCCCATGTAGATGGCGACGCGGTCGCCCTTGCGGATGCCGAGGGACTTGAGTCCGTTGGCGAAGCGCTGGACCTGCTCGTGGAGGTCACCGAAGGTGAGGCGGTGGACTTCGCCTGGCTCGCCTTCCCAGAGGATGGCGACCTTGTCGCGCTTGCCTTCCTGGACGTGGCGGTCAACGCAGTTGTAGCAGAGATTGAGCCTGGCTCCGACGAACCACTTGGCCCAGGGAGCTTTCCATTCGAGGACTTTGGTCCAGGGCTCGAACCACGGGAGCTCGCGGGCAACTTCTTCCCAGAATTTCTCCGGCTCTTCAATGGAGCGGCTGTAGAGCGCTTCGTACTGGGCGAGGGATTTGATGTGCGCGTGGCGCGCGAAATCCTCTGGGGGAGAAAAGACGCGGTCTTCGCGAAGAGTGGAATCGAGGTTTTGCTCGGGGATGTTTGTGGTCACTAGTGCCCTCTCGTTGGATAACTTGCAGCGCCACGGACCAAGGTAATTTCTGGGAGTATGGTCTGGCAAACGGGCGGGAGTGAGTGGGAACAGGTAGACTGCGAATCGAAGAAGGGAATTTGCGGAGTGAAGGGAGTGGATGCATGAAGGTTCTGGGAGTGATTCCGGCACGGCTGGGTTCAACGCGACTGCCGCGCAAGGTACTGAAGGAGATTGCGGGCGAGCCGATGGTGGCGTGGGTGTACAAGGCGGCGAAGGCATGTCCACAGTTGGAGCGGGTGGTGATTGCGACGGATGCGGACGAGATTATGTACTACGCGCAGACGCATGGGATGGAAGTGGTGATGACTTCTCCGGATTGCGCGAGCGGGACGGACCGTGTGCATGCGGTTTCGCGGGAGATCGAGGCGGAGATTTATGTGAATATCCAGGGGGATGAGCCGTTGCTGACGGGGGCGCATTTGTCGGCGCTGATGGAGCCGTTTGAGCGGGCGGAGGTGCAGGTTTCCACGCTGGCGGTGCGGTGCCAGGCGCATGATGTGGGGAATCCTAACGCGGTGAAGGTGGTGACGGCGAAGGATGGGCGCGCGCTTTATTTTTCGCGGGCTACGATACCGTTTGATCGCGACGGGGTGGGGTTTGCGGGCTATTGGAAGCACCTGGGCGTGTATGCGTACCGGAAGGCGGCGCTGGAGCGGTTTGCGGCGATGGAGCCGACGGAGCTGGAGCTGGTAGAGCGGCTGGAGCAGCTGCGGCTGCTGGCGAATGGGGTGGATATTTACGTGGCCGAGGCTCCGGGAGACACGATTGGAGTGGATACGGAGGAGGATCGGCTGCGAGTGGAGCAGATTTTGCTTTCGCGAAAGTGAGGTTGGGTTACGAGGCTGGGTCGGGTTCTTCGACGAGGGCGGCCTGACCGGGGATGGGTTTTGCGATGAGCTTGCGGTAGTTGAAAAACATGGTGAGACGCCAGCAGAGGATCATGCCGAAGGCGAGGAGATAAAAGACGGCTCCGGTCTGCTCGACGGAGACGTATCGGTCGAAGTAGCCGCGGGCGAAGAATCGGATGGCGGCGAGGACGACGACGACCATGAGGAAGGCGCTGGAGCGCTTCATCATGATGCTGTTTCCGTCGCGGTAAAGCCTGGTGGTGGCGTTGAGGGGCCAGGCGAGGAGTGTGGCTCCGAGCAGGAAGGCGGAGCCGGCCCAGAGCCAGGGGATGTGGCAGATGGGAAAGAGGAACATGACAAAGCCTGTGGACATGCCAGCCGGGGGGATGAGGATTTTCCTGAGGGTGACGGGGGAACGGCCTTCGCGAATGCGCCAGAGGATGATGACGATGGCTCCGAAGAGCGAGGCAACGGCGTAGTCGGTGGGGGTGATGTTTACGGGGGGCATGTGGTCCTTGGGGCAGCGGGTGGAGCGGCTGCGGATGTTGGGAAATGGGTTGGCGGCGAACTGGCCTTGCCGCGCCTGACTAAAGGATAGCAATTTTGCGGGTGGCCGATGAGGCTGGGATGGTGTGCAGAGGCTTTGGGGTGGATGGGGTGAAAATGAGACTGGTTTGAAGTTCGCGGCGAAGTTGTATACTCGCGCGGGTGAAGCGATTCGATTCTGCGCGTGAGGCGAAAGAGTATCAGATTGGTGCTGATTGCTGCGGGCGATTGTGCGCCTGCGAAGAAAGGGCGGTGTGAGACTGCTCGGCTGATTCTGGCAGGCGTGGTGTTTGTGGCGGTGTGGATTCCCTTCAGCTTCTTTATTTTTTCGCACGTCCATTACAAAATCATTGCCGGACCGCTGGTTGGGGGTTCGCTTATGGGGCTGGCTGTCCTGGCGGCGTGGGTTGCGAATCGAGGGAATTCATCGGGAGAAATTTGATGCGGTGATTGCAGCGTTTGCATCGCCGGGATGCTTCGCTTTGCTCAGCATGACATCCTGAACTTTTTGGAGTGGAGTTGAGTTATGAGGCACTGGTCGGCGGTTTGCGCCGATTTGGTCCCATACTTTCATTCCGAAAGTCGTGAAAAGAAAGTATGGGGTAACTGGTGTCTCTCCGACCCCACCCAAGCAGAGCTTGAGTGGGCCACCTGTCGATTGGTACCGGGATTCTAGGCGGAGATGAGTTTCAGGAGGTAGCCGGCGAGGATGGCTCCTATGGCTGGGCCGAGGATGGGGATGGGCGAGTAGCTCCAGTCGGATTTGCCTTTGCCGGGGATGGGCAGGATGGAGTGGGCGAGGCGCGGGCCGAAGTCGCGGGCGGGGTTGACGGCATAGCCGGTGGTTCCGCCGAGGCCGAGGCCGATGCCCCAGACTACGCAACTGACGAGATAGGGCGAGAGGCCGGGTGCTGCTCCGTTGGGGACACTGAAGCGGGAGTTGAGTGCGCCGACGGAGAGGACGAGGACGAAGGTGGCGAGCGCCTCACTGAAAAAGTTCCAGAAACGGTTACGAATTGCGGGGATGGTGCAGAAGATCGCGCGTTTGGCATCGGGGTCTTCGCTGACGCTCCAGTGGGGCCAGTAGTGAAGCCAGACGAAGATGGCTCCCACGAAGGCACCGGCGACTTCTGCGAGGGTGTAGGGCAGGACGGTGGACCATGCGCCGGTCTGGACGGCACCGGCGAGTGCGAAGGCGGGGTTGAGGTCTGCGGCGCTGCTGCCGAAGAGGATGGCGGTGAAGATGCCGCATAGGACGGCGAAGCACCATCCGGCGGTGATGACGATCCAGCCGCTGTTTTCTGCCTTAGAGCGTTTGAGGAGCACGCCGGCGACGACGCCGTCGCCGAGGATGATCATGATCATGGTGCCCATGAATTCGCCGAGAAGTGGTGAGCGCATCTGTGCTTTCTACCTCGATGGGAGTGTGTACTGGGTTGCGAGCTGGGTGAAGGTGGTGACCTGGGATTGGACCCATGCAGGTGGATGATGGAGTTCTTCTGCCATGAGGGCGGCGACGGGACGGGCCATCTGAATGGCGGCATGCGCGTTGAGAAAGAGTGCGCGGGTGCGGCGCGCGAGGACGTCTTCGACGGTGCGGGCGAGCTCGTGGCGGGTGGCCCAGACGACCTCGGCGGCGATGTAGGGGAGCGCGGGATGGAGCTGCCGGCCGAGCAGTGGGTCGGATGCGGCGAGGCGCTGGATTTGTTCGGCGAGCGCGCCGTATACGCGGAGATGGCCGAGGTTGGAGGTGTCCTCCAGGTAGCCGTGGATGGGCAGGTTATGGGTGCGGCATGGGCGCTCTTCGAGCGGGCCGAGGTCGATAGCGTTATCGACGCAGTCCTCGGCCATGTGGCGGTAGGTGGTCCACTTGCCGCCGGTGATGGTGAGCAGTCCGTAATTGTCGATGTGGATGACGTGGTCACGGGAGAGCGAGGAGGTTTTGTTGCCGGAATCGGACTTTACGAGGGGGCGGACGCCGACGTAAACACTGAGGACGTCGCTGCGCCGGGGTGGATGGCTGAGGTACTCGGCTGCGGTTTCGAGGATGAAGTCGATTTCTTCTTCGAGGGGGCGCGGCTCGTAGACGGCTTCCGGGATGGGGGTGTCTGTGGTTCCGACGACGGTGTGGTTGTGCCAGGGAATGGCGAAGAGCACGCGGCCATCGCTGGTGCGGGGGACCATGAGGGCGCTGTCTCCGCGGAGAAAGGATCTGTCGAAGACGAGATGGATGCCCTGACTCGGAGAGATCATGCGGTCGGCGGAGGGGTCGGACATGTGACGGATGGCGTCGGTGAACATGCCGGTGGCGTTGACGACGACTTTGGCGGGAATCTGGAAGGCTTCGCCGGATTCCGAATCGACGGCGGTGACGCCGTTGACCAGGCCGGCGTTGTCTCTGCCATCTGGTCCCTTGGTGATGGCGGTGACGGGGAAGTAGTTGAGGAGGGTTGCTCCGTGGTCTGCGGCGGTGGAGATGAGGTCGATGAGGAGGCGGGCGTCGTCGAACTGGCCGTCGTAATAGACGACGCCGCCGCGCAGCTCGTTACGCTCGATGTTGGGCAAGCGCTCGATGGTTTCTTCCTGCGAGAGCAGGCGGGATTTGCCGAAGCCGTAGCGCCCGGCGAGGAGGTCGTAGACTTTAAGCCCCGCACCGTAAAAGGGTGTTTGCCACCAGGCATAGTTGGGGACGATGAAGGCGAGGTCATGGACGAGATGGGGCGCGTTCTGGCGGAGGAGTCCGCGCTCTTTAAGGGCGGACATGACGAGGGAGACGTTGCCCTGCTCGAGATAGCGGACGCCGCCGTGGACAAGCTTGGTGCTGCGGCTGGAGGTTCCTTTGCCGAAGTCCATGGCTTCGAGCAGGAGGACATCGAAGCCGCGCGAGGCGGCATCGACGGCTACTCCGGCGCCGGTGGCTCCGCCGCCGATGATGACGATGTCCCAGGGGGTGGTGCGGGACTTGAGATTTTGGAGCATCTGGTCGCGGTTCACAGATTGTTCCATCCTTTGGAGCGTTCCACGGCGTTTTGCCAGCGGTTGCGGCCGGTTTCGATGGCGGTGCGATCGGCGCGCGGGGTGAAGAGGGTCTGCTCGGCGCGATGGGCCTGGATGTCTTCGACGCTGCCCCAGAAACCGACGGCGAGACCGGCGAGGTAAGCGGCGCCGAGGGCGGTGGTTTCGAGCATGGAAGGGCGACTGACGGGAAGGCCGAGGAGATCGGCCTGGAACTGGAGCATGAGATCGTTAGCGGCGGCACCGCCGTCGACGCGGAGTTCGGAGATGGAGTTGCCGGTTTCCGACTGCATGGCGTCAAAGACGTCGCCGACCTGAAAGGCGATGCTTTCGAGTGCGGCCCGAGCGATGTGTCCGGCAGAGGTGCCGCGGTGGAGGCCGATGATGAGGCCGCTGGCGTTGGGGTCCCAGTGCGGCGCGCCGAGGCCGGCAAAGGCGGGGACGAAGACAACGCCGCCGGAATCCGGGACGGATGCGGCGAGGGTTTCGATGTCGCTGGAGTTCCAGACGAGGCGGAGATTGTCGCGGAGCCACTGTACGACCGCGCCGCCGATGAAGATGGAGCCTTCGAGGGCGTATTCCATTTGCTGGCGGGCGCCGGCGGCGAGGGTGGTGATGAGGCGGTGCCTGGACTGGAGGAAGTGTGTGCCGATGTTTTCAAGGAGGAAGCAGCCGGTTCCGTATGTGTTTTTGGAGTCGCCGGGGTTGACGCAGAGCTGGCCGAAGAGCGCGGCCTGCTGATCGCCGGCGATGCCCGCGATGGGCGCGGCGCCGAGGCCGAGCGAGGTGGTGACTTCGCCGATGCGCTGGGAGGACCAGACAACTTCTGGCATCATGCTGGCGGGAATATGGAGGCGGTCGAGGATTTCTTCGTCCCAGCGGCCGTCGCGGATGTTGAAGAGCATGGTGCGAGAGGCGTTGGTGTAGTCGGTGACGTGACGCTTGCCGCTGGTGAGGTTCCAGATGAGCCAGCTGTCGACGGTGCCGAAGGCGAGCTTGCCTTGCCGGGCGCGCTCGCGAGCGCCTTCGACGTTGTCGAGGATCCAGGCGACCTTGGTGCCGGAGAAGTAGGGATCAAGCAGGAGCCCGGTACGGCTGCGGATGGTGTCTTCGAAGCCGGCTTCCTTGAGTTCGCGGCATTGGGCGGCGGTTCGGCGGTCTTGCCAGACGATGGCGTTGTGCACGGGCTTGCCGGTTTCGCGGTCCCAGACGATGGTGGTTTCCCGCTGGTTTGTAATGCCGATGGCGGCGATGTCGCGGGGGCGAGCGCCGACGCGGGTGAGGACTTCGACGGCGGAGCTCATCTGGGAGGTGAGGATGTCCATGGGGTCGTGCTCGACCCATCCGGAGCTGGGGTAGATCTGGCGGAATTCGTGCTGCGCGACGCCCGCGATGGAGCCGTTGTGGTCAAAAAGGATGGCGCGGGAACTGGTAGTGCCCTGGTCTAAAGAGAGGACGTAACTCATGAGAATTTTCCTTGCGGCGCAAGTAGACACTAAACGGGCAAAGATGGGCAACCGTTTTGTGTAAATGGTTACAGCAGTAAGTAAGCCGGGAAATCGGGGCTAAGCGCCACGGGTGAGCAGGGCTGCTTCGACGGCGTGGTAGCCGCACATGCCGTGGACTCCGCCCCCGGGAGGCGTGGATGCCGAGCATAGGTAGATGTGGGGGTTGGAGGTGCTGTAGTAGTCGCGGGTGGGGCGGAAGAAAAGCTGGCGGAGGTTGAATGCGCCGCCGTTGATATCGCCGCCGACGAGGTTTTCGTCCATGGACTCGAGGGTGCCAGGTGAGGAGATGTGGCGGGCGAGGATGCAGTCGCGGAAGCCGGGTGCGAAGCGCTCGATCTGGTTTTCGATGCGCTCGGTCATGTCGAAGGGCGAGTCGTTGGGGATGTGGCAGTAAGCCCAGAGCACATGCTGACCTTGCGGCGCGCGGGAGGGATCGCAGATGGTGGGCTGGGAGACGAGGACGAAGGGCTTCCGGGGGTGGTCTCCACAGGAGATGGCGGCTTCGGACCGGGCGATTTCTTCAAACGAGCCGCCGAGGTGGAGGGTGAGCGCCTTGCGGCACTCGGGTGCGCGCCAGGGAACGGGCTCGGATAGGGCGTAGTCGATTTTGAAGGAGCCTGGGCCATAGCGGAAGGACTGGAGCTTGCGTGCGTATTCCGGGGTGAGGCGATTGCCGGCGATGCGGAGGAGCTGGCGCGGGGTGAGATCGCAGAAGGTGAGTGAGTTGGGATGAGGGAGGTTGTCGATCGAGTGGACGGGATGACTGGTGTGGATTGTGCCGTTGAGGTCGTTGAGGCAGGCAATGAGGGAGTTGGTGATGGATTGCGCTCCTCCCTGTGGGATGGGCCAGCCGACGCTGTGGGCCGCGGCTGCCAGCACGAGGCCGATGGCGCTGCTGAAGGGCGCGCCGAGCTCCATGGAAGAGTGAGCAGCGAGCCCGGCGAAGAGGGCGCGCGTGCGGGGGAGCTTGAAGTGGAGGTTGGCGAACGTCTGGGCCGGGAGCATGGCGTTGGCTCCGAAGCGGGCCATGAGAAATGGCTGACTGGGGAAGCGCAGGATGGGGCTGAGCGCGTCGTCGGCGAAGTCCCACCAGCGGTTGGCGAGGGGACGCATGAGGCGGAGCCAGGCAGGGCTGTCGAGGCCGAGATTGGGCGCGGTTTTCTGTAGATCTTGATAGAGGACTGTGGCGGAGCCGTCGTCGAAGGGATGGGCGAGCTGGATTTCAGGATAGATCCAGTTGAGACCGAAGCGTTCAAGCCGCAGGGAGCGGAAAAAGGGCGAGCCGACGGCCATGGGATGGACAGCAGAGCCGAAGTCATGCAGAAAGCCGGGGAGGGTGAGCGGGAGGGTGCGCGCCGCGCCGCCGGGAATGGGTTGGGCCTCGAAGACTTCGACAGGAAAACCAGCCATTGCGGCGTAGATCGCAGCGGACAGTCCGTTGGGTCCGGCGCCGATGACAGAAACCTGGGTCACAGAGACATTATGTCTTACTCGCAGAGGAAGATGCGACCAAAAGCGGCGCGGGGGATGGCGGCTGAGGTTCAGAGGGTGTGGGGCCAAATTGGGAATGGGGTTGCCGAATTGGGAATTGAGTTACCGAGGTGTGACCGAGCAGGTGTTATCGGCTAAGTAGGGGAAAGTTAGCAAAGGTAAGCTGGGCCTAACTTCTTCGATAGGGCATTGAGTCAGTATGGAAGACCTGCAAGCCGAAGGGCTGGCTCCGATGGTGAGCGTGGTGGTGCCGACGGTGGGGCGTTCGCCGTGGTTGCGGCAGGCGATACAGAGCGCTCTGCAGCAGAGCTATGCCAACTGCGAAGTGGTGGTGGTGGATGACAGCGCCGATGGGTTTGGAGAGTGTCCTCGCGGGCTGGAGTGGGATCTGGACAAGGGCAAACGGCTGCGGGTGATCCATAGCGGCGGCGTGGGCGGCAGTGCGGCACGGAATGCGGGCGTGAAGGCGTCGCGGGGTGAATGGATTGCCTTTCTGGATGACGACGATGAGTGGATGCCAGATAAGCTGCAGCGGCAAATGGAAGTGGCGCTGCGCAGCGAGGAAGAATTTGCGGTGGTGAGTTGCCGGGTGGTGGTGAGGACTCCGCGCAGTGAATATGTGTTTCCGCGGCGGGTGTACGGGGGTGAGGAACGGATTGAGGAGTACCTGTTTTGCCGCAAGGGATGGGCTGTGGGTGGAGGGTTTGTGCAGACATCGACCCTGCTGGCAAGACGGGAGTTGCTGCTGCGAACTCCGTTTGCGGCAGGGTTGATAGTGCACCAGGACTGGGACTGGCTGCTGCGCGCGAGCCGCGAGGAGGGTGTTCGCATCAGGATGCTGGACGAGCCGCTGGTGGTGTATCGAACAGAGGATGGCCGCGGGACGGTGAGTCGTAATGTTGACTGGCGGACGTCATTGAACTGGGTGCGCGGGCATGCGTGGCGCATGGAGCCGCGTGCTTACTCGTGGTTTATTGCGGTGCAGTGCGCGTGGAAGGCTCGCGCCGCCGGAGCGAGCCGGCGGGAGTGGGCGGAGATTGTGTGGTCATTTTGCTTTGAGGGCCGGCCAACGGTGCGGGCCGCAATGCATTTCGCATTTTTTGTGTGGTTTCCTGCTGTGTGGCGCAAGAGAATACGCGACGCGGCGTGGAGACGGTCAGCAACTGCCAAGGGTAAGAACGGGGGAGAACGATGGAGACTTGTGAGCAGACCGAGAACGTTGTCGCGGTGTTTACGCGGCGTTATCTGGATGAAGTGAAGACGATTGCGGAGACTCTGGACGTAAATGCCATTGACCGCATGGCCGCGATGCTGGCCGAGGTGCGGGAGGATGGTGGGCGGGTCTTCTTTCTTGGGGTGGGCGGCAGCGCCGCCAATGCCAGCCATGCGGTGAACGATTTTAGGAAGATTGCCGGGATGGAGTGCTACGCGCCGAGCGATCAGGTTGCGGAGTTGACGGCGCGGATTAACGACGAGGGCTGGGACAGTTGTTATGCGGAGTGGCTGCGCGGGAGCCGCATTTGTAAGGGGGATGCGGTGTTTGTGCTTTCAGTGGGTGGCGGCAACCTTGAGAAGCGCGTGAGCGTGAACCTGGTGGAGAGCCTGAAGCTGGCGCTGCGGGTGCGCGCGCGGGTGCTGGGTGTGGTGGGACGCGATGGCGGATATACGGCGCAGGCGGCGAGTGCATGCGTGGTTGTGCCGACGGTTTCCGACGCGCTGGTGACGCCGCATGCGGAGGAGTTCCAGGGGGTGGTGCTGCACTTGCTGGTTTCCCATCCTTTGCTGAAGCGCGTGGCGACCAAGTGGGAGCAGGTGGGGTGAGCGCGCGTCGGGCTGTGTTTCTGGATCGGGACGGAGTGCTGAACGCGAATGTTTTTTACCGGGATACGGGCGCGTGGGAGGCTCCGCGGCGAGTGGAGGATTTTCGGCTGCTGCCGGGAGTGGTTCCGGCATTGAAAGAGTTGCAGGCGGCTGGATTTGTACTT
Organism: Acidobacteriota bacterium; assembly: GCA_021818585.1. Lineage (GTDB taxonomy): Bacteria > Acidobacteriota > Terriglobia > Terriglobales > Acidobacteriaceae > Acidobacterium. Next base: position 106,049 of record JAKATU010000035.1, on the reverse strand, counting down.
GTATTGGTTTCGAATCAACCGAACGAGGCTTTGGGAAAGTCGACGCGGGCGGAGCTGCGGGCGATTCACGAAGCGATGGCCGTGAGTTTTGAGAGACATGGGATACGGTTTCTGGATTACTGCTACTGTCCGCATCATCCTAAGGCCGTGGTGGCGGAACTGGGCGGGTTATGCCGTTGCCGGAAGCCTTCGCCCTATTGGTTGTTCCGAGCGGCGAATCGATATGGCATTGATTTGCGGATGAGCTGGATGGTGGGGGATCGAGCGACGGATACGGCGTGCGGGTCGGCTGCAGGGGTGCGGAGCGTCCGGATTGGCAATGCGGCGCATCAGGATGCGCATGCGGTATGGCAGGCTGGGAGTCTGGCCGAGGCGTCCGACTTTTTGCTAGGAGCAGGGCACGGACCGCGGCCGGAGGCTGGTCTGCGGCCGCGACTGTGGGCCTGAATGGAAGGCGCCGCAGGCTTCGGCATCGCGGTAGAAGGATTCGATGGTCTCGATGGTGAAGGCGTCGAGATCCTTGCCCAGGTGCGCGAGCTTGTCGATGAGTTCGGGCGGCATTGTGATGATGTGGCAGCCGGCGTCCTGCGCCTGAAACAGGTTGAAGACTTCGCGGGGGCTGGCCCAAAGGAGTTCGACGTTGGGACAGTTGTAGAGCATAGCGCGGGCGGCGCGGAGCATGGGGATGGGATCACGGCCCGTGTCTGCAATGCGTCCGGCGAAGACGGAGAGGATGGCCGGCTGGGCGGGGTTGAGCATGGGGAGGATTGAGGCGAGCTGTTCCAGCGTGAACAGGGCGGTGACATTGAGCGATATGCCGGAAGCGGCGAGGCGGTGGATGGTGGGGAGCAGGGAGTGGCCCCGACGATCTGTAACTGTGATTTTTACGAATGTATTGGGGCCCCATGCGGAGATGGCTCGGGCCTGGGATTCGATTTCGGGGGCGTTTTCCGCGAGGACCTCAAAGGAGACGGGTTTGTCTGGAATTTCTTCGAGGACCATGCGGCCGAAGGTTTCGTAATTGCTGATGCCGGCCTTGCGCATGAGGCTGGGGTTAGTGGTGAATCCTGAGACGAGCGGATGGCGGTAGAGGCGCAGCATGCTGGCCAGGTCGGCAGTGTCAGCGAAGATCTTGAGGCGGATGGGGTGCATGGGAAATCCTCATTTCTGCTGCGTGGGCTGTGTGGCGGTGGAGTTGGGTATGGGCGAGCGGAGCGCGGCCGTGCGCAGACGCCACGATGTGGCGAAGACGAGACAGAGAAAGTGGGCGTTGCCGATGAGGTAGCGACGCCAGAGACGGCGAGGCTCGCGAGCGAGGCGGTAGGCCCACTCGATGCCGAGCTTGTGAGTCCATTCGGGAGCGCGACGGCGGAGACCGGCCTGGGTGTCGAGCGCGGCTCCGACGGAGATGGCGAGCCGGATGGGCAGGGATGTGGCGTGACGGTGCATCCAGATTTCCTGGCGGGGAACGCCGAGAGCGACACAGAGGATATCGGGCGCGGCGGCGCGGATTGTATCTAACACGGTTGCTAATTCTGCGGGTTCTTCTTCAAAACGAAACGACGGGCAACAACAGGTGACGCGAAGGCCGGGATAGCGGCGCTTGAGTGCTGAGGCTGCGCCTTCCGCTGCGCCGGAGAGACCGCCGAGAAAGAAAACGGAGAGATTGTCGCGCGCGGCGAAGGCGCAGAGCTGCTCCATGAGTTCGCCGCCGGTCACGCGCTCGGAGATGGGCAGGCCGAGGATGCTTCCGGCGAGGAGTATGGAGATGCCGTCCGGCACGCAGAGGTCGGCGGAGTTGAGCGCGGCGAGAAATTGCGGTGAGCGTTGCGCGGAGCTGACGATGTGAGCGTTTGGGCCCATGATGAGCAGGGGATGAGTGAGTTGCGATGGTGCGTGGAGTTGTTCCGCAATCCACGTGAGGGACTGACGCATGGTCATGCGGTCCACGGGGACGCCGGCGAGTTGCAGGCGCGAAGGGCGCTGGGTTTCGGCTGGAGATGCGGCTATGTCCAGAGGCATTGGCGTTTTCTCCAGAAGATTTCCGGCGGGAGCCCATTGCTGAGGAGGCGTGGTGAGAATTCGTCGCGCAGACGCCGGAGAAGGAAAAGAGGATTGACCGCGAAGGCCGCAGCGAAGTTTGCCAGCGCGGGAAGGTAGTGGTTTTCTCCGAGGGCGATGTTGCCGTTGCGCAGGAGTCGCTTGGCGAGCGACCAGCGGCGCGGCACGAGGGTGGCGAGAGAGTCCCTGACTTCGAGGAATGGGCGGGGCGCGAGTCCCCAGAGGGTGGAGAGCAGGAGGTACTGCACGTATACGCCGGCGACCTGTTGCTGGTCGTGATGGAGGGTGCTGACGCTGGAGTGGTTCTGGCGGAAGCCGGTGAGGGCGTCGGGGATGGAGTGGATGTCCGCAAGGAGGGCCATCCGCCACCAGAGGTCTGCGTCTTCCGCGAGTGGAATGGAACGGTAGCCGCCGGCGTTGCGGGCGGTTTCGACATGAAGCGCTACGCTGGAGTGGCAGAAGGAGAGCAGGCGTCCGCCGTGCACGATGCGACGCAGGGCGTCGGGGGAGCCGTGCGAGGAGCGGAAGCAGCCGATGGCGTGGCCGTCTGCATGGTAGCGCGCGCGGGAGCAGAGCATTCCGGAGTTGGGGTGGGCTAGAAGCGCGTCGCGGAGTCTTTCGATGCGATGGGAGTAGGAGATATCGTCTGCGTCCTGACGGACGAGCCATGGGGTGCGGCACTCATCGAGGAGATGGTTGAGAGTGGCGACGAGGCCCTGGGCAGGACGCTCGATGACGCGCAGGTGGAGCGAGGAGACGGTGTCGAGATAGGCGCGGCTTTCGGGGTCGGGTCCGTCGAGGATAACGAGGACTTCAAAGTCGGGGCAGGTTTGCGCGATGAGGCTTTGGATGGATGGGCGGAGCCAGGGCATGCCCTTGTGAACGGGTATGCCGACGGTGAAGAGGCGGCCCTTGGTGGCGATGCTGTCTTGCACTCCGCTGCTCCTTGTCTGGTTAGAGTCGCCGGTCTGCATGAGCAGAAGAATCTGCAGAGAAGTCAGGCTGAAGGTACACGGAGAGCGGCGAAAGTAAAAGTGACGCAAGTAATTTGTTGCGAACTTATCGCGGTGATAGGTTTGCGATAACAATCAGGGAAAACCAGGTAATTGGCAGACAGGAGCAAGTGACTGTGTCATCTGAAGGCCGGAGATTTATTGTTGTCGGCGGAGCGGGGTTTATCGGAAGCCATGTGGTGGAGCGGCTGCTGCGGACCGGTGCGGCGCTGGTGACGGTCTATGACAACTTCAGTTCGGGGCGGATGTGGCATCTGCAGCATGGGCGGATTGAACCAAAGTTGAAGGTATTTCGCGGCGAAGTTGCGGACTTGCCGTTGCTGACCAAGGCGATGAAGGGGCATGACACGGCGATTCATCTGGCTTCGAATCCAGACATAGCCAAGGCGGCGACGGAGCCGGACATTGACTTCTACCATGGAACACTGCTGACGCAGCAGGTGCTGGAGGCGATGCGGCAGAGCAAGGTGCGGCGGCTCTGGTATGCGTCCGGCAGCGGAGTGTATGGGGAGCGTGGCGATACGCCGTTGCGGGAGGACGACGGTCCGCTGGCGCCGATTTCAACATACGGGGCGAGCAAGCTGGCGGGCGAGGGGTTAATTGCCAGCTACTGCGCGATGTTTGGGATGACCGCGCAGGCGTTTCGGTTTGGGAATGTAGTGGGGCCCCGGCAGACGCATGGGGTGGGGCTGGATTTTCTGCGCCGACTGAGAAAAGATCGGGAGCGGTTGCGGATTCTTGGTGACGGAAGCCAGAGCAAGCCTTACATCCATGTGAGCGATGCGGTGCAGGCGATGTTGCTGGCCGATGAGAAGGCCGTTAGCGGGTTTGAGGTGTACAACGTGGCGACCGAAGATGGGTTGCGGGTGGATGAGATTGCCCGGCTGGCGCTGCGCTGTGTGGCAGTGGAAGGCACGGTGAGGCTGGAGTACACGGGCGGCGATAGAGGTTGGAAGGGCGATGTGCCGGTGGTGAGGTTGCGTACGGAGAAGATTCGCGCGCTGGGCTGGCAACCGGGATTGGGCAGCCGCGAGGCGATGGAGCGCGCGCTGACGGAGATGCATAAGGATGAACGGCACTTCTGGATGTGAGCAAGAGATGACGTTGGCGCTGCTTGCGGGCGGGCGCGCGACACGGTTGTATCCGCTAACGGCGACGATGCCGAAGTCGCTGGTGCCGGTGGCGGGTGAGGCTTTTCTGGCGCACCAGTTGCGCTGGCTTGGCGGGCAGGGCGTAACGGATGTGGTGATTTGCTGCGGTCATATGGCGAAGCCGATTCGAGAATTTGCGGGCGATGGGAGACGGTTTGGAGTGCGGGTGCGGTACTCGGAGGATGGGGGGCGCGCGCTGGGTACGGGTGGCGCGATTCTGCATGCGCTGCCGCTGCTTGGGGAGCGGTTCCTGGTGATGTATGGGGACAGCTTGCTGACGGCGTCACTGCGGGCAATGTGGCGAGTGTTTTGTGCGCAGGAGTGCGCGGGGATGATGGCGGTTTATCGCAATGAGAATCGCTGGGATGCGAGCAATGTGGAGATTAGCGGTGGGCGCGTGGTGCGTTATGAGAAGGGCGTTCGCGACGCGGGATTGACGCACATCGATTACGGGGTGTCGGCGTTTCAGGCTGGTGTGTTTGCGAGGATTGCGGAGGAGCGGATCTTTGATCTGGGTGTGGTGCTGCAGGGGTTGATTGCTGGTGATGGACTGGCTTGCCATGAGGTGCGGGAGCGGTTTTACGAGATCGGTTCGTTTGAGGGGTTGCGCGAGACCGAGGCGATGCTGCGGCAGATGCAGAGCGGGGTAGATGGTGCGAGGGCGCGGGCATGATCATGACGCGGACGCCGCTTCGGATTTCGATTGGCGGGGGTGGTACGGATCTTCCTTCGTATTACGGGGAGTTCGGCGGGTTTGTGATTTCCGCGGCGATCAACAAATACGTTTACATCACGGTGAATCGCAGTTTTTTGCCGGGGTACTTCTTGAAGTATTCGGAGACAGAGCATGTAGAGGAGCGACGTGCGATCCGGCATCCGCTGCTTAGGGAGACTCTGGAGGTGCAGGGGGTGAGTGGTCCGCTGGAGATTGTGAGCGTGGCGGATGTTCCGGCTGGTACTGGATTGGGGTCTTCCGGGAGCTTTACGGTTGGGCTGGTGCATGCGCTGCAGGCGTACAAGCGCGAGAGCGCGAGCGCGGAGCAATTGGCGCGGAAGGCGATTGAGATTGAGATGGATCGGCTGCATGAACCCACGGGGAAGCAGGACCAGTACATTGCGGCGTACGGCGGGTTGCTGTGCCAGGAGTACGAGCGTGGCGGCGGGGTCAAGCTGAAACAACTGGCGATGGAGGATGGGGCGTTGATGGAGCTGCGAGATTCTTTAATGCTGTTTTTTTTGGGGCGGACGCGGAGCGCGGCGGAGTTGCTGAGCGAGCAGAAGAGCCGCTGCGAGCAGGGAGACGAGTTGATGCTGGAGAGCCTGCACTTTACCAAGCAACTGGGCAGGGAGATCCAAAAGGTGCTGGAGAGCGGGCGGATTTATGAGTTTGGTGGATTGCTGCATGAGCACTGGATGAGCAAACGGCGACGGTCGGAGAGGATGAGCAGTTCTGCGGTGGACGAGATTTATTGCGCTGCACGGAAGGCGGGACGAGCGCTGGGCGGCAAGCTTGTGGGCGCGGGCGGCAGCGGATTTTTTCTTTTTCAGACGCGAGACCGGAAGCGTTTGCGCGATGCGATGACGGGCATGGGGCTGAGCGAGATGGATTTTGGATTTGACTTTGACGGATCGGTAGTGCTGCTGAGGAACTGATGACGAAACGCGAGCTGCCATTGCGGGAGATGGATTCGCGAGCCGCTGAAGCGGAGGGTGGATGGATGCGCATAGACGACGGGTGGACCGCGCGCGACGCGATGCAGTTTTTGCGGCGGAGGTGGGGCTGGGTTGCGGGCATTTGCGCGGCCTGCGTGGTGGCGGTGACGCTGCACTGGATGATTGCGACGCCGCGCTATGAGGCGACAGGCGAAGTGGAAATTCAAAAACAACAGAGCAGCCCGCTGGGGCTGACGGCCTTGACGGGCGGATCGAGCGGAGGGTCGACGGATGCGCTGGATTATGACGTGACGCTGCAGACTCAGGTGGACATTTTGAAGAGCGACACGCTGGCGCTGAAGGTGATTGAGCAACTGGGTCTGCAGAATACGCGCAGGTTTTTCGGCGGGAAGCCTTATTTGTTCCGGCGGGGATTGGAGTTCTGGCGGCAGCCGCTGGAGCCGCTGATCGTGCCGCTGGCGAATGCGCCGAACCGGAGGTATGCGGCGCTGAAGATCTTCCATAAGAACTTGCAGGTGCACCCGGTGAGCGGGACGCGGCTGATTCGGATTTCGTATGTGGACCCGAATCCGCAGCGAGCTGCGGCGGTGGTGAATGCACTGATCCAGGCACTGATGGGGTATAGCTTTGAAGCGCGCTATGCGGCGACGACGCAGGCGACGCAGTGGCTTGGCGGGCAGTTGAGTGATTTGAAGAAGCAGACCGAGGCTCTGCAGGCGAAGGCGATTGCGCTGCAGAGGGCGACGGGGATGTTTGGCGACAACGAGCAGAACAACATCATGTTGTCTCGCCTGGAGGCGCTGAACAAGACGCTGGCGGCCGACGAGGCGAACCGGATTCTGAAGGGCGCGATTTACCAGACGGCGGAGAGCAGCGACCCGGAGATGATTTCGGATCTGGGCGGGAATGCCGCGGATTCGACGGGGGTGCAGAATTCGCTGGCGCTGATTCAAACGCTACGCGCCAAGGAAGCGAGCGTGAATGCGCAGATTGCTCTGGATTCGAAGCGATATGGGGCGCGGTTTCCGGAGATGGCGGAGTTGGAGTCGGAGCGGGCGTCGCTGAAGAGTTCGATTGACAAGGAAGTGAAGCGGCTGGGGGAACGTGCGCATACGGACTATCTGATTGCGCGACGCGCCGAGGCCGGGGCTCGGGCGGACTTTGAGCGGCAAAAGCAACTGGTGAACCAGTTGAATGACAAGGCCGTGCAGTATGCGCTGGTGAAGCAGGAGGCCGATGACAGTCGGAATTTGTATGAGAACCTGCTTGGCAAGCTGAAGGAAGCGGGCGTGCTGGCGGGGTTGGATTCCACGAATTTGCAGGTAGTGAATCCGGCGCGTGTGCCTCCGATGGATCATCCGAAGAGCCCGAGTTTTCCGAAGGAGGAAGCGATTGGGATGGCAGGCGGGCTGGTGCTGGGGTTTGGCGCGGCTTTGTTTGCGGAGATGACCGATGAGCGGCTGCAGGGACGGGCTGCGACGGAGACGCTGCTGGGGCAGAGGGTGCTGGCGGTGATTCCGGAGGTGGGTGCGAGAGAGCGCATTTCTCCTGGTAGATTGCTGGCGGTTTGGCGCGCGGGGCGCGGTGTTGCGCTGATGCCGAGGAGGGTGATGCAGGCGGCAGAGACGGCTGGGCTGCAGGAGCCGTTCCGGTTGCTGCGGACGGCGATGCAGGTGCGCGGCGGTGTGCGGCGGGCGCAGGTGATTCTTGTGACGAGTCCGGTGGGCGGTGAGGGAAAATCGACGGTGGCCGCGCAACTGGCGCGGGCTTATGCGCGGCAAAGGTCGCGGGTGTTGCTGCTGGAGGCGGATTTTCGGAGTGCGGATGCGATGGCGAGTGTGCCGTCTGATTTGCCGGGATTGAGCGGAGCGCTGCAGCGTGAGGCGGAATCTGGTTGGGACTCAGAAATAAGGGCCGACGCGGAGATGCCAAACCTGGCGGTGCTGCCGCGTGGGGTGACTGCGGAACATTCGGCAGAGATGCTTGGCTCTGTGCGGATGCAGGAGATGATGACGGCCTGGCGCGGCCGGTACGACTACATCGTGATGGATGGGCCGGCGTATTTGCCGGTGGCGGATGCGGCGGTGCTGGTGCAGGAGGCCGACGCTGCTCTGTTGGTGCTGCGGGAGAGGCATACGCTGCGCGGAGATGCGCAGCAGTCGATGGATTTGCTGCGGCGACAGATGCCGGAGGGTGCAGAGCTTGGCGTGGTGTTGAATGGCGCGGCGCGTCGGAAGGGAGGGTTGACGTATGCGAGGGCGTCTTAGGAGTCTGGTGGTTTTTGCGGGGTTGTTGGCGGCAGTATTGTCTGCGGCGGGTGCGGTGCGCATTCCGGTTTCTCCACCGGAGAGCGTGGTGATTGGGCCTGGGGATTTGTTGCAGGTTTCTGTGCTGCGGGAGCCAGAGCTGACGCAGCAGGTGAGGGTGATGGATTCGGGTGAGATTGTGCTGCCGCTGATCGGGAGGATCATGGTGGGCGGCGATTCGACGCCGAGGGCCGATGGGGTGATTGAGAAGGCTTACCAGAGTGGGCAGTTTTTGAAACAGCCACAAGTGACAGTTACGATTTTACAATTTGCAACTCAGACAGTTGCAATCCTGGGCCAAGTGCGACGCCCGGGTACGGTGACGATTACTACGCCACGGAGTTTGCTGGATGTGCTGGCGATGGCAGGCGGGCTGACGGCGGATGCGGACCGGCATATCACGATAGAGCGCGGAGGCGTGTGGGGTGAGCAGATACAAGTGTATTTGCCGAATAATGCGCAGGCGGATTTGAAGGCGGATGTGAGTGTGTATCCGGGAGACCGGATATTAGTGCCGAAGGCCGGGATTGTTTATGTGCTGGGGGATGTGGGACGGCCGGGCGGTTATGTGATGCAGGACAACTCGCATTTGACGGTGTTGCAGGCGGTGGCGCTGGCGGCGGGCGCGAACAAGACGGCGGCGCAGAACCGTGCGCGGCTGCTGCGCAAGGGACCGGATGGGTATACGGAGGAGCGGGTTCCGCTGCTGGCGATGGAACGCGCCAAGGTCAGGGACGAGGAGTTGCAGAAGGACGATATCCTCTATGTCCCGTTCAGCGCGCGGCGGAATCTGTTGCTTGGTGGTTCGGGGATCATTGCTTCAGCGAGTTCGGCGCTGATCTATGCGCATCCGTAAGAGCGGTGCCTGGGGTGAGAGATTCCGGTTCCGGCCGGATGAGGTGGTTTGCGTCCTTGTGATTATGTTTCTGGCGGTGCAGGGGGCGATTGTGGGGATCGCTCCGAATGTGGCGCTGGCGACGAATCTGGCGCAGCCGACGGCATTGATGAGGGTGGGCGGAATTGCGTCGCAGGCTCTGATCTACGGGGCGATTGCGGTGATGTGCGTGCGGCGGTGGAGGCTGCTGGAGCGCGCGCTGCCGGCAGCGACGCTGGCGCTGGTGCTGGCGGGCTGGGTGCTGTGTTCGACGCTGTGGTCAGTGGACCCGCTGCTGACGGCGCGGCGGGCTCCTGAGTTTGTGCTGGCGGCTCTGTTTGGGGTGTACCTGACGGTACGGTTTCCGGTGGAGCGGCAATTGCGAATCTTCTGGTGTGCAATGGTGCTGCTGGCAATTGGAACTGTAGTGGTTTCTTATTGGATGCCGTCGTATGGGCTGGATTTGTCTGCCGGGCACCATGCGGACTGGAAGGGCGTGTTTACGCAGAAGAATGCGTGCGGACGCGTGATGGTGCTGGCGACGGCGGTGCTGCTGGCGGTTCGTCGATGGGGATGGAAGAAGTGGGCGAGCGGGGCGCTGTTTGTGGTAGTGCTGGTCGAGAGCGGTTCGCGTGGGGCGTGGGCCCTGGAGGCGGTGCTGCTGGCGGGAGCGGGGATGTTTTTTCTGCTGCAACGAAGCGCGAGGCGGATTCGCGGGGCGGTGCTGGGGTTGATGGCGCTGATTTCTGTGACGGCGGGCGTGCTGGTGATTGTGTTTCGTGATGCGCTGGTAGAGGCGATGGGGCGGAATGCGACGCTGTCAGGCCGGGTTGAGATTTGGCATGCGGTGTGGCCGTTTGTGATGCAGCGGCCGTGGCTGGGGTGGGGCTATGAGGCGTTCTGGCGGGGATGGACGGGGCCTTCGTATCAGGTGTCTGCAGCGGTGCATTTTCTGGTGTTCCATGCGCATAACGGATACCTGGATTTGTGGCTGCATACGGGTTTGGTGGGGCTGGGATTGTTTGCGACGGCGTATGGGCAGGCGTGGCTGCGGGTGTGGCGGCGGATGGAGCGGGGACAGATGGCGGAGTTGCTTTGGCCGCTTTGTTTGCTGGTGATTGTGGGGCTGTATGGGCTGGATGAGAATACGGTGCTGGTTCCGAACGGGCTTTTCTGGATGCTGTTTGTGATGGCTACGGTTGGGCTGCGAGGGGTTTGGGTTCGGGCATTGGTGCCGGCGGAGGCGGCGTTGGCTTGTGCCGAGAGTGCTGCTGCTGCGGGCTGAACTGCTTCCACGATCGGAGACATTTGTGGCGGCGCAGGCTGCGGCTCTGCGGCGGTATGAGGCGGGATTTGCGGGACTGAAGCGCATGCGGAATGGGCTGGATATTCCGGGTGTGGTGTCGGTTTTTGACGAGCGCGGGGGATGGATTGGGAAAGCGGCTCGGCTGGCGTATTTGAGGGCGGGATTTGCGGCGGAGTTTGAGCGGGCGTTGCGAGATTGGCGGGCGGATGTGGCGCATGTGCATTTTTCGACCGATGCATGTGCTTTTTTGCCTGTGCTGCGGCGGCTGGGCGTGCCGTTTGTAGTGACTCTGCATGGGTATGACGTGGGGCTGAGCGATGCGGCGCATCAGCGGTCGGCGGCGGGGCGGATGTTTATACGCAGGCGGGCGGATTTGTGGCGGGAGGCGGCGGGATTTGTGTGCGTCTCAGAGCATTTGCGGCGGGTGGCGGTGGAGCGCGGGTTTCCGGAAGAGAAGTTGCGGGTGCATGTGACGGGCGTTACGGTTCGGGAGGTTTGTTTGCGCGGCGGGCGGGAGCCGTTGGTGCTGTTTGTGGGCAGACTGGTGGAAAAGAAGGGTTGCCGGGTGCTGCTGGAGGCGTGGAAGGCGGTAGAGCAGGAGGTTCCCGCGGCGAGGCTGGTTGTGATTGGGGATGGGCCGCTGCGCGGAGATCTCGAGGGTTGGGCGAGGATGCATCTACAGCGGTTTGGGTTTGCCATGTCGCAAACGCAGACTGAGGTTCTCGATTGGATGGAGCGGGCGGCTGTGCTGGCGGCTCCGAGCGTGCGGGCGATGGATGGGGATACGGAGGGTTTGCCGACGGTGGTGCTGGAAGCGATGGAGCGGGGACTTGCGGTGGTGGCTTGCGACGGGACGGGCGCGGAAGAAGCTGTGGTGGCTGGCGAGACGGGATTTTTGACGGTGCAGGGCGATGCGGAGGGGCTTGCGGGGAAGTTGATTTGCCTGCTGCGGGATGAGGAACTGGCGCGGGGGATGGGCGCGCGGGGTCGACGGACGGTGGAGGAGCGATTCGATATTGTGCGGCAGACGGAAAGGCTGGAGCGGATTTACGACGAAGTGGGTGGCCGGGATGGGTGAGTCGCTCAAGCGGGAGTCACTTTGGATGATGGCCGGGCAGGGCTTTGGGGCGCTGCTGCAGGCGGTGTATTTTGTGCTGATTGGGCAGTCGCTGGGGAGCGCGCAATACGGCGCGTTTATCGGGGTGGTGGCGATGGTGGGGATTGCCAGCCAGTTGAGCGGGCTGGGGATGGAGATGACGCTGCTGCGGGATGTAAGCCGGGATGGCGGGCGTTTCGGCGCGAGTTGGGGCCGGGCGCTGCAGGTGACGGCGGGTGGGGCCGTGGTTTTGCTGCTGCTGGCGGCGACGGCGGGGCATGCGTGGCTGGGGCGAAGTTTGTGGCTGCTGCTGCCTTATGTGGTGATTTCGGACGGGCTGTTTGGGCGGCTGCTGCAGGTGGCGATTCGGGTGTTTCAGGCGATGGGGCAGATGCATTGGGCGGCGGCGCTGCCAGTGACGATGAGCGGGCTGCGGGTGGCTGTGGCGGGGGTGTTTTTCTGGCGGGTGCATGCTGGGCTGATGCCGGCCACGGCGGCTGAGTGGGTGAGAATGTACTGGGTGGCGACGGCATTGGCGTCGGTGGTGGCGGCGGTTGCGGTAACGGTGCGGCTGGGATGGCCGGAGTGGCGGCGGTTGCGCCGGCGTGAGCTGGTGGATGGGCTGAGTTTTGCGTTTTCGAATTCGTCGATTTCGATTTATAACGACGTGGACAAGTCGCTGCTGGCGGGCGCGGGGCTGCTGGATTCGGCGGGGATTTATGGTGCGGCGTACCGGGTGGTGGATGTGGTGACGATGCCGGTCTACAGCCTGTTTGCGGCGGCTACACCGAGGTTTTTTCGCGCGGATGGGGTGGATGGGACGCGGTTGCTGATGCGGCGGGTGTTGCTGCGGGCGTTGCCGGTGACGGCGGCGATTTGCGCGGGGTTGTTTTTGCTGGCGGGGCTGTTGCCGTTGGTGCTGGGGCAATCTTTTGCGGCGGCGGTGACGGCGCTGCGGTGGCTGTGCGTCATTCCGATGCTGCGGCTGCTGCATTACACGTGGGGGACGGCGATTACGGCGCGGATGTCGCAATGGAAGCGGACGGCGGCGCAGGCGGTTGCGGCGGGGCTGAATGTGGGGCTGTGCGTGTGGTGGATTCCAAAGTGGCAGTGGCGGGGCGCCGCGGCGGCGAGCGTGATCACGGATGGGGCGCTGGTTTTGATGAGCGCTGGAATCTGGTGGATGTGGGCGCGGAGGCGACCAGCGGAAGGCAGGAATGACGAGAAGGCGGCGAAAGGGATTGGCAGCGCCAGCCCGGGTTGGGTAGAGTGAGTCCACAGTGTTAAGCCTGACGACGATTAACGATGTTTTCTTTACCGTGTCCACGCGAGGGCATCACCGGGTGATGCTAGTGCAGGGCGCGGACGATGCGTGGCAGCCTGTTTCCGGGGCGGAAGTGTACCGCAAAGTGCTTGCGGTGGCGCGTGCGCTGCGGCAGTGGGGCGTGCGCAAGGGCGACCGGGTGGCGCTGCTGGCGGAGAATCGCTGGGAGTGGGCGGTGGCGGATTTTGCCGCGCTGGCGCTGGGCGCTGTAGATGTGCCGATTTATCCGACGTTGCCTGCTGACCATGTGGCGGTGCTGCTGCGGGACTCGGGCGCGAAGGTGGTTTTTGTTTCGACGCGGGCGCAGCTTGAGAAGGTGGAGTCGGTGAGGGCGCAGACGTCGATGGAGCAGGTTGTGATGATGGACGACGGGCCTGCCGAGGATGCGGTGAGCTTTGCTGCTCTGCTGCAATATGCGGCGGAGGGTGAGAAGGACGAGGAGTTTGACCGGGGCGCGGAGGCGGTTGCGCCGGCTGACCTGGCGACGCTGATTTATACGTCGGGGACGACGGGCGAGCCGAAGGGCGTGATGCTGACGCATGGGAACATTGCGTCAAATTTGAATTATTCGCTGGCCGAGATTCCGGCGGGACCGGAGGACTCGTGCATTTCGTTTTTGCCTTTGTCGCACATCACGGCGCGGCATCTGGATTATGCGCTGTTTGCGAAGGGTGCGACGGTGGCCTATTGCCCGAAGTTTGACACCTTGCCGCAGGCTATGACGCAGGTGAAGCCGACGATGTTTGTGGGCGTTCCGAGGGTGTATGAGAAGGTGCGGCAGGCGGTGGAGCAGAAGTCGGCGGGCTCGCCGGTGAAGAAAAAGCTGCTGTGGTGGGCAGTGGCGGTTGGACGGCGGCATCTGGAGGAGACGAGCGCGGGGAAGACTCCGCAGGCGTGGGACTGGAAGCTGGCGAAGCGGCTGATTTATTCGAAGATCGCCAAGGCGTTTGGCGGACGGGTGCGGATTTTCATCTCGGGCGGCGCGCCGCTGGGGATAGATACGGCGAGCTGGTTTGGTGCGGTTGGGATCCGGATATTGGAGGGGTATGGGCTGACGGAGACCTCGCCTGTGCTGGCGTTGAATACGCCGGTGGCTTACCGGATGGGTTCGGTGGGGCGTCCGCTGCCGAATGTGCAATGCAAGATTGCTGAGGATGGCGAGCTGCTGGTGAAGGGTCCGAACGTGTTTGTGGGGTATTGGCAGAAGCCACAGGAGACTGCGGAAGCGTTTGAGGATGGCTGGTTGAAGACAGGGGATATCTCGCGACTGGACGAGGACGGCTTCCTTTATGTGACGGACCGAAAAAAGGAGCTGCTGAAGACTTCAGGGGGTAAGATGATTGCTCCGCAGCCGATTGAGGGCAAGCTGAAGGGGCATTTGCTGGTGGCGCAGGCGGCGTTGGTGGGGGACAAGCACAAGTTTGCCGCGGCGCTGATTTCGCCCAACTTTGCGGCGCTGGAGGCGTGGGCGGTGCAGCAGGGCGTGAAGGCCGGGTCGCGGCGGGAGCTGGTGGCGCATCCGGTGGTGGTGGCGGCCTACCAGGGGATTGTGGACCAGGTGAACGACGGGCTGGCGGGGTATGAGACGATCAAGCGCTTTCGGCTGGTGGCCGATGAGTGGGCTTTGGAGACCGGGGAGCTGACGCCGAGCCTGAAGCTGAAGCGGCGCGTGATCAACGAGAAATATTCCTCTGAAATTGCCGATCTGTATCGTGACGAAGCAGTCGCCCACGGCTAACTTTGCATCTGTGTGAAAGCGCGGGTGGAGGTTCGCCGAGGTGCGCGCGCTGCCGGTACACTTGAAGTGACAGAGGGGCTTTATGACGCGCATGATTGCAGAGAGAGAGATAGCGGCGGATATGCATCCTGCACCGCTGACGTTGGATGGTTCGGCGCTGCTGCACCAGATGTTTCGTTTTGACTGGCCGGCATGGCGCGGGCTGGAGGAAGCAGAGCGGAAAGAGATTGTGGCCGAGGCGCAGGCTGCCTTTGCAGTGATGGAGGCCGGGCAGTCGCAGGGGCATCCGAATCAGAGCGCGATGTTTGCGCAACTGGGGCACAAGGGCGACGTGATGTTTGTGCACTTTCGCGAGACGATGGAAGAGCTGGCGAAGCTGGAGCGGGACATGGCGCGGCTGCGGCTGAGCGACTACCTGGAGCCGATGGAGTCGTATGTTTCGGTGGTGGAGCTGGGGCTGTACGAGTCGTCTGCGAAGGTGTACGCGCAGCTTGCGGCGGAGGGTGTGGAGCCGCACGGCGATGTCTGGAACCAGCGGTTGGCCGAGGTAGTGGAGCGGCAGGCCTCGGCGATGGCGGTGCGGCTGTTTCCGGCGATTCCGGATGGGAAGTATCTTTGTTTTTATCCGATGGACCGCAAGCGTGGCGAAGCGGTGAACTGGTACACGGAGTCGATGGCGGAGCGGCAGCGGATGATGCACGATCACGGCCTGATCGGGCGGCGGTATGCCGGGCAGGTGAAGCAGATTATCAGCGGATCGATTGGGTTTGACGACTGGGAGTGGGGCGTGGATCTGTTTGCCGATGAGCCGACGGTCTTCAAGCAGTTGATTTACGAGATGCGTTTTGACGAGGCGAGCGCGCTGTATGCGGAATTTGGTCCGTTTTACATTGGCGTGCGGCTGCCCGCGGCCGAGCTAGGGAACTGGCTCGCGATGGAAGGCGCATAGCTGTGAAAGTGTTTGTGACGGGGGCTACCGGATTTGTAGGTAGCCACGTGGCGCGAGAGCTGGCGGCGCAGGGTGCGGAGATGCGCATCCTGACGCGCAGGACGAGCAACCTGACGAACCTGAAAGACGTGAGCGGCGAGACGGTGGTGGGCGATCTGCTTGCTCCGGAGGGATTGCGGACGGCGATTCGCGGCTGCGATGCAGTGATGCACGTGGCGGCGGATTACCGACTATGGGTGCGTGATCCTAAGGCGATGTACGCGGCCAACGTGGAAGGCACGCGGGCGCTGCTGAAGATGGCGCGCGAAGAAGGCGTAGGGCGGTTTGTGTATACGTCGAGCGTGGCTACGATGGGGTTCCGGACGGATGGGAAGATTGTGGACGAGGCGACGCCGGTGAGCCTGGAGGATATGGTGGGCCACTATAAGCGGTCAAAGTTTATGGCCGAGCGGGTGGCGCTGGAGGCCGCGACGGCGGGGCAGCAGGTGGTCATTCTGAACCCGACGACGCCGATTGGCTCAGCGGATATTAAACCGACGCCGACGGGGCAGATTGTGGTGGATTTTTTGAACCGGAAGTTTCCGGCTTATGTGGACACGGGGTTGAACCTGGTGGACGTGGCAGAGGTGGCGCGGACCCATGTGACGGTGCTCGATCCGAGCGTGGGACGCGTGGGCGAGCGATATATTCTGGGCGGGGAAAACCTGACGCTGAAGCAGATTCTGGACAAGATGTCTGCGATTACGGAGCTGCCTTCGCCGACGATGAAGGTTCCGCACGCGGTGGCGATGACGTTTGCGTTTTTCGATGAGAATATTCAGGGCCGGTTGCTGGGCAGGGAACCGCGGGCGACGGTGGAAGCGGTGCAGATGGGCAAGAAGAAGATGTTTGCCTCATCGGCCAAGTCGGAGCGAGAGCTGGGATTTAAAGTAGTGCCAGTGTACGAGGCGCTGCGGAAGGCGATTGCGTGGTTCCGGGAGCATGGGTACGCTCCTACGACATGAAGCGGGTTGGGATTGTGGCGGCGATGCCGGGCGAGCTGAAGCCGCTGGTTTCTAGATGGAAAAAGCTGGATGGAAGCATGTGGACCGGTGTTGTGGCCGAGCATGAGTGCGTGGCCGTGGCGGGTGGAATGGGTAGCGATGCGGCGGCACGGGCCTGCGAGCGGATTTTTGCGGCTCGGCCGGTGGATGCGCTGATCTCAGTAGGCTGGGCGGGCGCGCTGAGCTGCGGGGTGAAGCCTCCAGAGGCCTTTGAAGTGAAGGAAGTGGTGGATCCGCAGACGGGTGAGCGGTTTTTGACCGGGCAGGAACAGGGTTTGAGGCTGGTTACGCTGGACCATGTGGCGGGAGTGAAGGAAAAGCGGCAACTGGCAGGAGACCATCGCGCGGTGCTGGTGGACATGGAGGCGGCGACGGTGGCGCGACTGGCGCAGGAACGCGGAGTGGCGTTTTTGTGCTGCAAGGGGATTTCCGACGGGTCGTCGGATGTTCTGCCGGATTTCAGCAGATTTATCTCGGCCAAGGGGCAGTTGCGGATGCCTGCTTTTCTGGCGCATGTGGCGGTGCGGCCACGCTACTGGAAGAACCTGGCGCGGATGGGCCAGAACAGCCAGAAGGCGGCGGTGGCGCTGCGCGGGGTGATTGAGGAAGTGGTTGAAAGAATTTGATTTGCGGGTGGATGTGGGGTGTGGGTCTGAAAGCCTGTCTCGCGGTAACCTAGTAATAGGTTATGGCTACGACGGTAAACAGCAAGACTACGGAGATTTCCGTGGGGAAGATTCCTGAAACGATGCGCGCGGCGGTGTACCGCGGCGTGAACGATGTGCGCGTGGAGACGGTGCCGGTTCCGGCGATTGAGGCCGGTGAGGTGCTGATCCGGGTGCATTCCTGCGGGATATGCGGGACGGATTTGAAGAAGATCCATACGGGATCGCACTCGGCGCCGAGGGTTTTTGGCCACGAGACGAGCGGCACGATTGTGGCCGTGGGCGACGGGGTGGATGGATTTGCAGTTGGGGATCGGGTGATGGTGTTCCATCACATTCCCTGCGGGGATTGCTACTACTGCCGGAAGAAGACATTCGCGCAGTGCGAGGTCTACAAGAAGGTGGGCTGTACGGCGGGATTTGCGCCTTCGGGTGGCGGGTTTGCCGAGTACGTGCGGGTGATGGACTGGATTGTGCGGCGGGGCCTGGTGAAGATTCCGGAGGGCGTTCCGTTCGAGCAGGCGGCATTTGTGGAGCCGGTGAATACGTGCCTGAAGGCGATCAAGAATCTGGAACTGGCCGCGGATGAGACGGTGCTGGTAATTGGGCAAGGGCCGATTGGGATTATTCTTGCGGCGCTGGCAGCGCGGACGGGCGCGAAGGTGCTGACCTCTGACCTGTACGCGGCGCGGCACGCTACGGCGGCGGCGTTTGGGTTGAAGCATCCGATTGATGCGGACAAGGAAGACGTGGTGGCTGCGGCTAAAACGGTCAGCGAAGGGCGCGGCGCGGATGCAGTGATACTGGCCGTGGGCGGCAATGCGCTGATCAAGACGGCGATGGATGCGGCGCGGCCCGGCGGGCGCGTGCTGCTGTTTGCGCAGACGCAGCACGGGGATGCGGTGATTGATCCGGCGGCGGTGTGCATGGATGAGAAGTCGCTGGTGGGATCGTACAGCGCGTCAGTGGAGATACAGGACGAGGGTGCGCAGGTGGTGTTTGACGGCTACACGCAGGGGTTTGATTTGACGCGGTTGATTTCGCACCGGTTCTCGCTAGAGGATGCGGTGCAGGGGATCGATGTGGCTTCGCATCCGCAGGCGGATTCGATGAAGATTTTTATTCAGCCGGGGTTGCAGGCTGGAGGTGCGGAGTGAGCGCAGTGCAGGAGATGACCGCAGCGGTGCTGCACGGCAAGGAAGACATTCGCATTGAGCGCGTGCCGGTGCCGGAGCCGGCGGCGGGCGAGATTGTGATCAAGGTAGGCGCGGCGCTGACCTGCGGGACGGACTTGAAGGTGTACCGGCGCGGGTATCACGCAAAGATGCTGGTGCCTCCGGCACTGTTTGGCCATGAGCTGGCCGGGACAGTGCATGCGGTGGGCGAGGACGTGACGAAGTTTGCGCTGGGCGACCGTGTGGTGGCGCTGAATTCTGCGCCTTGCGATGCGTGCTTTTACTGCGAGCGGAAGCAGCCGAATCTGTGTGACGACATTATTTTCAACAATGGCGCGTATGCGGAGTTTATTCGGATTCCGGCTCGGATTGTGGAGAAAAACACGCTGGCGATTGCGGATGGGGTTCCTTTTGAACATGCTGCACTGACGGAGCCGCTGGCCTGCGTGGTACGCGGGCTGGATGAGTGCGAGGCTGCGATTGAGACGCGTCCCGGGGATACTGTGGCGGTGATTGGCGCAGGGCCGATTGGGCTGATGTTTATGCATACGGCGCAGATTGCCGGATATCGCGTGATTGCGGTGGTGAAGCGCGATGAGCAGATAGCGGCCGCGAAGACGTTTGGCGCGGCGGAGGTAGTGCAGACGACGCAGGTGGAGGATGCAGTGGCCGCGGTGCGGGCGCTGACTCCGAATGGGCGTGGCGTGGATGTGGCGATTGAAGCGGTGGCGACTCCGGCGACGTGGGAGTGGGCCGTGGATATGGTGCGCAAGGGCGGCGTGGTGAATTTTTTTGGTGGCTGCGCAGCGGGAACAAAAGTGGAGCTGGATACGAATCGGCTGCACTATAACGACATCAAATTACTGGCGAGCTTTCATCACACACCGACGACCGCGCGCAAGGCGTTTGCGCTGGTGACGGGCGGGAAGTTCAAGTGCGCCGAGTACATTACGGGGCGCGCGCGGCTGACGGAGCTGGACAGCGTATTCCGGAAGCTGATGAGCCGCACGAACGATATTAAGACGGCGATTTTGCCGTAGGGAATGCCAGGGACGATGCCAGTAGAGACCGCACAAGCGACATTGCTGGAACGGGGCTGGGCTGCGCTGCCGGCGGAGTATCGCATGCCTGCGGAGAAGCCTTCACTCGAAGAGGCCCGCGCGTGGTGCAAACGGCTGACGGAAACGCATTACGAGAATTTCCACGTGGCGAGCTGGTTTTTGCCGGAGCGTTTGCGGATGCACTTCCATAGCATTTATGCGTATTGCCGCCTTGCGGACGATTTGGGCGATGAGGTGGGCAATGCGGAGCAATCGCTGGCGCTGCTGGATTTGTGGGGCCGGGAACTGGAGGCTTGCTATCGCGGCGAGACGCGGCATCCGGTATTTGTAGCTTTGGCGGATACGATTCGGGCGTGCGAGATTCCGATGGAGCCGTTTGCGGATCTGCTGGTAGCGTTTAAGCAGGACCAGGTGAAGACGCGTTTTGAGACGATAGAGGAACTGCTGCGCTACAGCAGATATTCGGCGAACCCCGTGGGACGGCTGGTACTGTATGTGTGCGGCTATCGGGATGCGGAGCGGTTTGCGCTGTCGGACTACACTTGCACTGGGCTGCAACTGGCGAACATCTGGCAGGATGTGAAGGTGGACTGGCAGAAGGACCGGGTGTATCTTCCGCAGGAGAATATGCGACGGTTTGGCGTGACGGAAGAGATGATTGCCAAGGGTGTGATGACGCCGGAGTTTCGTGAACTGATGCGGCATGAAGTGGAGTATACGCGGGAGCTTTTCCGTAAGGGCACGCCGTTGATCAAGATGGTGGACCGCGAACTGGCGATCGACCTGGATTTGTTCACGCGAGGTGGGATGGAGACTTTGCGGGCGATTGAAGAGCAGGATTTTGACGTGCTGCGCGAGCGGCCTTCGATTCGTAAGGGGCGCAAAGTGAAGCTGGTGCTGAGTGCGCTGCGCTCGAAGATGCTGGGAGGGCGTTCCGCGTGACGCCTTCGCTTGGCGAGGCCTACCAGATCTGTCGCGAGATAGCTCGACGCGAGGCCAAGAATTTCTACTACTCCTTTGTGGCTCTGCCGGATCCGAAGCGCAATGCGATTTGCGCGGTGTACGCCTTCATGCGGCATGCAGACGATCTCTCAGACGATGAGAGTGTCACACTGGTAGGGCGACGCCGGAACCTGGAGGCGTGGCTGGAAGCCTGGCATGCGGCGCAGGCGGGCGGGGCTACGGATGATCCTGTGTTTGTAGCGTTGCGGGATGCGCAGCAGCGATTTGGGATTACGGGAGAGTTGCTGGATCAGCTAGTGCAGGGCACGGCGATGGATCTACACAGGTCGACGGGCGACGCGACGATGGTGGATGGGTTTGATACCTACGGGACATTTGAGGATTTGTACCGATATTGCTACCTGGTGGCGTCGGTGGTGGGGTTGGTTTGCATTCGGATTTTTGGCTACAGCGATGCGCGGGCGGAGAAGCTGGCCGAGGAGACGGGCATAGCGTTTCAACTGACGAATATTCTGCGCGATGTGCGGGAGGATGCAGAGCGGAAGCGCGTGTATCTGCCGCTGGAGGATTTGCACGATAAGGGCGTGACGCTGGAAGAGCTTGCGGCGTTGAAGAACGGGAGCCGGATGACGGCGGGGCAGCGGGAGCTGCTGGCATTGGAAGTGCGGAGGGCGGAGCGGTTTTATGAGTCCGGGCAGGCGCTGCTGCCTTTGATTTCAGCAGATGCAAGACCGGCGCTTTGGGTTTTGATCAGGATTTATTACGCGCTTCTGAAGAAGATTGAGGCGCATCAATATGATGTGTTTTCTGCGAGAGTGAGTGTTGCCACGCCGGTGAAACTGGGGATTTTGTTTCGCGGGCTGGTCGGGGTGATGTGGAACCGGATGCGCGGCGCGGGCCATTGATGACAGAGCGGAATTCGAGGTCGGTGTTGGTGGTTGGCGGCGGGCTTGCGGGCCTGTCAGCGGCGTGCGCGCTGGCCCATGAAGGATACCGTGTGACGCTCCTGGAGCGCCGGCCTTATGTGGGCGGGCGCGCGTCCTCGTATGAGCATCCGGGCGCGAGCGAGGTGATCGACAACTGCCAGCATGTGCTGATTGGACGGTGCACGAACCTGATTGATTTGTACCGGCGGCTGGGTGTGGGCGATGCGATTCGGTGGTACCGGCAGTTTACGTTTGTGGAGCCGGGCGGCCAGCGGAGCGTGCTGCGCTCAAGCGGATTGCCTGCTCCGCTTCACAGTGTGCCGTCGTTTCTGGGTGCGCGCGCGTTTAGCTGGGCGGACAAAGAGGCGATTGCGCGCGGGTTGTTGCAGTTTTTGTGGGGATTGCCGCCGGATTCAGAAGAGAGTTTTGCGGAGTGGATGGAGCGGCACCAGCAGACTCATGGGGCGATTGAGCGCTTCTGGAAGCCGGTGCTGGTGAGCGCGCTGAACGAGGATCCGGAGCGGATTTCCGTTCATTATGCGGCGAAGGTGTTTCGCGAATCGTTTTTGTCGTCAGCGCGGGCTGGGGAGATGGGGATACCGTCGATTCCGCTGAGCGAGTTGTACGGGCATGCGCTGGATTATATTCGCGCGCGCGGCGGCGAGGTGCGTTTGCGGACCAGCGTGGAGGCGATGGAGCCGGTTGCGGGCGGTGGATGGATGGCCCGCAGCGGCGAAGAGAGTTTTGTGGCGGACTCGGCGGTGCTGGCGCTGCCGTTTGAAGGGTTGGCGAAGCTGCTGCCGCAGATGCCCGCGGCTGCGGGCGTGGAAGCGCTGCAGGCGATGCTGGATAGGTTTGAGCACTCCCCGATTACTGGGATTCACTTGTGGTTTGACCGGCCGGTGACGGAACTGGAGCATGCGGTGCTGCTGGATTCGCCGGTGCAGTGGCTATTCAATAAGTCGCTGCTGCAGCCCGAGCACAGAGCGAGCGGCGAGCATTACGTGGAACTGGTGGTGAGCGCTTCACGGACGCTGGTGCCGATGCAGCGGCAGGAGATTGTGGACCTGGCGACCGCGGAGCTGGCGCGGTTCTTCCCGGCGATACGAGAGGCACAGCTGGTGAAGGCAGCCGTGGTGAAGGAAGTGCGGGCCACGTATTCGGTCCGCCCGGGGCTGGATGCCTGCAGACCCGCTGCGGAGGACAGTCCGTGGCAAGGGATTGCGCTGGCGGGTGACTGGACGGCGACGGGATGGCCGGCGACGATGGAAGGCGCGGTGCGCAGCGGATATCGGGCGGCGGAGGCGGTGTGTGCGATGACGGGCGATGAGAAGAGATTCCAGGTGGCGGATTTGCCGCATGGAGGGTTCATGCGGCTGATGCCCGCTTAGTGTTTTCCGGATACGTCAGGGGTTGATCCAGTGCATGACCCAGGCAGCAACGATGACGGAGATAACAAACCATCCCCAGCAGTAGAGGCCGTAGCGCAACATGGCTTTAGGCGTGGAGCGCTGGGTGATTCCAAAGACAATCGATGCAAAGGTTGCGAAGAGCAGCACAGCATTGAAGTGGGAGAGCAACATCAGGACTTCCTCCCGATGCGCAGGCTGTGTGCATCGACGGCGGCGACGATGTTGAGCAACCCGGCGACGACCGCGAAAATGGTTCCGTAATCGGCGCTGACGATGGTGACGACGGTGTTGCCGAAGCCGAGCAGTTTGGCGACGATGAAGAGTCCGCCTGCGCCGAGGTCACCGAAGAACGCGAGCATTTCGATGAGGTTGCGGGTGTTTGGCGCGTAGAGGTGTCCGTTGGCCGCGAGACCGATGGCGAACATCGCTGTGATGGAGCAGAAAAGGATGAGGCCACGTATCCAGCGCCCGGTAAGAAAGTGTCCCGCGCCGGGGATGAGCCAGCCCAGGAGCAGCGCTCCGTAGGCGAATCCTTGTTGTTCAGAGGTTTGTGCTTTGACAGGCATCTTCACTGACTATACAAGATTTGACGGCTGGAGCCGGTCATAGACGGAGGAGTTGGTTTTGCACTCGGCCAGTGACACGGGCGCTGCCGGGAGCGGTGATCATGTTGATCTCACTGCGGACGCCGAAGTGGGGCAGGTAGATGCCGGGTTCGACGGAGAAACAGGTGTTGGGCAGAATGAGGCGCTCGTCGTGGGTTTCAAGGTTGTCGAGGTGCGCGCCGGCGCCGTGGAGGATGCTGCTGATGTTGTGGCCGGTGCGATGGTTGAAGAAGTCGGCGTAACCGGCGCTGTTGATGATGTGACGGGCCTGGTCGTCGGCCTCCCAGCCCTGCATGGGGCGGTTTTCCGCGAAGGCCTGCTTGACGGCGGAGATGGCGGCGTCGCGCGCGTCGCGGACGATGGAGAAGACGCGCTGCTCTTCGCTGGAGGGATCGCGGCCGATGACGGCGGTCCAGGTGATGTCGTAGTAGCAGGATTGGGGCTGATTGGTGCGGGCCCAGATGTCGATGAGCAGGAAGTCGCCGGTGCGGATGGGACGGCTGGAGTTGGGTTGGGGTTCGTAGTGGGAATCTGAGCTGTTTTCGTTGATGGAGACGTTGGGGCGGTTTTCGCAGATGAGATTTTCGCGGCGCATGGCCTCTTCGAGCCAGAGGAGCATGTCGTACTCGGTGAAGCTGTCGCCGGCGGCGGCGCGGCGGCCGATTTCTTCAAAGCCGGCGGCAAGGACTTTGTCGAGAGCCTGCTGGGCGTCGTAGTGACTGCGGATCTGGTCCTCAGAGAGGACGGCTTGAAAGCGGCTGACGAGTTCGGCGGAGGATAGGATTTCCTTGCCGAACTCGCGGAGGAGTTCGACGGTGCCGGCGTCGACCATGGAGACGTACATGATGGTGTTGCGCGGGGAATACTGCATGGCGATGCGCTGGAATGGCGCGACCATTTCGCGGAGGGCTGCTTCATGCGATTGCCAGGAGGAGTAGGTGGTTTTGGAGCCGGGCAGGGAGTCGAGGCGGGCGGGTTCGATTTTGTGGACGAGCTTGCTGGGTTCGCCGTGGGCGGGGATGAGATAGTACCAGCGGCGGGTGACGTGAGCGGCGGGAAGGCCGAGGATAGCGTAGGCGAGTGGGTCGCGCTGGTGATGATCGTAAAAGAGCCAGGCGTCGGCGCCGCTCTCCGCGATGGCGGTTTGTATCTGATTCAGTTCCAAAACAGCCGGCTCCGTTGATTGACTCAACAGTCTATCGCATCCATGGGTGAAGGTAGGCTTGGGGGTACACTCGGTTTCAACAGGAGGAGCAGGCATGCGGCGATGGAGAAGCCTCGTGGTGATGGTTCGTGCGGGTGTTTCATAAAAAAGAGTGTTCATGCCCCCCACTTATTTGTGGGGATGTTGTTGATTCTGTTGGATAGGTTAACCCACTAACGATGGGTGTATCCCGGGTGTTTTTGCGGGGATGTTGTTGATTCTGTTGGATAGGTTAACCCACTAACGATGGGTGTATCCCGGGTGTTTTTGTGGGGAAGTTGTTGATTCTGTTGGACAGGTTAGGGTTCTAACGGCTGGCTGCTTGGAAAAAGGCGCGCCTTTTTGCTGTCTCTACTATCAGGATATCAATTCAAGGGGTAATCCCCGGCACATTTGCAGTGGATAACTGGGTGTAAGCGCCTTTGTTGGTATCTATCACTGACTTTATAAGACAGCATACCGGATGAGTGGTTTGTCCTGATGTTGTCGAGCAAGGCGGGTATGGAATCGTGAGACGGGATTTCTGTTGCAGCTTGCACGAGCAGGACAGGTTTGTGTGAGCAACGGGCTTTCTATCCAGTCGCCCCGGTGGGTTCGAGGCGAACGCCGAAGCGGCGCAACTTTCAACGCAGGCGGGTGTTATGCATGGGTAAGTGTAAGCCGAGTAGATATAGCAGGTATTTGAAGTTCGCGGAAGCGCAGCGATTCTCAATGCATTCATAAGCCCAAGGACATCATGAAGACCAACCAAGGAATCGCGCCGTTTGCGGCAGTGCTCCCCGGCTGCGTGCTCGCCGCCTGTCTGGCAATCGCGGGTTGTGGCAGTGCGAGTTCCAGCGCGAGCCCAACACCAACACCTACGTCAGGCAAATCGGCTCTCGTCGGCCTTGTCACCATGGGCAGTGAAAGCTGGCTCACTTCGGGAGGCCTTCCGCAGAACCGTCTGCTCGAAGCCAATGCGCATCCGGGCGTCTATGTTGCGGCGGTCATCCAAGCCACCTGGTCACAACTGGAGCCGCAGCCCGGCGTATTCGATGACACCGTCATCGACGCTGCGTTACAGAACATCGCCACCTACAACGCGAAGTATCCGACGACTCCGCTGGTGGGCAAGCTGCGCATCTTTGCCGGGCCCAACACCCCATCCTGGGTTATACAGCAGGTCGGGTCGGTCACATTGACGGATTCCGCAGGCAATTCGGCGGTATTCCCCGACTACTGGACCACGCAATACAGTGAGCTATGGACGCAACTGCAGAACCATCTGGCCGCGGTCTACGACGGCAACCCGCTGATGGGCGAAGTGGCGATCACTGCCTGCTCCTCACTCGATGCCGAACCCTTTATCACCGGCTTCGCGGCCGATACACCTGCGCTGCTGGCGGCTGGATACACCGACGCACAGATGGAGCAATGCTTGAGCAATGCGGTGCAGGACTACTCCGCCTGGAAAAATACGCCGTTGGATTTCACCTTCGATCCTCTTTACCTGCGCACTACGTCGTCGCAACCGCAAGGTAACAGCAGTACCTTCACGCTGCAGGTGATGCAGGCATTCCGTACGGCATTGGGGACGCGCGCAGTTGAGGCCACGCACAATCTGAATGATCCTCTGGCTAGCGCAGACCTGCAGCCGATCTATGACGAGTTCCAGACACTGTACAGTGCAGCACAGTCAACCTCGCCTCCGACCGAGGCGCCTTTGGAATTCCAGACCTCAGGGCCTACCGTCGACTGGCCGATCGTCATCCCGTTCGGCATCAACACCTACCATCCAACCGAGATCGAAATCTGGAATACCACCGCTACCGGTCAAGGTGGCCTCGCGCCGGTCACGTTGAGCGAGTTGCAGCAATGGGCTGCGCAGATCAAGGCCGACGGCAATCCCTGAGCGATCGCGGAAGGTGAACGTGGATGGACAACCTGGGGCTCAGGGCAGGCTTTCGCTTTGCTTCTGAATGACTGCATTTTGGGCGTGGAGATTTTTTGTTCCCACCCAAGCGGAGCTTGGATGGGGCACCCGCAGCTTTTCGGCCTGAGAGGGGACTGCCGGTTTCTTCGCAGTGTTTGGCGCGATTGTTCGCGCCAAACTTTCGGAATGACAACATTTTGGGGGGATGAGGATCTCAGGTGGGCCACCCGATGCTTGGGTGGGTCACCGTCGGGATGCGGTTATTTCTTTTCTTCGTGGTATTCCTGCTCGGTGTTGATTTGCCACAGGGCGGATTTGTCGATCGTTCCAGCGGTGATCTGATCGACTGCGGTCATGGCGGTGAGCATAGAGTGGTCCTGATTGTTGTACTTGTGCATGCCGTTGCGTCCGACGAGGAAGAGGTTCTGGAAACGGTCAAAGAAGGTGGTGATTTCGTCGAAGCGGTTGTAGGTGCCGAAGTATGCGGGGTAGGTTTTGGGGACGCGGACGACGTGGGAGTCGCGGACCTCTGAGGAGCGGAGGATGCCGATTTTTTCGACTTCGGCGATGGCCAGTTTGGCCAGTTCGTCGTTGGGCATGTTCCAGAGCGGATCGGTGTCATAGCAGAAGTATTCGAGGCCGATCCAGACTTTGGAGGGGTCGGCGACCATCCAGGGGCTCCAGTTGTTGAAGATCTGGAGGCGTCCGATGAGGACGTCGGGCTCCTGGATATAGATCCATGTGTCTTTGAGGGGTGATCCGTCGGGTTCGGTGACGGCGAGGCGGTCGACGAGGAGGCCGACGGTGACGAAGTCGCGGTACTGGAGTCCGTCGCTGACCTGCTGCACATTGGGCGGGATGGGGCAGTCAAGGGCGCGGACGAGCTCGCGGACGGGCATGGTGGAGAAGACGTAGTCGGCGGGGATGGAGTGGGTGCGGCCTTCGGAGTCCGTGGCGGTGACGCTGACGACGCGGTCGCCTTCGACGTGGAGGCCGGTGGCGCGCCAGCCTCGGCGGAGTTCGCCGCCCTTTTGCTGGACGAGGTCGGCGACGTGCTCCCAGAGCTGGCCGGGGCCGTACTTGGGGTAGAGGAATTTTTCGATGAGGGAGGTTTCGACGCCTTTTTGCGAAAGGTCAGAGGGCTGCTTGCGGCTGAATGTCTTTTTAAAGAAGTGCGCTAGGGCGGAACGGAGCGAGAGGCCCTTGATGCGCTGCGCGCCCCACTCGGCGCTGATCTGGTCGCAGGGCACGCCCCAGACTTTTTCGGTGTAGGACTTGAAGAAGGTGAGGTAGAGCTCAGTGCCGAAGCGGTTGATGAGGAAGTCTTCGAGGGTTTTCTCGTGCTTGCGGGGGAAGAGGCGCGCGCGGATGTAGCCGATGCCGATTCTGGTCATGCGGCCGAAGCCTAGCTGGCGGATGGTCTGGGCGTTGAGCGCGAGGGGGTAGTCAAAGAAGCTGCGCAGGAAGTAGATGCGGCTTTTGCGCGGACGGACGAGCATGACGAGGTCGTCGTCGGCGGAGGCTTCGTTGTGGACGGAAACCTGGCGCTCTTTGCCTTGATAGGAGATGGAGGCTGCGGCTTCGCCGGCCTGATCGCCGGCGATGGGCATGAGATCGGTCCACCACTGCATGACGCGGTCGGACTTGGAGAAAAAGCGATGGCCGCCTATGTCCATGCGGTTGCCGTTGTGGCGGATGGTGCAGGAGATGCCGCCGATGCGGGTGGGCGAGGCTTCGAGGACGATGGGATGCACGTCGGAGCGGCGGACGAATTCGAGGGCGGCGGTGAGCCCGGCGGGTCCAGCGCCGATGATGACGGCAGTTTGATTGGCGCTCATGCGGGGCAGACCTTTGGCGCTGAGCGATGGGGGAAGCTAGAGAGGTTGTGAGACATGATTGTTCAACACCAAGGGTAAAGACGATTGCGGAAGGCTGCAAACGGGTGTGTTCAGGCGCCGGCGGAGATGGCCGGTTCTTCTTCGCCGACGGTTTCGGTTGCGGGGACCATGAGCCCGTCTTTGGCGAGGCGGAATTCGCGGCCGCGCCAGAGTATGAGGTCGCTGGAGTAGCTTGCCGCCCAGTAGCAGAAGCCGAGAAAGTCGCGCAGGGGATAGAGCAGGATGGTGCGGAGCAGGATGCGCTCGCGAACGGCGAAAGCTCCGACAACGAGTGCGAGCAGCATGCGAACCGCGACGGCATAGCCGAAGAGAATAAGGCCCAGCGTGGGCAGGTGCAGCGCAAGCGCGATGAGCAGCCCGAGGATGCCGAAGGGCATGCTGAAGGTGAGGCTGGTGCCGAAGTGGCCCTTGGGACGCGAGAAGCGAGTGGAGCGCATCCAGCGGATCTGGTGCTTTTGCGTGTCTACGAAGCCCTCGCTCACGATGACGTGATTGATGACGTGATCGGAGAGGACGCAGGTGTAGCCTTTTTCCGCGACGAGCTTGCCGAGCATGAAGTCATCGGCACAGTAGTTGCCGAAGACTCCAAAGCCGCCGATGGCGCGGACGCATTTGCGGCGGACGGCCATGGTGGGGCCGAGGAGAAACTGCATGCCTTCGAGCATGTTGGCGACGAGGACGCCTGCTGTCATTTCGATGGACATGCCGACGGCTTCGAGCTGGCCCCAGAGGCCGGGCCTGGCTTCTCCGCGATAGAGGCATGTGAGCGCGCCGACTTTATCGCTGCGGAAGGGTTGAGCGATGGCGCGGAGATAGTCGGGGACGACGTGTACGTCACTGTCACTGATGACGAAGATGTCGTGGGTGGCGGCGGCTTCCATGACTTCAAGGGAAGCGACCTTGGCGTTGATGTACTGGGGCTCGCCGGTGCTGAGGAAGCGTACGGGAATGTGGGGGTAGCGGGCGGCTACGCGACGGGCGGTGAGGATGCCGGGGTCGTGCTCGCTGCGGGCACAGAAGAGGATTTCGTAGGTGGGGTAGTCCTGGCGGAAGAAGCTTTCGAGATGAGCTTCGAGGCCTGGCTCGTCACCGTGGACAGGCTTGAAGAGGGTGAGCGGCGGGAGGAAATCGGAGCCGGACGATGCGTGGTTGCGGTTGAGCCGGAAGCGGATAGTAGCGGAGATGGCGAGCAGGGTGAAAACGGTGGACGCCATGAGTCCGAGCAGAGCAACGCCCAGAAGCAGATGAAGGATGGCGACAGCGGATGGTCCCAGATCCTGCAACTGGAAGATGGAGAGAAAACTCGCGGCGGAAATTGAGAAAACGAAAGCCAAACCTACTTTTTGCTCCTGCTTTGGGGAACGACCATGGGTCGTTGCGTTGGAACCATGGCGCCGGATTGTGGGATACCTTGCTGCATTCGGCTGAGCATTTCCGAGCGGACGTAGTCGACGAAACCCTGCATCTGGCGATTCATCTCCTCCATGCGCTCGCGCATCTGCAGGATGATGGCAATTCCGGCGATGTTGACGCCAAGATCGCGCGCCAGATTGAGGATGAACTCAAGGCGTTCCAGATCATCATCAGTATAAAGCCGCGTGTTGCCTTCGGTGCGGGAGGGTTTGAGCAGGCCCTCGCGCTCGTAGAGGCGGAGGGTCTGGGGATGGATGTCGTACATTTCGGCGACGGCCGAAATCATGTACGCGCCTTTGGTTTTGCGTTTGGTCGGCATGGCGTTGCGGTGGAAATGCTCCGTTGAGAGTATTGTTTACTCGAAGCGGGGGGAAAACAACCCCGGAATTGCGATATGGCGGGTACGGGGGCTGGATTATTGAGGGGGAAGGGCTTTGTTTTGATTATTTTGGGGATGGATAGCGGTAGACGCAGTGGTCGTAATCGCGCCAGAATAGGGTTTTTTCGAGATGGGCGCCGTTTTTCTCGGCAACGCGGCGGGAGGGTAGATTTCCGGGCCGTATGAGGGAGATGGGATTGGCGACTTTGAGGCTGGTCTGGGCGTAAGTGATGACTGACGAGGCGGCCTCGGTGGCGTAGCCTTTGCCCCAATGCTGAGGTAGAAAGCGATAGCCGATTTCGAGTTCCTGAGCGCCGTCTACATCGAACCATGTGGGGCCGCAGTCGCCGAGAAACTCGCCGGTGGCGGGGAGGGTGACGGCGAATTTGCCGGAGCCGTCGGCGTACAGGTTGAACTGGCGGGTGAGCCAGAGGTCGATTTCTTCGGGCGTCCAGGGGCGAGGGTACCAGCGCATGGTCTCCGGATTGCCGAGGAGCGCGTCGAGCGCGGGTTTGTCCTCGGGCGTGAGGCGGCGGAGGAGCAGGCGCGGTGTGGTGAGGGTGACCATGGCTGCAGCGATCAGATTTTGAGCCAGATGCTGTCGCGCGGATCTTCGGGGTTGAGCCTGGAGAACTCGCGGAGGATTTCCTTAGAGCGTTCGTCGCGCAGGTGGGGAACTACGATTTCCACCTGAACGATCTGGTCGCCGCGGACTCCTTCGCGGTTGGCGGAGGGTACACCGCGTTCGCGCATACGGAGCTTCTGGCCGGACTGGGTTCCGGGCGGGACCTTGAGCTGAGCGCGCCCGTCGATGGTGGGGACTTCAATTTTCGCGCCGAGAGCGGCTTCGGTGATGGTGATGGGGAGGGTGACGTGGATGTCGTCGACCTGGCGGGTGAAGACGGGGTGGTTGCCAGTCTTGATGATGAGGTAGAGGTCACCGGGCTGGCCGCCGTGGGTGCCGGCGTTGCCCTTGCCGGCGAGGCGGATGCGCTGGCCGTCACGGGTGCCGGGCTTGATGCGGAATTCGAGCGGGCTGGAGCGGAGGACGGTTCCGTCGCCGTGGCAGGTGCGGCATGCGCTGCGGACCTTGCCCGTGCCGCCGCAGTCAGGGCACTGGATGTTGAACTTCATGCGTCCGCCCATCTGCGTGACCTGGCCGGTGCCGTTGCACTCGGGGCAGGTGTGCGGGCCGCCGGTGGATGCCTGGCCGTGGCAGGTGGGGCAGACTTCCTGGCGCTGGATCATGAGGCGGGCGGTGCCGCCGCGTATGGCGGTCCAGAAATCGACGTCGATCTGATATTCGAGGTCGGTGCCGGGAGCTGGGCCCTGCTGCTGGCGGCGGCCCTGATTGAACATGCCGGAGAAGATGTCGCGGAAGCCGCCGAAGCCGCCACCGGACTGTGCTCCGGGTGCGTTGTAGTCAGAGAAGTCGAAGCCGCCGAAGTCAAAGGGCGAGCCCTGGCTGTGACCGCCCGCGCCCTGGCGCGCTGCTGCTTCGGCGGCGGCGGGGTCGATCTGGTCAGAGTAGAAGCCGAACTGGTCGTAGATTTTGCGCTTCTTCTCGTCGCTGAGGACTTCGTTGGCTTCGGAGATTTCCTTGAACTTTTCTTCCGCCTTTTTGTCACCGGGATTTACATCGGGGTGATACTTGCGAGCGAGCTTGCGGAATGCTTTGCGGACTTCGTCCGCGGTGGCGGATTTCTTGATGCCGAGGGTTGCGTAATAATCGTTGCTCTGGGGAGTGGCCATAGGAATCTAGCTCTTCTGGCAGGACGGGCACCAGTATACGGTGCGTCCGGCCATGTCGTCCTTTTCAATCTTAGTCCCGCAGCGGAAGCAGGGCTTGCCGTGGCGGCGGTAGACGTAGTGAATCTCGTCGTCGTGGGCGCGGCCTCTCGGGTGTGGCCTGTCCTTTGGTTCCGTAGTAACGATGCGGCGGTCGACCATGCCTTTGGGCATGAGACGGCGGGCTTCGCGCCACATGCTTTGGAGCACGGGACTGGGAACGTGACGGCCCGGGCGGCGTGGGTGCAGGCCGGCCCGAAAGAGCAGTTCTGCTCTATAAATGTTGCCAATGCCTGCGATGACGGACTGGTCCATGAGTAGCTGGCCTATCGGCGTGTTACGGCGGTGCATGAGCTCGAATGCGGGCGCGGGGTCGGAGTTGGGGTGCAGCGGATCGGGACCGAGGCGCGCGAGCAGGGACTGCCATTTGGCGGCGTCGAAGATGGAGCAGTCGGTGGCTCCTCGGAGTTCGAGCCAGTCGGAGCGGGTCCAGATGCGGAGGCGCAGCGCGCCCTTTTCCGGCGGGAGCGGCATCTTGCCCTCCCAGAAGTCGCCGTACATGCCGAGGTGGACGTGGAGGATGAGGTCGGGGCCGAAGACGTAGCCGAGGTGTTTGCCGTGGGCCCGGACGGCGTGGAGTTTGCGGTTGTGGAGGGCGTCTGCGTCAGGGAAGGCTTTGTTGGGGGAGTCCACTGAGACGCGCTTGCCGGCGAAGGCTGCGGCGTGGCGTTTTGCGAAGCGGTGGATTTCGTTGCCTTCGGGCATGATTATCGTGTCGTTAATTAGAGGGTTTTGCTGCGGCTGTGCTATGCCTCGTTTTATCTCGCGTCTCGATCGCCTTTCGTTTCGACTCAGGCAGACGCATGTATAGATCCTGAATTGCCCTTGGGCGGGCTATTCGTTCTTCCACAATTAAGTTCACTAACTGGAAGAGTTTTGTAACGATTTCGGGATCATCTCTCACGTCCAGTGTTCCTGGATGAACCTGTTCATTGCCTACGACCCTTACGATATCGAGTGTTTGTTGCAGTTGCGGCGGTAGTCCTTTTTGTACCAACGATGAGATATCTGTGTTGATGTCCTCACCCGGTTCGCCTAATGCTTTACATAGTTTTTGAATACAAAGGCGTAACAGTGCCGCTGCGGATCGGGGTGATTTGTTGGCGATTGATCTTGCTTCTTCAAAGTCATTCCTTATGTCGTCTGGCATTTCAGGGTGCGGGAGTACTTGTCCCGAGACGGCAGGGACAACCAGTGTGCGGCCCCACCAAATGCAGGCTTTCCCGCAGTGACTGCAGCGGGAGGCGCAAAGTGGGGCTAAGGCCTCATAAAACGCATCGCTCACGTTTACGCGATGTTTAGGATAGTGCCAGCTCTGCGCAGCATAGGCCGTGCAATTTGGACAAGTGAATGCTCGTGTTCCAACTTCGGGCGCTACATATGGTGGATTGGTCACGGCTGATCTCCTCGTAAGACTAATTCCAAACCATTTTTGCTGCGACTGGTTCCATGCGCCAGAAGAGGTCGGGCTCCATCTTCTGCATTTTGGAGATGAAGTCTTCGGCTTCTTTCTGGGTGTCGAACATGACTTTGTTGTAGACCTGTCCGGCACGGAGTTGTTCGCATTTCCAGAGGGTATCGGTCATGTTGGGTACTTCTCCTTTACTACCTTTACGTCTTTTGTTAGCTCCGAGGTTTCCGCAGGGGGAAAAATTCTGCGGGTAGTTACAGCAAGGGCGTCTCACGCGGAGACGCCCTTTTCAAGAGTGCTCAGCGCCGGGCTGATGTGTTACTTCTTTTCTTCCACGTCCACGTACTCGGCGTCGATGACGCCTTCGTCTTTCTTCTGCTCTTCGGCTTGCGGCGCGCCCTCTGTGTGGGGAGCTTCCGCGTTGGGAGCGGCTGCGTTGGCCTTGTACATGGCCTCTGCCAGCTTGTGCGAGGCGGCGGTGAGTTTCTCCCGCGCCGCGTTCAGCTCAGCCGCTTCGGGCGTGCCTTCGAGCGTCTTTTTGGCGCCGTCGAGTGCGGTTTCAACTTCGGTCTTGACTTCACCGAAGACCTTGTCGCCGTTCTCCTTCAACATCTTTTCGATGTTGTAGACGAGGTTGTCGAGCTGGTTGCGGGCTTCGATTTCCTCGCGCTTCGCCTTGTCTTCTGCCGAGTGCGATTCGGCCTCTTTGGCCATGCGCTCGACTTCCTCTTTGCTTAGACCCGAAGAAGAGGTAATGGTGATCTTCTGGTCCTTGCCGGTGGCCGTGTCTTTTGCGGTCACGTTGAGGATGCCGTTGGCGTCGATGTCGAAGGTGACCTCGATTTGCGGGACGCCGCGCGGGGCCGGTGGAATGCCGCTGAGCTTGAACTTGCCCAGGGTGCGATTCTGCTGTGCCATGGGGCGCTCGCCCTGCAGGACGTGAACTTCGACTTCGGTCTGGCTGTCGGCTGCCGTTGAGAAGGTTTCCGTCTTCTTGGTGGGGATGGTGGTGTTGCGCGGAATCATCGCCGTGGCCACGCCACCGAGGGTTTCGATGGAGAGGGTGAGCGGAGTGACGTCGAGCAACAGCAGATCCTTGACTTCTCCGGCGAGTACGCCTGCCTGGACGGCGGCGCCGATGGCGACGACTTCGTCCGGGTTGACGCCGCGGTGCGGCTCCTTGCCGAAGAGCTCCTTGACGATCTCCTGGATGCGCGGCATGCGGGTCTGTCCGCCGACGAGCACGACTTCGTCGATATTGCCGGCGTCTACGCCTGCATCTGCCATGGCCTTTTTGCAAGGCTCGATGGAGCGCTTGAGGATGTCATCGACGAGCTGCTCGAGCCTGGCGCGGGTGAGCTTCTTGACGAGATGCTTGGGACCGGTGGCATCTGCCGTGATGAAGGGCAGATTGATTTCAGTCTCGAGCGCGGTGGAGAGCTCGATTTTAGCGCGCTCGGCTGCATCTTTGAGGCGCTGCAGGGCCATTTCATTGCCCTTGGCGCGGAGGTCGAGACCTTCGTCCTTTTTGAACTCTTCGATAAGCCAGTCGACGATCTTCTGGTCGATGTTGTCGCCGCCGAGGTGGGTGTCACCATTGGTGGACTTGACTTCGATGACGCCTTCGCCAACTTCGAGGATGGAGATGTCGAAGGTGCCGCCGCCGAAGTCGTAGACGGCGATGGTTTCGTCCTTCTTTTTGTCGAGGCCGTAGGCGAGCGCGGCTGCCGTGGGCTCATTGACGATGCGTTTGACGTCGAGGCCAGCGATTTTGCCAGCGTCCTTGGTGGCCTGGCGCTGTGCGTCATTGAAGTAGGCCGGGACGGTGATGACGGCCTCAGTGACGGTGGCGCCGAGATAATCTTCTGCTGCCTTCTTGAGCTTCTGCAGGATCATCGCCGAGACTTCGGGCGGGGTGTAGTCCTTGCCCTGGGCTTCGACGACGATGTGGTCGCCCTGTTGCTTGACCTTGTAGGGGACCATCTTCATTTCGTCGTTAACTTCGTTGTAACGGCGGCCCATGAAGCGCTTGATCGAGTAGATCGTGTTTTCAGGGTTGGTGATGGCCTGCCGCTTGGCGACCTGGCCGACGAGTCGTTCGCCGCTTTTTGTAAAACCTACGACCGAGGGTGTAGTGCGACCGCCTTCTTCGTTCGCGATCACCTTCGGTTCGCCGCCTTCCATGACGGCTACCACGGAGTTGGTTGTTCCGAGGTCAATTCCAATAATCTTTGCCATGGCTCTCCACTGCTCCTATATACGAACCCACATTGTGCTGAGGCTGGTAGAGTCAGCTTCGCACTTGAGTGAGTTTTTGTCAACTTATCTGATGATCCAGCTCGACAGAAGGATGCAGGGAAGATTAGTGTTTTGATTGGAATGGTTTACGGGCGAAAAAAGCAGCGTGGAGTGGAGGACACTGCTCTGCCGGAGGATTTTGAACGTTTGCTGTCAGGAGAATGATGGGGTGTGGAGTGAACCCGCTTGCGAGAATAGCTCTATTATGGCGGAACTATTTTAGGCTGAAGAGGCGCCAAGAGGCAGGTTCAGGGGAGGATGCAGATCAGGATGGAGCAAAGGTTGATATCGGGTGCAGGGGGTTTGAGCGGCGGGTTGACGGTGCTGAACGAGCGGGTGGTGGCTTGCCAGCGCTGCGCGCGGCTGCGGAGCTATTGCGAGGAGGTTGCGCGGAAGCGGAAGCGGATGTGGATGGACTTTGAGTACTGGGGCAAGCCGGTGCCGTCGTTTGGAGATGCCCGGGCGCGTCTGCTGATTGTGGGGCTGGCGCCGGGGGCGCATGGTTCGAATCGGACGGGAAGGCCGTTTACGGGGGATGGTTCGGGGGATTTTCTGTATCCGGTGCTGCATGAGGCTGGGTTTGCCTCGCAGCCGAAGGCGACGCAGCGCGGAGACGGGATGAAGCTGCGGGATGCGTGGATTACGGCGGTGGTGCGGTGCGCTCCGCCGGGTAATAAGCCGCTGCCGGAGGAGCTGGCGGCGTGCGCGCCGTTTCTGGATGAGGAGATTGCGGCGCTGAGGCGGCTGAAGGTGGTGGTGTGCCTGGGGAAGATTGGGTTTGACGGGGTGGTGGCGCACCTGATTCGGACGGGGCAGATTGCACGGCGGGGTGGCCTGCAGTTTGGGCATGGGGTGAGCTATGAGCTGCCCGGCGGGCGGTTCCTGATGGCGAGCTATCATCCTTCATTGCAGAACACGAATACGGGAAAGCTGACGCGCGAGATGATGCTGGAGGTTTTTTTAGCTGCGCGGGCAAAGATTGAGGGTTAACAGGGTGGTTAAGGGCATCTCGAAGACCGGCTGCGCGCATCCAGAGAGTTATATAGAGCTTCTCCGCAGCAAGCGCCGACTTTGGCAGCGGAATTACAAGAGGATGGTCTGAAGTTGCTGACCTTGTTATTGCTGATACTCGTCTTGATGCTGCTGGCGGCCGCGCCCATATGGCCCTATAGCCGGGAGTGGGGATTCTTCCCGAGCACGGGGATCGGGATTATTTTTCTGGCGGTGGTGGTGTTGTCGGCGTTGCACGTTTTTTAGCAGGTTGCGTGCGTGGAGCGGGAGACCGGGATCGAACCGGCGACATTCAGCTTGGGAAGCTGACGTTCTGCCACTGAACTACTCCCGCAACCTTATTAGAGTCAATTACCTCTGTGAATCTTGCCATTCTGTCAACACAATAAAACACCATCGATAAAAACATCGTATCGGGTTTCTGGGAGGAAATCACACGATGCAGATTACTACACAGCGTTATTAAAACGGCTCCATTCGTAAGCTTCCCCGCAGCGACTGCTTTGCTTGGGAGTTCCGTAATTACGTTACAGCAGAAGACGGCAAAAGAAAACTCAAGTTCAGGGAGAAGCGGCTGGGCGTGGCGCTTTCAACAGAGGCCGCGGCGAAATACCTGCGGGATCAGTACGCGGAGTTTGGCAACTGGAAGCTGGCGCTGGCCGCGTACAACGCCGGAGATAAAGCCGTGCATCGGGCGGAGGCCCGCACCGGTGGTGATGGGTTTGCCGCGGCTTCGATTGTGTTGCCGGTGGAAACTCAGAATTATGTGCCCGCGGTCTTCGCGGCGCCTGGCTGGTTTGGCGGACCGGTCAGCAGAGTTTCGCATTATTTTAGAGAAGTACACCCACAAAAATCTTTACGTTTTTCCTAGTGACTGTGAAGGTCCAACTCGATCAGTGACTCGGTAATTTTGTAATCATTGACCCTCGTTTTCAGATTTCAAGATTTCTATTTGATTCGTTCAGGCTCTCGGCAGGGTGACCGTAAACCTGGCACCCCGTTCAGGTTGATTCTGCACGTCAATTGTGCCGTGGTGCGCCTTGACGACGGCCCGGCATATCGCCAGCCCGAGGCCGGTTCCGGATACGCGGCCTCGGAAGCTATGTCCACGGTAGAAGCGCTCGAAGATCATCTCTTTTTCGTCAGGGTCGACTCCGGGGCCTTCATCTGAAACCGAGATAGTTACTTTTTGATCCATGCACTGCACCGCAACCCGGATTGTGCTGTTTTTTGGGGAATACTTTGCCGCATTGCGAAGGAGATTGGAGATGGTTCGTTCCATCCATGCATCATCCGCGAGCACGAAGGGGCAGTTCTCCGGTATGGATATCTGCAAATGATGCTCCGCGAGTGAGTAGGCACTGGATTCAATTGCATGCTCAATGAGTTGCGGGAGCGGGCGTGGGGACAATTCCATACGCGTGTCAGTGGCTTCCAACTGACTCATTTGCACGGCCTGGGCAATGAGTGCGTTGAGGCGGTCTGCTTCTTCGTCGATCACGGTGAGCATTTCATGATGGTCTTCTGCGCTGACCTGTTCGGAGAAAAGCAGAGTGGTGGCGGAGGCCTTGATAGCGGTAAGAGGCGTTCTCAGCTCATGGGTAATGGAGTCAAGGAGAATCATGCGAAGCCGTTCGCTCTCTTTTGCGGCTTCGCTGCGCGCCGCTTCTTCGAGTGCCTCGGCTCGGTCGATGCCGATGGAGACGAGGCGCGCGAGCGACTCGCAAGTCTCTTTAGAGGCGGAGGTTCCTCGGATGAGGAGCACGCCGCGCGGCCTGATTCCGGTACGAACGGGAAGAATGGTCCATCCGATGCGCTCTGAAGTACACACCTCATGGACATACATGGCGGCACGTGGATCCAACGCCTGTAACTCATCCAGTCCGACTCCTGGTGAATAAAAGAGCTGTGCGCCCCGATCCACATAAATAATAACGTCCGTCGCCTGAGTTGCGGAGGAGATATAAACCGGAATTGCCTCAAGCAGTTCGGCCACCTTATCCGTTTGTAACAGTGACCGGCTCAACTCAAATAGCATTGCCAATTCAAGTTCGCGGGCCTTTGCCTGCCTGGCCTCGGTTTGAATTCTGTTCGACAATTGGCTGGCGATGATGGCGGCAATCCAAAAAGCGAAAAGCGCGATCCAATTGCGGTTGTCGGCAATTGTGAAGGTTCCGGTAGGTGGCAGGAAAAAAAAATTGAGGCAGGCCGCCGCCACAATCGACAGCAGAACGGCGAACGTCAAACCCCACCGAGCTGCGATCAATAAAATATAGATCAACAGGGTAAGGGCGACGATGGTAGGGCTGGTTAGCGAGAACAAGCGATAGATCTGGACAATGGCTGCCAGGATAATTCCGGCAACTGCTACGCGATACGCCGTTATTGCAGGAACCTTGTTCACGGATAGGATTGTACGAGAAGCGCTGGTTGCATGACGGGAGAAATGCTATTGAGGATTCTTGTAGTGGATGACGAACCGCAGATTGTGCGCGTATTGCGCGCCGCACTGCAAAGCAACGGCTATGAGATATTCACCGCGAACAACGGGGTCGAAGCGCTGCAGGCGTACCTCGATGTGAACCCTGCATTGGTGATCACCGACCTGGCGATGCCGGAGATGGATGGCGTGGAACTGACGCGCGAGATTCGGCAGTTGGCATCGACGCCGGTAATCGTGGTTTCGGTTCGTAGCCAGGAGCGAGAGAAGATTCGCGCGCTCGACGAAGGCGCCGATGATTACATCACCAAGCCGTTTGCCATTCAGGAACTGCTGGCGCGTGTCCGAGTGCAGCTTAGGCGTGTCGCGGAACGGGAAGCTGAGTCTGACTACCCGCGGCCCGTGATTGCGGTTGGAGACTTTGAAATCAACACGGAGCGCCACCAGGTTCGCGTTCGGGGTGAAGAGGTTCGGCTAACTCCAAAGGAATTCGATCTGCTGCTGCTATTTACACGCAACCCGGAGCGAGTGCTCACGCACAAGGCGTTGCAGAAAGCGATCTGGGGCCCAGCCGGGATTGACCAGGCCGAAGGGTTGCGCGTGCTGGTGGGGCAACTGCGGCGCAAGATTGAGCGTGGCAAGGGCGGGGCGCAGTATATCCAGACAGAGCCGTGGATTGGCTACCGTTTCATTCCATCTCCAACGGAATAGCTTTTTCGACGATCGTTCCTCTTACTTGCAACTTTTTTATGTCTCCTTTACGGCGCGCTTAGCCGCAGCGGCGTTGTGATGTTTTCAGCGCCTGAGTGCCCCGGTGATTCCAGCGGCTGGCGCAAGTGGGCCGGGAGTCGCGGATTTTCTCCGTGAGCGGAGGGAACTGGAAGCTATGAGCGACTGGATTGTGATGGCTTGCACGGCAGCCTGCTTCGGCGTCGCCTTTCTGTACGTGAAGGCGTGTCGCCTGTTGAAAGGGAAATAGTAATGGGATTTGAAGATGCAGTACTGCTGACGCTTGCGGGCGGATTGCTTGTCTACATTGTGATGACGCTTCTTTGGCCGGAGAAATTCTGATGACCGCAAACGGATGGCTGCAGATCGCGGTGTTCATCTCTGCTGTACTCCTCTGCGCAAGGCCTTTGGGCGTGTACATGGCCGCGGTTTTTGAGCGGCGGCGCACGTGGCTGGACCCCGTGCTGGTTCCTGTGGAAAGACTGCTCTATCGCTGCACCAGCGTGAGTCCTGAAGAAGAGATGCGTTGGACGGGGTATGCCGGTTCGATGTTGATCTTCAGCGCAGTAACACTGCTGCTGACATACCTGATAGAGCGGCTGCAACAGTTTCTTCCGCTTAACCCGCAGCATCTGGGCGCGGTTTCTCCGTTTCTTGCCTGGAATACGGCCGTTTCATTTACGACTAACACGAACTGGCAGGCCTATACGCCCGAAAGCACGATGAGTTATCTGACGCAGATGCTGGGGCTGGCCACGCATAACTTCTGGTCCGCGGCAGTGGGCATCGCGCTTGCGATTGCGTTCATTCGCGGTATTGCGCGCAAGGAAATGAAGACCCTGGGGAATTTTTGGGTGGACATGACCCGCGCCATCCTGTGGGTGCTGTTGCCGATATGCGTTGTATTTGCTCTTGTGTTGACGTCGCAGGGCGTAATTCAAAACCTGAAGCCATACACGGTAGCTCATATGGTACGGCCACAAACACGGGCAAAGACGGTAAATGGGAAGGCCGCCCCCACAGCGGCTCTGACGCAGACGATTGCTCAGGGGCCGGTCGCGTCCCAGGAAGCCATCAAGATGCTTGGCACCAATGGTGGCGGATTCTTCAACGCTAACAGCGCACACCCGTTTGAAAACCCGACGCCGCTGACGAACATGCTTGAGATGATGGCCATGTTCCTCATCCCCGCCGGGCTTACGGTAACGCTGGGCGAGATGACCGGCTCACCTCGGCATGGACGGGCCGTACTGGGAGCGATGCTCATTCTCTGGTTGATCGGAGTCACGGTTTGCTATTGGGCCGAGTCACAGCCAAATCCACTCTTTCATGGCGTCAATCAACAAACAACCGCGTTGCAGGCTGGCGGCAATATGGAAGGAAAAGAAGTCCGATTTGGCATTGCGGATTCAGCGCTATTTGCAACGGTCACCACCGATTCGAGTTGTGGCGCAGTCAACTCCATGCACGACTCATATATGCCATTAGGCGGCATAGTGCCGCTGACAAACATAATGCTGGGCGAAGTGGTGTTTGGCGGCGTGGGATCCGGGCTTTACGGCATGCTTATTTTTGTTATCGTAGCAGTGTTTATCGCGGGTTTGATGGTGGGCCGCACCCCGGAATATCTAGGCAACAAAATACAGGCGTATGACGTGCAGATGGCGATGCTGTATTTGTTGATTTTTCCACTCATCATTCTGGGCTTTTCAGCGGTTGCGGTTCTCACACCTCATCTGGGTTTGCCTGGCATTACCAACCCGGGGCCGCATGGACTATCGCAAATCCTCTATGCGTACAGCTCTGCTGCAGGCAACAACGGCTCGGCCTTTGCAGGGCTTAATGCCAATACACCCTGGTACAACCTTTCGCTGGGCTTTGCCATGTTCATAGGGCGTTTTTTGATGATCGTGCCGATGCTTGCACTGGCGGGAAGTCTAGCGGCAAAGAAGAAAGTACCTGAGTCTTCGGGAACCTTCCCGGTTACCACGCCATTGTTCACCGTGCTGTTGACCAGCGTGATCGTCATTGTCGGCGCACTCACTTTCTTTCCGGCCTTGAGTCTTGGCCCCATTCTTGAGCACCTGCTGTTGCATGCAGGCCATAGCTTTTGAGCAGGAGCACGATGAGCTACGAATCGCATCACGAAGCAGATGTTCATTCACTATTCGACGCCTCAATTGCCGCGCGGGCAGCGCTCGACGCTTTCCTGAAGCTGAACCCCGTGAAGATGATCCGCAACCCTGTCATGTTTGTCGTGGAAGTTGGCAGCGTGCTTACGACCGTGCTGCTGTTTACGAGAAAAGCGCACACAGGCGGCCACTTTGCATTTGACCTGCAGGTGACACTCTGGCTTTGGTTTACGGTGCTGTTTGCCAACTTTGCAGAGGCAATGGCTGAGGGTCGCGGCAAAGCTCAGGCGGACTCTCTCCGCAAAGCGAAAGCCGAAACGATGGCGCATCGAATGACCGACACAGGGATCGAGGAAGTATCCAGCGCCATGCTGTTTTCGGGGAACCTTGTGAAGGTCTCTGCAGGCGAGATCATTCCCGGCGACGGTGAGGTCATTGAAGGCATGGCATTCGTGGATGAATCCGCTATCACGGGCGAATCTGCGCCGGTTGTGCGCGAAGCCGGCGGAGACATGTCCGCCGTGACTGGCGGGACGCGCGTCCTGAGCGATGAGATCATCATCCGGATCACGTCCAATCCAGGCGAAACATTCCTTGATCGCATGATCGCCCTGGTGGAAGGGGCACAACGGCAAAAGACGCCGAACGAGATTGCGCTGAATATCCTTCTTGCCGGGCTCACGATCATCTTCCTTCTGACAACGATCACGCTGCAGCCATTTGCCATCTATTCGGGTGCGCCACAGTCTATCTTCGTACTGGTATCGCTGCTGGTCTGCCTCATTCCCACGACGATAGGAGGACTGCTGTCCGCAATCGGCATTGCGGGCATGGATCGGCTGGTGCAGTACAATGTGCTGGCTACTTCGGGACGCGCTGTGGAAGCAGCCGGTGATGTGGACACGCTCCTGCTCGACAAAACGGGCACCATCACGATCGGAAACCGTCAGGCTGCGGAGTTCATTCCTGCCCCGGGCGTCTCCGCAGAGCAACTCGCGGAGGCAGCGCAGCTCTCATCTCTTTCTGACGAGACTCCCGAGGGGCGGTCGATTGTGGTGCTGGCAAAGGAGCGCTATGGATTACGAGGCCGTGAGCTCTCTCACCGTAATGCGGAGTTTGTTCCGTTCAGCGCGACGACACGCATGTCGGGAGTGGACATCGATGATCGAGTGATCCGTAAGGGATCTGTGGATGCGATTCGACAGCACCTGAAGGAGCATGGCAATGGGATGCCCCCTCTGGTACGCGAGGCTGTGGAGCGCGTGGCCCGCAGCGGCGGCACTCCGCTGGTGGTTGCTGAAAATGGATCAGCCCTTGGCGTGATTTATCTCAAGGACATAGTGAAAGGCGGCATGCGGGAGCGATTTCACCAGCTTCGCGTAATGGGCATTCGCACGATCATGATTACGGGTGACAACCCGCTCACCGCCGCTGCCATTGCACGCGAGGCGGGCGTGGATGACTTTCTTGCCGAAGCGAAGCCGCAAGATAAGATGGACCTGATTCGCCGCGAACAGGCACAAGGCAAGCTTGTGGCGATGACCGGAGACGGAACTAATGATGCGCCCGCACTGGCGCAGGCCGATGTTGGCGTAGCCATGAGCACCGGGACGCAGGCTGCGAAAGAAGCCGGCAACATGGTTGACCTGGACTCGAATCCGACAAAGCTGATTGAGATTGTTGCCATAGGAAAGCAACTGCTGATGACTCGTGGCGCGTTGACTACGTTCTCCATCGCCAACGACATCGCCAAGTACTTTGCTATTATTCCCGCCATGTTTGCCACAGCATTCCCGGTACTC
This sequence comes from Acidobacteriota bacterium, assembly GCA_021818585.1. Classification (GTDB taxonomy): domain Bacteria; phylum Acidobacteriota; class Terriglobia; order Terriglobales; family Acidobacteriaceae; genus Acidobacterium. The sequence continues at coordinate 62,230 of JAKATU010000035.1, read as the reverse complement.
TCGGCGTTGAACATTATGCACTTGCACTCGCCTCAGTCTGCAGTGCTTTCAGCGGTCATATTCAACGCGCTCATCATCATCGCACTAATTCCGCTCGCCCTGCGCGGGGTCAAGTATCGACCGGTTTCCGCCGCCGTGCTGTTACAGCGCAATTTGCTCATCTATGGATTGGGTGGCATCATCGTTCCATTTATCGGTATCAAGCTCATTGACATGGCCATCACCGCTCTGAGGATTCTATGAAGCAACTTCGGACTGCTGTGCTTTACACCATCATCTCTGCCGTGTTTCTCGGTATTGCATATCCACTAGTGATTACTGCACTCGCGCAATGGATATTCCCAAAGCAGGCGAATGGCAGCCTGATTGTGCGTAACGGTCAGGTGATTGGCTCGCAATTAATTGGTCAAGACTTCAGTGGACCTGGATATTTTCATAGCCGTCCATCCGCCGCGGGCGATGGTTACGATGCAGAGGCTTCAGGCGGTTCGAACCTTGCGCCGACGAACAGTATCCTTATCCAGCAGGTGGAGCAACGTGTGGCTGCCGAGCAGGTGGGTACGGCCAAGGTTCCGGTTGATCTTGTTACAGCGTCTGCGTCCGGTCTTGATCCCGATATCACGCCTGCCGCCGCTTACTATCAGGCTCCTCGCGTCGCCAAGGCTCGACACCTGCCTCTTGTGGCTGTCCGGAAACTCATAGCTCAGCACATCACACCGCGACAATTCGGGCTTCTTGGGGAACCGCGGGTCAACGTGCTGGATTTGAACATGAGTCTCGATCAAATGCATTACTGATCCGGCCCGAATGAGTGAGACTTTTTGTTACTGTGAATCGTCACACAAATATGGAGAAGACCGAGGCGCATCGCCTTCCGAGAGTGGTCTTGAATGAGCGTCGTCGTCGCGCTGTGAAGTTGCGTCTTAGCGGAGCGACGATCGCCGAGACTGTGGCGCAGTGCGAGTTGGGTCGATCGGCGGTGATCCGCGCCCTGCAGGCCTACGAGCGCGGCGGCTGGAAAGCGGTGGCGATTCCGATTGTCGGCAGGCCGCAAGGTTCGGGACGGATGTTGAGCGCCGAGCAAGAGAAGAAGATTCAGCAACTGATTCAGGAGCGCACGCCGGATCAGTTGAAGCTGACTTACGCCCTGTGGACGCGGCAGGCGGTAAGCGAGTTGATCGAGGCGGTGTACGGCGTACGTCTGACCGTGCGCAACATGGGCAAGTATTTGAAGCGGTGGGGATTCACACCGCAGCGGTCGCTGAAGAAAGCCTATGAGCAGTCACCCGAGGCGGTCGCGAAGTGGGTGAACGAGCAGTACCCGAAGATCGCTGCGCAGGCCAAACAGGAAGGCGCGGAGATTCAATGGGGCGACGCGGCAGGGCTGCGCTCGGATGATGTGCGTGGCCGCGGTTATGCGCGGAAGGGAAAGACTCCCATCGTGCTGGCCAACGCCAATCGTTCCAGGCTGAGCGTGATTTCGACGGTGACCAACAAGGGGCAGATGCGCTGGAAGGTCTTTTCCGGAGTGCTGAACGCGAAGATCATGATTGGCTTCACGAAGCGGCTTGTGCACGGACGGCAAAAGAGAGTTTTCCTGATCCTGGATAACCTGCGGGTGCATCATTGGAAGACCGTCAAGAAATGGCTCAAGGAAAATGCAGACAAGATCGAGGTTTTCTATCTGCCAGCTACTCGCCGGAACTGAACCCGGATGAGATGCTCAACGCTGACTGGAAGCAGCATGTGACCAAAGCTGCTCCCGCCAGAAACAAGATCGCCCTGACCCGCACCGCCATCGGCGCCCTGCGCAGCATCCAGAAGCAGCCTGGCAGCGTCGAAAGCTACTTCGGACAGAAGAACGTCGCCTATGCCGCATAGGTCACACTCTTCAGGGCCGGATCAATAGGATGAGTCGCAATGAACCAACCAATTGTGTTTGTGAGTGGAAGCAAGGGCGGCGTGGGGTAGTCGATTACGTCGATGGCGGTGGTCGATTACCTGACGGCGGAGCAGCGCAACCTGCGTCTGCTTGAGGCGGATAGGACGAATCCGGATGTTTGGAAGTCATATAACCGGTCGGTGGAGAGTGAGATTGTCGATCTGGACACGGTGGATGGCTGGATCCAGATGATCAACGTGGCGGATGCGCATCCGTACAAGGCGATTGTGGTGAACACGCCCGCGCGGAACAACGACGCGGTGCGGCAGCATGGGTCTTTGCTGCTGGATTCGCTGACGGAGCTGGATCGACCACTGATTACGCTGTGGGTGATCAATCGGCAGCGGGACAGCCTGGAGTTGCTGAACGAGTACCTGGAGGTGATGAAGCATCCGGCGCATGTGGTGCATGTCGTGCGGAATGGGTACTTTGGCGACGAGCGCAAGTTCGAGCTGTTCGACAAGAGCATTCTGCGGGATGCGATCAGCCAGCAGGGCGGCAAGGCGCTGTATCTGCCGGACGTGGCGGATCGCGTGACAGACGAGCTTTATACGCGGCGGATTACCTTGTCTGAGGCGGCGGAGCAGTTGAAGCTGGGCGACCGCGCGGAACTGGTGCGCTGGCGGCATACCTGCAAGGTGCTGATGGGCGAGGCGGGCATCTGATAGTTTTTTAGAGGCAAGTAAAAGCCGCGTCCCTCGGGGCGCGGCTTTTGGATCGATGGGGGTGGTTCTATTTCTGGTTTCCGACTTCAGCCTCGGCGCGGTCGAGCATGGTGTAGAGATCGTTGAAGTTAGTGACTTGGGCGTAGTTTTTGCCGTTTTTGTAGTCGTTGGTGACGACCCAGACGGTGGGCGTGTAGTGGACGCCCATGCGGTCCCCGAGGGCCTGATCGGCTTTCACTTTGGCTGCGTAGGTACCCTGTGGGTCGACCACAAAGGGTAGAGCCATCCCGTGCATTTTGACGAATTTCGCGGTCCAGTGGCGCAGGTCTGCATTGGTTTCAATCTGGGGCTGGTTGTCATAGATGAAATTGCGGTATTGATCGGCCAACTGGATGTTTTTAGCGGTGAGCCACTGGGCGTAGACGGCTGCCTGAAAGGCCCAGTTGTGCTGCGGAAGCGGGAAGTCATAGTGAATCCACGCCACATGGTATTTGTCCACGGCGGCTTTGATGATGGGGTTGTCGTGGCCGCAGACGGGGCACTCGAGATCCTGAAACTCGACGATGGCGATTTTGGCGCCCGGAGGCGGCTTGAGGATGGAAGCGTCGCGAACCTGAATGGGGTTCTCGAACTGGGCGAAGGCGAGAGTCGTGCTCAACAGGACGGGAATGAGGAGGGCCTTGTAAAGGCGAGTTCGCAACATGAACATATGGTATCGCGTAGACCTGCCAATCTGGAATATGCTGGAAACTTCGTATAAGTTTTGACGTAAAGCACAGGAGAAAGTTTATGCGTTACTTACTGGCGGCTCTGGCGGTGGCTGGAGTGGTTGTTTCGGCGTTTGCGCTGCATGCGCATTACTCGAAGGACTACCTTTATCTGCCCTGCGACATTAACTCGCGCTGGAGCTGCGGGCTGGTGAACCATAGCCGGTATGCGATGGTTCTGGGCGTTCCGGTGGCGTTGATCGGGATTCTGGGCTATACGCTGCTTGGGGTGGTGGCGTGGCTGCGGAGGCGGCTGCAGTTTATGGCGCTTTCGATCATCGCGCTAGGGATTGCGCTGCACTTTACCTATATTGAGGCGGAAGTGCTGCACATGTGGTGCCTGTACTGCGTGATTTCGCAGGGGGTTATCGCAGTGATGACGGCTTTGGCGATTGGCTGGTGGTTTACGTGCCGGTGCCGGAAGCCGTCGGAACCGGCTAACTCCGCAGCATAAGCTGGTCGTAGCTGGAGAACAGCCGCCTGAGGACCAGGCGGCTGGTGACCAGGCAGGTGAGCGCTGCGGCGGCGAAGATGGTGGCAATGACCACAAACTGATAGAGGGCCGCGTAAATGGGTGAGGATCCCGAGAGGACCATGCCTGCCATGATGCCGGGTATCCAGACGATGCCGAGCGAGCGCATGTTGTTGAGCGCCGGGATGAGGCTGGCGCGGAAGGCGGCGGCGCGATAGGGCGTGAGGGCGGTTTGCGCCGAGGCTCCGAGAGACAGGGCGGATTCGATTTCGCCTTTATGGGCGGCGACTTCGCCGTGAAGACGGTCGAGGAAGAGCGCCTGCGTGTTCATGGTGTTGGCGATGACCATGCTGCCGACGGGGATGAGGATGGCGATTTTAACCGGGGTGACGCCGGTGAGGGCCATGAGACAGAGGATGGAGCCGGCGCCGGCCGCGATTCCGGCGAGCGCGAGGGTAAAGGCGCGGGGGAATTTGCGGGCGCGCTGGCGGACGATGCTGGCGGCGGCGATGGTCATGGCGGTGAGGACTAGGATGCTGGTCCAGCGCGGGCCGTGGAGCAGCCAGGCGAGGATAAGGCCGACGACGACGATCTGGAGCAGGCCGCGGAACTCTGCCCAGGGGATTTCCCGCAGGAGGCCGGGCGCCTGTTTGCGGGCCAGAAACATGACGAAGAGCGCGGCGAGGCCGGCGATGAGGCACTGGAGGATTCCGGTGCGGAGTTCGGGCGTGAGCCAGGCCGGCCAGGCGTAGGCGGCGATCATGGGAGGATCTCCTGCGGCTTGCCGATGGCGGCGACCTTACCGGCTTCGATGTGGAGGATGCGGTCGGCGAGGCTGGCCTGCTCCGGATTGTGGGTGACCCAGATGCAGGTGAGGTGATGTTCGCGGATGAGGCGGAGGATGAGCTCTTCGACGGACTGGCGGTTGGCGGCGTCGAGGGCGGAGGTGGGTTCGTCGAGGAGCAGAAGCTCGGGCTGATTGGCGAGGGTGCGGACGAGTGAGACGCGCTGGGCTTCTCCGCCGGAGAGCGTGGCCGCTTCGCGGGAGGCATAGCCGGGCAGGCCGACCTCTTCGAGCATGGAGTCGATCCGGGTGGGTTCGAGGTGGATGGCGTGTTGCACCGGGCCAAAGGCGATGTTGGCGGCGACGGTACCGGGGAACAGGTAGGGGCGCTGCATGACGAGCCCGATGCGGCGGCGCAGGTCGGCGGGCGGGAGGGTTTGCGTGTCCTGGCCGTTGAGTTGGATAGTGCCGGAGGAGGGTTCCTGCAGGCGATTGAGCAGGCGAAGGAGGGTGCTCTTGCCCGCTCCGCTGGGGCCTGTGACGGCGAGGGTTTCACCGGGGAGGATATGGAAGCGGATATTGTGGAGGATGGGCCGGGATTCGGGCGGGGGCGAGTGGTGCGAGACGTCGATGCATTGGAGTCTTGGAGTGATGGAGTTCATTCGGGCCTCGTCCAGTCAGTTTAGGACATTGGAGCCGAGGGCAGCCGCAATTGGCATTTCGATAGAATGAGCGCAGTTGCGGATGACGAATGGGAACAATGCGATGGTGCGGGGCCTGAGGGTGGATTTGCGGGTGCTTTTGCTGCTGGTGTGGGCGGCTTTTCCTGTTTGGGCGCAGGGAGCGGTGAAGCTTCCGAAGCGTGTGGGCTATGTGAGTGATTTTGCCCATGTGATGTCGGCCAGGAGGATTGAGCGACTGGACCAGCTGTGCGGTGAGATTGAGCGCAGGACGCACGATCGGATCGATGTGGTGACCGTGACTTCGACGGATGGGAAGCCGATTGAGCAGTACGCGACTGCCTTGCAGCAGGACTGGGGACAGGGTGACCGGGAAGCGATGGTGATTGTTGCAGTGAGTCAGCGGCAGCGCTGGATTGCGGTCGAGAGCGGGCTGGCGGGGGCATTGCCTCCGGCGGAGATAGCGAAGATTGACGGGCAGATGGTGCCGATGCTGCGGAACAACGACTTTGATGGTGCGATGATGCTGGCTGTGAATGAATTGGGCGCGCAAATGGCCAGCAGCGCCGGGGTAAAGATGCATCTGCAACTGCCGTGGGGTGCGCCGCCGAAGGTTCCGGCTGAATACCGTTGGATTCGGCCAGTGACCTGGGGGCTAACGATTCTACTGTTTGCATCGCTTGCGGTATGGGTTTATGTGTCTGAGCTGGGCGACAGGTTGCGCCGGAGGCTCCGAAAAGGATTGAGGAGAAAACGCCAATGATGCGTCGGAGTCTCTGGATTGCATCCGGAGTAGCGGTGGTGGTGGTGATGGCGGGGTTGCTGGTATATGGCAGCTTTATTTCCGCGCGGTACCAGATGGAGTCGCTGCAGACGGCGGCGCAGGAACAGTGGGTGCAACTGGACGGAGCCTTGCAGCGCTGGGCTGCGGAGAGTTCGCAACTGGAAACGGCTGCGGCTCCGGTGGCGAAGTCGAACCAGATGGCTTTGGATGTGCTGACGAGCGCGCGGCGAACGTTGCTGCAGACACGCGATCCAAAGGCTGCCACGGGGGCCAGCCGGGCGCTGGATGAAGCCCTGAAAGCTGTGATTGCGATGGGAGTGAGCGATCCGCAGGTGCAAAGCGATGCTCAGTTTGAGACTGCTCGGAAGAGGCTTCGGAGGATGCAAAGGCGAATTGAGCAGGATAGAAGCCGCTATAACGAGAGCCTGCGCAATTATGACCTGTTTGTGGGGGCGTTTCCGAACAGCATCTGGGCGCAGATTGCCGGTTTTGACGCAGATCGCCGGTTTTTCCCTGAAATTACTAGCGCAGAGTGAGATGTTGGGCTGGCAGCGCAGCGGGGCCCTGCTCTAGTAAGCTAAATGCATGCTTGATTTAGCTTTTGTTCGCGCCAACCTGGAGGTGGTGGAGTCCAAACTGCGCACTCGCGGCGGAAATGCCGCTGATGTGCTGGCGGATTTTCGCTCGATTGATCAGGAGCGGCGTGAACGGATTACCGAAGCCGAAGGCCTGAAGGCGGCACGCAAGAAACTGAGTGATGAAATTGCGCGTTTGCGGCGCGAGGGTCAGGACGCGTCGGCGCTGATGGAAGAGACGAAGCAACTGAAGGCGCGGATTGATGAGCTGGACAGCGCGTCGAACGAAGACCTGCTGCGTGAGCGGATGACGCGGGTTCCGAACCTGCCGTATGACGATGTGCCGGTGGGAACGAGCGCGGACGACAACGTGGAAGTGAAGCGCTGGGGGCAGCCGAAGGAGTTTGATTTTGCTCCCAGGTCGCACTGGGAGATTGGCGAGCAGCTCGGGATTCTGGACCTGGGACGCGCCGCGAAGATTTCCGGCGCACGGTTTGCGGTTTATTGGGGTGCGGGTGCGCGGCTGGAGCGGGCACTGGCGCAGTTCATGCTGGACATGCACACGCGCGAGCACGGCTACACGGAAGTATTGCCGCCTTTTATGGTGAACAGCCGGTCGATGTTTGGGACCGGGCAGTTGCCGAAGTTTGCCGAGGATCTGTTCCGGTGCGAGGACGGCGAGGCTTACCATGCGGATGCGTATCGGGAGAATGACCACTGGCTGATTCCTACGGCTGAGGTGCCGGTGACGAATCTGTTTGCGAACGAGACGCTGGAGGACAACCAGTTGACGACGTCGCTGGTGGCGCATACGCCTTGTTTCCGGTCTGAGGCGGGTTCGTATGGCAAAGACGTGCGGGGAATTATCCGGCAGCATCAGTTCCAGAAGGTGGAGCTGGTGAAGTTTGCCCGGCCGGAGGACAGCGCGGCGGAGCACGAGGCGCTGACGCGCAACGCTGAAACGGTGCTGGAGCGGCTGGAGCTGCCTTACCGCCGGATGCTGCTTTGCACCGGGGACATGGGATTTGGTTCGGCGAAGACGTATGACCTGGAAGTTTGGCTGCCGGGGCAACAAATTTACCGGGAGATTTCTTCGTGCTCGAACTACGACGCATTTCAGGCGCGGCGGGCGGGGATTCGCTATCGGCCGAAGGGGCAGTCGAAGTCAGTCTTTGTGCATACGCTGAACGGCAGCGGTCTGGCGGTTGGCCGGACGTGGCTGGCGATTCTGGAGAATTATCAGCAGGCGGATGGTTCGGTGCGCGTGCCGGATGCACTGATTCCGTACATGGGAACTGACGTGATTGAACCGCGGAACGCCGCACAAGGAGTGAAGTAACGTGGGACTGGGACGCACCCTGAAGAGCTACGTGTTCTGGACGTATGAGCGCGGCAGCATTCCGTACGACATCATGGTGACGCTCATTCTTGCGTTCATCTTTGTGACTCCGCACCTTTGGCACTACGGGGATCAGCCGCAGCTTCCGCAGCAGACGCGGCGGAGCATTGTGGTACACGCGCAGGCGAACGGCTCGCTGGTCTTCGATATTCCCGCATCGCGGGTCACAGCTGGCCCATCCAATTTTGTACAGCCACAACTGGCTGAGGCTGTGCGAGAGATTTCAGGCTCAGTGACGGTGGACCGGGTTGTGGCTGTGAAGGATTCGACCGGGCATGTGACCGGATATAAGGTCTGGGCTCATCATTGAGATCCAGCGGAGAGACGATTGCATGAAAAAACATTGGATGGTTTGCGCGATGGCCGTGTTGTTGACGGCTCCTGCTTCGCTAACGGCGCAAAACGCGAAGAGCGCGCAACTGAATCAGGTGCTGGACGAGATGAATACAGCTTCTGCGCATTTTCGCGGCGCTTCAGCGAAGTTCAGCGCCGATATTTACACGGCCGTGGTGCAGCAGCATGAGGTGCAGACAGGCACGATCGCGTTGCGACGAGTGGGATCTTCTGCCGAGATGAAGTTGCACATTACCAGCGATGGTGGTGAGGCGACGAGCCGTGAACTGCTTTATAAGAACGGGATATTGGATTACTATGAGCCGAATTTGAAGCAGGAGACAATTTACTCCGCTGGAAAGAATCGGCAGACGTATGAAAGCTTTCTGACGCTCGGTTTTGGCGGCAGCGGTCGTGAACTGGCAAAGGACTGGCAGGTGAGCTTCGAAGGAATAGAGACGGTGGACGGGGTGAAGGTTGCGAAGCTGAACCTGGTTTCCAGGAGCCAGAACGTTCGCGACAACTTCAGCCACATTCTGGTGTGGATTGATCCTGTTCGATCAATTGCTTACAGGCAGGAGTTTTTTATGTCATCGGGTGATACGCGAACTGTGACTTATTCCGGGATTCAGTACAACGCGCCGCTGCCGGAGTCGGCTTTCAGGATTAGGGTTGCGCCGGGGACGAAGCGGATTGTGAAGTAGAGCATTTCCCGAAGGCCATCCCCGCCAGGGCGAGGATAAAGGGGAAGCATTCGATGGTGTAGCGGGTTTCCGGGGCTTCGATGGTGAGCAGCAACGCGCAGCGCAGCAGGACGAATGCGACAATGATCCATGAATATTGCGGTCTCTTCATGAGGCCGAAGACGGCGGCGAGCAGCAGGATAAAATTCAGCGCGGCGTAGGCATAGGCGAAGAGCGTCTGACCAGGATGCTGGCGATATTGCCACCAGCGCAAGGCAATGGGAAGGGTAGCGGTGCGAGGCCGGAACCACATGTCGGCCAGTCGGAGGATGGGCATTCCGATGCGGTACTCGATGGGGTGGGTGTGCAGTCGCTCCTGAGCAAGCTGTCCGAAGCGGGCGTCGATGGAAGGCGTGAGCGTAAGGACTTGGTTGTAGTTGTGAATGAGCTGGCGGGTCTGCTGCCTTTGCAGGGGTGAGTCAAAGGCGCGGCTGGGGAGCTTGCTGAAATGAATTGGCCCTGAGTTGGACTTCCAATAGACTTCCGCGGTGCAGGCAAAGTCGGCGCAGACGGTGGCCGTCCAGCGATTGAAACCGGGATTTGTACTTTTCGTGGGTTCGTTGGCGTAACGGGGTGCGAGCGGCTGGAAAACGTGAAAAACATGCCAGTTGCGGATGGCCCACACGGAAAAGGGGAGGGCTGTGAGAGCCATGCAGGCGGTCAAATGGCGAAGAGATGAGCGAGACCCAAGAATCTTGCGTCCATATAGGAAAATAGCTGGATAAAGCACAACGCCGATGAGTGCGCCGTCAGGGCGGAGCAGGGTAGAGGCGATTGCGCTGAGTGCGAGCAGGACGGTCCAGCGCCAGCGGGGCGATGCGGAGGCGGTTGAGTCGACAAGCCGCAAAAAGCAGTAGAAAGCAGCGGTGGTGAAAAAGAGTTCCAGCGTTTCCGTGAGGATTGCTGCGGTGTAAACGGCGGTAAATGGGCAGAGCGCAGCCAGCCAGAGCGCCCACCATGCGGCACGGTCACCACAGAGACGGCGGGCAATGCCTGCGATGAGCAGACAGGTGAAGAGGTCCAGAACGACCTGCGCCAGCATGATGGCCTGATAGTTTGTGCTGCCGAAGATTGTGAAACAGAGCCCGAGGAACAAGGGATATCCGGGCAGTCGAATGATGGTGGGGTGGAGGCCGATGGCCAGTCCAGAATTGGGGTCTGCCGAGAGGCCATAGATGCCGTGGAAGAACCAATTCCGTGCGATATCGGAGTAGACGGGACCGTCGCCGGCATTGAGTGGGAATTGCAGAACGAACCAGATGCGGAGGAGAAAACCCGCGAGGAGAGCCAGAAAGATCATGACTGCCGGGCGTGAGAATCTGATCCGCATGAAAGGAATGATACAGGCCAGATGGCCAAAAGCCGAGTAAGATGGTAAAGGCTTAATCCACTCAACACACCATGAAACAGGTCTTTTACGATCCTCAGCGGAAACGATGGAAGCGCTTCCGTCGCGTGCTGGATATTGCCGCAGTTCTGCTGACGGTAGTTGTGATTGTGTTTGCTGTGAGCGCATATCACAGCGCGGCTCTTCCTGAGTTGTTGCTGCCTACACTCAAGCCCAAATACAAGGCCCTGCCGTCGAAGCAGCGCCAGGAAGATTTGCGGCGGGCGTTGCGGGCCAGGGATCGGGAGCGGCGCAGACGCTCGAAGCGCAGGGCCTCGGACGTGGTTCTAAACGAGAACCAGCCTATTCGTGCTGCGTTTTACGAGAACGATCAGGAGAGCTACTCGTCACTGAAGGCGCATATCCATCAGATCGACATGCTGTTTCCCGACTGGCTGCATGTGGTGAACGCGAACGGCAACCTGATGGGCGTGACGAGTGAATTCCCGGTGGAATTTTACCGGGTGGTGGACAAGTCCGGGATTCATCCGGTTGACCCGCAGATGAAGGTGGAGCATGTGATTGCGGCAGCCAAGGAAGGCACGGAAGTCTTCCCGATGCTGAACGATTACAACGCGCAGCAGCAGTCCTGGGATGGCGACGCTGCCGGCCAGATGCTGCAGCATCGCGTGGCTCGCCACTGGCTGCAGGTGCAACTGGACCGGTTCCTTGCGGCGAATCCTCATTACCATGGCATTTGTCTAGACCTGGAAGATCTTCCGGATCAGGACATGGGGCTTTACGCCAACTGGGTGGACGATGTGTATCACGATCTGCACGCGAAGAATCTGCGTGTTTACGTGACGGTGGCGGTTGGCACGCCCAGCAATATTCTGCGAAGGCTTGCGCGCGATAGTGACGGCATCATCCTGATGGATTATGACGAGCACGAAATTGGAAGCGGACCTGGGCCGATTGCCGGCGAGAACTGGTTTGAGAACAACCTGGCGCGTGTGATCAGCATAGTGCCTCGCGACAAGATTATCTGTTCGATCGGGAATTATGGCTACAACTGGACCCTTCCGCTGAACGCGAAGGGCAAGGCGGCTTTGAACCAGGTTATTTCGGCTACGGATTTATCGGTTCAGGATGCATGGCAGCTTGCGGACGATGCGGGCGCGGATGTGCATTTGTACGGCGATGAACTGAATCCGTATTTTGCCTACGACGATGAGGACGCGAACGAACGGCACGTAGTGTGGTTTCTGGATGGGGTGACGGCGCTGAATGAGATGCGCGCGGCCCGTGACATGGGAATTCGCACCTTTGCGCTGTGGCGGCTTGGCATTGAAGATCCGACGCTGTGGAAGATTTGGGATAATCCTTCGGCTGCGAATGCGCCTCAGAAGCTGGCATCCGTACAGCCGGGTGCGGACGTGGATGTGGAAGGCGAAGGTGACATCATGCGGATCACGCAGACGCCGCGGGTGGGGCACCGGGATATCCTCATGTCTTCCGACCAGTCGACGATTATTGACGAGCACATGACGGTGTTGCCGCGCTCTTACGTGGTGCAGTACTACGGGTATCACCCGAAGGAAGTGGCGCTGAGCTTTGACGACGGGCCTGATCCGACGTGGACGCCGAAGATTTTGAAGGTGCTGAACAAGTATCACGTGAAGGGCACCTTCATGGTGATTGGCGAGGAGGCGGTTAACAATACCGGGCTGATCAAGGAGGAATACCGGGATGGTATGGAGATTGGGAACCATACGTATACGCACCCGGATATCAGCTTGATCTCGCGCCGCGAAGTAGAACTGCAACTGAATCTGACGGAGCGGCTGTTTGCTGCCGAGCTGGGGGTTGATCCGCTTTACTTCCGGCCGCCGTATTCGATTGACCAGAATCCGGATACCAACGATGAGGCCGCGCCTGCCTATTTTGTGCAGAAGATGGGCTATATCATCGTGGGCGATCAGATTGATACGAATGACTGGAACGAACATCCGCACAAGTCGCCGCAGGAGATTACAGATAGCGTCCTGAGCCAACTGAAGCAGATGAAGACGACGCACTGGATGCGGGGCAGCATCATCCTGATGCACGATGGCGGCGGCAACCGATCGGCGACGGTAGCAGCGCTACCGCTGCTGATTACGACGCTGCGCGCCAAGGGCTACAAGTTCGTGCAGGTTTCTGACCTCATTGGGAAGACGCGCGCGGAGGTGATGCCGCCGATCAAGCCTTCTCAACGCTGGCAGGCGCGAATTGATGCGATTGCGTTTTTCTTTATCGCGTTCTTCTATCGTTCGCTGATTGTGATCTTCTTTGTCGGCGATGCTTTGATGTGCGGTCGTCTTATCATTATCGGCATCTTCGCGCTGATTGACCGTTTACGAGAACGGAAGATTCCACCGGGCGTATACCAGCCTAGGGTTGCGGTGCTGATTCCGGCGTACAACGAAGAGAAAGTGATCGTGCGCACGATTCGCTCTGTGCTGAATTCGGATTATCCGGATCTGCATATTGTTGTAGTCGATGACGGATCGACGGACCGGACTTATGCCGTGGCGACCGAGGCTTATGCCCGCGAGATTTCTGAAGGCAAGCTGACTGTTTTGACGAAGCCGAATGCGGGCAAGGCAGAGGCGCTGAATTTCGGTCTGAAGCACATCAAGGAAGAAGTGTATGTCGGCATCGATGCAGACACGGTGATTGCCGTGGATGCGGTGAGGATGCTGGTGCGGCACTTCGTCGATCCCAAGACAGGAGCGGTGGCCGGCAACGCCAAGGTTGGCAATCGAGTGAACCTGTGGACGCGCTGGCAGGCCCTTGAGTACATCACGGGCCAGAACTTTGAGCGGCGAGCTTTGGACTTGTTTAACGTGGTGACGGTTGTTCCGGGAGCGATTGGCGCATGGCGCACGTCTGCGGTGCTGGCCGGTGGTTGTTATCCGGTGAATACGGTGGCTGAAGATGCTGATCTTACGATGAACCTGGTAGAGCAGGGCTTCAAGGTGATTTATGAGGATCGCGCACTGGCGTTTACCGAGGCACCGATTAACGCGACAGGGCTGATGCGGCAGCGCTTCCGGTGGTCGTTTGGCACGCTGCAGGCGGTCTTCAAGCACCGGCAAGCGTTCCGGACGAATCGAGCGATGGGCTATTTTGCGCTGCCGAATATCCTGGTCTTCCAGATACTGCTTCCTCTGGTTTCGCCATTGATCGATTTTCTGTTTCTGGCCAGCCTGATACAGTTCCTAATCAACAAACATTACCATCCGGAGACGGCGAGCGCCGCGAGTTTTGACAAACTGCTGGTGTACTTCCTGGCGTTCATTGTGATCGATTTTGTGACCTCGGCGCTGGCGTTCAGCCTGGAGCGGAAGCATCCGGCGAACAAGGGCGATGGATGGTTGCTGTTCCACATTTGGCTGCAGCGGTTCAGCTACCGGCAGGTGTTTTCGGTTGTGCTTTTCCGCACTTTGAAGCGGGCTATTGATGGACGGCCGTTCAACTGGGACAAACTGGAGCGCACGGCGAAAATGTCTCGACAGACGGAGAAAATTGCTGACGGCAATTAGCAGTCCCGGAAATTTTGCCGGTAATTCGGGGTAAATTCGGTAATCTGGAAATAGAGGTAAATCACAGAAGGGCGCTGCCTGCGGGCTGCGCCCTTTTTGTTTTGCCTCGAATCTCGAGATGGAAACAAGAAGGAAACATGGCAAATATTTTTCAGAAAATCGGCATTGGCATTGCAGATGTGGGCAAGTGGGTGGTGACAGCGGTGAAGGACATCGTGGGCATTGCGGTGAAGGTGGAGAAGGTGCTCTCGGCCGCAAAACCGCTGGAGAAACCGTTTATCGACGGACTGGTGACGGTGGTGGGGGATGTGGAGACGCTGCTGACGGATGCTCAGGGCGCGGTCTCTGCGGCGGGCATGAACTTTGCCGCGGACAGCAAGACTTACCAGGACTTCGTGAAACTGGTGGACGACTTCAAGACGCTGGCTCCTGTGGTTGAGGAGGCGCTGAAGATTCTGGAAGGCAAGACGGCTAGTTCCGCAGCGACTGCCGCTGCTTCGGCTGCAGTTGCCAGCACGACGAAGTAGCAGTGAGGCTCCCGGCCAATTTCCGGCCGGGAGCTTTTTTCTTCTCCTATGCAGCGGATGAAGGTGTTGCGTGCATCTCAGGGATTGACTATTTCCACTTCAAGCAAGGTAGAAATCTTTGATGCGCAACGCATCCATGGGGGAAAACACATGCGTCTTGACGGTAAGGTAGCGATTGTTACAGGTGGCGGTTCCGGCATAGGGCAGGTGATTGCGGAACGGCTGGCGAGTGATGGCGCCAGCGTGGTGATTGATTACATCGGTAGTCCGGACGGAGCTGAGGCCACTGCACAGGTGATTGAGAAGCAGCATGGCAAGGGCGAGATTTTTCAGGCCGATATTACGAAGGTCGAAGACATCAAGAAGTTGATGGATGAGGCGTGGAATCATTTTGGATCTGCGGACATCCTGGTGAACAACGCGGGCATTGAGATGCGCGCGGATTTCTGGGACACGACCGAAGATCAGTTCGACAAGGTGATGGCAGTGAATCTGCGCGGGCCATTTTTTCTTACGCAGGAGTTTGTGCGCCGTCTGCTTGGTGCGAAGAAGCCGGGGCGGATCATCAACATCAGCTCCGTGCATGAAGACATGGCTTTCCCCGGGTTTTCCACCTACTGCTGCAGCAAGGGCGCGATGCGCATGCTGATGCGTGACCTTGCTGTGGAACTGGGTCCGCTGGGCATTACGTGCAACAATGTTGCGCCCGGCGCGATCATTACCCCAATCAACAAAGCACTGCTTGAAGACAAGCCGAAGCTCAGTGCATTGCTCAAGAACATTCCGTTGAATCGTCTTGGCGAACCGGAGGATGTGGCATCCTTGGTATCGTTCTTAGCCTCTGACGAAGCCAGCTATGTCAATGGCTCTACGTTTGTCGTGGACGGCGGGCTGATGCGGAATTATCACGAGCAATAGACCTATGAGCTTGAAGATCGAAGACTATGCAATGATTGGCGACTGCCATACAGCCGCCCTGGTGGGGAGGAACGGATCCATTGACTGGCTATGCTGGCCAGATTTTGCTTCCAGCGCATGTTTTCCTCGATTCTGGGCGATGAAAGCAACGGTTACTGGAGCATTCGACCAGCAAGTCGGCGATTTAAAGCGAGTCGGAGATATGTTCCGCACACTTTGATTCTTGAAACAACGTTTGAAACCGCGAACGGAGCTGTGCGTGTCATCGACTTTATGCCGACACGCGATGAGAACTCTGACGTGGTGCGCATTGTGGAAGGCATTCGCGGCGAAGTGGAAATGCGGATGGAGC
The DNA here is from genome assembly GCA_021818585.1 of Acidobacteriota bacterium. Taxonomy (GTDB): domain Bacteria; phylum Acidobacteriota; class Terriglobia; order Terriglobales; family Acidobacteriaceae; genus Acidobacterium. Next base: position 46,375 of record JAKATU010000035.1, on the reverse strand, counting down.
TTAAGATTCGCTGCGATTATGGATATACGGCGCCTTGGGTTGTGGCGACCGGGGAGGGTGTTCGCGCGATTGCCGGGCCCCACCTGACCTTCCTGCGCGCATCGGAAGAGGTGCATGGGGAAGATCTGAAGACGGTGAGCAACTTCAGCGTGCGCCGCGGGCAGCCTGCGTGGTTTACGTTGACTCATGGACAGTCTCACCGGGGAGATCCTCCAGCGACGGATCCATTCGAGGCGCTGGACAGGACGAAGAAGTTCTGGCTGGACTGGACCAGGAAAGGCCGGCGCAGCGGCAAATATGCGGATGTGATCGAGCGGTCGCTGATTACGCTGAAGGCCTTGACCTATATGCCGACGGGGGGCGTGGTGGCTGCTCCGACAACCTCGCTGCCGGAACAACTGGGCGGGCCTCGCAACTGGGACTATCGCTATTGCTGGCTGCGTGACGCGACGTTTACCCTGTTGGCCCTGATGAGCGGCGGCTACTATGAAGAAGCGCGCGCATGGCAGGACTGGCTTCTGCGCGCTCTAGCGGGCTCGGCGGACCAGGTGCAGATCATGTACGGGATCCACGGAGAGCGGTCACTTGTGGAGTGGGAGGCAGACTGGCTGCGTGGATATGAAAACTCCAGGCCAGTGCGCATAGGGAATGCCGCGGCGGAGCAGTTGCAACTGGATATCTATGGCGAGGTGATGGACGCTTTCTTTCATGCCGAGGTGGGTGTGAAGAGCCTGCGCGAGGAGGACTTCCACATCTGGCGTCAGTTGATTGAGCATTTGCGCGGCATCTGGATGCTTCCGGATGAGGGTATATGGGAGACACGCGGCGAGCCTGAGCACTTTACGTATTCGAAGGTGATGACCTGGGTTGCTTTTGACCGGGCGATTCAACTGGCGGAACACCACAACCTGGATGTGCCCATGGAGGCGTGGAAGCGGATTCGCGACGAGATTCACGAGGAGGTCTGCAAGAAGGCTTTCGATAAAAGCAAGAACAGCTTTGTGCAGTCTTACGAGACGAAGAGGCTGGATGCTGCGCTGCTGCTGATTCCGCTGGTAGGCTTTTTGGCGGTGGACGACCCGAGAGTGATTGGAACCGTGGACGCCGTGCAGAAGTACCTGATGAAGGATGGATTGGTGCTTCGTTATGACACTACTAAAGGAAGCGATGGTTTGCCGCCGGGGGAAGGTGCGTTTCTGGCCTGCAGTTTCTGGCTGGTGAGCGCGCTGCATGCGATTGGGCGCAAAGACGAGGCGAAAAAGCTGTTTGACCGGCTGCTGAAGCTGACCAACGATGTGGGTCTGCTGGCTGAAGAGTACGATACGAAGCGGAAACGCCAGGTGGGCAACTTTCCACAGGCTTTCTCACACATTGCGCTGCTGGTTTCCGCGCTGCATTTGGAGGGAGACGGCTTTTCCCGCCGGCGCCAGGGCTGGCACTCGAAGGAAGGCAAGAGAACGATTCGCCAGGAGATTGCGTACCACAAAGGGCACATGGCCAAGGCCAGGAAGAAGCCGATGTAGCTGGAATCAGCCACGGCGAAGGAGCGATGGAGATGTTGGGCCGGCAGTACTGACACAATTGAGCGCGGAATGCAAGTTTTTCCAGGACTTGCATTTGTGCGCCGGTCCACTTACATCTTGAAGAGATGAGTACACTCGTATTTTCTGCCTGGCTGTTGTTGAGCTCACTCCTTGCGGGTTTTCTGGGAGCTCTTACGGGACTCGGGGGCGGCGTGGTGATCGTTCCCGTGCTGACGTTGCTATTCCACGTTGATATCCATTACGCGATTGGCGCTTCACTGGTCTCGGTGATTGCGACTTCTTCGGGGGCGGCGGCTTCGTACGTGCGCGAGGGTTTCTCAAGCGTGCGAATCGGGATGTTCCTGGAAGTTGCGACGACGCTGGGCGCGTTGTTCGGGGCTTATTTGACGAGTCGCGTGTCCGCACCCACGATCGGCGTGATCTTCGGAATTGTGCTCCTGTATTCGGCATGGGCGTCGTTCCGCGCGAAGCACGACTATCACACCGACAAACCGGATGCGATGGCGATGCGGTTGAAGCTGAAGGGCAGTTTTCCGACTCCTGCGGGAGAAGACAGCTATGTGGCGCAGCGTGTGCCTGCCGGTTTTGGGTTGATGTATCTGGCGGGAACGCTGTCGGGGCTGCTGGGTATCGGGTCTGGCGCGGTGAAGGTGCTCGCGATGGACCAGGCGATGCGGCTTCCCTTCAAGGTGTCGACGACAACCAGCAACTTTATGATCGGCGTTACGGCGGCTGCGAGCGCGGGGATTTATTTGAGCCGTGGATACATTGCGCCGGAGCTGGCGATGCCGGTGATGCTGGGCGTGCTGGCCGGGTCGATGATTGGCGCCAAGGTTCTGGTGAAAGCCAAAGTGCCCATGCTGCGAACGGTATTTTCGCTGGTGATTGTGGCGCTTGGATTTGAGATGATCTACAACAGTCTGGCGGGGAAACTATGAGAGCGTGGGATGACCAGCGGATGGACGATATTATCTCCAACATGCTGCGCTTTGGCGTGCTGACGGCGGCTGCGCTCGTTTTTCTGGGCGGTGTGATGTATCTGTTTCAGAATCAGGGGCCGGTTGCGAGCTACCATCATTTTCACGGTGAGCCGATTACGCTGCGCGACCCGGTACAGATTTTTCTGGGCGCGATTCATGGCCGCGCGCGCGGGATGATTCAGTTGGGGCTGCTGGTGCTGATCATCACGCCGATCGCGCGCGTGTTTATGTGCGTTGTGGGGTTCTTTACGCAGCGTGATCGGCTGTATGTGGCCGTCAGCGGCCTGGTGTTGGCTGTTCTGCTATATAGCCTTGTGTTTGGACATTGATGCCGTCGTGCGGGCCGAGCGCGAGCCGGCGGGAGGGGCAGCTCTCGGAGCGGCAAACTTCGCGTTGGGCGAGCGTATGCAACAACTGCTTGCGATGCTCGCCTGCAGGGTAAATCTGCATTACTTCGCGGCGGAGCTCGCCCAGGTCCGCGAGCCAGCGGCCGAGGTCTTCCGGCAGCGCGGCGTTGATTTCGCGACGCAGACGCTGTGCCAGAGCCGGGCTTTCGCCGTTGGTGGAGATCGCGATCTGCAGGTCGCCACGGCGGACGATGGAGCCGAAGTAGAAGTCGCAGTTGGGTGGATCGTCGACGGCGTTGCAGAGAATATCGCGGTCTTCTGCGTCCTTGTATACGACGGCGTTGACGTCGCGATCATCGGTGGCCGCGATGACGAGGAAGTTTCCGAGAACATCGTCGGGTATGTAGGCACGAAGTTCCAGACGGATGCGGCCCTGGGCGGCGAGCTGATGGACCTCATCGCGCGCTTCTGTTGCGATGACCCGGATGTCCGCTTCTGCATCGAGCAGCGAGGTGATTTTGGACCACGCGATTTCACCCGCGCCGACGACGAGGCAGGGCCGGTTGCGTAGCTTGAGAAAAGCGGGAAAGAGGCTCATTCGGCGGCTCCATGAGGGACGCGCCCGATGGGCTTGTCGCGTTCGACCGGGGCAATGGTTTCTCCGGCAAGGAGCGCGCGAAGCTGCGCTTCATCGTGACGGGCGAACCATGCTCGCAGTTCTTCGTTTTGCCGACGGTCGTTGAGGTAGAAGCCGAGGAGGCGTTCCAGCGAGGCCGGAACTTCGGTGGCCGGTGCGCGATAGCCGACTGGTCGCGCAAAGCCCGCGTTTTTGCCTACGCCGCCACCTACGCAGAAGTAGTAAGCGTCGACGAGCTGGCCGTTGTGCTTGATTTTTTTGCCTTCGAGGCCGATGTCGGCAATCCAGTGCTGGCCGCAGCTGTTGGGGCATCCGGTGACGTGGAGCTTGAGCTCCTGATCGAAGGCCGGCAGGCGCTCTTCGAGCTCGTCGACGAGCCAGCGCGTGAATCCCTTGGTTTCCGTGATGGCGAGCTTGCAGAACTCAGTGCCGGTGCAGGCGACGGCTCCGCGCCAGAAGTGGGAGCCCTCGACGCGCAGACCGATGCGCTCGATTTCGCAAGCCAGCTCCGCGGTGCGGTGTCTGGGGATGTTGATGAAAATCAGGTTCTGCATGGTGGTGAGGCGGAGGTCTCCGGAGCCGTATTTCTCAGCGAGTTCGGCGGCCTGTTGCAACTGGAGTCCGGTGAGGCGGCCGCGCAGAACCGATGCGCCGATGTAGGAGAGCCCGGGCTGCTTCTGCGGGTGGATGCCGACGTGGTCGCGAAGGACATCGCTGGGGATGTGCTCTTCGCCTGCGGGCGGCAATGGATAACCGAGGCGGTGCTCGATCTCCTGCAGGAAGGATTGCGGTGTCCAGCCTTCTTTGAGGAAGAGGTACTTGATTCGGGCCCGGTCACGGCTTTCGCGCAATCCCTGCTGGTCGCGGAAGATCTCTGTGATGGTTTTGGCTACTTCAAATACCTGGCTTTCAAGTAGAAATGCGTCCAGTTTGACGGCGAGGTGCGGCTCGTTGGAGAGGCCGCCGCCTACGCGGACGCTGAAGCCGTTTTTTCCGCCGCGGCGCGCCGGCGTAAAGGCGATGTCGTTAATCTCAGGGTAGTTGCACCATGACGAGCAGCCAGTCGCAGAGATTTTGAACTTGCGGGGTAGGTTGTAGAATTCGGCGTTGCCGATGAGGCCCTCGGAGAGTTCGATGGCCAGCGGCGAGGCGTCGCAAATCTCATCTGCCGCGATGCCGGCGAGCGGGCAGCCGGTTACATTGCGGACGACGTCGCCGCAAGCTCCACGGGGGGAGAGCCCGATCTGGTCGAGCGCGTCGACGATTTCCGGGAGAGATTCGATGGTGAGCCAGTGCAGCTGGATGTTCTGACGAACGGTGATGTCGGCGATGTCGCGGCCGTAGCGCTGGGTCAGGTTGGCGATGACCTTGAGCTGATCGGAGCGGAGGATGCCGTTTGGAATGCCAATGCGCATCATGAAGTAGGGGGTGACGACACCTTCGCCACCTTTGCCGCCGGTGACGCCGAGGCCGTCACCCTGGGTGTAGATGCCCCACCACTTGAAGTACATTCCCGCCCACTCAGGCACGACGCTGTCGCGACCTTCCTGTGCGAAGCGGCGGACATCGTCAAAAAACTGCCAGGGGTTCTTTTCGACTTTGAGTCGTTCGATCTTTTGTGTTTTGGTTTCCTTGACAGCTGCGGCGTCGGCCATGTGGCTCCTGTGGTCTTCAGATGTGTGGGATAAACAGAAATCCCGCATTAGCCAGGCTAGTGCGGGATCCGTGAAGGGTTGAGCTGTGGTGTGTACCTACGCCATGGCCTTCGCGGTCCGCAGACAGCGACAGCACATACAGACCATGATGGTGGCGTAGCTCATACTAAAAGTATAACCCGGTTATCGCGCTACGTCAATCGGGAATTATGGATTTTGGGGCAACTCTTAACCTAGAAGTTGAGAGTTGCCTCAAGGAAGATGCTGCGGTTGCCAGAGGTGTTCTGGCTGAAGAATCCTCCCGCAAGGCTCTGAGATTTGAGGAAGAAGCGCCCTGCGCACTCAGTGGCTCCGGTCGTGCTTGTGGTGAGGTAATCACTGTTGCTGCATGCCGTGGAGCTGCTGCTGTTTACGGTGGTGAGCCCGATGGTGCCGTTCGGTGCAGCCAGGTTCTCATGGTTGAGAAGGTTTGTACCAAACGCCGCCAGCGTGAGGGTGTACTTGCGGGCAACGGAAGCGTTGAACCTGCCGATGGGCCCAGAGTTGCCGCTAAGGCCTCGTCCTCCCAGTCCGCCACCGTGGCCATGACCGTGGAAGCCGCCACCGCCGCCACCCTGGACCTTTGGACCAAAGCCGATGACCTTGCTGACGCGCATGTTGATTCCGTAAGTGGAAGGACCGGTGCCCAGGTTGTAGGGAACGATGCGCTCATTGAGGCCGTTCGGGCCAGCACCGTTGCCGACCGGAATTGCGTCCAGACAGCCATAAGGCGTTTTCACGGTGTTCGGTTCGGAACAGTTAGCGGCGTAGGTGGGGCGCGCATTGTAAAAATTGTTGCCGGTAAGGTCGTTGCCGACGGTGATGTTGAAGGGGCTGCCCGAGGTTGCATAAAAGATAGGCGCGAAGGTCAGACGCCACGGAGCCTGAATGGTCGTGAGCATCAGAAACCGGTTATGTACGTCGAAGTTGGCGCGTCCATAATCGACACCAAGGTCGCTGGCGACGGTGGGATGATAGCCGATGCCGCTTGTGTCCGCCTTTGCGTTGCTATAGCTGTAGTAGCTGAAGAGAGTTACGGCTTTGTAATAGGCGTGAATCGATGTGATGATCTGGCTTTCTTTGTAGATGCCACCTGACTGGTATTGATAAATGTTTTGTGTGGGCGCACTGACAGTGCCGGTGTACATCTGGGTGGCTGGATTGACGTTTACGTTGGGTAATGCGCCGAGGTTGTTGGTGAGGTATTGATGCACGCCCTGCGTGTAGAGGTAAGTGACGTTGCCGGTGATATTCTTGGCGATCTGGCGATCGATGCCGATAGCACCTTCCATGTCATTCGCCACATGCAGGTGCGGGTCGATGGTGTAATAGGTGGGTGCGGTGGCTGTTGCGTTCGACGATGTGGAGTCGATAGGGGTGGTCTGGTCGGGGTTATAAAAGCCTGGATTGCTAAGCGTGAACTGCTGCTCATTCGGGACGCCCGTGGGGGTGTAGTTGAAGCGGACGGTGTTGAGGTACTCCGAGATATGGAACGGAGTGTAGAACCAGCCGTAACCGGCGCGAAGCACCGTCTTTGCTTTTTTCTTGGCGTTTCCGTCGAGAGCGTAAGCCAGTGAGATGCGAGGAGCCCAACTGTTGTGGTCGCTGATGTCGTTTTGTGTTTCCCAGCGGACACCGTAGCTGAACTCAAATCGACGATTCACGTTCCAGTCGTCCTGGTAATAGAGCGCTGCATCGACCAGGAACGCCTTTGAGGTTGGGTTGTTAATTTTGGTGTAGGTGTACTGCTGCGGCGTGGGGTTGCCAGAGGAAGGTAGATACTGCGACAGCGCGGTAAAGAGATAGGCTCCGTTGGAGCCTGCTGTGGAGTAGCTGGTGTCGTTAAAGGTGCGGAGACGTCCACCAAAACTGATGCTGTGAGTGCCTGCGCTGGCAGTGAAGTAATCGTGCAGGTCCACGTCGTTCGAGGTGGAGTTAGAAGTTTGCGAAGTGCTGCCGCCGGTGACGAAGCTGCTCGTCAAGGTCACGCTCGGCAAAGAGCTGACGGCTGCGCTGCTGCTATTCCTGTGATGAATCTGGACGGCGATGTCATCCACGAGATGGTTTCCCATGACGATACTGTCTGCCACCTGCACCGTGCTGTCAGAAAAAGTGGAATTGACACCCTGTGAAGGCAGTGAGAGTCCACCGACACCGCTATTTGTACTGTGTGCCCGGAAGTAGGCGTAACGGAGGGTGAATGTATTATTTTTGCCGACCTGGAAGCTTGTTTGCGGTCCGATGAAGAAGCGAGTTGCAGGAGTAGCGTATGACTCGCTGAGGGTGGGAAGGACGCCAGAGGAGTTGGCGACGGGATTGAGCGCATTGATGATGCTCTGGCTTGCATCATGCCGGGTGAACACATTGAGGTTCATATCCATTCCCTTGTGGATGGGACCGCTGAGATTGCCGAACATCATGTAGGCGTAGTAGCTGGGCTCCTGAATGTTGGCCGTTTCGCCGGGCAGAAGGTTTGCATTGAGGATAGGGTTCTGCGCGTTAAAGGCTGAGTAGTTGCCCATTGTGTGGTACGAGCCATGCCAGTGGCCGGTGCCAGGCTTGGTAAAGATTTCAATGCGGCCGTAACCAAGGCGCGAATACTGCGCGGAGAAAGGATTGGAGTTGATTTTGATTTCACGGATATCGGATTTCGGGGGGAGCTGTCCGCCGGAGAATCCGTCGATGTAGATTTGCGCGCCGTTGGGGCCGGCACCCGGACCGGCGAGAGCTTCGAGCTCATTCTGCAACTGGTCGGGATCGTCGGAGAGAGCGTTGAGTGCGCTGCCCTTAAGATCGATGGTGCTGACATTGTCAGTGGGGCTGGTGCTGATCTGATGCTCGTCAGCCTGGACGTGAACCTGCTGCTGCTGTACTGCAATTGCCAGGGTTGCGTTGACGCTGGCGATGTGACCGGCGATGACGCGGACGGCCTCTCCATGAAACGGGGCGAAGCCCTGCTCGGTAATGTCTACGTTGTAGATGCCGGGCGTGATGTTCGTGACACGGTAAGAGCCGCTCGACGAGGATGTCGTGGCCGCTACGTCTTTTCCGTTTGGAGTGGTCACCGTTATGGTCGCGTTGGGAATTACGGCCCCGGTGGGGTCGGCAACTTTGCCGCGAATACCTGTGGTCGCTGATTGCGCAAAGGCTGCTAGCGCGCTGGTCAGCAAAGCCATGAGGACAAATACAGAAAAAGAGCGAGAAATATTCCTAAGAATCACAAGTATCCTGCTTTCAACGATCGTGTTGGAACGGGCCTGGGTTTACTTTTGCTGCGGACTGTTGTTGTTCTGTTGTCCGCTGCCATCGGAACCACCGGATCCGCTGGCTGACTGGCCTCCACCGAGGCTCCACGAGGACGAGAACATGCTCTGGCTGGCTTTTCTGGAAGCCCGGAACATCGGCGCTACGCCAGAAAGAAGCGTAAGAGCCGTGCCCGGATTGCCATTTGAACTTCGGGAAGCGACGACCATGACGGCGTCACCCTTGTGCAGAGCGGAGAGTTCAATTGGGGTTGCGCGATCGAGTACGCGGCTGAAGCCGGGTGCGCCGCCGGGTTGCTGTCCCATCGGTCCTGCTCCGGGTCCAGCTCCGGGGCGGTGATGCCAGGCGTGCGCCTGAGGGGATTCGTCATTGCCATGGGCACCTGCATTCCTTTTTGCTTCTTTCATGGCCCGCAGGCGCATGGCGACGAATTGAGCTACACGCTCGGGAAGTTCGCGGAGCGAGGAATTGTCGTTGACCGTGAGAGTGACTAGCTTTTTGTTCGCGAGATCTTTGAGGGTGAATGTTTTCGCCGAGGCATTGACGCTCAGGATCAGCCCCGCGATATTTTGGAAGTTGCCAAAGACGATGGCGTTGGCTGTTACGGTTCTGCCGTCCTGGCTGTGGGTGCCTTTGGCGCGGAGTTGGTCGCCCGGCTCGATGGCGGATAGTGACGACGGTTTTGTGTTTTTGAATGCGACCGAATCTTCAGCGTACTTACGAATGCTGATGGAGGGCGGAACCTGAATCGTGATGTCGTGATTGGCAGATGCCAGGACGATGGTGTTGCTGGTTGGATCGACTGATTTGACGATGCCGCCTACTCCGTTGCGCTGCCAGTCTTCTTCTTCGGCCTGCTGGCGAGCAGCGATGTCGGATTCCTTCATTGCCACAATGAGGTTAGCGGTCAGCGTGTTCCCGCTGCCGGTGGCGGAGACGAGCGCGCGGTCGCCGGCGGAGATGTCGGTGAGTTGAATGGGAGTCGCAGCGGAAAGGGTTTTTTGTCCCGGCTCAAGCCGGAGAACGCGGGTAGAGGCGTTGACGGTTACGGTGACGGAAGTGCCCGAGGACGATTTTACGGTGAGGGTGTCGTTGCCGACGGCGGTGACGGTGCCCAGAACACGTGTGGGAGCCGTGGTGGCAGCCTGCATGGGAGCCAGCCCAGCGGGCAGGGCCAGAGTGGTGAGTGGTACTCCGCCGAGGGTGATAAGTACTGCAAGTGCGATCGTCTTGCCTGACCTGCGTTTTAGCATATGTTCTCTGAGTAAAGCCATTTTGCAAATTTCTGATGCGTCGTTAAATGAGGGACGCTGTAAGAACGGAGAAGTTGCAGATTTTGTGTATGGATTGAAAATATTTCCGTTTTGCTTAATTTTTGCTGAATTTGCTTCGTGATGACGCTATGACGAGAGCACTTGCGCGCGCGGCGGAGAGTGGTTAAGAGGATGGAAATCTGAGTTCCGCGGCAGATTCGGGGAACATTCCAGCTATTATCTATGTTTAAGGTTTCAGTGAATCACTCCACCGGGGTCTGGGGCATTTCCGCACTGGCTCACCCACCGAGGATACGAACAACTATCATGGCAATTTCCAGTCCTGGTAATTCCACGTCTTACAGGCCCAGTTCCGCGGGCGGCACGCAAGTGGCTGCCATGTCCATTGTGACGACGCTCTTTTTTATCTGGGGATTCATCACTTCTCTGAATGACATTCTGATTCCGCACCTGAAGTCGATATTTGCGCTGAATTATGCGGAGGTGATGCTGGTACAGTTTGCGTTTTTCTCGGCGTACGCGATCTTCGGGCTGCCTTCCGGATTCCTGGTGGAGCGGATTGGTTATCAGCGCACGATGGTGGTGGGGTTGATCGCAATGGCGCTGGGCGCGATGTTGTTTGTACCTGCGGCGGCAGCTCCGAGTTTTCCGCTGTTTCTGGCAGCGCTGATTGTGCTGGCTGCCGGGATTACGATGCTTCAAGTTGCGGCGAATCCTTATGTGACCTTTCTGGGGCCGCCACAGACGTCTTCGAGCCGTCTTAACTTAACGCAGGCTTTCAATTCTCTGGGAACGGTGCTGGCGCCTCTGTTTGGGGCTTGGCTGATACTGGGCGAAGCGCCGAAGGTAATCAAGAACCTAAAGATGTTGTCTCCGCTGGCGCAACATGCGTACCGGGTAGCGCAGGCCGCGACGGTGAAGATTCCGTATGTTGGCATTGCCGCTGTGCTGGTTCTGCTGGGATTGCTGATCGCGTTTTACAATTTTCCGCGATTGGATGTGACCCGCGATTTTCGTCCTGTGCATCCGGGACATACAGATAGCTTGTGGAATTATCGGCACCTGGTGCTGGGTGCGATCGGCATATTTGTCTATGTAGGCGCCGAGGTTTCGATCGGGAGCTTTTTGACGAATTATTTTCACCAGCCGGATATTGGCGGGTTGAGTCTTGAAGCGGCTGCGATTCTCGTGCCTTATTACTGGGGCGGGGCGATGATTGGTCGCTTCGCGGGTTCGGCTGTTTTGCAGCGTTTGAGGTCGGGGCCGGTTTTGGGGATTTGCGCGATTGTCGCAGGCTGCCTAGTGATTGCTTCGATGCTGACATACGGGCACTTTGCGATGTGGACGATCATCCTGGTGGGCTTGTTTAATTCGATCATGTTCCCAAGTATTTTCGCCCTTGCAATTGCGGAGCTTGGGCCATTGACGGGCAAGGCTTCCGGGTTGCTGTGCGTGGCGATTGTGGGCGGCGCGGTGATACCGGAGTTGCAGGGGATTCTGGCGGATCATATCGGGATTCACCACGCGTTTATTCTGCCGGTGCTTTGCTATGTATTCATTGCGTACTACGGTTTCCGCGGATCGAAGATTGTGCTAGCGGGATAAGGTGGCAAAAGCGGTTGGAACGAGGGCAGCCTTCGGGCTGTCCTTTTGCTTTTTGGAGGCGCTGTTGCAAGGCGATCTCTGCGATGCAGGATGCCTGGAAAGGCTGTAGGATCAAGGGTTATGCCAAACGACCTGTGCCTGACCGGTGAGCGACTGACGCTCGAAGAGATTGTGGGTGTTGCCGTGCGAGGCCGTACCGTTGCGGTGGACGAGGCGGCGCGTACGCGGGTGGCGGCGTCGCGGCGGCTGGTGGAGGAGATTGTGGAGCGTCACGATACGGCTTATGGCATCAACACCGGCTTTGGAAAGCTGTCGGATGTGCGTATTGCTCCCGAGCAACTGGAGGACCTGCAGCACAACCTGGTGAGGAGCCATGCGTGCGGGCTGGGCGCTCCGCTGCCGGAACCGGCGGTGCGGGCGATGCTGCTGCTGCGGGTGAATGTGCTGGCGAAGGGGCATAGCGGGGTGAGGCCCGTGGTGATTGAAACGCTGGTGGGTATGCTGCGGGCAGGGATTCATCCTGTGGTTCCGGCGCGCGGCTCGGTGGGGGCGAGCGGGGATCTGGCTCCGCTGGCGCACCTTGCTCTGGCGGTAATTGGCGAGGGCGAGGTGTTTTTCCGGGGGAGCCGGATGGCTTCTGCAGAGGCGCTGGCGCAGGTGGGACTGCAGCCGCTTGCATTGCAGGCCAAGGAGGGTTTGGCGCTGCTGAACGGCACGCAGGCGATGACGGCGGTGGGCGGGCTGGCGCTGGCGCGGGCGTTGCGCGTTACGGAACTGTTTGATGTGGCGGGGGGAATGTCACTGGAGGCACTGCGCGGGACGCCGACGGCGTTTGACGCGCGCATCCATGAGGCGCGGCCGCATGCAGGCCAGTTGGAGGCGGCGGCGCATTTGCGGGCTTTGCTGGAAGAGAGTGAGATTCGCGAATCGCACCGCGCGAATGATCCTCGGGTGCAGGACGCCTACTGCCTGCGCTGCATGCCGCAGGTGCATGGAGCGGCGCGGGGGGCCCTGGCGCATGTGCGCGAGGTGGTTGAGGTCGAGAGCGGATCGGCGACGGATAATCCGCTGGTGTTTGCAGCGTCGGATGGAGCGGCGGAGATTATTTCGGGCGGGAACTTTCATGGTGCTCCTCTGGCGATGGCGTTTGATTATGCCGCGATTGCTCTGACGGATTTAATGAGCATCAGCGAGCGACGAATTGACCGGTTGGTGAATCCAGATATTAACGAAGGTTTGCCGCCGTTTTTGTCGTCTTCGCCAGGGGTGTCCTCCGGAATGATGATTGCGCATGTGGCGGCGGCAGCGCTGTTGAACGAGGCCAAGGTGCTTTCGCATCCGGCGAGCGTGGACAGCGTGCCGACTTCTGGCGGGAAGGAAGATCATGTGTCGATGGGAATGACGGCGGCGCTGAAGCTGGACCAGGTAGTGGATAATGCCGAGCAGGTGCTGGCGATTGAGTTGATGGCCGCGGCGCAGGGACTGGATTACCGCAGGCCGCTGCGCCCTGCCAAGGCGCTGGATGCGGCACGCGAGAGGGTGCGCACGATTGTGGCTCCGCTGACGGCAGACCGAGAGTTGTCACGCGACGTTATGGCGCTGGCCGAGGCGGTGCGCAGCGGCGTTTTTGACGGGTGGCGCGGAGAGTAACCTAGAAGTTGAGGGATTTGTGAAGATAGCAGAAGAGATAGCCGTTAGCCGCGTGGAGAAGGAAGCGGGCAACGCAGAGCAGACAAAGGCAGAGCAGACATTGGATCCGGAAAGGTGGGAGGCGTTTCGCGCGCTGGCGCACCGCATGGTGGATGACATGGTGGACCACACGAGCGGGCTTCGCGAGCAGCCGGCCTGGCAGCAGCCTCCGGTGGATGTGAAGCAGGCGATCCGCAACGAGCCGCTGCCGATGGAAGGGCAGAGCGCGGAGCAGGTATACGACGATTATCTGAAGCTGGTGCAGCCGTACACGAACGGGAACCGGCATCCGCGGGCGTGGGGCTGGGTGCGCGGCAACGGCACGCCGTTGGCCGCGATGGCGGAGATGCTTTCGGCTTCGATCAATGCGCACCTGGGCGGCGGGGAGCAGTCGCCGACGTACGTGGAAGAGCGATGCCTGCAATGGCTGGCTGAGGTGATGGAGATGCCGGCCGGGACGACTGGCATCCTGGTAAGCGGCGGCACCATGGCGAACCTGCTGGGGCTGGCGGTGGCGCGCGATGCCCGTGCCGGCTTCGATGTGCGGCAGGAGGGTTTGGCCGGTCATGAGCGGCTTACCGTGTATGCGTCGAGTGAGACGCATATGTGGGCGCGAAAGAGCATGGACGTGCTCGGCATGGGCGCGGAGCAGTTGCGCGAGATTCCTGTGGACGATGATTTTCGGGTAGATGTGGACCGGTTGCGCGCGCAGATTCGGGAGGATCGTACGGCGGGAATGCGCCCGATTGCGGTGATTGGCAATGCGGGTACGGTGAACAGCGGCGCGGTGGATGATTTGCCGGCGCTGGCTGCTCTTTGCCGGGAGGAGAATCTTTGGCTCCACGTGGATGGGGCATTTGGAGCGCTGCTGAAGTTGTCGGATCGCTATGCGTCGCTGGTGCGGGGTGTGGAGCTGGCGGATTCGCTGGCGTTTGATTTGCACAAGTGGATGTATCTGCCGTTTGAGATTGGCTGCCTGCTGGTTGCGGATGCGGCGGCGCATCGCGCGGCGTTTGCCTCGACGGCGAGCTACCTGGAGGGCAACAAGCGGGGTGTTCTGGCGACGGGGCTTTATTTTTCTGATCGTGGAATTGAACTGACTCGCGGGTTCAAGGCGCTGAAGCTCTGGATGAGCCTGAAGGCGCATGGGCTGCGGGCCTTTGCCGCACAGATTGAGCAGAATATGGAGCAGGCACAGTTCCTGGAGGAGCGCGCAGCGCAGGAACCGGCGCTTGAACTGCTGACTCCGCGCACGATGAATGTTGTGTGCTTCCGGTATCGGGGCGATGGTGGCCGTGATGAGGCTTTTTGCAATGCGCTGAATCGGGAGCTGGTGATCCGGCTGCAGGAGAGCGGTGAGTTTGTGGTTTCCGGAACGGAACTGGGTGGACGCTACGCCTTGCGGGTTGCGAATACGAATCATCGCAGCCGCATGCAGGACTTTGAAGACCTGGTGCAGGCGACGTTGCGGATTGGCAGAGAGCTTGACGGCGTAATGAAGGTTTAGAGCGAGTTCACTGATTCTTCAGTGAACTCGCTCTAATGTGCGAGCAGCGCTACACCGATGCAGACGAAGACGGCAGCCAGCCAGCGGCGGCGGTCGACGGCTTCTCCGAGAAAGAATTTTGCTGCGACCGCGTTGGTCACGAAGGTGAGCGATGCTGCTGCAGGGCCGATGAGCGTGAGGTCGCCGTGGCTAAGCGCGAAGAGCATGGAGAAGAAGCTGAGAGCCATGCATAGCACGCCGAGTCCAAAGCGGGGTGAGCTGAGGACCGCCGTGGCAGCGCCGGGAATACCGCTGGCGTCGCGGATGCGGTCGAGGTCGCCGATTTTGCGCATGGCCGAAGCGATGAGGACATCGCCTGCGGTTGCCCAGAGGACGATGCAGCCGATCATGGAGATCTGCAACAGGTGCGGGTATTGGCTCATGCGTGCTGCTTCTCTTCGATTTTCTGAGTGACTTGCCTGATATCCGTGTACGAAGGGCCGCGAGCGACAAAGCCCACGCCTGCGGTGATGAAGACGATGCCGAGCCAGCGCCAGGGAGAGACGTACTCATGCAGCCAGAAGTGGCCGAGCAGTTCCATGATGACGTAACCGATGGAGGTGGCCGGCAGAACGTAGGTGAGGTCGGCCCAGGAAAGCGCGGTGAGGTAGGAGGCGAAGAAGCCGATGAGAACGACGATGCCGGCGGCGACCCATGGGGTGAGCAAGGCGTGGACGAGTTCTCCGAGGTGATGGGTGGAGACCGGGCCGACCAACTTCATGCCGCGAGCGAGGAAGGTATCGCCACAGGACGCTGTGACGGTGACGACCGCGAGATTGAGAAGCTGGTTCGCCGTGAGT
This sequence comes from Acidobacteriota bacterium, assembly GCA_021818585.1. Lineage (GTDB taxonomy): Bacteria > Acidobacteriota > Terriglobia > Terriglobales > Acidobacteriaceae > Acidobacterium. The sequence continues at coordinate 30,995 of JAKATU010000035.1, read as the reverse complement.
TTGGATTGGCTCACGAATCTCCTTGCAAGCAGTTGATAAAGTAGAAACGGCCAGCGCAGTGCTGGCCGTTCGATTGAGTTTGGAGGCTAAGCTTCCGCGTTGGCCGTTTTGGTGGAGTCACTGCTCTTGACGGCCTTGGTCTGCTTCACGATCTTGTTGCGCTCGGCGCGAAGCTTCATGAAGGACTTGGCTTCGGCATAGAGGCGCTTGAGGTCGCGGTTGATGATGGCCTTGCTGACGACGCGCCATGCCGCCTTGGGGCGGAAGTAGTACTCGTCGTAAAAGCGATGCACCATCTCGAGGACGTATTCCGTCGGCAGACCGGGGTACTCGATGTGCGCGAGCTGGTGGCCCTGGTCGTCGACCATCTGGCCGTTGTTGATGATGAAGCCGTGCTCCTTGGCGAAGTCGTAAAACTCGGTGCCGGGGTAGGCGTGAGCGATGGAGACCTGGATGGTTTCCACGTCAAGGCTCTTGGCGAAGTTGATGGTGTTGCGAATGGATTCCTTCGTTTCGCCGGGCAGGCCGAGGATGAAGTCACCGTGGATGGTGAGGCCGAGATCGTGGCAGTCACGAGTGAAGTCGCGCGCACGTTCCACGGTGGCACCCTTCTTGATGTTCTTGAGGATCTGCGGGTCGCCGGACTCGTAGCCGACGATGAGCAGCCGGCAGCCGGCTTCGCGCATGGCCTTGAGGGTTTCGCGATCGGTGGTGACGCGCGAGGTGCAGGACCATGTGAGGCCGAGCGGCTTGAGCTTGGCGCAGAGCTCGATGGTGCGTGCCTTCTGGATGTTGAAGGTGTCGTCGTCGAAGAAGAATTCCTTCACGAACGGGAACATCTGCTTGGCCTGCGCCATTTCCGCGGCGACGTCGTCAGTTGAACGCTTGCGCCACGCGTGTCCGCTGAGCGTCTGGGGCCAGAGACAGAAGGTGCACTGTGCCGGGCATCCGCGCGTAGAGTAGAGCGAGATGTAAGGATGCAGCAGGAAGGGCACGTTGTAGCGCGTGACGTCCATGTCGCGCTTGTAAATTTCCGTGACCCAGGGCAAGGCGTCGAGGTCTTCGACCTGCGGACGATCCGGCGTGTGCACGATCTGACCATTCCTGCGATAGCTGATACCGAGGATGTCTTCGAGCGGCTTGCCGTTGGCGAACTCAACGGTTGCGAAGTCGAACTCGCGACGGCAGACGAAGTCGATGACAGAGCACTCGTTGAGGGCGCGCTCGGGCGACGTGGTGACCGGCGGTCCGACAAATGCGATGCGGAGCTTGGGGTTGGCAGCCTTGATGGCTTCGGCAAGCTTCTGGTCGCCGGTCCAGCCAGGGGTGCTGGTGAACAGGACGAGAAACTCGTAGTCCTTCGCGATCTCGATGGTTTCTTCTGCCGAGACGTGATGGGGCGGAGCATCGAGGAGCCGAGAGCCCTCGAGCATTCCAGCGGGGTAGGCAAGCCAGACCGGGTACCAGTAGGACTCGATCTCGCGCGTTGCCGGCCAGCGGGAGCTTGCGCCGCCGTCAAAGTTTTCAAACGAAGGTGGATTGAGAAATAAAGTCTTCAGAGGCATCGCTTTGTACCCTTGATTTTACCATTCCGGGCTTGCTGCAATACGAAACAAGAGCATCTGGTGCAAGGGAATGACAACGGCTTGGATTGGTTACTTCTGCGGAGCGGAATGGAGCCAGCTTTCGATTCCGCCAGTGAGGCGCAGCAGATTCAGCTCCGCGCGTGCAACGTTGAGGTCGGCGTCGAGCATGTCGATGTAGCGCTCGCGCTCCTGGATATGGGCTTGCTGGGCCTGTTGCGGAGTCACCGGACTGGCGCCGGGTTGTCCTGAGCCTGTCTTAAGTTCCTGCTCCACGGTGGCCAACTGAGCTGTTGCCAACTGGGACTGCAGTTGCGCAACGTGTTGCTGGGCGCGCAGTTCGGTGAGGCTCTGGCCTAACTTGAGGATGTTTTCATCCACCTTATCGAGAGCCTGCTGCGCCTGTGCCTGCGCGTGCACGGCCTGTGCGGCGGATTGCTCGGCCTTGGCCTTTCCGCTGGGGTCGAAAAGCGGAATCGTGATCTGCACTCCTGCGTCAAAGTTGTTGTGCTGGAAGTGCTGAAAATATTCGCTGTAGTTGTTGAACTCTGCAAACCGGCTGTACTGCATGCCGAAGGTGAAAAGAGGCCGGTGTATCTGACGCTTGTCTCCCATGGACAGAAAGAACTTGGATTGCGCGTTTGCTTTGGCTGCCGCAACGGTGGGGTTCTCGTCCGCCAGCCGGGCCGCGTTCAGGTGCACAACCGACGGTGCAGGGAATGGAGGAATGCTCGAAGCCTCGGGTTGAAAGGCAGACGGCTTGAGTCCGGTGAGATGGGCAAGGCTGGAGCGCATCAGCGCCGCATCCTGCTGAACGTGAACGCGCTTGAGATCGAGTTGCGCCGATGTGAGTTCGGCCTGGAGCATGGCGCTGCGAGGGTCAATACCGGCCTGTACGCGCTGCTGCTCGATGGAGGTGAGTGCGTCAGCGTAGGACTTTTGTTCGTCGATCGCCTTGATTTCCTTTAGGTCCGTATCGAGTTCGATGTAGTCTTCCGCCGTTTTGGCGAGCACCTTGTTGCGGGTGTCTTTGAGGGCGAGTTCGGCGCTGCTGACCGCTTTGTTGGCGGATCGAATGTAGTCCCGCTGCGAAAAGGAGAGTACGAGCGAGTGACCGCTTACGTTGTAGATGGAGGGCTCGCCGAGGGGGAATCCGTAGGAGTATCCGATATTGGATCCGAGGGAAAAGCTGGGGATATAGGCGTCTTTGGTTTCGCTGAGCGCGCCTTTGGCCTGCTGCACATCGGCGGCGCTCATGTGCACTTCCGGGCTGTTGCGGAGCGCGAGGCCCGCGGCCGTCTCAAGGGAGATTTGTGCGTGTGCGCCTGTTGCGACGAGGAAGATCGCCGGCAGGGCGGCGAGGCCAGCCATACGGAACGTGTTGTTTTCTCTGCGTTTCGCCTTTTGCATCAGACCTAATTTTACCGTTGCCGTTAAGACTTATGAATGAGATGCCGCGTTTTAAGCATGCGGGGAGTAATCGGGTGCAAGGGCTTTGGCAGCGGCTATTTCCTGCCGCGCCTCGGCGATTTTGCCTTCGCGCTCGAGAAGCTGGGCTAATTGTGCATGAACTGCGAAGGCCGGAGCGTCCTCGGTTTGAGCGGATGATGCCAGATACTCACGCAGCCATTGTTCAGCTTCCGGCAGGTTGCGCTGCGCACGGATGAGGACTTGCGCGCCATAGACAAGCGGGGCGCTGTGATCGTGGTCGCTGGCGGCTCCGTTTTCCGCGGCCTTGATCATATCGTCGTAACGTCCACGCCGCCGATAAAAGCTGGCGAGCTCCATCCAGGCCTGCGCCGGTTGCGGTGACATCTGCACCGCCTTTTTCCATTCGACTTCAGAGAGAGCGTAGTTCTTCTGGCTTTCGGCAATTTTTGCCAGCAAGGCATGGGCGTTAGCTGGGGCGAGTGGTTCGAGCCTGGTGGCCACTGCCCTGGCGCGGTCGATTCCGCCACCCAGAAAAGAAGGAGCCTCGACGTCGAATTCCCCAAGAGCCGCATAGGCTGCGATATTGTGCGGATCGAGCTGAATGGCTGTCTCGAACTCATTGCGAAGCTTTATGGCGAGGCTGAGCGCGGTGAGCCTGTTTACGGTGGTTGCCCTGCCGCCGTAGGCGCGGCCGAGCCACAGGTGCGTGTTGCTCGCAGACGGATTGATGCGGACAGCCTGCCGGCAGGACGAGATGGCGCGGTTCCAGTGGCCCTCCTGGATTTGAACCCGGCAACGCAGTTCGAGCGCCTGCGCGTCGTTGGGATCCTCGGCGATGGCGGCGGCGAGCTTGTTCAGGGCATCCTGCGCGTGTCCTGTGACGATGTCACGAAGAATGGGGTGGGCGAGGCTCGCGGGCAGTGCAAAGCCGGCAGTCGGGGCCAGCGGCATCATGCAGACGCAGAGAAGTAAGCTGCGGAGTTTGAGAATTCGCGACACTACCGTTCCACATCGACGGGCAGACCGTCACCGAGAGGCTGGCCGTTTGTTGCTCCGAGGGCGACGACCTGTCCGGCCTTGAGGCCGCTCACGATCTGCACATCGGTAAGGTTGAGTTCGCCAACGGTGACGGGAGTTCTGCGAAGGATTCCCTGGACTACGCGGTAGACGTAGGATTTGCCCTGCTCGATATGCAGAGCTTCACGGGGAACGATGAGAACGTCTTTGAGATTGGCGACTGTAACGGTAAGAGTGACGTTTGTGTCGGGTATCAGCAGGTCGGGTTTGCTTTCAATATTGACCAGAGCTTCTCCGACGTAGCGCGTGCCGTAATTGATGATGGTGGAGGGCATGCGCGCGATGTAACCCTTCCACGAGTTGTTCGGCTTGGCATCCCAGTGGACTGTGACGGGCTGGTTCAGCGCGAGTTTGCCAATTTCCGGCTCGTCGAAGTAAGCCAACACCTGTAAGTGATCCAGGTTGGCTACTTCCAGCAGGAGCGCGCCACCTTGAACGTATTCAGTTTGGGAAACAGGGATGTTGTATACGGTGCCTGAGTAGGGAGCGCGAACATTGCTCTGTGCGACTATTGCGCTGGCGGCCTGGTATGCCTGCTCGGCCTGATTGAGAGCAGCCTTGGCATGTGCCACGTCCATTGGGTTGATCTGGGCCTGCTGGCGCTGCTTGAGAACCTGCAAGGCGGACTCATCCGCGCTGACGCGCTGTTGTGCGGAGGCTACCTCGCTGGGAGAAGATGCCCCGGTGGCCTGGAGTTTCTGAAGGGCGGTGAGATCGGATTGCGCCTGACTGAGGTCAGCACGGGTGCTGCTGATCTGGCCCGCAAGAGCCAGACGGCTCTCGGCGGGGCCTCCGGCGAGTGCCATGTCATAGCTGGCCTGGGCCCCTTTGAGCCCCGCGTAGGCACTGGCCAGATTAGCCTCTGCCTGGCTGTCGTCCATGGTCAGCAGAAGTTGTCCGGCCTTGACCGTCTGTCCTGGGTGTACATAAATGTTTTTGATGAGGCCGGGAAAGGGAGCGTGCGCTTCAAAGTTGTTCTGCGGCTGAACCTTGCCATTCGTGGAAACCGTGCTCAGCAGGTTGCCCATGTGAACCGTGGCGACGCGCACAGGGAGTTTGCTCCGCAAAAGCATGCGGGCAGCGATAAAGATCAGAATCAGGGCTACGACGAAGCCGGTAACGAGGGCCGTCGTGCGGAAATTTTGTTTGATATTGATGGCCATGCGAGTCGAAGGTCAGTATATAAGACTCAATTGATGTGCTTTAGGAGTCAAAAAAGTGTGGACTCCCGGCTTTAAGTGAAAGTTTTTGATAGCTTGCGGTTGCCCTACAATACTTCTATGCCGACCGGTTATACCGACGACCACGCGAAAGCGGGTCTGGATTTCTCGTTTCCCGCCATTGATACCTGGCCGAATCAGTTTCCTGCCTATGAGATTCTGATTGACGACCCGGAGTTCACCTCAGTTTGTCCAAAAACGGGGTTGCCTGATTTTGGAACCATCACCCTTCGTTATATGCCGCGGGAGCTGTGTCTGGAGCTGAAATCGTGGAAGGAGTACCTGTTTACTTACCGGAATCTGGGGATTTTCCAGGAGAATATTGTGAACCAGGTGCTCAACGACGTGGTGAAGGCGTGTGATCCAGTCTGGGCGGTGGTGCGGGGTGATTTTCGTCCTCGCGGCGGAATCTCGACGACAGTGGAAGCGCGTTGGCCGCGGCCGACGGTGTCATCCGGTCAGTAGAGTTTTTGCGTAGTGTTGTCAGCCGTAACAGATGGAGCGCAGGCGGCAGCCGTCTGGCGCTTGCGTGACGGAGCAGGGTTTCTCCTGCCAGAGCGCAAGGATTGTGGAAGAGAGGCTTTCCTAGTCAAGCGTATGTGGATCGAAGTGGAAGCGGGTCGCCAGCGATGAAAGATATGTGGGCGGCGCTCACGGTGGTCAACTGGGCGATTGCCCTTGGCTGGGTATGGCGAACGATGACGGCTCTGCGCGGTTTGCCGCGGGTTCCAAACCTGACGGAGAGCCGTTTTGCGGCTCCCGAGCGGGGGCAGGGTGAAGTTCCCCGCCTGACGGTAATTGTGCCGGCCAAGAATGAGGCGGTGGCGATTGAGTCCACGCTGGAGTCTCTGCTGGCGCAGACTTTGCCCTTGCGCGTGATTGCCGTGGACGATCGTTCCACGGATGGAACCGGGGAGATCATGGAGCGGGTGGCAGCGCGGCCGGTACCCGGGGGCAAGCAGTTGACGGTGATCCACGTGACGGAACTGCCGGATGGCTGGCTGGGCAAGAACCATGCTCTGGCGCTGGCGGCCCGGCAGGCGGCGACTCCGTGGATGCTGTTTACCGATGGGGACGTGCAATTTGCGCCCGAGGCGCTGGCGCGGGCGGTGCATTATGCCGAGGGCGCGGGAGCCGGACACTTTGTGATGCTTCCGACGCCGATTCTGCATACCGGCGGGGAGCGGATGATGATGTCGTTCCTGCAGGTGGTGGTGGCAACGGCGGCGAACCTGTGGCAGATTCCGGACCCGAAGGCGAAGCGGGAGTCGATTGGGGTCGGTGCGTTCAACCTGATCCGGCGTGATGTGTATGACGGCGTGGGCGGGTTTGAGGCGTTGCGCATGGAAGTGCTGGAGGATGTGCGCCTGGGCTACACGGTGAAGCAGAAGGGTTACCGGCAGGAAGTGGCCTTTGGTCCGGGGCTGGCGCAGGTGCATTGGGCTCCGGGGGCGATGGGGATTGTGGGTAACCTGACGAAGAATGCCTTCGCGATTTTTCAGTTCCGGTTGCCGCTGCTGCTGGCTGTCTGCATGATGCTGGCAATGGTCTGCCTGGCGCCGGTGGCGGGGTGGTTCGGCTCGGATGCGGCCCGGCTTGCCTGCGTGGTGATCCTGGCGATGCAGTTACTGATGTATAGCTATTACCGGCAGTTCAGCGAGTTCTCGCGGTGGTATTTTGTGACGTTTCCGGTGGCCGGAATGCTGTTTTTGTACAGCATCCTGCGGTCGATGTGGACGACGCTGCGGCAGGGCGGGGTGATCTGGCGCGGGACCTTCTATCCGCTGCGGGAGCTGCGGCGTTATGCGGGACCTATTCGTTAGGTCAATGGAATCATTCTATTAGCCTCATTAGCCGCCGTGGAAGGCTGGGCCGGCGATGGGCATTTTGTTCTGGGTGGCGTTGAAGCCCTTGAGCAGTTCCGGGTTGGGGTGGAATTTGCCGCGGCGGACCCTCGTGGCCACTTCTTTGCCGCGGCGCTCCGGTGCGGCGATTCGCAGTTGCTTTGCCGAGGAGAGCAGAATTTCAGCGCGACCGTGGATCGGAAGCACCTTGCCGTTGACTTCCACTTCCTTGCCGACGAATGGCTGGAGGCTGCCGACCCGGGAGCGATTGGTGTCGAGGCTGACGAAGGCGAAGTGGCAGCGGTCGGCGGATGACCTGGGCGAGCAGACGTCCAGGATGCGGGTGCCGTCGTGGAGCTGGATTTCCCGGTAAACATGCGCTTTGACGCAGAGCTTGCGATGCGGATGGCGGTAGGCGGTGGCCGGAGAGTAGCAACGGCGCTCGGCATGAGCTGACTGCGCCAGCATGAGAGCCGCGCAACAGAGAACCATGAGAAACAGCGGGTGCCGAAGGCCGGATCGCAAGGAAGCAGACTCGGCAGCCCAAGCGGAGGATTCTCTTTGCATGAACGCCTCTCTTGAGGAGGATTTCACTGCGTACAGTAGACGCAGGAACACCGTTCGCCAAGATTACGGTGGTACTGAAGGGGGATACTGCCCTGAGGCTGAGATGAGTGGCTGGAGGCGGTTGAAGTCCGCGATTTTAAGAGCGCGGGTTCGTGCTTGGTAAGTGTTTTGGAATCTTGACCTTGTGGGATGTTAGGCTTGTAAGTCGTTTGTTTTATATACTTTGCGGGCCGAGGTTAATACTGTGAATTTGTACGATGTATGCGTTTTGAATCGTATGAATGTACGAATTATTCGTAGTATTACCGGTGCTGTCCTGCGGACGGAATGCGTCAGTCCAATTGGTTTTGAGGGCTTGCAGATCGCTGATCCTCTAATTCCATGGTAGCAATTTGGGGTGGAATTCCCTGCAACTTTGTCCGGCTTGCTGTGGTGTGGGGTGGCTGGATGGTCAGGATTTGCGGCCGCGGGCTATGGCGGCGCGGGCTTCTTTGTCGGCTTCGCGTTTGCGCTCGGTTTCGCGCTTGTCCCAGTCCTGCTTGCCCTTGGCGACGGCGAGTTCGCATTTGACTTTGCCCCGGCGGAAGTAAAGGCGGGTGGGGATGAGCGTGAATCCCTTCTGCTGCGTCTTTCCCCATAGTTTTCGAAGTTCCTGCCGGTTGAGGAGCAGCTTGCGGGTGCGGACAGCGTCGTGATTGGAGTAAGAGCCGTGAGAATAGGGTCCGATGTGGGCGTTCAAAAGGAAGGCTTCGCCGTCTTTGATGAGGCCGTAGGCGTCCTTGAGGTTGGCTTTGCCTTCACGGATGGACTTGACCTCGGTGCCGCGCAGGGCGACGCCTGCCTCGAAGCGGTCGAGGAGGAAATAGTTGTGATTGGCCGCGCGATTGACGGCGGCATCGCGTTCGCCGGAGGCGACGGGGTCACGCGGTTTGGGCTTTGCCGTTGGAGCGGGCTGGATCCGGATGGTGGAGTGTCTGGACATGGGAAAGCGAGTGACTCTTCATGTTAGCAGGCAACGGTGACGGTTACGGATTTGAGGCGGGTAAGGGAAAGGCATTGCAAGGTACTATGGTGAGAGGCTGTCCGGCTGGTGAGGAAGACGGGCATTTCAATTCTGACGATTACGCAGGATGGGCGATCCGGCGGCCTCGAAATTTCGCAGTGAAAGCAAAGACATTGCCATTGAAAGCAGGAGCGGACAGGATGCCGCTGCAGCCATTTCGAAACTGGGGTTCCATGACGCGCTCGACGCTTTATTTTTCTCTTTTTGTGAGCCTGATTTTCTTCGTTTCCGGCGTGCCGCAGGCGCATGCCAAGTCTGCGAAGCACTGGTTCAAGATGGGCCAGAAGGCCGAGGCGAGCAGCCAGGTGGAAAAGGCCTACGAGAATTACGACAAGGCCTACAAGATGAAGCCGGGCGACGAGCGCTACCGCGTGGCGTATGAGCGGACGAGGCTGCCTGCCTCGGCGCTGCATGTGGAGCATGGCGAGCAACTGGAGAAGCTGGGCGACAATTCCGGCGCGGTGGCGGAGTTTCTGCTGGCGCTGCAGATTGATCCAGGCAACGAACTCGCGTCACAGGATATCGAGGCAATCCGGCGGAAGGTGAACGCGATTCATGCGGGGACGAACTCGGAATCTCCGCGGACTCCGGGAGAGGCGTTTGAGCATCTGGAGGGTCCGGTGCAACTGCGTCCGCTCTCGAATGAGCCGTTGACGCTGCACATGGTGGAAGACAGCAAGGTGGTGTACCAGACGGTTTGCAAGGCCGCGGGGATCAACGTGCTTTTTGATCCGGATTACACCTCGAAGCGAATCCAGGTGGATCTGCAGAATACGACTTTTCGGCAGGCGCTGCAGATTATTGCGACCGTTTCCGATACGTTCTACCAGGCGATTACGCCGAACACGATTTTTGTGGCGGCAAATACGCGCCAGAAACGAACTGAGCTGGAAACACAGGCGGTGCAGACGTTTTATCTGCACAACATAACCCAGCAAAGCGACTTTACCGATATCCAGACGGCGTTGCGGAACGTGTTCCAGACGGCGCACATTTTTGGCGTGTCCAGCCAGAATGCGATTGTGATGCGCGCTTCTCCGGATCAGTTGATTCTGGCGCGCAAGCTGATCAGTGATCTGGACCGGCCCAAGCCCGAAGTGGTGGTGGATGTGGCGGTGCTGGAAGTGAGCCGGAACCTGGAGCGAAAGATTGGACTTCAGCTTCCACAGACGGCGAGCGTGAACATCCAGGCGGCGACATCGAGCAGCAGTAGCAGCAGTTCGTCGACCTCCAGCTCGACGACTGCGAACAACTTTACGCTCAATAACCTTGCACATCTGAATTCGAACAACTTTGCGGTGACGATCGGACAGGCGGAGGCGGATTTACTGCTGTCCGACTCGAATACGCAGGTGATTCAGGAGCCGCGTATTCGCGCCTCGGATGGGCAGGATGCCCAACTGAAGATTGGCGAAAGGCTGCCGGTGGCGACGGGCTCTTACCAGACGGGCGCGGCGACCGCGATTGTGAGTTCGCTGGTGAACACGCAGTTCCAGTACCTGGACGTGGGCGTCAATATCGACATTACCCCGACGGTGCTCTACGACCGTGATGTTTCGATGAAGGTAAAGCTGACGGTTTCCGCCACGAATGGGACGGAAAACCTGGGAGGTGTGAACGAGCCGATTATCACGCAGCGTGTGGCAGATGAAACGGTTCGGCTGAAGAACGGCGAAGCGACGATTATTGGCGGCATCAAGCAGGTACAGACGAGCAATTCGATCAGCGGAACGCCGGGACTGTCTGAGTTGCCTTTGCTGAAGTACATTTTCGGCGTGCGCGACCATACCGTTGCAAAGGACGACCTGGTCTTCCTGCTGATACCGCATGTGGTTCGCGCGCAGATGCTGACACCGGAGCAGACGGCGGCGATCTACACGGGCACGGCGAATCACTTCTCAGTGCGCATGGCGAGCCAGCCGGTTGCGGGGAAGAGTTCGACGGGAACTCAACAGAGCGGTACTGCGGCAGGTGCTCCTGCAGCGGCGCCGGCTCAAGGCGGGGCCGCGGCTCAGAATACGGCGCCGGCTCAGGGTGCATCGACACAACCTGTGGCTGCGGGTACGGCGCAGACGACGGAGGGTGCGGCGCAATCGGCGATGCAGCGGATGGATGCGCAGATGACGGGCGGTCCGCCGGTGCTGCTGAAGCTGGAGCCGCAGCAGACGAACGCCGCGGTGGGCAAGACCTTCCAGTTGAAGGTGAACCTGGAAGACGGCAGGGATGTGTATGCGGTTCCGATGCGTTTGAAGTATGACGCGACGCGGCTGAGCCTGATCAATGTAGACCTGACGGGGAGTCCGAACTCGCCGAACAGCTTTTTGGGTAAGGACGGACAGGCAGTAGCGTTAGTGCATCGGGATGACGGCAACGGGCAGGTGGAGATTTCCGCATCGAGGCCGCCGGGCGTGAAGGGAGTGAGCGGCAACGGTACGGTTTGCGTCCTTACATTCAAGGCCAAGGCTGCGGGTGATGCGACGGTTGCGATTACCCGTCCGGTGATTCGCAACAGCCAGGAACAGAGCATTCCGGCGGTGGGCTCGCTTGCCATAGTCCAAGTGAAGTAGGAGCAGAGGATACAGATGCTGCAGTTTCGAACGAGGCGCGCAGGGGAGTCCGGGCTGACGCTGATCGAGCTGATCGTGACGGTTTTTATTCTGTCGATTCTGGCCTCGGCGGCGCTGCCTGTGATGCGTTTCCAGGTGAAGCGGGAGAAGGAAAAAGTTCTGCGCCACGATTTGTGGGAGATGCGTGCTGCGATTGACGCATATAAGGATGCGGCGGATCGCGGATTTATCCGGACGAAGGTGGACAGCTTCAACTATCCGCCGAGCCTGCACATTCTGGTGGATGGAGTCGACGTGAAGGGCAAGCGAGTGCGCTTCCTCAGGAGGATTCCGGTGGACCCGATGACGGGGAAGGCGACATGGGGCAAGCGATCGGTGCAGGACAGCCCGGACAGCACGTCGTGGGGCGGGCAGAATGTGTTTGATGTGTACTCGTTGTCGGATGGCACGGCGTTGAACGGGACAAAGTATTCGACATGGTAGCGGGGAGCGCCGGAGAGCGGCGGGGAATTTGACATTGATGATGGCGCAATTGCAGAGATTCGGCCGCAAACGGGAGCAGGGCTTTACGCTGATCGAGCTGATTGTTGTGATGGTCATCATCGCGATCCTGACAGCGGTGGCGGTGCCGCGTTTTGCGGCGATGGTGCAGAGCGCGCGCGAGGCTGCTCTGAAGCAGGATCTGCAGGTGATGCGGCAGGCGATTTCCGCTTACACGATGGACAAGGGCAAGGCTCCGCAGTCGCTGGACGATCTGGTGCAGTCGGGTTATCTGCGTTCGATTCCGGTGGACCCGATGACGCATTCGGCGGATACGTGGGTGACGGATACGAGCGATACGCTCTCGGACGTGTACCAGAGCGATGGCGGTATCGATAATGTCCACAGCGGGTCGAATGCAACTGGGTCGAATGGAAAACCGTATTCGAGCTGGTAGGTTTCCTGCACTCCTTTTGTTCGTAATTTCATACAATTGAGTCGTGATTGCGCCGGACAAGGTCGAATTGCTGACGCCTGCGGTGGCGGATGTTTTTGATGCGTATATCGCATTGGAGCAGATGGCCGGGCAGCGAGGCGTGGCTGAGCTGGGGCATGCCGCGTGGCTTGGCGGCTGGCTGGTGGCGGTTCTGGATGTGGATGCGCGGGGAATTGCGGCGCTGGTTGCGGGGGCTGTCTCCGGAGCGGCAGTGCTGGCGGTGGATGCGCAGCGGGCGCGGGTGAAGGATCTGCTGCGATACGGGATTTGCGACTTTGTGGTGAATGATCTGGATGAGGCGCTGCGGATTCTGAAAAACGAAGTGAGGAAGAAGCAGCCGGTTTCGGTGTGTCTTTCGGCGGATGCGGAGAAGACCGCTTTGGAGATGATGGAGCGGGGATTGCAGCCGGAGGTTCTGGCGGGTCGGCATGTGGCTGGCACTGAGACTCTGGTGGAGCGGGGATCGCGGTGGCTGCACGGCGGCGACAAAAGCGGAACGCTGGTAACGTGGCGGCTGCGTAATGAGACGGCCGCGTGGGCGGCGGGTCCGGTGCTGACGCGGGTGGATGAGCTGGCGTCGGCGGCTCTGGAGGATGCGGCGGACGGGACTCCGCTGCGGCGGCACTGGCTGCAGCGCGCTCCACGCTACCTGGGGCGCAAGCTGGCGGCGGAACGGTGTGTTCGCATGAGGGATGTTGAGGTGGGGCGGCTGGTGGATGCGGTGAGGCAGGATTCGGCTTTGGCCGCAAAGCTGGTGATGATGCGGGACGGGGCTACGGTCTCGTTTTAGGTTGGGTTATTTGATTTTTGCACCGGCTTCTTCGGCGATGCGGTGAATTTCACTCCACAATTCCTTCATTCCGAGGCCGGTTTTTGCCGAGCAGAGGAGTAGATTGTCTGCGCTGAGGGCGCGGCTGAGGGTCTGCTTTGCCTTGGCGCGGGCATTTCCGGAGAGGCGGTCAGCCTTGGTGGCGACGACCATGTAGGGGCGCTGGATGGTGCGGAGGAATTCGGCGAGCTGGATGTCACTGGCCTGGGGTGGGATGTTGCTGTCGACGAGGCAGATGCAAAGGGCGAGCGTGGGGCGTTCGGCGAGGTAAGGCTCAATGAATCTGGGCCACTCGGCGGAGATGGATTTGGAGATTTTGGCGTAGCCGTAGCCGGGGAGGTCGGCAAAGAGGAAGTTGGGCTGCCGGCGCTCGGGCGAGGTGGTGAGGCTGAAGAAGTTGATGGCGCGGGTGCGTCCCGGCGTGGAGGAGACCCTGGCTTGGCGGGAGCCGAGCAGCGCGTTGATGAGGCTGGATTTGCCGACGTTGGAGCGGCCGAGGAAGGCGAACTCCGGTGCGGATGGCGCGGGGAAGTGCGCGGCCGATGTGGCAGAAAGAATAAATTTGGGGAAGACCTGCATGCTGTTTCCAGTATAGGGATTTGCGATTAGGCTGGAGCGATGAAGCGAAAGCGTGTTTGCTTGAGCTGGAGTAGCGGGAAGGACAGCGCGTGGTCGCTGCACCTTTTGCGGCAGCAGGCGGATGTGGACGTGGTGGCGCTGCTGACGACGTTGAACGGGCATTTTGATCGCGTGGCGATGCACAGCACGCGGCGGGAGCTGCTGGAGGCGCGGGGCGCGCGGCGGGCTTGCCGCTGGTGACGATTACGCTGCCGTGGCCCTGCAGCAATGAGCAGTATGAGGCGGCGATGAGCGTGGCCTGTGCGCAGGCTGTGGCCGATGGCGTGGAGGCGGTTGCATTTGGAGATTTGTTTCTGGAAGACATTCGGCAGTACCGGGTGCAGAAACTGGCCGGGACTGGGCTGGAGCCGCTGTTTCCGGTGTGGGGATTGGATACGCGGGAGCTGGCGCGGGAGATGGTGGCCGCTGGTGTGAAGACGCGGCTGGTGTGCGTCGATCCAAGGAAGCTGCCGCGGGAGTTTGCGGGACGCGATCTGGATGAGTCTTTGCTGGCTGAGTTGCCGGAGGGGGTGGATCCCTGCGGCGAGAACGGGGAGTTTCACAGCTTCGTTTACGGGGGGCCGATGTTGCGGGCTGAGATTCCGATAGAGAGCGGCGAGGTGGTGGAGCGGGATGGCTTTATGTTTGCGGATGTGAAGCTGAAGCGGTGATGCGGGCAGGCTGGGGGTCGCGCGATGGTCTTCTGCGCTGGTAGACTCACCTGTTTTGAGGTTTCGAGGGAGGATTTGCACCGTGAGTGAGATCAGGAAAGTTGGGGTGGTTGGAGCAGGCACGATGGGCAACGGGATTGCGCACGTGTTTGCGAAGGGCGGTTTTGCCGTTCGGCTGTGCGAGGTGGAGCAGCGTTTTCTGGATCGTGGAGTGGAGACGATCCGGAAGAACCTGGGACGCGAGATGAGCAAGGGCAAGCTGACGCAGGAAGATGCGGACGCGGCGCTGGCGCGGATAGAGGGAACGCTGGCGCGGACGGCGCTGGGCGATTGCGACCTGATTGTGGAAGCGGCCACGGAACAGCTGGAGGTGAAGCGGCAGATTTTTGAGGATCTGGACCGGATTGCGAAGCCCGGTGTGATTCTGGCGAGTAATACTTCTTCGATTTCGATTACGAAGCTGGCGGCGTTTACGGGGCGGCCGGAGCGGGTGATCGGAATGCACTTCTTCAACCCTGTGCCGGTGATGAAGCTGGTGGAGGTGATTCGGGGGCTGGCGACGGCACAGGAGACCTTTGACACGGTGAAGGCGCTGGCGGAGCGGCTGGGCAAGACGCCGGTGGAGGTAAATGATGCCGCGGGGTTTGTTTCCAACCGCGTGCTGATGCCGCTGCTGAATGAAGCGATGTATGCGGTGATGGAGGGCGTGGCGACTCCGGAGGCGGTGGATCAGGTGTTTCAGCTTGGGATGGCGCATCCGATGGGGCCGCTGACGCTGGCGGATTTTATCGGGCTGGATGTTTGCCTGGACATTATGCGCGTGCTTCTGGAGGGGTTGGGCGATCCTAAATACAGGCCATGCCCGCTGTTGATCCGGATGGTGGATGCAGGCTGGCTGGGACGAAAGAGCGGACGCGGATTTTTTGTGTACGATAAGTCCTGATGATTCTCCCATGTGGACGAAAGTAACTGGGAATGAAATGAACGCATTACCGGGGCGGGACAGGCTATGGGGACTTAAGCAGCAGATTCTCTGGGCCAATTTCGAATCTCGCTCCTGTTGACGGATGTATGCATACAGAACTGATTGAGAGCGTTTCGGCTTCGCATGCTTCAGAGCTGCTGGTGGTATTTGCGGCGGATCATGGATCCGCAGACCACCCGGAGCCGAGGCTGCTGAGCGACGAGGTAGCGCTGGAGCAGACGACGGAGTTTGCGCTGGCGAACGGCGAGTTCAAGGCGGAAGCGAATGAGATTCTGCTTTTGCATGCCCCGCAGGGCATCTCTGCCATGCGCCTGTTGCTGGTGGGCGTGGGCAAGCGGTCGAAGCTGACGCCGCATGTGCTGGGCCAGGCTGCAGGAGTTGCGGTTCGGACGGCCAAGCCTCGTTCGCTGCGGTCGCTTTCGATTGTGTTTCCGTCGACCGAGCTGGAGACGACGGATGTGGCGCGGGCGATTGGGTATGCGGCGCAGCTTGCGGACTACGACGCGGATACATACCGCTCGGACCGCAAGGACCGGAGCGTGCAAAAGCTGACGCTGGTGATTCCTCCGCTGATGGACCGGACGGCGGTGGAGGCCGGCTTCCGCGAGGGGAACATTCTGGGCGAGTCGCAGAACTTCACTCGCTCGCTGGTGAATGAGCCCGGGAACCGGCTGACGCCGACGATGCTGGGGCAGCGGGCGGCGGCGATGTGCCACGAGAACAGGCTCTCCTGCCTGGTGTATGGTGCGGACAAGCTGCATGAGCTGAAGATGGGCGCTTTCTGGAGCGTCGCCAAGGGATCGGATGAGCCGCCAGCGCTGATTGTGATGCGCTACGAGCCGGAGGGTGGCGCGCAGGGTCCAGTGGTGGGCCTTGTGGGCAAGGGTATTACGTTTGATTCCGGCGGGCTCTCGCTGAAGACGGCCGAGGGCATGGAGATGATGAAGTACGACATGGCGGGCGCCGCCGCCATGCTTGGCGCCATGCGCGCGATCGCACATCTGAAGCCGAAGGTGCGAGTGATCGGGATTCTTTGTGCGGCGGAGAATATGCCTTCGGGCAAGGCGCAGAAGCCGGGCGATGTGCAGATTTCCATGTCCGGCAAGTCGATTGAGGTGATGAATACGGACGCCGAGGGACGGCTGGTGCTGGCCGATGGGGTGGTGTACGCGAAGCAACTGGGCGCGACGCATTTGATTGACGCGGCGACGCTGACCGGGGCATGCGTGGTGGCGCTGGGCAAGATTCGCGCCGGTGGCTTCTCCAACGATGAGGAGAGCTGGACGCGGTTTGCGAACGCTGCTGAACGGGCCGGGGAGAAGTTCTGGCGCTTGCCGCTGGATGATGAGTACCGCACGCTTTTGAAGTCGGAGATTGCCGATATCAAGAATACGGGCGGACGCTATGGCGGGGCCAGCACGGCGGCGATGTTCCTGAAGGAGTTTGTGGGCGACACGCCGTGGGTGCATCTGGACATTGCGGGCTGCGCGTGGGTGGAAGACCAGCGCGCCTATCTTGCAAAGGGGCCGAGCGGGATTGGGGTTCCGAGCATTACGGGATGGGTGCAGAGCTTTGCCGCTGCTGAGCCGACGCCGGAGGCCGTAGAGCCGGAGCGTCCGCGCGAGAGCTGGTAAATGAAGGAAATTGCGATGCTTATGCTGCCCGGACGAGGTTCCGGGCAGTCTAAGTTTTGGGGCTCCATTTTGGGGCTGGCTGGATTGGCTGGGCCGGTGTCGGCGACTGCCTGATCAAGAGATTACCGGGATGTTCAAAGGAGTCTGGATGCGTTATCGCGCTGTGCTATCTGTTTGTCTTGCTGTGCTTGTGTCGGGAGTGGCCGGCTGCAATACCAAACGGCAGCCGGAGACGCTGCGGACGATTCCCGCTGCGGGGAGCAGCTTTGTGTTTCCTGTGATGCAGCGCTGGGGCGAGGATTTCTTTGAGCTGCACCGGCCGACGCAGGTTATGTATGTGGCCGATGGGAGCGTGAAGGCGGTGAAGGAGCTTGCCGCAGGCAAGGTAGCTTTTGCGGCGACGGACTATGCGCTGACGCCGAAGCAGTTGGAGCAGTTGCCTCCGGTGATCCAGATACCGGTGACGTCGGGGGCGATTTGCATTACTTACAACCTGCACGGGATAAAGCAACCGCTGCGGCTTTCTGCCGGGACGCTGGCAGGGATTTTTCTGGGGACGGTGAAGCGGTGGAATGATCCGTCGATTGCGAAGGATAATCCGGGTGTGGCGTTGCCGGATGAGGCGATTGTAGTGGTGCACCGCGCGGATGCGGCGGGGGCGACGGACATCTTTACGACTTACCTTTCTGCCGTGAGCCCGCAATGGGCGGCGAAGGTGGGCGCGGGAGACAGCGTGGCGTGGCCAGTGGGCATCAGCGGCGAAGGCAGCGCCGGGCTGACGAGCGTGGTGCGGAATTCGCCGGGGACGATTGGGTTTGTGGAGTTGAACTACGCGCAGCAGAATGAGTTGCCGGTAGCGGCCGTGGAGAACCGGGCGGGACAGTATGTGCAGCCGAATGTGGTCTCGACAAAGGCGGCTGTGGAGGCGTTTGCTCCGCAGTTGCGGACAAACCTGGACACGACGATTGTGGACGCGCCGGCGACAGCGGCGGGTGCGTATCCGATTGCGGGGTTGAGCTTTGTGATTGTGCCGCGCGATGGGACGAACTTGAGGGAGCGGGTGGCGCTGGGCAAGTTTTTGAGCTGGGTGCTGCATAATGGGCAGGACACGGCCTTCCACCTGGGCTATGCGCGACTGCCGAAGAGCCTGATTGTGTATGATGATGCCGCGTTGCGGGCGATGACGGTGAATGGGAAGCCGGTTCTGCCGTAGAGTCCGAAAACGCAACTTCCGGTATCCGTCGTAATCTAATAAAGACAGGAGTGATTCACGTGCCACAACTTATGCGTACTTCGAACCCTACTTTGAACGACCGGGTATTCCGCGGTCAGCCGATGGCCTATGGCGAGGCGATGACGGTGCAGGGAACCGTGAATAAAACCGGGATTCTACTGCTGCTGGTCATGGTAACGGCGGCGTTTGCCTGGCATACGGCTTATTCCGGCAATGTGCTGGCCGTGATGCCGCTGATGTGGATTGGGCTGATCGGTGGGATGATTGCCGCGTTTGTGACGATGTTCAAGATGGACTGGGCGCCGGTGACCGCGCCGATCTACGCGCTGTTTGAAGGGCTGGCGCTGGGCGGCATTTCGGCGGTGTTCGACATGCGGTTCCACGGGATTGCGTTTGAGGCCGTGTGCCTGACCTTCGGCGTGATGTTTGTGCTGCTGCTGATTTACAAGTCGGGCATGATCCGTGTGACGCAGAAGTTCCGGATGGGCGTGTTTGCGGCTACGGGCGCGATCATGCTGTTTTACCTGGTGGAGATGGTGCTGGGCTTCTTCCATGTGGGTCTGGGTCCGATGAATGCGGTGAACGGGTCTGGCGTGATCGGGATCGGCTTTAGCCTGCTGGTGGTTGGCATTGCGTCGCTGAACCTGGTGCTGGACTTTGACTTTATCGATCGTGGCGCGCAGATGGGCGCTCCCAAGTATATGGAGTGGTACGGCGCGTTTGGGCTGATGGTGACGCTGGTCTGGCTGTACCTGGAGATCCTGAACCTGCTGGCGAAGCTGCAGAGTCGGGATTAAGTTACAGAAAGAAGCTGAAAATGGAAGTGGCCTGGAAGGAATTCCAGGCCACTTTTGTTTCGGGTGAATGTTAGTGCAGGTCGCCGGCGATGGGCGGTTCCGCGGGAAGTTTCTCGAAGAGCCAGTGGTGTATGAGGCCGCCTAGCGAGCCTCCGATGATGGGGGCGAGCCAGAAGAGCCAGAGCTGGTGGATGGCCCATCCGCCAGCGAAGAGCGCGGGGCCGGTGCTGCGCGCGGGGTTGACCGAGGTGTTGGTGACGGGAATGCTGATGAGGTGAATGAGCGTGAGGCAGAGGCCGATGGCGATGGGCGCGAAGCCCTTCGGTGCGCGCTCATGCGTGGAGCCGAGGATGACCAGCAGGAAGAAACAGGTCATGACGACTTCGCATACGAAGCATGCGAGCAGGGAGTATCCGCCGGGCGAGTGGGCTCCGTAGCCGTTGGAGGCGAAGCCGGCGTGGACGTCGAAGCCTGCCTTGCCGGAGGCGATGATGTAAAGGACGGTGCTGGCGGCAATGGCTCCCAGCACCTGGGCGACGACGTATGCGGGAAGATCGCGCCAACTGAAGCGCTTGCCCATGGCCAGACCGAAGCTGACGGCGGGATTGATGTGGCAGCCGGAGATATGGCCGATGGTGTAGGCCATGGTGAGCAGGGTGAGTCCAAAGGCAAAGGCTACGCCGACAAAGCCGATGCCGAGTTGCGGGAAGGCTGCTGCGAGCACAGCGCTGCCGCAGCCTCCCAGGACGAGCCAGAATGTGCCGAAGAATTCGGCGACTGCACGCTTGCCAAGCGACATAAAAGGATTTCCTTTTGGTTGACAGCTCGACTATGGATATCCGGTTGGACCGGAGGCTGAGGGTGCACTTGCACGAGCCGGAATTATCGGGTGTTCGATTTGGAGTTGTAAACAGGAATTTTGATCTGGGGGAAATGGGGCGGCGGTGTTGGGGGGTTGGACTGAAGAGAGGCTTATCTGGCCGCTATGGGTTTTGCGCGTAAGTAGTTGATTTTGTTTGGTTGGATGGGGCTTTCCGCTGTGGATGACAACCTATGTCCTGGGGTAGGGTGGGGTCGGCGCTTTTCGCCGATTCGCTCCCATACTTTCGCCTCGAACAGCGTGAGGAGAAAGTATGGGGCACCCGCCTGGGTGGGCCACTGCTGGAGGGTTAGTACTTCATGAGGTCGGAGATGGCCTGGTAGATGCGTTCCGGCTGGGGCAGGATCACGTCTTCGAGGATGGGCTGGTAGGCGACGAAGGTATCGAGCGCGGCAACGCGTCGGACGGGGGCGTCGAGGTCGTCGAAGAGTTCGTCGGCGATGCGGGCGGCGATTTCGGCTCCGTAGCCCCAACTCAGCGTGTCCTCATAGAGCACGATGACGCGGCTGGTTTTGCGGATGGAGGTGGCGATGGCGTCCCAGTCGTAGGGGTTGAGGGTGCGGAGGTCGATGACTTCGACTTCGACTTCGAGCTCGCGCTGGGCTTTTTGCGCGGCCTGGAGCGCGCGGGGCACGGTGGCTCCGTAGGTGACGATGGTGAGGTCAGTGCCTTCGCGGACGGTTTTGGCCTTGCCGAAGGGGATCATGTAGTCGGGGCCGGGATAGCGGGCGCGACCGTAGGTTTCGCGGTAGAGGCGCTTGTGCTCGAGGAACATGACGGGGTCGTCGCAGCGCAGGGCGGTGCGGAGCAGGCCGTTGGCGTCGAGCGCGTTGGAGGGGAAGACGACGCGCATGCCGGGCGTGTGGGTGAAGATGCTTTCTCCGCACTGGGAGTGGTAGAGGCTGCCGCCGGTGAGGTAGCCGCCGATGGCGACACGGATGACGGCGGGGCAGGAGAATGTTCCGTTGGAGCGCCAGCGCAGGGCTGGGATCTCATTGCGGAGCTGGTGCATGGCGGGCCAGATGTAGTCGAAGAACTGGATTTCCGCGACGGGCTTGAGTCCGCGGACGCCCATGCCGAGGGCGCGTCCGGCGATGGAGGCTTCCGCGAGGGGCGAGTTGAAGACGCGGTCGGAGCCGAACTCGGTCTGAAGGCCGGAGGTGAGCTTGAAGACGCCGCCTTTGCCCTTGATGGCGTGCTCCTGAATGTATTCCTCGCGGGAGCAGTCGGCGACGTCTTCGCCGTAGATGACGATGCGCGGGTCGCGGTGCATTTCATCCTTGAGGCAGGCGTTGATCAGGTCGGCCATGGTGCGCTCGGGCAAGGCGGGGTCAGAGTGCGGCTCAGAGGCGAGACTGTCGCGGGTGGGGTCGTATTGCTCGGAGTACTGGTGGCGGAGGATGCTGGGAATGTCCGAGGCGGGCAGGGCTGCGCGGACTGCGCGCTCGGCGGCGATGCGGACTTCTTCGTCGACCTGGCGCTCGATTTTGCTGATGCCTGCGTCGTCGAGGATGCCCTCGCGCAGGAGGAACATCTGCATTTTGGCGATGGGGTCACGTAGTGAGTCTGCCTGGCGCTCGCTTTCCGGCCGGTAGGCGCGGTCATCGTCGGAAAGAGAGTGCGAGTATGGACGAATGACGTGGCCGTGGACGAATGCGGGTCCATTACCGGCGCGGCAGTGGGCGACGGCCTCACGGAAGGCGTTGTAGGAGGCGATGGGGTCGGTTCCGTCGACCTCGGCAAAGTGGAAGTTGGGAAAGCCGGAGACGATTTTGGAGATGTTGCCGCCGGGGGTGTTGACCTCTACGGGAACGGAGATGGCGTAGCCGTTGTCCTCGACGACGAAGAGTACGGGCAACTTGAGATTGGATGCGATGGAGAGGGATTCCCAGAACTCGCCCTGGCTGGTGGATCCTTCGCCGACGGAAACATAGACGACCTCGTCGCCGTGGAAGGTTACATCTTTATAGGCGCGGTAGTCGCCGTCGTATTTTTCCGCGGCCTCGGGGTGACGGGCGAAGTAGCGGCCCGCGTCGGCACAGCCGATGGCGTGGAGACACTGAGTGGATGTGGAAGAGCTGGGCGAGACGATGTGGAGGGCGGGGCTTGTCCAGTGAGAAGGCATCTGACGGCCACCGCTGGCCGGGTCGCTGCCGGCTCCAACGGCCTGGAGGAGCTGATCTTCGACAGTGTTGCCGAGAGCGAGGCAGAGGGCGCGGTCGCGATAGTAGGGGAAGAACCAGTCGTAGCCGGGCTTCATGGCGAGCGCTGCGGCGACGAGGAAGGCCTCATGGCCGGCGCCGGAAATCTGGAAGAAGATTTTCTGCTGCCGCTTGAGCGCGATTTCGCGGTCGTCGGTGCGGCGCGAGGTATACATGAGGCGGTAGATCTGAATCAATTGCTCCCCGGTGAATTGGGTTCCGGGGTGGAGCGAATGCAGTGTTTCGTGCTTGACCGCGGTTTCGGCCATAGATCTTCTCTACTTCCTGAGATGATGGTCGCCAACCGGGCGAGAGTTTCGCCAAGACGACTCCAGAGTATACACGGCGGGAGCTACGATTGTGCATGACCGTGTGCGCCCGCTGAAAGGCCGTGCATGGTCTGTGAGCCGCAGAATCGGAGGTCCCTGTATCCAAGGATAGACCACTGGCGGGGGGGCATTGACCATCGTTTTATCCACATGCTTTAATCCGCGTTTTCAGAGTATTTGCATTATTTTGCATGCAAATGAGTCAACGACAGGCCTGCTCAGGTGATGCACCGTGCACGGCACATTCGAGAGTAGTTTTCCTGGAGGGAAGGAATGCATTTGTTATCCATGCCGGTGATGGCAATGGTGGGTGGGGCGGTCTCGGTAAGCGCGCAGGACGGCGTTTATTTGTGGATTGCCCTGGTGATTGGCGCTTTGGGACTGGTTGCCGCGTGGGCTTATGCGCACGGGGTGCTGAGCAAAGACAGTGGCACGGCGGAGATGCAGAAGATTTCCAATGCTATCCGCGAGGGTGCTGAAGCATACATGAAGCGGCAGTACAGCACGATTGGCTGGATTGCGATTGTGCTGGCGGTAGCGTTGTTTGTCGGGTACTGGATTTCTCCGTTTACGCGGGCTGAGGCGTGGAAGGTGGTGGTGAGCTTCCTGATCGGCGCGGTGTGCTCGGCGCTTTCCGGTCTGACCGGGATGGCGGTTTCGATCCGGGCGAATATCCGGACGGCTTCCGCGGCGCGGACGAGCCTGGGCAAGGCGCTGCAGGTGGCTCTGCGCGGCGGCGCGGTGACCGGTCTGGTGGTGGTTTCGCTTTCACTGCTGGGGCTGGGAATATTGTTCCTGGCGTTTGGCGGAATGCATGATCCGGAGCAGGTGCCGTATCAGCTGGTGGGATTTGGATTTGGAGCTTCGCTGGTGGCGCTGTTTGCACAGCTTGGAGGCGGCATTTACACGAAGGCAGCCGATGTGGGCGCCGATCTTGTGGGCAAGGTAGAGGCCGGCATTCCGGAGGATGACCCTCGGAACCCGGCGGTGATTGCCGACCTGGTAGGCGACAACGTGGGCGACTGCGCGGGCCGCGGCGCGGATATTTTTGAGTCGACGGCGGCGGAGAGCGTGGGCGCGATGATTCTGGGCGCGTCGCTGTTTCCGGTGTTCGGGGTGAAGGGAATTATCTTCCCGCTGGTGGCGCAGGCGATCAACGTGGTGGCGAGCGTGGTGGGCGTTGCGGTGGTGCGCAGCAGCGAGCATGAAGAACCGATGCATGCCTTGAATCGCGGTTTTTATGTGACGACTTTTCTGGCGCTGGCCGGCTTTGCGCTGGCGGTGTACACGATGCTGGACGCTCGCTGGTGGCTGCTGGGCTGCGGCGTGTGCGGCATTGTGAGCGCGTTCCTGTTTGTAAGGATTACGGAGTACTACACGGAGACGCGGTTTGGGCCGGTGAAGAGCATTGCACTGGCCTCGGAAACGGGTCCGGCGACAAACATCATCAGCGGGCTTGCGGTGGGCATGGAAACGCCGGCGCTGCCGGTGCTGGTGATTGGCGCGGCTCTGCTGCTGAGCTACTACTTTGGCGTGCGGGCGCTGGCGGACGTGACGACGATTTCTGCCTACGCCAAGGGCATTTACGGAACGGCGATTGCGACGATGGGCATGCTTTCTTCGTCGGCGTACATTCTGGCGATGGATACCTTCGGCCCGATTACGGACAACGCGGGCGGCATTATCGAAATGTCGAACCAGCCGATGGAGACGCGCGAGAAGACGGACAAGCTGGATGCGGCTGGTAATACGACCAAGGCTCTGACGAAGGGTTATGCGGTCGGTTCGGCTGCGCTGGCGGCGTTTCTGCTGTTTTCGGCCTACCTGCAGTCGGTGCATGACATTGTGGGGCAGCGGCTCTCGATGGTGGGGCAGATGCTGCCGGCAGGCTGGAGCTTCAATACGGTAAACCTAGCAAGCGTGCCTGTGTTTGTGGGCGCGATGATCGGGGCGATGCTGGTGTTCCTGTTCTCCTCGATGGCGATCAAGGCAGTGGGCCGCGCGGCGCAGACGGTGATTGAAGATGTGCGGAAGCAGTTCCGCGAGAATCCGGGAATCATGGAAGGGACTGCGGAACCGGACTACGGGCGTTGCGTGCACATTGTCACGGGCGCGGCGCTGAAGGAGATGGTGCTGCCGGGCGCGCTGGTGGTGCTGACTCCGACACTGGTGGGGATTATCTTCCGGTACTTCAGCACGTCGTTCAGCCTGGACAAGGTGGCCGACATGCCGATGATGAATGGGCACCCGGTGAACCTGAGCGGCGCAGAGGCTGTGGCCGGACTGCTGATGGTGGGCACGATTGCGGGCATCCTGATGGCGCTGCTGATGAACAACGGCGGCGGCGCGTGGGACAACGCGAAGAAGCTGATCGAAACAGGCCAGCACGGCGGCAAGCGCAGCGAAGCGCACAAGGCCGCCGTGGTGGGCGATACGGTGGGCGATCCGTTCAAGGATACGGCGGGCCCGTCGCTGCACGTGCTGATCAAGCTGCTGGCCACGGTGACGCTGGTGCTGGCTCCGCTGTTCTTATGAGTGCTGGCCGCACGGGCGAACGCGCCTTCGGCGCCATTGCTGATGATGCTGGAGCTTTTTTGTAACCGAATTTTTTAACGCGCAGACTGGCCGGAGGGTGTAGACCCTCCGGCATTTTTTGTGGGGCTGCGCTTCCCGTGAATCATGCGCTTTGTATGCCGATTCTTTGCTCGTCTGGAGGTCGGTGTTTTGCACCGATCTGGCAACTGCAGGTCCTTCGGCTCCGCCTCAGGATGACAATATCCTGGCAGATGAGAAGGCTTTGTGGGACTCAACTGTGTTGTATTTTGTGCGAGCGGTGGAGGAATCGGAGATGATAGAGTCTGCGGCGAAGCTGTATTCCGCTTGCCGGGGTAGTTTCCATTTGCTTATGCCACATCTCATGATCCTTGGACCGAGCCAGTTCTTCAGCCAGTTGTGGCACAACTTTCTGGCTGGCTTGCTTACGTTTGCCGAGACGAAGCTGCCGAAGCTGATCTGGATTGCGATTGGGTCGTGGATCCTGATTCGTGTGATCGGCGTGATATCGCACCGGATTGTGCGAGCAGCGGAGCGGCACTCGACGCGGGCCAGCCACCTTGGACAAGTGAAGACGCTTGCGGGCGTGATTCGGGCGACGGGCGTGGCGATTGTGGCCGTGATTGCGGCGCTGGAAGTGCTGCCGCTGCTGGGGCTGAATCTTGGTCCGCTGCTGACGAGCGCGGGCGTGGCGGGCGTGGCGATTGGTCTTGCCTCGCAGGCGATTGTGAAGGACTGCCTGAACGGATTTTTGATCCTGGTCGAAGACCAGTACAGCGTGGGCGACGTGATCAAGGTGGCCGGGTTGCAGGGGACCGTCGAGGCGATGTCGCTGCGAAAGACGATTTTGCGCGATGGGGATGGGACGCTCTACACGATTCCGAACTCGCAGATTACGACGGTGGCAAACCTGGTGAGGGATTTCTCCCTGGCGACGGTGAATGTTGCGGTGGATTTTTCGGAGAATCCGGAGCAGGTGATTGAGATTTTGCGGAAGACGGCGATGAGCGTGCGCGAAGATCCGCTGTTCAGCGATTTGTTTTTGGCCGACCCGGTGCTGCTGGGGGTGGACTCGATCAAAGGATCGCAGGTGATTTATCCGGTGCAGTTCCGGGTGAAGGCAAACAAACAGGCAGCGCCGGTGCGGGAGTTCAACAAGCGGATGCGGCTTGCGCTGGAGGAGCAGCATATTCTGCCAGGCGACGCCTACCGCGTGTATAACCGCGATGGCGCTGTGAGCCAGGGGGCTACGGTGCAGACGGGCAAGGCCATGCCGAAGGCGGACCCGACGGGTGCGAAGTCCGCGAGTGTGAATCCGTTTACGGGCGATTCGCAATAACGGGTACTGGTCTTCATCGGGCTGACACGTGCTGCATTCTCTACATCCAAGAGGGAATGATGAACATATTGACGGCGGCGGAGATGCGGGAGACAGACCGAGTAACGATTGAGGATTACGGCGTGGAGTCGTTTGCGCTGATGCGTGCGGCGGGTGCGGCGGTAGCGCGATTTGTGCTGCGAGAGTATGCCGAGCACAAGCGCATTGTGGTGCTGTGCGGCAAAGGGAACAACGGCGGCGATGGATTTGTGGCCGCGCATGATTTGCGGCAGGCCGGGCGTAAGGTGACGGTGTTTTTGCTTGGGCGTACCGAGGATTTGCAGGGCGACGCGCGGCAGGCGTACGAGCTTTGGCGCGGATGGCGCGGGCGCGTGGAGTTGCTGGATGAGCCAACGGCGCTGGATGGCGAGGTATTTCAGCAGGCGATGACACATGCGGAGCTTTGCGTGGATGCGGTGGTGGGGACGGGCGTGCGTCCTCCGCTGCGGGGCATGGCGGCAGCGCTGCGGGAGATTTTGAGCGAATTGGATTTTCCGGTGATAGCGGTGGATTTGCCTTCGGGTTGGGACGCGGATTCGCGGGAGCCTTATGCGCCGGGCGCGTTTCGCGCGGATGCGGTGGTGACGTTTACGGCTCCGAAGCTGGCGCATGCGTTTGGGAATATGACGGGAAGCGCGAGCGGGCCGATGGTGGTGGCTCCGATTGGTTCGCCGGAGGAAGCAGTGGAATCGGAGCAGCGGTTGCGCTGGACGGGCGCAGCGAAGCGGATTTTTGAAGTGGCCCGGCCTGCGGATTCGCACAAGGGCATGTATGGGCATGTGCTGGTGGTGGGCGGCGCGGCTGGAAAATCGGGGGCACCAGCAATGGCGTCGCTGGCGGCACTGCGAACGGGCGCGGGACTGGTGACGGCGGCTGTTCCAGAGGGTGTGCTGGGACTGGTGGCGGGCGTTTTGCCGGAGTTGATGACGATTCCGCTGGCGCAGGGCGCAAAGGGCGAGATTGCGGCCGGGAATCTGAGTGCAGGGAAGTTGGATGAACTGCTGGCGCGGACGACGGTGCTGGCGATGGGGCCGGGACTGGGACAGGAGCCTGCGACGGAAGAGTTTGTGCTGGGGATGCTGGACCGCGTGGCCGGTCGGCGCGAAATTGCCGTGGTGCTTGACGCAGATGCGCTGAATATTGTGGCGAAGCACAAGGAAAAGCTGCGCGGTGGTGGAAGGATGATGGTGCTGACGCCGCATCCGGGCGAGATGGCGCGGCTGGCTGGTGTGACGACGAATCAGGTGCAGGCGGAGCGCGAGGCGCTGGCGCGGAGGTTTGCGGAGGAGCACCAAGTGACGGTGGTGTTGAAGGGATGGCGAACGCTGATTGCGCACCCGGATGGTACGTTGGCGGTGAATACGACAGGAAATCCGGGGATGGCAAAAGGCGGCAGCGGAGATATTCTGACAGGGATAGTGGCAGCGTGTCTGGCGCAGCATCCCCGGCCTGCAAAGGAGGCGGTGGAAGCGGCAGTGTATTTGCACGGGTTGGCCGCGGACTTTGCGCTGCGGGAGCAGGACGAGCACACGCTGCTGGCAACGGATACGGTGGCGCATCTGGCGCGAGCTTTTCGGTTCCAGGCAGAGGACAAAGGTGGTTACACCTGGATGCAGGGGATGCCGCGAGCAATCTGATGGAAAAGAGCACAAATATAGTTACATTTACGACGAATAGCGCCGAGGAGACGATAGTGACCGGGCATAAGATTGCCGCGATGCTGCGTGCTCCGCTGCTGCTGCTGCTGCGTGGGGATTTGGGAGCGGGGAAGACGACACTGGTGAAGGGGATTGCCGAGGCTTACGGCGCGGCGGAGGCGGACGAGGTGACGAGTCCCACGTTTACGCTGCTGCATGAGTACCTGGGCAAGCGGGATGGGGAGCAGGTGCTGCTATGCCATTTGGATTTGTATCGCGTGGACAGCGAGCGGCAGCTTGCGGCAATTGGGATGGATGAGATGCCGCAGGCGGATGCGATTGTGCTGGTGGAGTGGGGCGAGAAGTTTCCGCGGCTGGCGGCGCGGAGCGATGGGGAGATTGTGGTGAAGTCGCTGGGCGGGGACAGCCGAGAGATTACTGTGAGCCTGCGCGGAGGGGATTAGGCGCCTGAAGGCTTACCGGCGTGAGGCCACGTGAGTGTAGTCCTGCTGCTCGGCGCGAACGCGAGCCTGCGAGGCTTCCATGGCGCGGAGGTAATGAAAGCCAGTCACGCTGATTGCAGACATGCTGATGATGGTAATGAGAGAACTCACCGCTCCAAAGAGCAACGGGATGTGACCGGAGACAAATGCCATGACTGCCGTCTCGCTTTCCTACAAGATAGATGCACTTTAAGTACGTTGGGTCGCGGGAAATTGGATGGGCGATGCTGAGGAAATAAAAAAGCGGCCTCTGAGAGTGAGGCCGCGTTCCATTTTCTAGGGATGCAAGCGGGTTAGCGGCCCATGCCGCGCATGCCGCTCATCATGCCCATGGCGCGGCGTTGCAGCACATTGCCCTTGCCGATGCCCTTGAACATTTTGCGCATCTGGGCGTACTGGCGCAGGAGCTGGTTGACCTCTTGGACGGTGGTGCCGGAGCCATTGGCGATGCGCTTGCGGCGGGAGCCGGAGATGACCTCGTGATGGTTACGCTCATAGGTGGTCATGGAGTTGATGATGGCCTCGACGCGGTTGAACTGCTTTTCGTCAACCTGATCGGCCATTTGCTGCATGCCGGAGAATGGACCGACGGAGGGCAGCATCTTCATGATGCTCTGCAAGGAGCCCATTTTGCGAATCTGGCGGAGCTGATCGCGGAAGTCTTCGAGCGAGAAGCCATCGCCGGAGAGCGCTTTGCGGGCGAACTCCTCTGACTTCTTTTTATCCAGGGTGGACTCGGCCTTTTCAATGAGCGACATGATGTCGCCCATGCCGAGGATGCGGCTGACGATGCGGTCCGGGTGGAAAGGCTCGAAGGCGTCCGGCTTTTCGCCGGTGCCGATGAACTTGACGGGCTGACCAGTGACGTGGCGAATGGAGAGCGCGGCGCCACCGCGGGCGTCGCCGTCCATCTTGGTGAGGATGGTGCCGGTGAGGGCGAGTTGCTTGTGGAATTCTTCGGCGGAGCGGACGGCGTCCTGACCGGTCATGGCGTCGGCGACGAAGAGGATCTCCTGCGGATTGAGGAGCGCCTTGAGCTGCGTCATTTCATCCATGAGGTCGGAGTCGACGTGGAGGCGGCCAGCGGTGTCGACGATGAGGGTGTCGCAGCCGGTGATGATGGCTTCGCGGCGGGCCTCCTTGGCGAGGCGCTCGACGAGCCGCGTGCCGGCAGCTTCGCCCTTGGTGTCGCCCTCGTAGAGCTTGGCTTTGATGGAGCCCGCGACGACCTTAAGCTGCTCGCGGGCGGCTGGGCGGTAGACGTCGACGGAGACGAGCATGGGCCGATGGCCTCCTTTTTGCAGCCATGCAGCGAGCTTGCCGGAACTGGTAGTTTTGCCGGAGCCCTGCAGGCCCGCCATGAGAATGACGGTGGGCGGGCGCGAGGCGAACTGGAAGCGCGCGGTGTCTTTGCCGAGGATGGCGATGAGCTCATCGCGAATGATCTTGATGACCTGTTCGGTGGGCGAGAGAGCGGTCATGACTTCCTGACCGACGGCTTTTTCGCGGATGTGCTCGATAAGTTCCTTGACGACGTTGAGGTTGACGTCGGCTTCGAGCAGGGCGACACGGATTTCGAGGAGGGCATCCTGAATGTTTTCTTCCGAGATGGTGCCCTGACCGCGAAGGTTTTTGAATGCGCGCTGTAGTTTTTCTGAGAGATTTTCGAACATAGCGGGATTGCGTCTAGTTTATCAGCGGGGAGGTGCAGCGGCGATGCGTGCAGGAGAGCGGGATGCGGTGTGTGGGCCAGCGCGAGCCGGGAGAGGTTGCCGGACAACGGTGGAAAAGTAACTGACACTTGTGCAAATGTGCGTAAACGCCTGTAAAACGGGCGTTTGACCGGGTTGCTTGCGATTGTTAATATCAAGGTGCGGGGTGGAGCAGTCCGGTAGCTCGTTGGGCTCATAACCCAAAGGTCGCAGGTTCAAATCCTGCCCCCGCAACCATCCGAATTTGCTATCAATCCCCTTCAGAAGACCCCTGATCGAGTCAGTGGCATAACAGCCGTATTCTCAGGGGTTGATCGCTGTGGATTGGTGTCAATTCCGAGAGTCCAATTTCTTATTGCCGCCTCTAACACGAACTCCTCCTCGCTTCCATCAACTGATGTCATGTCCGTTCAGACTGCCATCAGCGAAAACTCGATGCGAGGGCTGAACCGGGTTTCGATTGGAATATCCCTCGCAAAATGAGAAGATCAGCCGGGAAGATCAGCCATGAAGTGGTTGGATGCAAGTCAAATCGATGCTTGGTCGCGCCGTGTCAACGCTCGCACGCGACTGTCTGATTGATCGGCCTCGTTATTTCTGATCCAGTTGAAATGTTAGTCTTCGGCCAGAACTGAGCCTGTAAAGGCGGAGGGTTGGCTGATGAAGAAGAAGCGCTTCAGTGTGGAACAGATCATAGGCGTGTTGA
>JAKATU010000016.1 GCA_021818585.1 Acidobacteriota bacterium | reverse complement strand
GGCTCCCCTTGCCTGCGTCATAGGCCTCAAGCAGCTTGCGCCGCAAATCATCCGAATATGGTCGCGCCATAGCATGTGCGCGGAGAATCGCCATCCATACTATATATCATCAGGAGAGATGCTCTAACTATTCTGCGGCGGAAGGTCGTAAGTATGGATTTCGATCGGGGCTTGTGGGAGGATTGGCTGTTCTTTGCGGCGGGATTTTGATTACGCTGGCACTGGCAGGTTGGTGGCGAGCGCCAGCGTAGAGGATTATTTTGAGCGTGGCATGCCGGGGCCTTTGAAGCCTGGGGGCCAGCTTGGCCAGTTGGGCTGGGGAGCCGGCGCGGGTGGCGCGTTGGCGGGGAGCCAGGAGTGGTCGATAAGCCATTGGCGGACCATGCCGGGCCAGCCTTTGAGTGGTGTGACGGAGCCGCAGAGCCCGCAGCCGTGGATGCCGTAGTCGAAGACGTGCAGCTCGGCGGGTACGTGGTTGCGGGTGAGTGCGGCGTAAAAGTCGAGGGAGTTCTGGACGGGGACTGCGGGATCACGCTGGGTGACGAAGATGAAGGTGGGTGGCGTGCCGGGTGTGACGTGCAGCTCATTGGACATGTCGCTCACGAGCGTGGGCGAGGGATGCGGGCCGAGAAGCGAGAGGCGGGTTTCCTTGTTGGTGATGGAGCTGCGCATGGAGATGACCGGGTAGGCGAGGATCATGAAATCCGGCTTGCAGCTTAGACGGTCGACGGGGTTGGCGGCTTTGGGGTTGGGCTGGTTGCAGTGGGTTCCGAGGGTGGAAGCGAGCTGACCACCGGCGGATGAGCCCCAGACGCCGATGCGGTTGGGGTCGATGCCCCACTTCCGGGCGTTGGCTCGGATGAGGCGCATGGCGCGCATGCCGTCGTTGATTTCGACGGGGTAGTGGTACTCGGGCGCGATACGGTAGTCGAGGACGAAGGCGGGCATGCCCTGGTCGCGGAGCCACTCGCCGATCTGGAAGCCTTCCTGACCGATGGCGACGTGGTCATAGGCTCCGCCGGGAATGACGAGGATGGCGGCGCTGGTGACGGGATGCTTTGGCAAGAGGGCATAGAGGAGGGGGATGTCGCGGACGCCGTTGCCGTGGGCTCCGGGCGCGGCACCCTGGTAGAGGCGGATGGGCGCGGGGAGTCCCTGGGCTGAGGTGGTTTGCGCAGTAAGGCAGCGGGGAACGACAACGAGCGCCGCGAGGAGCAGACCGAAGGAGATAAGGCGGAGGATCTTCACAGGGTAAGTATAAAAGGTCAGACCAGCGTGGCGCAGGCGTGTGGGCACTCGCCCTGTGGGGGCGAGTGCCGTTGGGGGCTATTTGCGTTGGGGTGGTTTGCCGGGGCCTTCGAACCCGGCGGGCCAGTCCTTCCAGTTTTTGGCTGGCGGGGGTGGCGGCGGTGCGTCGGCGGGGAGCCAGCTGTTGTCGATGAGCCACTGGCGGACCAGGGTGGGGTAGGTGTGGAGGGCCGGGATGTATTCGCACAGTCCGCAGCCGTGGATACCGTAGTCGAATACGTGGAGCTCGCCGGGGACGTGGTTTCGGATCATGGCCTGGAAGAAGTCAAAGGAGTTCTGGACGGGGACGATGGGGTCGCGCTCGGTGACGAAGAGGAAGGTGGGTGGGGTGCTGGGCGAGACGCGCAGCTCATTGGAGAAGCGGGCGACCAATTTGCCGCCAGGGTGCTTGCCGAGCAGGTTGAGGCGGGAGCCCATGTGCGTGATGGATTTGCGCATGGAGATGACCGGGTAGGAAAGGATCATGAAGTTGGGCTTGCAACTGAGACGGTCGAGCGGGTTGGGTGCGTCGGGATTGGTCTTGTTGCAGTGGGTGCCGAGGGTGGATGCGAGATGGCCGCCGGCGGAGAATCCCCAGACGCCGATGCGGTCGGGATCAATGCCCCATTCTTTTGCGTGCTCGCGGACGACGCGCATTGCCTGCATGCCGTCTTCAATTTCAATGGGGTAGTGGTAGGGGTGGACGCGGTAGTCAAGGACGATGGCGGGCATGCCCTGGGCGCGGAGCCAGTTGGCGATCTGTAAGCCTTCATGTCCGAGAGCAACGTACTGGTAGCCGCCGCCGGGGATGACGAGGACGGCGGCGCTGGTGACGGGATGCCTGGGTAGCATGACGTAGAGCATGGGCGTGTCCTGCGGGGCTGTGCCGAGAGCGCCGGGGACGGGACCGTTGTAGAGCGGGATGGGCTTGGGGATCAGTTGTGCCCAATCAGGATGAGCGGATTTGACTTGGGCGCTTGCGGGCAGGGCGGAGGCGAAGAGTGCGGCCAGAGCCAGGAGGAGCGAGGAGAGGCGTAGGGTTTTCACGCAAATCAGTATAGAGAAGCGGCGGGTGAGGTGTGGAGGGCCGTTATGAGGAGAGCCAGAGCCTGCTTCCATGCCTGGTGGGCGTCGGTGGCGGTGAGGCCGCAGCCTGCGGCGTAGGCGGTGAAGGCGAAGCCGGGGGTGTTGTGGATGCGGGCAGCGCGGAGGACGAAGTCGATACGGGCGTGGGGTTGGGTCCGGGCTCGGAGGGTGGCGGTGAGGGTTTTGAGGAGGTTTTCCTGCGCGGGGAAGCATTGGAAGAGATGTGTGTTGACGGGAAGGATGTCCAGATAGGAGGCGCAGAGGTGGAGCGGGGCTGAATTTGTAGCTGTATCCGTTACTAAATCGGCGGCGTTGAATTCGTAGGGGTCGGGAGGGTCGGAATCTTCCGGGGTGGTGGTCCAGAGGTCGCACTTGGATGTGAACCACGGAGAGCCTGGCGCGTGGAGGGTGCGGAGGGCTGCGGCGAGTGCGGATTCTGCTGCTGCGGATGGAATGGAGTGGATGGCTGCGTCGAGGCGAGGGCCGGCGAGGCGCAGGTCTTGCCATGTGAGGGTTTCGTCGGTTTCGTACGATGACCATGGGACGGCGATTTCCGGCAGGCCGGGTGCGATTTCCGCAGACCAGTCAGCTTCCATGGGTGTGTCCTGTTTGTTGGAGGAGGTAGTTGAGGAGAAGATGCTCGGCCCAGTAGCCGTCGCGCGGGGAGACCTGTGTGGCGCGGTGAGCGTTGGGGGCGGGGTCGGCGAGGTAGGCGCAGTGGCCGCCGTGCTGAGTTTCGATGAAGGTAACGAATGGATTGGCGAGGAGTGCGTTGCGCGTGGCAGGTAGCATGCGGATGAAAGGATCGTCCGTGGAGTGCAGTATGAGTGTTGGAACACGGAAGTCCGCCGCGTACCGGGAGCTGGCTACGGTGGCGTAGTAGTCGTCGGCGTCGTGGAAGTGGCCGTAGCGGGCGACGATGTGCTGGTCAAAGTCGCGCATGGTGTGGAGCGGAGTTTGCAGGGCTGACTGGTAGAGACGCGGGAAGAGCTTCGCCTTTTGGCGGAGTCGGCGACGCATATTACGAAGGAAGTGCCACTCGTAGATGCGGTTGGCTGGCTCGTGGAGCGCTGCGGAGGATGGGGTTAGATCCATGAGTGGCGAGATGCCGATGACGGCTTTGAGCTGGTGGGGCGGGGCGTCGCCGTATTCGCCGAGGAGCTTGAGGATAAGGTTGCCGCCCATGGAGTAGCCGACGAGGACGATGGATTCGAGCTGGTGGTCGCGGAGGATGCGGGCGACGACTTTGGCGACGTCGGCGGAGCGGCCGGAGTGGTAGATGGTGGGCGCCAGGTGGTCAGTACCGCCGCAGCTTCGCATGTTCATACGGACGACGTTGCAGCCGGCGGCGAGCGCGCGAGCGGTGTTGCCGATGATGTATTGGGAGCGAGATGAGCCTTCGAGGCCGTGAACGAGAATGACGGTGGGGCGCCGGCGGCGGACTTCCGCGGGTTGCCAATGGCAGTGACAGAGGATTTGTGTGGGACCGTACTCGTCGATGGGGCCGTCGACCTCGATGAAGAGGGATTCGGGGTCGGGGACGGAGATGTTACGGGGGAGAAAGTTGCCGGCGAGAGTTTGGAGATGGCCGTTGTGGAGGAAGCGGCGTGGGATGAAGGGCGGAACGAGCGCGGGGATGGGCCTGGGTGAAACGGCCGGGGGCTGGATGAGTATGGAGCCTGTTTCGTCCGGGGCGGCGGGCGTGGTCATGGTGCTATTGTCGCCGATGGGATGCGCGAAGAGGGATTTTGCTTGAGGGGTGGTTGGGGCGGCTAGCGGGGATCGAACCCGCGACATCCTGAGCCACAGTCAGGCGTTCTGCCGCTGAACTATAGCCGCCACACAAGATTCGATTGTAGCATTTTCGGTGTGGAAGGCCGTGGTTGGATGGCGCATGTGGGCTGGCTGGGCGAAAGCGCATCTGAAGGATGAAGGATTGCGATGGTGAGGTTGAAGGAGCCGGAGATTTTGCAGCCACTGCGTCCGCGCTGGCGGGTTGGCAATCGCCTGCTGAGCGATGACAGCCTGGATTTGCTGGCGCATCTGCTGGATGACTGGTTTCGGATACCGGGAACGGCGATTCGTGTGGGGTTTGACGGGCTGATTGGGCTGATACCGGGCTTTGGGGATGTGGCGGCGGGACTGGCTTCGCTGATTCTGATATTGGCGGCGTGGCTGCGGGGCGTTCCGTATGTGACGCTGGCGCGGATGGCGGTGAATGTGGGGATCGAGGTGCTGGTGGGTTCAGTCCCGTTTGCGGGGGATGTTTTTGTGGTGGCGTGGAAGGCGAATCGGCGGAATTACAGGCTGATGACGCGGCACCTTGAGGAGCCGCGACGGCATACATGGAAGGACAGGCTGTTTTTTGTGCTGGTGCTGGCGGGGCTTTGGGCGGTGTTTGTGCTTCCGCTGGTGGTGATTGTGCTGGTGGTGCACTGGCTGTTGCGGTGAGTGCGGTTGGATACACTGGGTGCAATGCGTTGCGGAGAGGGATGGTTTGAGGATTCTGCACACAATACAGTCGCTTTCACCGGCGGATGGAGGGCCTCCGCAGGCGGTGCGGAATTTGATGAAGGCGTATCCGGCGCTGGGCGTGCAGGCGGAAGTATTTTGCATGGATGAGCCGGGGACGGAGTTTCTAAAGGATGTGAATGCTCCGGTGCATGCGCTGGGTGGGCGCAGGAGCCGGTTTGGGTATTCGGCGGATGTGCGGCAGTGGCTGGAGACGCGGGTGAAGGGCTATGACGCGGTGGTGGCGCACGGAATATGGAGCTACCAGAATCTGGCATTGCGTGCGGCGGCGGCGGAGAGCCGGGTGCCGTACGCGGTGTTTCCGCATGGGGCGCTGGACCCGTG
The DNA here is from genome assembly GCA_021818585.1 of Acidobacteriota bacterium. GTDB lineage: Bacteria > Acidobacteriota > Terriglobia > Terriglobales > Acidobacteriaceae > Acidobacterium. The sequence continues at coordinate 30,083 of JAKATU010000016.1, read as the reverse complement.
GTTTAACAAGCAGTATCCGCTGAAGAAGTGGAAGAAGCAGATGTTCTGGCGATGGCAGTATCCCGTGCTGCGGGATGCGAAGGCGGTGCTGTTTACGAGTGAGACGGAGCGCGACCTGGCGGCGACTAGTTTTAAGCCAAGTGCGTGGAATGGAATGCCTGTCCCTTATGGTGCGATGGAGCCGGAAGGGGATGCGGAGAAGCAGCGGGAGGCTTTTCTGGAGCGGATGCCGCGGTTGCGTGGGGAAGAGGGTGGAAGCCAGCCGTTTTTGCTGTTCCTGGCGCGTATCCACGAGAAGAAGGGATGCGATTTGCTGCTGGAGGCCTTTGCGCGTGTGGCGCAGGAGGATGCGGAGTTGCATTTGGTGATGGCTGGTCCGGACCAGGTGGGATTGCAGGTACGACTGCAGGAGCAGGCGAAGGCGCGCGGGATTGCCGAGCGCGTGCACTGGCCGGGGATGCTGAGCGGCGATGTGAAGTGGGGAGCGCTGCGTTGCTGTGAGGCTTTTGTGCTGCCTTCGCACCAGGAGAATTTTGGGATTGCGGTGGCGGAGGCGCTGGCCTGCGGGCGGCCGGTGCTGATATCGAACCAGGTGAACATCTGGCCGGACATTGTGGAAGATCATGCGGGGCTGGTGGAGGAAGATTCGCTGGCGGGGACGGAAGCGCTGCTGCAGCGCTGGCTGGAGATGAGCGGCGAAGAGCGTGCCGGTTACGTGGAGCGCACGCTGCCTTGCTTCCGGAAGCGGTACTCGATGCGGGAGACGGCGCGGACGATACGGGATCTTTTTGCCGGGACTTGACGCGAGCAGGCGTGCAAAAGGGACGCTTTGGGCGTCCCTTTTGAATTTGTAACCGCAGGAGATACAAATAGCCTGAGCTAAGCCGTGCGCGGCTATTTGCGGGTGAGCGTGTCGAGCAAGGAGTCGAAGTCTTCGAGGCCGGAGTACTCGATGATGACGCGTCCGCGACCGTTTTTGTCTTCGATGCGGACCTTGAGGCCGAGTACACGCTGGATCTGGTCCTGCGCTTCGCGAACGTTGGGGTCGATTTCCGGCTGCTGGGGCTTTTCCTTGTGGGAGTGCTTGCGTTCGGGATGAAGGATTCCCTGGACGTAGCTTTCTGTCTGGCGTACGGACATGGAAAGCGCGAGAACCTTCTGAGCAGCTTTCTGAATGGATTCCGGATCTTCGAGAGCGAGGAGGGTACGGGCGTGTCCGAAGCTGAGTTCGCCGGCTTCGACTTTGCCCTGAACCTCTTTGGGCAGTCGCAGCAGGCGGAGGAAGTTGGCGACCGAGGTGCGCTCTTTGCCGGTGCGCTTCGCCATCTGCTCCTGGGTCATCTGGAATTCGCGGGAGAGACGCTCGTAGGCGCGGGCCTGCTCCATGGGGTTGAGGTCCGTGCGCTGGAGATTCTCGATGATGGTGATTTCCATCGCCTGCTGGTCCGAGACCTGGCGGAGGATGGCGGGGATGGTGGTTTTTCCGGCGCGCTGGGAGGCGAGCCAGCGGCGTTCGCCGGCGATGAGCTGAAAGCGACCATTGGGCAGGGGGCGAACCAGGATGGGCTGGACGACGCCGTTTGCGGTGATGGAGTCGGCGAGTTCGGCGAGTTCCCTTTCTTCAAACTGGGTGCGGGTTTGCCAGGGATTGCGGTCGATGTGGTCGACGGGGATGTCGCCGGGCTTGCCGGACTCGAAGGCAGGAACCGGTTCGGCGGTTGGCGCGGGAGCGGGCGGTTCAGGCTTCGCCGGGGTGCGAGGCAGGAGGGATTCGAGGCCTTTGCCGAGGGCTCGGCGCTTGCCGTGATCTTTTGTGAATTCTGTTTTGGTGGTCATGAGCGGTACCTGCAATGAGAGAAGTTAAACCGTCCAACAACGGAAATGTGGGGAGGCTGTCTGGCGGCAGGAATGGTAACTGTGAGGCCGGATCAGGTGGAATAGGGCCAGAAGCGGATGGAGTTTCTTCGCGAATTGGCTGCTGGCTCGGAGGCAGCCTGCTTTTTGCGCTGGCTTGCGGCAGGGCTTTCGACGCCGTGGCGCTCGAGGAGTTCGAGGGCAAGGTCGCGATAGCTTTCCGCGCCTCGAGAGCGGGGATCGTAGAGGGCTACGGGTTTGCCGTAGCTGGGGGCCTCGGCGAGGCGAACGTTGCGGGGGATGGTGGTGCGGAAGAGCTTTTCCTTGAAGAATTCGCGGAGGTTGTCTGTTACCTGCTGGGCGAGGTTGGTGCGGTCGTCATACATGGTGAGGATGACGCCTTCGAGGGCCAGCCTTTCATTGAAGGTTTCGCGGATGCGCTCGTGGGTGTGCATGAGCTCGCTAATGCCTTCGAGTGCGAAGTATTCGGCCTGCATGGGAACGAGGAGCGCATCGGCAGCGACGAGAGCGTTGAGGGTGAGGAGGTCGAGGGCTGGCGGGCAGTCGAGGACGATGTATTGGTATTTGTCGTGGAGTGGTTCGACAGCCTCGCGGAGTTTGAAGGCGCGGTTTTCCTGCTGGATGAGTTCGACATTGGCGCCGATGAGGTTTTTGCTGGAGGGGACGAGGGAGAGGGTTGGAATTTCGGTGGAGAGGGTGGCTTCTTCGAGGGAGCAGGCGCCGATGAGGACGTCATAGGTGCTTTTGCGTTCGTCGTCGCGAGGGATACCGAAGCCGCCGGTGGAGTTAGCCTGGGGGTCGCAATCGATGAGGAGAGTGGAGAGTCCTTCGAGAGCCAGCGCAGCGGAGAGGTTGATGGCAGTGGTGGTTTTGCCGACACCGCCCTTTTGATTGACGACCGCGAGAACCTTACCCATGTCGGTATGAGGTTATCGGTTGTGAGGGGGTTGGGGCAATGGAAGCGATCTGTGGGTAACTGGGCCTAATCTGTGGAAGAAATTTTGGGGTGGGGTGGGGAGGGTGTGTTAAGTGGCTGGAAAATTAGGGTGATGCGGGAGTACGGCAATTGCTAATAGAGTGTTAATAAAATTGGGCGTCGGTGGAAAACTTATGCGATTCAGGGGAGTGTTCCACGTGGAACAGAGTGCGGTTGGAGACGGTTGCGGAGGAATGTTCCACGTGGAACATGGTGTTGGGGGATTGGGGAGCAGGTGCTGATTGTTCCACGTGGAACACTCTTGCATACTATGCGGTGGCTAGCGGAGGCCTGGCAGGAGAAGGCCGTGGTCGGAGTGGGGGATGTGGAGGGATTCCTGCCAGTGGATGGCGGGGGTGGCTTTTGTTACGGAGTCCTGAAGGCGATCTGTAGTGAAGACGAGCATCTGACCGCTCGGGGCGACCCTGAGGGCGGCGGCTTTGCAGGCGGATTCCATCTGGTCCACTGCGCGAAGGGTTACGGCGTCGTAGAGCTGGCCTGAGGGCATGGATTCGACGCGATGGGGCCAGACTTCGGCGTTGAGGTTGAGGGATCGGACGGCCTCATGCAGGAAGGCGGCTTTGCGATTCTGGGACTCGGCCAGTGTGACGCGGAGTCGAGGATGGGCTAGAGCGATGGGAATGCCGGGAAAACCGCCGCCGGAGCCGAAATCGAGGAGTGTGGCGGCGGATTGGGAGATGTGACCGGCACAGAAGAGGCTGTCTGCGAAGTGGCGGGCGACGATTTCGCGGGGCTCGCGGATGGCGGTGAGGTTGGTGCGGGCATTCCACTTGAGCAGAAGCGCGAGATAGGCGGAGAGCTGGTCGGCTAGTTCCGGTGAGATGGGGAGTCCGAGCTGGGATAGGAGCGGCGCTATTTCCTGGCCAGAGAGGCTCATGGGCGGGATACCTGGTTGGGAAGGGGCTGCCAGGCACGAGCAGCGTCGACGAGAGAGGTGAAGATGCGCTGCGAGAAGGGGTCTTCCTGACAGGTGCGCTCCGGATGCCACTGAACGCCGATAGTAAAGGCGGATCCAGGTATCTCCGCGGCTTCGATGACTCCATCGACAGGGCAGATAGCTGCGATCTGGAGTCTGTCTCCGAGCCGTGAGATGGCCTGATGGTGGCTGCTGTTCACCCTGCTCCGGGGATCTCCTGCGAGGGCGCGGAGCTGGGAGTTTTCGAGAAGATCTACGGGGTGGAGCGGGGGAAGCTGGCCTTGAACACGGCTGTGCGCGACCGGGGAGGGTTTTTGAGTGGGGAGATCCTGAATGAGAGAGCCGCCGAGCCAGACATTCATGGACTGGAAACCGTAGCAGATGCCGAGAAGCGGCTTGCGCAGGTTGAAGGCATCCTGGAGGAGCAGCTCATCGGCGGCTTCGCGGGCGGGGTCTGCGGGGTTGGAGCCGTTGAGGGGTTCGCCGTAGCGGGCGGGGTTGACGTCGGCTCCGCTGCCGGGCAGAAGGACGGCCTGGCAGGAGGCGATGGTGGCTGCAACTTCAGCTTGCGAGGCGGAAAGTGGAATCCGCACGGGATCACCGCCGGCGGATTCCACGGCGGCGGCGTAGAGGCGCCAGTTTCGAGCGGAGTAGTCCGGGTCGAGGGAGGATGGTTCCGGGATGGCAATGCGAGGGCGGTTCATGGGGCAATTTGCGGCTGCATTGCGATTATAGGGGCAAAGAAGGGCTGGCCAGACCTGCTTCTAGGGCGGCTTCTGACTCTTCGACCGGCCGCGAAAGGTAGCTGTGCTGGTAGTAGAGGTTTGCGATGGCATCCATGAGCTGCTGAGTGAGGCTGTCGACTTCCTTCATGCTGAGGCCGGTGGTCGGGATGGGCTCGCCGACCGCCAGCGTGACGGGAACGGGGTGGAGTTCGCCAGCGTGAATGGGAAGCAGCTCGTGGGTGCCGATGAGGGCCATGGGGACGATGGGAACCTGAGCGCGTATGGCCATGAAGGCGGGTCCGTTGAGGAATGGCGCCAGGTGGCCATCGCGGCTTCGGCCGCCCTCGGGGAAGATGACCAGGGGCATTCCGGCTTTGAGAGTACGCACGGCGGAGCTAAGGCTGGCGATGGAGGCCCGGGGATTGTCGACATTGACGGGTACCTGACCGGATCGGCGCAGGTGCCAGCCGATGAAGGGCAGCTTCCAGAGATCGTGACGGGCGACGATGCGGAACTGGAATGGCAGCGAGCCGAAGAGGACCGGCGTATCCATATAGGACAAGTGGTTGCAGGCGTAAACGGCGAGCTGGGGCTGGAGGCGCTCAGGATGGATGATGTTGAGGCGCGCTCCGCCGGCGCGGACCAGAACCCGGGCCCAACGCTGAGCGATGCGATGTTGCCATTTGCCGTCTGTCTCGAAGAGCGAGGCCAGCAGGGAGAAACTGCCAAAGATGGCGGTGAAGCCGAGAATGGCGGGAGCGCGCAGGCAGAGGCTGAGGGCGCGCTCGTACCAGGGGAGCGGAGAGGGCCTTGGACCGAGGGTATTTCGACTCATGAGCGCATTGCCTTGCTGCGGAGTTCGCCCGCGAGATAGACCGAGCCGGCGATGACGACGAGGCCAGTGGGTGGGGTCAGTTCAAGAGCGAGATTGAGGGCTTCCTCAGAATTTGGGGCTTCGGCTGCCTGGATCCGGATGGATGCGGCAGCGGCGCGCAGGTTTTCCAGAGGAGCGGCGCGGGGTGACGAGACCTGAGTGAGTATGACCTTATCGAAGGCCGGAAAGAGTACTTGAGCCATTTCGTCCAGGGCCTTATCGCGAAGGCAGGAGAAGATGAGCGTCATGGATGGGGGCGCGGGATCGAAATGGGAGAGCGCGGAGCGCAGAGCCCATGCCCCGGCGGGATTATGGGCGACGTCGATGAGGATGTCAGCGTGGGTGTCGCTGAGGATGCGTTCGAGGCGCGCGGGCCACTGGGTGGAGTGGATTCCACGGGTGATTTCGGCGGGGCCTAATTTGTAACCGTAATGATTACGTAATTCAACCGCGGCGGCAATTGCGAGCGCGAGGTTGCGCTGCTGATGACTGCCTGACAGCGGGAGGTCGACGTGGATGGTCTCATCGAGGACGCTGAGCGAGTAACGGTTGAGGCTGCCGATTTGCTTTGGGTTGAGGTAGGGGATGTAGGCGGCGGCGTTGACTCCGCGTGCGTTGAGCGAGACGGCGACCTCGCCGAGGACCTGGTTGGCGGCCGGATGCTGAGGCAGGGTGACGAGGATTCCGTTGGCGCGGATGATTCCTGCCTTTTCTCGCGCGATGGCGTCGATGGTGGCGCCGAGGTATTCCATGTGGTCGAGGGAAATGTCTGTGATGACGGAGAGAAGCGGATTGACGACGTTGGTGGCATCGAGGCGGCCACCCATGCCGACTTCGAGGACGGCGATCTCAATATTGGCTGTGGACAATGCGACGAAGGCGGTCGCGGTGACAGCCTCAAAGAAGCTGGGTGGAGCGGGCAGTTCGCCTTTGTGCTGGAGGGCGACGGCGGCGGCTTCGACCTTGGCGAATGCTTCACCAAAGGGCTCGTCGTGGATGGGCAGGAGTTCGCCGGAGGCATTGCTGATGCGGATGCGCTCGTTGACCTGTTCGAGGTGGGGCGAGGTGTAGAGGGCGGTGCGATAGCCGGCAGCAGCGAGAATGTGGGCGAGCAGCGCGGCTGTGGAGCCTTTACCGTTGGTTCCGGCGATGAGGATGGAGGCGAAGCTGCGCTCGGGGTGCCCGAGAGCTTCGCAGAGCTGCTGCATTTCCTCGATGCGGTATTTGCGGGGCGGGCCTGCGAGCTCAGAGGCGAGAGCAAAGAGGCGGTCAACCGCGCTGGCGTATGTCATGTATTGATTTTATCCGTGCTGTGCCGCGGCCAGGCAGGGGGATGCGAGCGGGCAAAAGAAACCCCGGAAAGCGTCCGGGGCGGGGAAAGTATTTGTGGAGTCATCTACAAAGTTAGAGATTGTGGAGCTGGAAGTCTTGAGATATTCGATGGTTTCTTTTCTCCTACTTTGGATGGAGGCGGCCGGGTTGGGGGTAGAGTCGCGCGTGGGCTTGCGTGGCGCGTACAATATGGCGATGCTTGCGGTAACAGTCCAGAATTGATGGTTAGCAAGGCCGTAACTTTGCGGATGCGACGGTTACTGTGAGTTGTTTGTTCATTTCCAAATTCGATGAATGAAGGATGAAGCGATGGCGAAGTCAGGTGGAGGATTCTGGAAGGGCGTTTTCTGGGTAGTTCTGGTGGAGGTTGTGGTTTGCGTGATTGCGGCGCTGGTGATCCAGTTTGGAGGATTCCCGATGGGCGCCGACACGCATGCGAGCAAGCTGGAAGCGCGGCTTGGGGAGTGGACACATGACTCATGGGTGAAGAACCATGCGCCGGATGTGGCTGATCCTGTGGCGGTGAACGACCAGACGCTGATGGAAGGCGCGAAGCTGTACCAGGGCAACTGCGCGGCGTGCCACGGCGGTGAGAATTACACGAAGAGCCCGCTGGGCCGGGGCGTTTATCCCGGTGCGCCGCAGTTCATGCGGTTTGTGGAGTTCCAGAAGACGCACCCGAATTTTAAGCCGCGGAAGATGAGCGCGGCGCAGGAGCAGGCGCGGGATAATCACGGGTTTTACGTGATCAAGCATGGGATTCGGTTTACGGGCATGCCGGCTTGGAAGTACAACATGACGGATACCCAGATATGGGAGGTGGTGAACTTTATGCATCATATGGGTCACTTGCCTCCTGATGTGGCGGCGGCGTGGAAGCAGATGCCGTTGAGCCCGATTGCGGTGCCGGCCGCGGCTCCGGCGATGCCTGCGAAGGCGGGCAAGAGCGGGAAGAAGTAGATTCGTGATTGGAGCAAGGCGCGTCGGCTCAGAGGGCTGGCGCGCTTTTGCTTGAGGGGGTTGAGGTTGAGGTTTCGTGGGATTCTGGTTGGCCTGGCAGTAGCGGCGGCGGCGGTGAGTGCGTGCGCGCAGCAGCCGACGGTGGAGCAGTTTTTGAGCGGAGTGCGAGCGAAGTATGCGACGGAGCCGAGGCTGGTTCAGGCGGGGTTTTCCTGCGAGTTGAGGCCGGTGTGGCAGGAGTTTCCGCAGGTGAAGTACCTGGGGCCGAACTCGCCGTTGCTGGACCGGCTGAAGCGGACACGGGTGCGGTTGATGGTGACTAAGGGCGGAACTCCGCTGATTGAAGTGAACAAGGCGAAGAAGCCGGATCTGGATGTCAAGGATCTTGCGACGGTGGACCAACTGCTTGCTTCGACGCGGCAGATGATGCAGGGGTTCTATGAGACCTGGCTGCCGTTCGGGATTATAGGGCCGAGCGCTCCGGCGGGGGCTTCGATGCAGACAGTGACGGTGAAGCCTGTAGGGCTGGAGACGGTGATCCAGTACCAGCAGGGTAGTACCCGGGACTGGATGAGCTTTGATTCGGAGTCGCGGATGCTGCACTTTACGCAACTTCTGCCGGCCGGGGCGGCGGTGCAGGAGTCACCGCAGTTTGAGGCGAGCGGGGATGGGCTGCTGTATACGGGCGCGAATTTTGAGATTCATAGCGGCCAGTCCGACGGCAAGCCGGATACGCTGGGGGCGTATCGGATCCAGTACCAGAAAATGGATGGGCTGCGGGTGCCGAAGACGGTGGAGGTTGAGGTGAATGGGACGCTGGATGTGCATTTCCAGTTTTCGGATTGCTCGCTGGGGGACTAGCCGTCCAGGCCTACGTAGCTTCGCCGCCATTCCAGCTGATACGGAGTTCGCTTTCAGCCCGGATCGAGCCGGGTTGGGCGATTTCCAGGCCTGCCCAAGCGGAGCCTGGACAGGGTGCGTGGATTTTCGGCTGGTGAGGCTTCGGGGTGGTTTGTACCCTGCGATTTTTGAGAGTCTGGTTAATGTTCTGTAAGTGGTCTGGATTCTTGACATTACGGGATGTTAGGCTTGTAAGCCTTTTGGATTATATAGTTTAGGGTGTCGGGCAACCCTGCGATTTAATGCGGCCTATACGATTCGATCCGCATATCTGTACGATTTTGCGGTGTTTGCGGAAAAATTTCGGCGACTCCCATCGTTTTTGTGGGGAAGTTGCTGATTTTATAGGATAGATTAACCCCCTAACGCTGGGTTGCACTCCTTGTTTTTGCGGGGATGTTGTTGATTCTGTTAGACAAGTTAGGGTTCTAAGGGGTGGTTTGCTGTGGGAAGCTCCGTTTGGGGATGGAAAAAGCGGCTGGGATTCCAGCCGCTTTTTGTATGTCCTTACTTTCAGGATAGCAATTTTGGGGGTAATTCCCGGCACATTTGGCGGATTCCCGGGTTGAGGCGTTTGGAGAGTCAACCGCAAAGACGCAAAGGTCCAGCAGAATAGGCGGCAGCTTCTGATTACGTTTCCAGGGAGGCGGCAGACTTCCTGATCGATTCGTGGGGGCGCACCGATGGCTGCAAGCGCGGGATGTGCTTGCGTTCAAGGTGTATCGAGATTCGGGGCGAAGGAAGGCGCCGGATGATCTCGCAAGTAAGGAAACGAAGCAAGGGCTTTATGATCGGGTCCCGAGTGAAATCTCCCAGTCATGGGCTTTGGGGTAGGTGAAAGCCTTGATGCGTCATTCAAAAAAGTTTCTCATAGATCAAAGACGTGGATACGCTTAATCCAAAGGAACGAAGCACTCGAATGGGACTTGTCCGGAGCAAGGATACTGGTCCCGAGAAGCTGGTCCGTAGGATCGTATGGAACTTGGGCTTCCGTTATAGACTCCACGTCCGTTCTATTTTGGGAACGCCGGACTTAGTATTTCGAAAACGGAAGAAGCTCATCTTCGTTCATGGCTGTTTCTGGCATAGGCATCAGTCAAAAAGATGTAAGCTGGCACGGATGCCAAAAAGCAACCTAGATTTTTGGACGCAAAAGCTCGAAGCGAATCGCCGAAGGGATCTAAAAATTCAGAGAGGGCTCAGGAGAGCGGGCTGGAAAGTGCTCATAGTCTGGGAGTGCGAATTGGCAGATGTGGCGAAAGTAGAGCAGCGTTTAAGATCATTCCTTGAGCAAAGTAATGAAATCTATTGAATTATTCGCTGGTGCGGGCGGATTGGGGATTGGACTTCATGGTGCCGGAATCCGTCCAGTGACGGTGGTTGAGTGGGACGCCTATTGTTGTGACACCATCCGCCAGAACCAAACCTTAAAGGTTAAGGCTGTCCGGGACTGGAAGGTACTTCGCTCTGACGTGAGGAAGATCGACTTCAGCGAATTCGAGGGCCAAGTCGACCTTGTCAGTGGCGGCCCCCCTTGCCAGCCCTTCTCCATGGGCGGTAAGCATGGCGCATACAATGACGTTCGTGACATGTTTCCGGAGGCGATTCGCGCTGTACGCGAAGTTAGACCTCGCGCATTTATCTTTGAAAATGTAAAGGGGTTAACAAGGGGCACGTTCCGTAATTACTACCAATACATTCAATTGCAGTTAGAGCATCCGAATGTAGCACGCAAAGCTGGGGAGGCTTGGATGGAGCACCTCTCAAGGCTTGAGAAGCACCATATCAGCGGCAGACGCGAGGATCTTCACTATCGGGTTGTCGCTAGGCTATTGAATGCCGCCAATTTCGGCATCCCGCAAAAACGGGAGCGCGTCTTCTTTGTGGGTTTTCGCGATGACCTCGGCATTGAATGGACTTTTCCAGAGGAAACCCACTCTTTCGATGCATTGCTTTGGGAACAATTGGTCGATCAAACCTATTGGGACCGCCATGCGGTTCCAAGATCGCAACGCAAAATAGCGCCGAAGATCCGACAGCGAGCCAGCAAGCTTGTGGAAAAGCCGCGGATGCTGCCATGGCGCACCGTGAGAGACGCCATAAGCAACCTTCCCGATCCGGAGAGGTTTCCCCGCAGAGCCGCAGAGATTTGGAATCACCAGTTTCAACCGGGCGCAAGAGCGTATCCAGGCCATACGGGCAGTCTGCTTGATGAACCATCCAAGACCTTGAAGGCGGGGGTCCATGGAGTGCCTGGCGGAGAAAATATGTTGGCGCGAATGGACGGCTCGGTGCGTTATTTCACAGTGAGAGAGACCGCCAGATTGCAAACGTTCCCTGACGAATATATTTTTCACGGTTCATGGACCGAGACGATGCGTCAGTTGGGCAACGCTGTTCCCGTTAACCTCGCTCGGTGTGTCGGGCAATCCGTGGTCGGACAATTAGATCTATAACGATGGCGAAGATAACTCCTTACAATCCGCTGGACAAGATCAATCTTGCCAAGAGTATAGAAAACGAATTGCTGGGCAAACCGGGCAAGTATTTCGGCGAGGTAACGCAGATAACCGGGGCGGGAGTGTATGTGATTTATTATGCTGGCCCTTTTTCGCCCTACGCTTCTCTTGCTGAGGCAAATAAGCGCGGCGCGAACCAGCGTCCAATTTATGTTGGCAAAGCCATCCCTAAAGGAGGACGCAAAGGCGGTATTCGGTCGGACGCATCTTCCATAGGAAGAGCGCTCGCCGACCGGCTTCGGCAGCACGCCGTCTCCATCAGTGAAACCTCAAACTTAGCTGTAAGGGACTTTAGCGTCCGCCATCTTGTGCTTGACGATATCTGGATACCATTAGGCGAAAACATGCTCATTGAGACGTTCAAGCCTCTCTGGAACATCGCACTAGATGGATTTGGCAACAAAGATCCCGGGCGACGTCGCGCTACACAATATAAGTCCCCTTGGGATGTCGTACACCCCGGTCGCCACTTTGCCGAAAAGTTGGCCGATCCACCTGTAACACAAGCCTTCTTGACCAAACGCATCGAAGACTATTTGGCTGGCCGCCCATTAGAGCCGATGCCTAAGGGCGTACCAACGAGTGCGGACGACAACTCTGATAGCGAAGACGATTCAACTGCGTAATCTGAATCTCGTCGTGCTTCAGAGGTCCATCGATTTGGAATCGGCGAGGTTGGTGGCTTTGGTGATGAAGTCGGCTAATGGCATGCTGCCCTGGTCGCCTTTGCCTCTGGTGCGGACGCTAACTGCGTTTGCCTCCGCCTCTTTGTCTCCCATGATGAGGACGTAGGGGATTTTCTGGAGGGTGAGGTCGCGGATTTTAGCGTTCATCTTTTCGTTGCGCGCATCGAGCGTGACCCGGAAGCCGGCCTTTTGTAACTGTGATTGTACTTTTTGTGCGTATTCGAGATGGCGCTCGCTGATGGGGACCAATCCAATTTGAGTGGGCGCGAGCCAGAGTGGGAAGGCTCCGGCGTAGTGCTCGATGAGGACGCCGAAGAAGCGTTCGATGGAACCGAAGAGCGCGCGGTGGACCATGACGGGCTGGTGGCGGGATCCGTCTTCGCCTACGTATTCGAGTTCGAAGCGGGCGGGGAGGTTGAAGTCGAACTGCACCGTGGAGAGCTGCCAGAGGCGGCCGAGGACGTCGACGAGCTTGATGTCGATTTTGGGGCCGTAAAAGGCGGCTTCGCCGGGGATGGTTTTGTAAGCGATGCCTTTGCGCTTGAGCGCGCTTTCAAGGGAGTGAATGGCGAGGTTCCAGTGCTCTTCAGAGCCGGCGTAGTGGTCGCGGTCGTTGGGGTCCCAGGTGGAGAGTTCGACTTGAAAGTCGGTGAAGCCGAAGGTGGTGAGGACGGACTGCGCGAAGTCGATGCAGGCGACGACTTCGTCCTCTATCTGCTCGGGTGTGCAGAAGATGTGGGCGTCGTCCTGGGTGAAGCCGCGGACGCGGAGCAGGCCGTGCATGGTTCCGGAGCGCTCGTAGCGGTAGACGTTGCCGAGCTCGGCGTAGCGCACGGGTAGGTCGCGGTAGCTGTGCGGCTGGGACTTATAGATAAGGATGTGTCCGGGGCAGTTCATGGGCTTGAGCTGGTACTCGGCGTCGTCGAGGACCATGGGGGTGAACATGTTTTGCGCGTAGAAGCCGGCGTGACCACTGGTTTGCCAAAGCTGGAGGCGCATGGAGTGAGGGGTGTAGACCATATCGTAACCGCGACGGATACATTCTTCGCGCATCCAGTCTTCCATGATCTTACGGATCATCGCGCCCCTGGGATGCCAGAAGACGAGCCCCGGCCCGGCGAGGTCTTGAATGGAAAAGAGATCGAGCTGCTTGCCGAGGACGCGGTGGTCGCGGCGGGCGATTTCTTCGAGGCGTTCGAAGTGGGCGTCCATGTCTTTTTTAGAGAAGAAAGCGGTGCCGTAGAGGCGCTGGAGCTGGGGATTGTTTTCGTCGCCGAGCCAGTAGGCTCCGGCGAGGTTGGTGAGGCGGAAGGCTTTGATGCGGCTGGTGGAGGGGACGTGCGGGCCACGGCAGAAGTCGACGAAGTTGCCGTTGCGGTAGAGGGAGACAGATTCGCCGGGCTGGGTGAAGCGCTCGATGAAGTGGACCTTCATGAAGTCGTTGCCGGCGCGGAATTCCTCGAGGGCTTGCTCGCGGGGTTCGAACTCGCGGACGAATTTTTCGTCGCGGGCGGCGATTTCGGCCATCCGTCCTTCAATGAGTTTGAGATCTTCGGGCGTGAAGGGGGTGGGACGGTAGAAGTCGTAAAAGAAGCCCTGGTCGGTGGCGGGGCCGTGGCCGAGTTTGGTTTCAGGGAATAGCTCGAGGACGGCGGTGGCCATGAGATGCGCGGCGGAGTGGCGCAGGACCTGGAGGGCGTCGGGGTCGCGGTCGGTGAGGAGCGCGAGGTGGACGTCCTGAGTGAGCGGGGTGGAGAGGTCGACGAGGCGCGGCGCTGTGGGGTCGGCAGCGGAGTACATGGCGGCCTCGGAGGCTTCCTTGCCTGCGGTGGCGGACGCGGTGGCGGCGGGCGCTGCGCCTGCGGCGGTGACGCGCGCGACCACGGCGGCCTGGGCGAGGCGTGGGGAGATGCTTTCAGCCACCTGATAAGGCGTGGTTCCGGTGGGGAATGTTTTGATGGCGCCGTCAGGGAGGGTGATTTTGATTTCTTGAACAGTCATGGTTTTCCACTTAAGGATAATGGTAGGAAGCGCCGCGACGGAAGCCGTGGATGCGGGTTTTAGAGAGCAAGGAGCGAAGATGGAAGAGAATGCGAGGCGGAGATGGCGGTCTCTGCTGGGTTGGCTGGTGGTGTGCTACGGGGTTTCCGCGGCGGGCGGACTGATGACGGCGCAGGCGGTGGCGACGTGGTATCAAGGGCTGACGAAGGCGGCGTTGAATCCGCCGGACTGGGTGTTTGGGCCGGTGTGGACGCTGCTTTATGGGCTGATGGCGGTGTCAGCGTGGCTGGTGTGGGTGAGGCCGCGGAGCGTGGCGCGGCGGCAGGCGATTTTGTGGTTTTGTGCGCAACTGGCGGTGAATCTGATGTGGAGCTTTGTGTTCTTTGGGGCGCAGATGCTGGGGCTGGCGGTGGTGGACATTGCACTCCTGTGGGCGCTGATTGCGGTGACGATGTGGTTTTTCTTTCGGCAGAGCCGGGTGGCGGGTTGGTTGCTGGTTCCTTATTTGGTTTGGGTGACGTTTGCTGGATATTTGAACTGGGCGGTCTGGGTGATGAATCCGGGCTTTGGGCGGTAGGGGACCTGGGCGCTAGTCGGTGGGGATGCGCGGGACGCGGGCGGCGATGCTGGTGAGGATTTCCCAGGGGATGGTGTGGCAGAGGGCGGCGAGGTCTTCGGCGGTGATGCGGACGGGCGGCTGAGCGGGGTTGGGGGAGGGTTGTTCGCCGAGGAGGGCGGCTTCGTCGCCGATGGCGGCGGCGGGGATGTGGGTGATGTCGAGGATGGTGTGGTCCATGGAGATGCGGCCGGCGATGGGTGCGCGGTGGCCGCGGATGAGCGCGTGGCCCTGATTGGAGAGACGGCGGGAGAGGCCGTCTGCATAGCCGAGGGGCAGGAGCGCGAGGCGCGTGGGTTGGGCGGCGCGGAAGGTGGCGTTGTATCCGGCGGTTTGGCCGGGGGAGATGTTGCGTAGGGAGACGATGCGGGATTTCAGGGCGAGTACGGGTTGGAGGGTGGAGGTTCGTGTTGGCTGGTCGCCTGAAGATGAAAAAGAAACCGCAGGTTTCCCTCGGCTTGCTCGGGACAGGCTCTCCACTTCGGAATCGCGATGCGATTCCTTCGGTCGGAATGACAACTTTTCTTTATCGAGGGTGGTGGATGAGGTGGTGGCAGGTTGGTAGCCATAGAGGGCGAGGCCGGGGCGTAGCATGAGGCGGGCCTGGTGGCGGTTGGCGAGTTTGTGGAGGGCGGGAAGGCCGAGTCCGGTGAGGAGGCTGGTGGAGTTTCCGGCGTGGAGGAATCGGGGATGAAGTCCGGCGGCGGAGATTGTATCTAATACAGTTGCGAATTGATCAATCTGGGTTTGCGTGGTGGGCGAGTCGAGCTCGTCGGGAGCGAAGAAGTGGGTCATGACGGCTTCGAGGCGGAGCTGGGGCGCGCTTCTGAGGAGCTGGAGCAGAGACGCGAGATGTGTGCCGGGCGCGACGCCCTGGCGGGACATGCCGGTGTCGATTTCGAGATGAATGGGAACGGACTGTGGCGGGAGGTTGGCGCGGCGGGCGGCGGCGGCGAGGAGTTCGAGGTGGAATGGTTCCCAGACGACAGGGGTGAGGCGGTGGGCGAGGATGGCTTCTGCCTCGTTGTGCCAGAGGCCGGAGATGACGAGGATGTGCGGGGATGGGCAGAGGGCGCGGACGGCGATTCCCTCTTCGACGGAAGTGACGCAGAGCCACTGTGCGCCTTCGGCGACGAGCCAGGGAGCGCAGAGTTCGACGGAGTGGCCGTAGGCGTTGGCCTTGACGACGGGGACGAGGATGATGGACGGGCCGGCGAGCGCGCAGAGAGCGCGATAGTTGTGGAGCAGGCGGGAGCGTGAGATTTCTGCCCAGACGGGACGGGTGTTGAGGGGTGGCACGTATCTATTGTTAACTATGCGCGGCGGTTGTGAGCGGGGATGTTGGGGTGAGGCGTGATGGGCGGCGCTGCCGTGGGGGTGGCCGCGGGGTTAGACTGGCTGGGTTATGGCGATCCAGGACTTTTATCCGGAAAATCTGGCGTATTGCTTTGGTTGTGGGCGGCTGAATGAGCATGGACATCACTTTCGCACGGAGTGGGATGGGGATGAGACGGTAACGGTGTTTACTCCGGAGCCTTGGCATATTGCTCTGCCGGGGTTTGTGTATGGGGGCGTGATTGCTTCGCTGGTGGATTGCCACTCGACGGGGACGGCGGCGGCTGCGGCTTACCGGGCGGCGGGGCGTGAGCCGGGGAGCGAGCCTGCGTTTCGCTTTGTGACGGGGTCACTGCATGTGGATTATCTGAAGCCGACTCAGCTGGGGGGTTCGCTGACGGTGCGGGGACGCGTGAAAGAGATGAAGGGACGGAAGGTGGTGGTGGAGTCGACGGTGTACGCGGAGGGCGTGGCTACGGCGCGGGGCGAGGTGGTGGCTGTGCAGGTTCCGGAGGGGTTTGGTGGTGGGGTTTGATCGCGTGGGGTGGGGAGTGAGTTTGGGATGGTATTTTGATCGGGGTGCATGGCTGATAATGGGCCTTTTACCGGGAGTAATCCTGAAAACTCAACCTACTTGATTCTCAATGAGCGCGTTATCCTGTTCGCGACAGTCCAATTGGAGATGGATTAGCGAGAAGCGGCAATTCTCCTGAACCCCACCCAAGCGTGGCTTGGGTGGGCCACCACCACTTCTGGGTGGGTCACCACGAGGACATTGCGCTGGCTGGGATTGGGTGTTGTGACACGGATTGGTTTTCAGGTGGTGAGTTGGCAGCAGATGGCTATGATGGCGGGTCCGTATCGTTCGGCTTTGATGGGGCCTATGCCGTGGATCTGGATGAGTTCGTCGAGGGTTTGGGGGCAGTGGACGGCGATGGCTTTGAGGGCTGCGTCGGTGAGGACGAAGAAGGCGGGTTTGCCTGCTGCTGCCGCTTCTGACTTGCGCCAGGCGCGGAGGCGGTTTTCGAGATCGGTTTGGGCTGGTGTGAGTTGGGCTGGTGTGAGTGGGGTTGCGGGTTGGTTGTCGGCGTGACCGGACTTGGTTTGGCTTGTGGTGGTGTTGCTGGATTTTTTCTTTTTGCGCGGGGTGGGTGGGCGCGAGGGATCGTCAGCTTCGGCGCGGAGGAGGACAGGGAGTGGGTCGGCGTCTGTCCAGGTGCGGCCTTCGTGGGTTAAGGCGGCTTTGCGGAATGTGATTTCGCGGCCTTCGGGGTTGGTGAATGTTTCGGTGGTGAGAGTGACGAGTCCGGCGCGCGTGAGGCCGTCGAGGAGGGCGTCGAAGGCGCGGCGGTCGCCGTCGATGCCGGACTCGGTTTGGAGTCGGCCGACGGAGCGGGGACCTCCCTGCTGGAGTTCGCGGAGGATGCGGTGGAGGTGGCGAGTTTCCTGCGGGGATGGGTCGGTGAAGGGTACGGCGACAGTGGACTCGGGCGAGCAGAAGTCGCAGTGGCCGCAGGGCGCGCCGGGGTTGTCTCCAAAGTGGCGGACGAGGGCGGACATGCGGCACTGAGCCGTTTCAGCGAAGGCGACCATGTCGTCGAGCTGTGCGCGGCGGTGGTCGCGCTGAGCCTGATAGCCGGAGCGCCAGCGGCCTGCTTCGGCGGTTTCGAGAAGGCCGCAGACCTGGCCTTGCATGTCAAAGGCGGCGGCGCCCTGCGCGGCGAGCTTGGAGACGGCGCTCTGGAAGGATTCCTGATCCATTTTAAGTTTGGCGCAGAGGTCTTCGGGGAGCTGGTAGTCCTCGGTGAGCAGGCGGGCGACGCGGGCGAGGTCTTCGGCGGGTGGGTAGTCGCGCTCGAAGAAGGTTTCGTGGAGCTTGCGGTCGGCGTAGCTGTGAAGGAGGATAGCGCGGGAGCGGCGGCCATCGCGCCCGGCGCGGCCGATTTCCTGATAGTAGGCTTCGACGGAACCGGGGAGCGCGGCGTGCATGACGGTGCGGATGTCTGCCTTGTCGATGCCCATGCCGAAGGCGATGGTGGCGACGACGACGTGGAGTTCCCCGGAGAGGAATGCGGTCTGGACGCGCTCGCGGACAGATGGCTCCATGCCGGCGTGATATGCGGCGGCGGGGAAGTGCGCGTTGAGCTCGAGAGCGAGCAGGTCGGCAGCCTTGCGCGACGGGGCGTAGACGATAGCGGGTCGAGCTTCCGGAGACTGGAGATATTCGGCGATGAATGCGTTGCGGCGGGGCTTGGGCATTTCGACGACCTCCAGCGCGAGGTTGTCGCGGCGGAAGCCGTGGACGAAGAGGGCGGGATTGTCGAGGCGAAGCTGGGTGACAATGTCCTGCTGGACGCGCGGTGTGGCGGTGGCGGTGAGGGCGATGATGGGCGCGGGGCGCAGGAGCGGGAGCGATTCGCCGAGGGTACGGTAGTCGGGGCGGAAGTCGTGTCCCCAGCCGGAGATGCAGTGGGCTTCGTCGACGGCGATGAGGGAGGGTGTGCGGCGGGCGAGCATCTGGGGAAAGCCGGGGACGCGGAGGCGCTCGGGCGCGATGAAGAGGAACTGGAGGGAGCCGTCGAGATAGTCGCGGCATGCCTGGCGGGCTTCGTCGCGCGAGAGGCCGGAGTGGATGCGCGCGGTGCGGAGGCCGTGAGAGGCGAGGCGCGCGGACTGGTCGTCCATGAGAGCGATGAGGGGGCTTACGACGAGCGCGGGTCCGCCGCGGGCAAGCGCGGGCAACTGGTAGCAGATGCTTTTGCCTGCGCCGGTGGGCATGACGAGGAGCGCGTCTCGGCCGGCGGCGACGGCGCGGCAGACAGCTTCCTGATTTTCGCGGAATCCGGGGAATCCAAAGGTGGTTTTGAGCAGCGAGACGAGATCCATTGGGCTTGCTTCATGGTGACATGTTGTGCGAAGGCGCCGGAAGTGCGGCTGTTGCTCAGTGGCGGACTAGGGCTTGCGGTATTGGTCGTCGGAGACGTGCTCGAGCCAGTCGACGACTTTGCCGTCGAGTTTCTCCTGGATGGCGATGTGGGTCATGCCAGTGGTGGGAGTTGCTCCGTGCCAGTGTTTTTCATGGGGGGCGAACCAGACGACGTCGCCGGGGTGGATTTGTTCGATGGGGCCGCCTTCACGCTGAACCCAGCCGCAGCCGGCGGTGACGATGAGGGTCTGGCCGAGGGGATGTGTGTGCCATGCGGTTCGCGCGCCGGGCTCGAAGGTGACGCTGGCACCCTGGACGAATGCGGGGTCGGGAGCTGCGAAGAGGGGATCGATGCGGACGGAGCCTGTGAACCAGTCTGCCGGGCCTTTGACGGAGGGTTGGGCGCCTGCTTTTTTGATTTCCATGGAGCGGTCAAGACTCCTTGAGTTCGATCTGGGTTTGCTTGCGTAGTTCGCGGACTTGTTCGCCTATGGCGTATTTGAGCTTGTCGACGCCCTGGCCGGTGACGGCGGAGATTTCATAGAAGGGGAGCTTGCGGCGTTTGGCCATGGCGGCGAGCTTTTTTAGCTTGTCGGGGTTGGCGGCGTCCATCTTGGAGGCGACGACGAGGACGGGTTTGTCCTCAAGGTGCGCGCCGAAGCTGGCGAGTTCATTGGAGATGGTTTTGAAATCGGCGACGGGGTCGGGGCGGCCGCCGGCGTCGGAGACATCGACGAGGTGGACGAGGAGGTGGGTGCGCTCGATGTGGCGGAGGAAGCGGTCGCCAAGTCCGGCGCCCTGATGCGCGCCCTCGATGAGGCCGGGAATGTCGGCGACGACGAAGGCTTCTTCATAAGGAGCTTCGCCGACGGTGACGACGCCGAGGTTGGGTTCGAGGGTGGTGAAGGGATAGTCGGCGATTTTGGGTTTGGCGGCGGAGATGCGCGAGATGAGGGTGGACTTGCCGACGTTGGGGTAGCCGACGATGCCTACGTCTGCGAGGACTTTGAGCTCGAGGCGGAGCGATAACTCTTCGCCGGGGTAGCCCATTTCATGCTCGCGCGGGGCCTGGTGGGTGGGCGTGGCGAAGTGCTGGTTGCCGCGACCTCCGCGACCGGCGCGGGCGATGATGACGCGCTCGTCGGGATGCTGGAAGTCGTGGATGAGGTCGCCGGTTTCTTCGTTGTAGACAACAGTGCCGACGGGGACTTTGAGGATGATGTCCTGTCCGTCGCGGCCAGTGCAGTTGGAACCCATGCCGTGCTCGCCGCGCTCGGCGCGGTGGAGCGGGTTGTAGCGGAAGTACATGAGGGTGTTGTGACGCTGGGTGGATTCCATGATGATGTCGCCGCCGCGACCGCCGTCTCCACCGGAGGGTCCGCCACGCGGGACAAATTTTTCCCGGCGGAAGGCCATGCAGCCGTTACCACCGTCACCGGCTTTGACCCGGATTTTAGCTTCGTCTATAAACATTTGCTTCTTTGAGTGTAGCGAATTGGCTAAGCTCGAAGCGTATTTCCCTGAATGTGCGCCCGAAAACGGCGGTTTTGAAGAAGAGCGTGCCTGTGATGAAGCGCGCCGAAGACCGCGAACCGCGTAGTGACGGAGAGACCGAGTGAGGCGGGGAACCGGCGTTTGCGCCCTGATGCTGTGCGCGCTGCTGTGGGCGGCGGGCAGCGGGACTGCGTATGCGCAGTGGCAGAACGGGGGATCTCTGACGGGCCAGATTCTGGACGGCGATGGCGCGCCGGTGGAGCATGCGCGGCTGGATATTGAGGAGATGGGCACCGGCACTACGTATGAGGTGCATACGGACGGACAGGGACGGTTTCTGTTGCCGCAGGTGGCTCCGGGCAGCTACCAGATTGATGTGGAGGCAGCCGGGTTTGCGCCGTGGCAGGAGGGTGGCGTGGAGGTGAGTGCGGGGCGGCAGGTAGATGTGGTTCCGCAACTGGACCGGCTGCTTGCCGCAGGGGCGAATGCGCCTGCCAAACGGACGGGCCGCAGGAAACGGATGCGTGAGCGGAAGATGCTGGCACGGATCAAGCGGGAGCGTGGAAGCCGGCTGGCGGTGGTGAGCCCGGCAATGAGCGCAAAAACGGGACGGGTGCGGATTGCTGCCGTGCGGAAGCCGGAGGCGCCGGATCGGGACTGGATGGTGTTTGAGCCTCGGGCCGGTGGGAATGCGAGTCAGGATGCGGTTGCTTCGCCGGGGCTGGCTGATGGTGCCGGGGCGCGACGCGAGCGGCTGGCGGCTGCGGCTGCGGCTGCGGCGAAGGTGCATGCGCGGGTGACGGTGCGGACAGCGCACGGGACGATGAGCGCGGAGATTGCGGAGGTTCCGATTGAGGTGAAGCCCAAGGGGAACTGGAGGGCGTTTGAGCCTGGGGGTGGTTCGGGTGGCCGGGGTTCCAGTGTTTTGCCGACTGTGGGCAAGGCGGCGGCTACGGGCGATGAGGTGGCTGCTGCGCGGAAGGACGTTGCGGTTTCGAAGCCGGCTGGGAGTGCTTCGATGGTGGAGGGTGATTTGCCGGCGGTGGGTTCGGTTTTTGCGCCGGTGGAGGATGCGGCGAGTGTTACTCCCAGAGAAACGGCCAAGGAGCGACGAATAGCAGAAGAGCAGGCGAAGCTGAAGGAGCTGGCTGCGGATTTTGTTCCTCCGCGGCCGAATGTAACTGCTGCTGATACAGATGATGCGTCGCGGGGTGCTGGGAACGCGAGCGCGACGGATGATGCGGCGCAGGAGTTGAGCCAGTTTGAACCGGCGGGCGATGGGAACGGCGGTTCGTATTCAGGGTCGATGGAGGGTTTGACCGGTTCGGCGACGATGGAGGAACTGATTGCGCCGGAGCGGCAGAGCCGTGACGAGAAGCTGCATGGGCAGGTGTTTGCCGAGGACCGTGACAAGGCGTGGGGCAGCCGGAATGCGTTTACGACGCTGACGACGCAGCAGCCGGATGGGAGCTTTGTTACTTCGCCTTATGATCCGCCGGACCGCCGCATGCAGTATGGGCTGGAGCTGGGCGGCGGCGTTGCGCGGGGCCGTGGGCGGTGGCTGCTGGCGGCGGATGAGCTGACGCGGAATTTTCCGGGCATGGCGGTACCGAGCGAGCCGCTGAAGTTTTTCGCTCCGCTGACGGCGAGCCAGTTGCAGACGCTGGACGGGCGGCTTAGTGCGAGCGGCGCGGCGGTGTCACTGGGGCAGGCGCAGCAGGATTACACGCAGACGATGGGGACGCTGACGGCGCTGCTGGGTCCGGTAGCGCGGACGGAGCGGCAGACGATTGCGTTTCCACGCTTTGACTGGAAGCTGGATGAGAGGAATCGTATCAACGTCGGTTACGATCTGGTACGGCTGGATGCGAAGAACGGAATGCGATCCACGCCGACGGCGACGTGGGGCATTGGAAGTTTTGGGTCGCGGACCCTGCGGCTGGATGCGATTTCCGCGAGCCTTCACACATTTGTAACTGCAAACGTGCTGAATGATCTGCGCTACACGCATGCGCATGACCTTGAGAGCGAGATGGCGGATTCGCCGACGGCGTTCGAGATGCAGTTTGCGAAGAACTACTTCGGCGTGCCGCCGGAGGTGGGTGTGGCGAGCGGCAGCGGCGGGTTTCGGTTTGGGACGCCGTCGACGCTGAACCGACCTGCGTATCCGGATGAGCTGCGGCAGGAGGCGGCGGATACGCTGACGTGGGTACACGGGCGCAACCAGGTGGACGTGGGTTATGCGCTGGATTACGTGAAGGACCATACGAGCGGGCTGACGTATGTGACGGGCGACTATACGTATTCGAGAAAAGAGGATTTTGTGGCGGATCTGCTTTCGCCGGACCACTGCGACGCTTCGACGACGGGAGCGGGGAATTTGCCATGCTGGTCGACCTTTCGGCAGACGACGGGGCCGACGGATTTTACCTTTGATACGGCGGACTATGCAGGGTTTGCGACGGATACGCTGAAGCTGCTGCCGAGCCTGACGCTGGCGGCGGGCGCACGGTACGACTATGAGAAGCTGCCGACGCCGAATGCGACGTTGCTGAATCCGGATATTCCGCAGACGGCGGTGTTGCCTTCGGCTGGGAATCTGAGCCCGCGGGTAGGGGTTGCGTGGGAGCTGCCGTGGAGCCGAGAGCGAGTGGGGTGGACGACGGTGCTGCGGGCGGGATTTGGGATTTTTTATGGAAGGATTCCGAACACGAGCGTGTTGGCGGCGTTGACGCAGACGGGCTCAGTGAACGCGCAGAGGATTTACCTGTTCAAGCCGCTGGATGTGGGCGCGCCGACGTTTCCTTACATCTTTAGCGCGCACCCGGATTTGCAGGTGAAGCCGGATGTGACTTATTTCGCGAAGGGATTTCAGCATCCGAAGGCGGAGCAGGCGCAGGTTTCGCTGGAGCAGTCACTGGGGCGGCATATGCAATTGACGCTGGATTACTGGGGAAGCTTTGCGAGCCAGTTGCCGCGCATTGTGGACCAGAATATTGACCTGACCAACGTGGGGCAGATTACCTATACGGTGAATGACCCTGACAAGGTGGGGCCATTGGCGCAGACGTATACGTCGAAGTTTTACTATCAGCGGCTGAATCCGAATTACCAGCAGATGGCGGCGATGGAGAGCAATGTGAATGCGCGCTACCAGGCGGTGGGTTTTCGCTGGTGGGACGGCTTCCGCATGCGATGGCGGTGACGCTGGGCTACCGCTATGCGCATTCGGTAGATGACAATCCGTATGCGCAGGCCTACCGGGGGCGCTTTAATGTGCTGGATCCCGGAAACCTGGCGCTGGAGCATGGGACCTCGAACCTGGACATTCGCGACCAACTGCGCGGCGGGGTAGTGCTGCATGAGCCATGGCATGCGACCGGATGGCTGGGGGAGCTGGTGGACGGTTACACGATGGGAATGACGGGTAGCGTGCGCAGCGGGCGGCCTTATACGATGCGGGTTTCGAGCACGGTGCCAAGCATGAGCTGCTCGTACGAGGAGTGGTTGCAGGCGGGCAGCAACTGTGTGCAGATTCCGCTGCCGGGCGTGATTACGGGAGTGGGCGTGGCGATCAGCGGGCTGGGCGGCGGGCTGAACGGGTCTGGCGGCGGGAAGTGGCTGCCTATGATCGGGCGGAATACGTTCCGGTATCCGGGGACGTATAACGCGAGCCTGCGGATGGGCAAGAGGTTTTCGCTGGGCGGGCGCGCATACATGCTCTTCCAGACGGACATCAGCAATGTGTTGAATCATCGCAACGTAACTCATATTGAGACGATGGGTTATACGCTGGCGGGTGTGAAGACGAGCACGGAGACGGGCAAGCTCACGTTTCTGGACGGGGCGAAGGGACATGCGGCGTTTGGCGCGGTGACGAACACGAACAGCACGAGAATGTATACGGACCGGCAGGTTGAGTTGATCATGAAACTGATTTTTTAGGCGGGCGGGTGCTGGGCGCGGCCAGGATTCAGTTTCATGCGAGAATGAGCCAGTTCCCTGCTGTGTTTATTCTCTTGTAACAATGTCGCTGCATATTCGAGTTACTTAGCCAGTGCGGGCTATTCGATTGAGGCGGGCCATGTCTGCCCGGCGGATATTCATTTTCTTTTTATTTGAATGAGACTTCGTGTATGCGACCGCAGGAGCGCGGGCGTGTACGTGAATACCGATTTTGAGGAGGCGTCTGCATGCGGGTTCGAGTTTGGAGTTTGACGGTCGTGGCGTTGGTGGTTTGCGCGGTTATGGGAGCCACTCAGGGACTGGCGCAAACGGCGGTGGATGGTGCGATTGGCGGCACGGTGACGGACAGCTCCGGAGCGGTGATTCCGCAGGCGCTGGTCGATGTCCGGAACGATGAGACGAACGCGGCCCAGACGGCAAAGACGGATAACTCGGGATATTTCCGGGTGGTGCATGTGCTTCCGGGGCGATATACGGTTACGGTGACGGCGAAGGGGTTTCAGACGTACCGGTCAGAGAATTTAACGGTAAATGTGGGCCTGCTGACGACGGTGCAGGCGCGCATGGAAGTGGGGACGGCTGCGCAGACGGTGACGGTGTCCGGCGCGGCTCCGCTGGTGAACACGAGCACACCTACGGTGTCGCAGGTGATCGGGAGTTATCAGCTTTCGAATTTGCCGGTGAATAACTACCGCTGGTCTTCTTATGCGCTGCTGACGCCGGGCGTGGTGAATGATGCGAATGGCTATGGGCTGTTGAGTTTTCGCGGGCAGAGCACGCTGCTGAACAATGTGGAGTTTGACGGCGCGGACGACAACCAGGCGTTTTATGCGGAAGAGCGTGGGCGGACGCGAGCCGGCTACTCGACGGCGAAGGCGGCGGTGAAGGAGTTCCAGGTGAATACGTCGAACTACTCGGTGGAGTATGGATTTTCCGCGGGCGGGGTGGTGAACGCAGTTTCGAAGAGCGGCACGAATCATTTCCACGGCGAGGTGTATTACTACGACCGCGATAGCGCTTGGAATGCGTATAACGACTTTACGACGCTGACGGTTCAGGATCCGACGACGGGCGCGTTTGTGACGGGTCCGTTCAAGCCGACGGATTTGCGGCGTCAGTATGGGTTTGGCGTGGGTGGTCCTATTTTGAAGGACAAGCTGTTTTTCTTTCTTGCGGTGGACCGTTTCTATCATGATTTTCCGGGTGTCTCGACGCCGGGCAGCACGTTTTTCTATACGCAGCCGGACGCGACGGTGGCGAACGGCTGCTCCGCTGCGGCGCAGAAGGGGTACAGCACGATTGACGCCGATGTTTGCAGCCTTGCGAACAACCTGACCAACGCGGGATTGCCCACGACTTACGCACAGGCCTACACGGATTACACGAAGGGCATTGCGGGCTTGAACACGATGCTGGGCGAGGCGCCGCGGTTCGGCTCGCAGATGATTTATTTTCCAAAGCTGGACTGGCAGATCAATGCGAGGAACCATGCGTCCTTTGAGTACAACCGTTTGAACTGGCACTCGCCGGCCGGCATCCAGACGGGCGCGGGCGCGCTGCATTATGGCAAGGCCAGTTATGGCAATGACTATGTGCGCGATAACTGGGGAATAGCCCGGCTGGACTCTTTTATCACAAATAATGTGAGCAACGAGGCGCTGTACCAGTATGGGCGGGACTTTGAGTTCGAGTTCAACCAGACGCCTACGCCCTATGAAGAGGCGACGCTGATCAAGACCTCGGGCGGATATGCGAATCCGTTTGGGAATGTGCCGCCGGAAGTGAACATCAGCAGCGGCAACGGCGGATTTGAGTTTGGAACGCCGAGTTTTTTGAACCGGCCGGCGTATCCTGACGAGCGGACGTGGCAGTTTAACGATACGGTGGAGTGGACCCGGGGTAACCACGACCTGAAGTTCGGTTACCAGATGATTCACACGAATGATTTGAGTGAAAACCTGCGCAGCCAGTATGGAGCTTTCTCTTACTCGCAGCTTTACGACTACTTTACGGATTACTACCTGAGCCAGGCGGGCGGCTCGCTTGCGGCGCGGGCGAAGAATTATTCGAGCTATGCGCAGGGGTTCGGCACGCTGGGCTTTGACATCGACACGACGGACTACGCGACGTTTGTGCAGGACGAGTGGAAGGTGAATCCGCGGCTGAGCCTGACGATGGGGATTCGATGGGAGTATGAGCAGACGCCGAATCCGCAACTGCCGAACACGAATAACGCGGACGCCGCGTACAACATTCCGCAGACCGGTGTGCTGCCGAAGGACAAGACGAACGTGGGCCCGCGCGTGGGGTTTGCGTGGGAGCCGTATGGCAATGGCAACACGGTGCTGCGTGGGGGTTACGGTCTGTTTTTTGCGCGCGTGATCAACGCGACGATCTTTAACGCGATTGCGCAGACGGGCGTTTTGACGACGGACCCGAACGGAACTCCGCTGGCGCAGTTGCAGTTCAGCTATAACCCTTCCACGGCAGGCGCGCCGGCGTTTCCGCAGGTGGTGACGACCGCGGGCACGGCTGGTTCGCCACCGAACGTGGTGTACTTTGACCCAAACTTCAAGCTGCCTGAGATTGACGAAGCCGACCTGACGCTGGAGCAGAAATTTGGAGCGCACAACGTGGTGGGCATTACGTGGCTAGGCGCCTGGGGGCGCAGGCTGCCGGACTTTGTGGACCAGAACCTGCCGACGCCGGTCACGGTGACGTATGTGGTGAATGATCCGAGCGGCAAGGGACCGCTGCCGAACGGCACGAAGCTGCCGGTGAACTTTTACGAGAAGGCTGCGACGACGAAGGTTGCGCTTTCAAACGGAGTGATTGCGACCAGCAGCGGAAGGCCGAATCCTTATTACGGGGCGGAGACGGATATCTTCAGCGGAGTGAACTCGAATTATGAGGGGCTGGTGGTGACGTACAGCCATCCTTTCTCCAACCACGTTGAGATCAATGCGAACTATACGTGGTCTCACGCGCTGGATTATGGGGAAAACAATACGACCGGAACGACAACGAATGCGCTGTTTGATCCTTCGAATATCCGACTGGACTATGGGAACTCCAACCAGAATGTGCCGAACCGGCTGGTGGTGAACGGCGTGTTTACGAGCCCGTGGAATGAGCACGGCCTGCTGGGTTACCTGACGAATGGTTACAAGATTGCGCCGGATGTGCAGGTGCAGAACGGGCTGCCTTATTCCGCGGGCACGAGCGGAAATCCTTATGTAACCGTGAATGGCACAAACCTGAACTACATTGGCGGCGGAGCGACGGGCTCCGGCGGTGCGGCGCGTGTGCCGGGTTTGCAGCGCAACTATGCGCGCATGCCCGATACGGCAGTGGTGGATTTGCGCATCTCGAAGGAGATTGCGATCAAGGGGAAGTCTTACCTGGAATTTATGGGCGAGGCCTTTAACCTGTTCAACCACCAGAATGTGACGGCAATGAATACGACGGCTTATAACTTTGGGTCATCGAGTTCGGCGACGTGCGGGGCGAACCAGTTATGCTTCAACGCGATCAACAGCGGCGGTACTTATATTCCTCAGTACGAGAAGGTGACCAACTCGAACAGCTCAGGGTTTGCGTACACGCCGCGGCAGTTGCAACTGTCGGTGAAGCTGGTCTTTTAGGCAGTCCGCATCTGTTGAACAGCGATTGGCGTGGCCGTTCTTTCAGAGAGCGTCCACGCCGGTTTTTGTTTCGGGTTTCTCATCAGCGAAAATACTCTCTTTTGGCGGTGGGCAAAGTACAATCGGCTGAGTGTCACTGGAATTTCACATCCATCGAACAGCGGAGACGGGCGGACGGCGGGCGACGATGACGCTGCCGCACGCGGCCGTGGAGACGCCGGTGTTTATGCCGGTGGGCACGGTTGCAACGGTGAAGGCGTTTCCGCAGCATTTGCTAGAAGAGCTGGATGCGCGGATTCTGCTGGGGAATACCTATCACCTGTATCTGCGGCCGGGGCATGAGGCGATTTGGCGGATGGGCGGATTGCACCGTTTCATGAGCTGGGAGCGGGCGATTCTGACGGATTCGGGCGGGTTCCAGGTGTTCAGCCTGAGCGAGCTGCGCAAGGTGACGGAAGAGGGTGTGCAGTTCCGATCGCATCTGGATGGGGGGCTGCATTTCTTTTCGCCTGAGCACTCGATGGATGTGCAGATTGCGCTGGGCTCGGACATCGCGATGGCGTTTGACGAGTGCACGGAGTATCCGGCGGAGTATGCGCGGGCACGGCAGTCGCTGGATTTGACGCTGCGTTGGGCGGAGCGGAGTAAACGTCACTTTGACGCGCACAAATTCGAACGGCCGTGGGGCGAAGGGTTCGCAGGACAGACGCCGAACCTGTTTGGGATTGTGCAGGGTGGGATGTACCTGGATTTGCGGCGGGAGAGCGCGGAGCGTCTGGTAGAGATGGATTTTCCGGGTTACGCGATTGGCGGGCTGAGCGTGGGTGAGCCAAGGGAGCGCACGTGCGAGGTGATTGCGGAGACGCTGCCTTATCTGCCGAAGGACAAGCCGCGATACGTGATGGGCGTGGGGTATCCGGACGAGATTGCCGAGTATGCGCGGATGGGTGTGGACATGATGGACTGCGTGCTGCCGACGCGGGCGGCGCGGCATGGGCTGCTGTTTACTTCGGAGGGTCGGCTGAACATCAAGAACCGGAAGTATGCCGAGGACCAGGGGCCGGCGGACCCGAATTGCGGGTGTATGGTTTGCCGGCGTTACTCGCGGGCTTATCTGCGTCACCTGATGGCGGCGCAGGAGCCGCTTTCCGCAGTGTTGAATACGCTGCACAATCTTGCGTATTACATGGATACGATGCGCAAGGTGCGAGCGGAGCTGGAAGCGGCGAATGTTTGAGGCTAGGCCTGCTGTGAGCCTGCGGCTGACTGGAAGAAGCGAACGAGTTCCTGCGGTTCCATGCTGTTGAGCGTGGTGACCGGGCCACAGGCGCAGGATGCACCTGGAACGAGTGCGACGACTTCGAGCCGGGGATGAAGCCGGCGAATCTCCGAGGTGATCTCTTCGCAGGACTGGCCTTCGATGTGGCTGTGGACCAGGACAACGTCAGGATGAATGCGCTCGATGAGCGAGAGTGCCTCACTGCCGTTGTGCGCGATGACGACACGATGATGGAGACTTTCCACGATCATTTTTCTCGCCGACAGACCTTCCGGCTGCCTGGCTTCAACAAGCAAAACAAGTTTTCGAGCCATAAGTTCTTTCCTTTTGCGCAGGCCCAGGGCGGTATGAGTTGTGTTCTGCGCGATTGATTTTATGTTATGCCCAATTGATAAGACGTTGCTGAGAGCTGACGGGTTTCTTTGTCTCGGGTTTTCATGAAATGGCCCTATGAACAGGGCATCCGGCGCGAAATTTGTTCCGCGGAATGAGCATTATTACCTATCTGGTGTAGAGAAACTACCCAGGTACAAA
Organism: Acidobacteriota bacterium; assembly: GCA_021818585.1. GTDB lineage: Bacteria > Acidobacteriota > Terriglobia > Terriglobales > Acidobacteriaceae > Acidobacterium. Next base: position 504 of record JAKATU010000016.1, on the reverse strand, counting down.
TGAGGCAGAGTTAGAGGAATCAATCTGAGACTTAGCCTGTTGAGTGACTCAGGACAGTCGATATTCCTCTGAGTGAATGGTGAAGAGCGTCGGATGGGCGCGGCGGCTGCTTGTGGCGCGGAGGCGTTTCGCGAATTGCTGCGCGTGATACAGAAGCGTGTGATAACCCGGAAGTGCGCCGCGGAGGAGGTAAGCTTGTCCGGGTGCGTATTTCATGGAATGTTGGGCAACTTCCGGAGAAGACCAGAGTTCGCTTTAGAGCATGTCTCCTATTTCTGTAGAGCATGAAATGGGAGCCTGAACCAAGCTTTGGCGTCTTCGGCAGTGAGTAGCGGCAGTACCTGAGTGATGGCCTGATCGAGGGCTTCTTTGGTCCTCGCTTTGGCGGCGCGGAGCAGTTGCTTGAGCTTGGCCCAGGCCTTTTCGATCGGGTTCAAGTCCGGCGAGTACGGCGGCAGGTAAAGCAGTTGGGCTCCTGCCGCCTCGATTCTTTCGCGCACTCCG
>JAKATU010000095.1 GCA_021818585.1 Acidobacteriota bacterium | reverse complement strand
ACAATGGCTCCAATCGAGCCCACTGGCTATCGCTCAGATCACTCCGATACATGATCCAACAGTAGAAATATCCCGCCCTTGTGCATATAACTCACTCTATTCATCCAGCAGTTTGTGGACAGATTCTAAGAGTCCGTCGCTGAACTTCAGCGCCGGTTGCGTGTGGTTCGGTGTGGTATGGGTGGGCGTGGTCCGCGTGATGCTCAGCGACGACGACCAGAGGAAGCGCGGAGATACGGTGCGGGTGTAGGTGAATAAGACATTTCTTTCGCAGTCGAGATACTGCACGCCGTAGCTTGGGTCTAGTAGAGTCTGATCGGGATTCGTCGTCGGACCAAACATATTGCCGAAGTTGAATCGCCCGAGGAACTGCCCTTTGGGGCCGAGCTTCTGACCGATCCGAATGGAAAACTGATCGGAGATTGTGTACACCATGGACGGCGCTGCGTAAGTTCGCGCGCCGTACGCGCCCCCGGGGTCATTCGGCAGCGGGTACTTCGCCAGAACCGCGTGGATGGCCGGATTCACGGGAACCTGCAGAGTATCGGTAGTCCCATCGGAATAGGTGACCGTGTCCTGACCTGCGCGCTCCGCGACTGTTTGTACTGCAAGCACCTGCGTTGTGCCCAGCGCCTGCCGAAATCCCTGATACTGCCCGAAATAAAATGTCCGGCCGCGCCTGTCATAGAGGTGCGGCAGCACGACAGGCCGCCGTTCATGAATCCAAACTCATTTCTGCGAAAGGGTGGAATCCGGCCCGGCTCCGCTATGGATGGTCGAAGTAGTTGCGCGCATCCAGCGCGGAATTGCGCAGAAACTCAAAGAACGATCCGTACAAACCGCTCTTGCCCGAGCGCGTGACGATGTTGGTAAAGCCCGTCGCGCCGCGGCCTATCTCGGCGGGCATCAAGCCTGAGCTGGACTGCAACTACTGAATCGCGTCTATGTTGAAGTTGGTGAAAGTGCTGCCACTCATCTCCGGATCGGTAATGTCCGCTCCGTCCATGGCGAAGACGGCCTCCACGCCGCGCTGTCCGTTGATGGCGAACTGCTCCGTAAAGTTGATGGAACCATTCACATCGGTCATGTTTTCGACGGCCAGCAGCAAGCGCGTGCTGAAGTCGCGTCTGTTCAGCGGCAATTCGCTCTCGGCGGGGTTAAGCGGCGTGACTACCAACGTGTCCGGTACGGAGACGACGATCCGGATTGGCCTGCCGGCGACATCCACTACTTGAGAAATGGGCTTTGGTCTTCCCGGTAAGGCAAACGTGGTGGCCTGATTGCCAGGCACGATATCCGGAATCGAAAAATGCCCATCGCGTCCGGAGCGAGCGCAGATGGCAGCCATGTTTTCGGGCCGCACGGTGATACAGACGCGGGTGCCGGCAATCGGGTTACCGCTTGCCGTGCGAATCCATCCGGTCAAGGGAACGCAATGAGAAGCCAGTGGCTCAGCACCCAGCGGCGCGGTCGCAAGCAGCACAAGAAAGAGAATTTGGAAGCAGATCGAACTGTATGGGGCAGGGCATATCCTTGCCAATCAGAACCACCATCACGGGCTTGCGGCCTCAATGTGGTTGTCCCTGTCCGTTCGCGCACTTATCAGAAAACGATAACCCATAGCATGCAGGTTACGGGATTACATAAAGCGATAACGGGCGGAAATCACGGATTCGCAGTACATGCGCATCGTCAGTCTGGTGCGATGTGCTGTTCACCCGGTCTTGCTTTGTCAGTGTCTATAGCCTGCTCTATTCCACCGCGTACAGTGGGGCTGCGCGCATTTCGTCCCACAGGCGATCCAGAATTCTGGCCAACTGATGCACCAGCGGCAATATGCCTCGCTGTTTTTCCTCTTCGCTGCCCGTGCTCATCCATGCCGGCCAGGTGGATGCCGGAAGCGGATTCTCCGTCGTCAATGCTGCCGTCGCCTGTCCTGTCTCCCGCTGCGTCCTCAGGTAAGTCGCCATTGCCTCCAGCCTCTGCGTGCATGCGGCGTCAAACTCCTCAATGTCGCACAATGTCTTTTCCGTCAAAGTGCTCGCCATGGCAAACGCCGTGTATTGCAGCAGCGCCAGTTCCAGCAGGAAGAACGTTCGCAGCGCAGCCTGCCAGCGGCGAATGCGGTCCCGCGCAGCCATGTGCTGGTTGCGCAGGGGGCCAATCTCAAACGGCACAGCGTCGGCCTGCGCATTGACCGAGGCAAAGTTACCTGTGATGCGCGCACGCAGCCTGCGCACGCGCGTGATGGCATTAGCATCCGGGCCTGTCAGTGCGAATCCGCTCAGCGTTGCGAGCAACCCGAGATTATCCGCGAAGGTCTCCACCATCTGGTTGACGGCCTTCTTGGGGTGCAGCCGTTCAAATACCAGCCACATCATGAAAATGCCCAGCAGCACACCGAGCGCGCGATCCCGAGCAATCGAAAGCGAAAGCTGAATATGAAATTCATTGATGTTAATCAGGTAGAAGGCCAGCGCAATCTGCAGTCCGCAGTAGGAGAGTCGCGTGCTGGAAGTACCGATCCATGCTGCAATCGCAGTCACGGTGGCGAAGAGAATCGTAAACCCTGTAATGTCGTTCAGCCACGGCAGCACGATGACCTGCGCACCCATTCCGAATACGAAACCGCCAATCACAGCGCCGGCGATGCGCAGCAGTTGCCGCTGGCGGGAAGAACCAATATTGGAGAGCGCGGTGAGCGCGCAGGTGGTGACCGATGTCGCCAGTCCAGGCCAACTCAGCGCCACATAGGTAACGTAGCACAGCATCCCAGCCAGGCACCCGCTCAACGCATAGCGAATGTGGTCAGGATTCTGGAAGGCATCGCGCACGAAGAGACTGAATTGCGGCTGCGCGCGATCGGTAAATGCCTCGAACTCTTCAAGCGATGCAGACCCTTCGAGCACCTTCGGGATCAGCGAGAACATCTCTTCCAACTCGCGCAGCAGCGGCATCGTGGAAGCAGTGGCCACCCACTGCAGCGTCGGCGGCTCACACTCCCGCCTCAGGCACTGTTGTATGGAGACCAACTGCCAGGCCATTTTGCCGGCAATCTCTCTGTCTTCCGGCGCAAGCTCAGGAGACGTATGGACCAGCGCCGCGGCAAAGTCGACCGAACGCCCCGTCAACGAAACGATGGCGTTCATCTGTGCGCGGTAAAGACGCGTATGGTTCGAGCGCGTTACAAATTGCCTCAGACCGCCGACACCTACCATGGCCTCCTGGGTAATCTTGCGGTGCAAATTCGCTGGAACCACTTCGGATTTTGCAAGACAGAGCAGCGTGTCTTCAATCGTCTTCAGCCGGTGGTTGATGCCCATGGTCAGCTCATCCTGCTTTTGGAACGCGTGGAAGATCGCCTCCACGGTAATGGTCACAGCCGCGCCAATCGCGGGTGCTAGCACGCTCCACAGGGTCAGCTCCACATTGTGCTCCGCCGGTCCCGGCAAGTACCAGATCGCCAGAACCGTAGTTCCAATGAGTCCCAGGCCGCTGGCGATGGTGTAATTCTCCAGCGTACGAATCAGGAAAAAGATCAGGAAAATGCTGGCCGCTTCCCAGAAGAAATGCGTAATCGGAATTGAGCCGAACATCCGTCCGCCAATGGGCACAAAAAGCGCGCACGCTGCAAATGCAAGGCTCACGTGCAGCACGGACTTGAAGCTTGAAACGAGATTTTCGCGGGAGATGATGAACGCGTACAGTGGCCCCACCGCGCCGCCTGGAATGCGGAACGTCATGATCAGGATCATGGTGATGGTTGCGGAAATTACCATGCGCGCCACCAGCAACCCGCGCCCGGGATAAGGCGCCATCTCGCTGCGCAGAAAGTCCCAAAACCACGCCGCAAAACTTCGTGTATCCGTGCGCGGAACGGTCGCCGTAGCCATGCGCTATCTCGTGCTCTTGTAATTGCCCAGTGCGCCGTGAACCACGACGACGGCAGACTCACCCAGCCGGAAATCCTGCTTTGGACCATCGAGAATTCGAATGCGCACAGGAAATCTCGAAGCCAGGTGGACCCAGTTCAACGTTCGCTGCACATCCGGCAGGCCTTTGGCTAGCTTTCCGATAATGTCCGCATCCGGAGTCACGCCAAAGCCCACGCTATCCACCACGCCATGCAGTCGCAAGTCAGGGCGCGACATGATGTACACATCCGCCTTCATGCCGGGCCGGATATGCGCAAGCTGCGTCTCGCGGAAGTTGGCGAGCACCCACCAGGTGCGTGTGTCAATAAGCGTAAATATTTGCTGACCGGCATGCGCATACTCACCTTTTGAGATGGTGAGGTTCGTTACGCGGCCGTCAAAGGGCGCTGTGATGCTGCAGTTTTTCAGATAGTACTCGGCGTTCTGAATGGCCGAGGTTTTGCCGCTTCGTTGCGCCAGCAGCGGTTCCAGCGTCAACACCGCATGAGACGCCTGCTTCACCTGCGCGCGGCTCTGTTGCAGGGCTGCCTCGGCCTGCTGCTGCAAGGCGAGTGACGAGGCGAGGTGAGCCTCTGCCAATGCCTGCTGGGCCAGCGACGCCTGGTATGCCTGGTTACGGGAGGCAACCAGCGTCTGCGCCTGGTCTACCTGGTCCACGGTCACAAACTGCTTTGCCAGCAGCGGCTGAATGCGGTGCAGGTTATCGGAGGCATACTTCAATTCCGCGCGGTTCATCAGCACCTGCGCCTTTGCATTGGCCACTCCGGCCTTTGCTTCCTGCACTGAGGATATGGCGTGTGCGAGGCTCGCCTTCGCGCTCTCGACTCCCGCTTCGGCTACATTCACCGCGCTGCTTGCGGATGCAATCCTGCGGCCCTCATCGACAATGTTGCCCTTCAGTGCCGAGCGCTCCGACCTCGCCAGCTTCAATGCGTAGGCGTAAGGGCGCGGGTCCACCTCCACCATCAACTGCCCCTGCTTCACGTACTGGTTATCTTGCACATACAGGTGCGTGATGGGGCCATTCACCAGCGGCGCCACTCCAATAAAGTTGGCGAAGACCTCGGCATCATCCGTTCGCGGATTCACGATGATCTGCCGCACCACGATCAGGCCGGTAATCAGCGCGCCTGCAATCGCCGCTATGCTGATGCTCCGTCCTATTGCGCGCCGCGCATTCGAAGATAAGTCAGATAACATCGAGTCCTCTCAACGGCTGAAAAATATCAGCCATAACGTAAACGCCAGCAGCGCCGCCATGCACGGATATGCCACAATCGAAGGCTGCACTTCGTTCTCCAGGTGCAGCCGCTGCAGCACCCAGTAAATCAGCGAAGTCAGCACGATCCCCGCCGTAATGCACAACAGCCAGGCGGGGAAGTAAGAACCCAGAATGTTGAAGTCCGGTGAGTGACTGCATCCCATCATCGGTAACAATACGGCCAGCGCAACCGCGCCGCACCAGGTGCGCCGCCTTGCCAATCGCGAAAATCTTCTCATCCGGTTCATTCAGTGTCCCGCCTTGGCTGGCTGCGATGCAATCAGGTCTCCGGTCTGGAAGGCGAGCTTCGCCGTCTGCAGCAAAAGCTCCGTCCGCGCCGTTACGTCTTCGGCCTGTGCCCGCGCGAGCGCCTTTTGCGCGCTGATCACATCCACAATATTCCGCACTCCATAGTTATAGGAGTCTCGCGCTGCTTCGTACGACTGCTCGGCAGACTCCATCAGCGCCAGCGCCGCCTGCCGCTGTCGCAGCGCCGTCTCCACATCGATGTGCGCGGCCCATACCTCGTTGGCAATCTGGTCGCGCAGCGTATCAATCTGCGCCTCCGTTGCGGCCCGTTTTGCCTTTGCCTGTGCCACTTCATTCCGCCGCAAGCCGCCATCAAACAGCGTCCACTTCAGGCTCAGGCTGGCATCCCATGTCTCACCGCCTGCATAGCCTGGCGGCAGCAGATTCTGCTGGCCGTATTGCCGCGTCTCACCTGCGTCACCGCCCAGGCTGAGGGTTGGAAAGTAGGCCGAGCGCTGATGCCGGATGGTTGCGTTAGCCGCTTTTACCTTGGCCAATAGTGCAGTCAAATCGGGCCGCTGCTTGAGCGCGCGCTGCGTCTCTGCCTGCACGGAGTCGGCCAGTTTCGTCGGCACATGCAGCGTACCCACGTTCTGCACTTCAAACGGCGTGTCGGCGGGCAGGTCCAGCACCGCGGCCAGGTTTCCGTGCGCTATCTGCTCGGCGCCAACCGCAGCCTGCAGGTCGTACTCGGCCTGCGCTCTCGACGCCTGCGCCTCTAGAAAGTCAGGCTTAGTCGCCAGCCCATGCTTCAGCCGATCCTGCACATCGGCCTCGACGGCCCGCGCGTTCCTCAGGCTCACCTCGGCAGCCTGCCGCAAGCCTTCCGCATTCAGCAACTGATAGTACGCAGACATCACCTGGAAAATAATGCGCCGGTGCGTGTCGTTGAAGTTCAGGTCCGAGGCTAGCAGATTCCATCTGGCTGCATCGATCGCTCCGCTGCGCCCGCCAAAATCCAGCACAAGATATTCGGCATGCAGCTCCGGCGAGAAGTTTCCGTACGTCTGCCGGTAAAAAGTCGAATTCAGCAGCACGCGCGCACGCGCCGTACTTGCAACGGCCAGCGCGGCAATGGTCGGATACCACTCAGAGCGCGCAATGCCAAGCCGCGCAGCGCGCGCCTTGGCCCGCTGCCATGCAAAGCGTGTTGCGGGATTATGCTGCTCCGCCAGATCAATCAAATCGCCCAGCGTATACGCTTTTTCGCTCGGAACGGAATAGGTCTGCAGCGGAGGCGGCGGAAGTTTGAGGTTGAGCTTTGCTTTCGCCGGGGCCTGCCAAAGGCTATCCGGAGCCGCGGGAAGCTTTTGGGCGATGCAACTCGGTCCAGAACACGAGCACATCAACAACACGAAAAGTGGGATAAAGCCCTTCATTCGATCAGGCAAATACGCGCAAACAGCCTTCCTTGTGCATGAACCACAGGTAGCAACCAAACTCTCGCAACCCCGCAAACGAAGCGCATTTTTCCAGGTTGAAGGTCTCAAGAAAATGGCCCGGCTGCGAGACCGATTGCAATGTCCTCCACGCAAAAAGCAGGACAGAAGCGAGCTGCAATGCTCCTTTCATCATATTAGGTGTTAGTGGCATGCAGTTCATCTCATCCAGCAATGCCTGAATGTGGATAGACCCTAGTCCGCGAAAAACTTGTCTCGATGAATCTCTCCGGGGGAAACTTCATCGGAATAACACCACACCCAGCGCTCCCCGGGCTCGATGGAGCGCACAAGAGGGTGCTGGGTCGCGCGGAAGTGTTTGGTTGCGTGCTTGTTTTTCGAGGAATCGCAACAGCCGACGTGGCCGCATTGCAGGCACAGCCGCAGATGCACCCAGGTTTCGCCCATCTTTACGCACTCGTCGCAGACGTGCTTGTCAGTCGTCGTGATCGAAATGGTGTCGAGATGGGTACACGCAGTCATGACAGCAAGGCCCAAGTATAACGCGATTCTCCGGACCGTTCTGCGAGCTGAACAGGCGCCGATTACGCCCCCGGAGCCACTGCGTTCACGAAGATCGGTTTCACAATAGCCTCAATTCTGGCAGCCATCTCTTCGGCAGGAATCCTGTCTGGTGCCTGGTACCACCAGCGCGCAGCTCCAAAGATAGCCCAGGCGGCCGTCGTCGCCAGCAGTTCCGCATCGACACCGGGTTGCATCTCGTGGCGTCCTGCTCCCTCACGAAAGATGTTCTCGACCACCGGGACAATCGACCGCTCCAGCGGCAACTTTGTCAGTTGGGTGGGGCAGCCTGTGCTCTCCGCCAGATAGTCGCAAACGCCCAGCGCGATGGCGCGCAACGCACTGTCGCAATTGGAAAAGGAAAGCCCACGGCGCCCAATCAGCTCCCGGAAGCGGGCAGCGGTCAACGCCTGGAGCAGAGCATTCTTGTCCGCGTAATGCAAGTAGAAAGTCGCCCGGTTCAGACCGGCCTCGTCGGCAATCTCCTGAATCGAAATATCATCGAACTCCTTTCGATTCAGCAACGTGAAGAGAGCATCCATGAGCATGGCGCGGCTGCGAAGAATGCGCGGGTCTGTCGTCTCGGTGGCATCGCTGGAGTGGATCGCCTTTGTATTCACATCTTGGAGCATAGCTGTTCTCTACATAAGATGCTTAAACAATATTTGTCGATTTATTTTGAATCAACATTTGTAGTTTAATAATCAATTGTTGCATAAGAGGTTTCTTACCATGCCCACGCTTCTTCACATCGATTCCAGTCCCCAGTACGACAAATCTGTCTCGCGCCAGCTGACCAGTGCTTTTGTCACCGAGTGGAAGTCTGCTCATCCCGGTGGAACGGTGGTCGAACGCGACCTAAACGCCACCACGATCCTGCCAATTACTGCTGAATGGGTCGCTGCCGCCTACACACCGGAAAATGCGCGCACCCCACAGCAAAATGACCTGCTCAAGCAATCCGATACGCTGCTTGCGGAATTGGAGCAGGCCGACGAATACGTCTTCGGCGTACCGATGCACAACTTTGGTGTGCCGTCGGCGATGAAGCTCTGGATTGACCAGATCGCGCGCGCCGGCAGGACCTTTGCCTACGTGGACGGCAAGCCGAAGGGGCTACTCACCGGCAAAAAGGCGACATTCATCATCGCGACCGGCGGCAAGTACGATCCGCAGACACAAATGGCCTCATTCAACTTTGTAGAGCCCTACCTGCACTCGGTTTTTGCCTTTCTCGGTGTCACGGATACCACCTTCCTCACAGCAGGCGGAACAGCGGCACTCAACTACGGAGAGGATCGCGACGTGTTCCTTGCTCCTCATCTCCAAGCCGTGCAAACGCACGCACACATTCTCTGAAGGAAAACACTCCCATGAAGATAGCTCCCATCATCGCGCGATATCTGCTTGGCCTGATGTTCACGGTCTTTGGTCTCAACGGATTTTTGAACTTCATCCACCAGCCGCCGCCGACAAATCCGCTGGCCTTGCAGTTCTTTACCGTCATCTTTGCTTCTCACTTCGCCGCATTCTTTTTCGCGGTGCAACTGCTGGCCGGGTTGTTGCTGCTCTCCGGATTCTTTGTGCCGCTGGCGCTTGCATTGCTCGCGGCGGAGCTGTACAACATCCTTGCCTTTCACTTGACAATGTCGCCAGCCACGATTCCTCCGGCGCTGGTCGCCTGCGTGTTGTGGATTCTGGTCTTCGTGCAGTACCGCAAGAGTTTCAAAGAGCTTTTTACCGCGAAACCCGAAGTGGCCTGATCGCTGCGGTGGCACGGGGAACACCCCGTGCCATACAACCTAGGACAGCTTTGCCACGGGAAGGTGCCAGCCTCGGAAGATGGCCATCATACGAAGCCCGAGGCAGAGCACCACGCCGGTGAGCATTCCGGCATAAGGTGGCAGGTGCAGCCAGTTTCCTGTAACGACGGCGGCGCCCGCCGCCAGCGCGGCAACAGCGTAAAGGTCTGACTGAAGAACAAACGGCGTTTGATTGACGAGCACGTCGCGAATCATTCCGCCGCCGATCCCCGTCAGCATGCCTAGCAGCGCAGCCATCACCGGGTTCAGCCCGGCAGCCAGCGCCTTTTGCGTCCCGGTCACGGCAAACAACGCAAGGCCGGCAGCGTCAAGGCTTAAAATCAGCTTGCCCTGCACGTTGATCCTGCGGCTCCAGAGAAAGACAACCAGCGCGGCCAAGATGGAAATCCACAGATACTCCAGATGCACGAGCGCGGCGGGCGGCACTGCTCCAATCAGCAGATCGCGGGTGATTCCTCCTGCGTTGCCGGTAACGAATGCCAGAACCATCAGTCCGAATAAGTCAAACCGGTGCTTCACTCCAGCAACTGCCCCACTCAAGGCAAAAACAAATGTGCCGATCACGTCGAGTGCAAAGGCAAATGTCCCCAGCAGGTGGTGTCCTTCCGCCAGTACGTTGCTCATGCTGCCATCCATGCGTGTGCCGCCACCACCAGGGCTTTGACTCCTGTTTCCAATGTAGGATGCAGCACCGGCGCAAAGCGCGGATTGTGATTCGTAGGTAAAGCATTCAGCTTGCCCTCTTGCTTTGCCTTCGCATACGTCTCAGGATCAGCTCCGCCGATAAACCAGTACACAGACGGAGCGTGCCACTGGGCACCGAAGCAGCCGAAATCCTCGCTTGCCATCGTTGGTCTGGTCTGCTCGATGGAGCCCTCCGGGAAGGCCTTACGAAATGCATCCACAACTCTCTTCGTCGCAACCGGATCGTTCCTCACCAAGGAGTACTGATCGAGCGGAGTAATCTCTGGCGCTCTTGGAGCACCCGCGGCCTGAGCCTCCGCATTCACGATACGCGTAATCGATTCCAGAGCACGCTTCCGGACACCTTCGTCAAAAGTGCGCAGGTTCAGCTTGATGACTGCCTCATCCGGAATCACATTCTCCTTGGTCCCAGCCTGCAACGCTCCGATGGTGAGGACTGCGCTATCGGTTGGCGCAACTTCGCGCGACACAATTGTCTGCAGCCGCAAAACCGTCGAAGCGGCCATCACCACAGGGTCTATGCTGGCCTCCGGCATGGAGCCATGCGCCCCGCGCCCGAACATCCGAATCTGCAGGCTGTCGGCTGCGGAAGTCACCACTCCGTCTCTCCAGTCGATATTGCCGGAAGGCAGGCTCATCACGTGCTGACCCAGCACCACGTCTGGCTTTGGGAATCTCTCGAACAGGCCGTCGTCAATCATGGCCTGCGCTCCTTCACCTATCTCCTCGCCTGGCTGAAACACCACCATCAACGTGCCGGCCCAGGCTTCGCGAGCCCTGGCGAATAAACTCGCAGCTCCCATCAAGCAAGCAACATGCATATCGTGTCCGCAGGAGTGCGCCACAGGCGCCTCCGCTCCATCGGGACCTATGCCGACAACCTTGCTCGCATAGTCGAGGCCGGTTGATTCCAGAATCGGCAAGGCATCCATATCGGCACGCAGCATCACCGTCGGGCCATTACCGTTCCGCAGCAGGCCGACCACGCCTGTTTTGCCGACCTCCGCGGTTACCTCCAACCCAAGCGATTTCAGGTGAGCCTCGGCAATGCGCGCCGTGCGTGTTTCCTGCATCGACAATTCCGGATGAGCGTGGATGTCCTTGTATGCCGCCTCTAACGCCGGAAGCAGCGCCTCAAGGTTTGCTAGAAGTGAGTCCAGTCGTTTGTTTTGCATAATGCTTGCTCCATCCTCTTCCATGCGACCTGAGGCATTGTCGTTTTAAAAGAATGGTCTTGTCGAGCAAAGGAGAGGCCGGCAACAAAGGTTACCAGCAATGGCTGGAGCAGTGATTCGGCTCCAGACTCTTATTGACTTACTGATCCGGCCCATATCGTATGCAGCATTTCTTGGCGCTGTTTCATAAAGAGGTTCGGCTTGAAGGTAGATACTTTTTGATGCAGATCCGAGTTGGCTTACTGGTTGGGAGAGCAAGCGTCGATTTGAACTGTTGACGTATGCACAGTGGTCTCTGATTGAGCCGCTGTACCTGAGCCTGAACGTCGCCGCGATAGGCTGTGCCGGCCGTCGGCGTCGGCCCGGGCCTGCCTGGAAGGCATCATTTGGGTGTTGTGGACCGGGGCGGCGTGGCGATTTCTTCCGGACAAATATCCATCTCCGGCGACCTGCTGGTGGCGTTTGAAGCAGTGGGAAGAACAAGATGCTTAGCTGGACGCTGAAGGTTACGAAGTGCAGGTTGCCGGTTTGCTGGTACCGGATGAGGGCGTTCGGCATGGAAGCATCCTGACCCGGTTTTTGTTGTTGGAACTTGGGTTTATCGGTCCGCCAGCTTTTACCCCATGTCTTTTCGAGATATGGGGCACCCTCATTTTCTACTGCTTTGACATATGGGCCACACGCTCCGTCGTGTCCGCCTTCGCGTGCCGCAGATGAGCCTGAATATACTTCACATCAGCGCTACACTAACTATCTCGCTGGTAATAACTACCGGGCAGGCCAAAATCTGCAGACCAGATTCTCGTCTCCATCGCCAGATTCGCTATCCAAACCCTCCACATCGAATGCGCGAAACGGAACCGCATGAGGGTGGCCGAGTGTGGGAAGGAAGCGCGGAGCGAAGCTGCGGGCCGATGAACAAGAACCAGATATAAGGCGGCGGCGAGCAGGCCAGAGACCGCGAAGCTCTTGCGACCAGGGTGAGGCGGCTTAAACCCGGAGGCCGTGCATCGAAAGAGTGAGTTCTTACCTGGGGAGATTTCGCGTTGTGCCTGAACGGGAGACGGTGACGAACCGGAGCGAGAAGTCAGCCGAGGCCAGCTTAGCTTACCGCAAAGCGAGCGAGGGCAAACGAGTCATGGCTCTGTTGCTGAAACTCTATGGCCGTCTGTGTATGAAACCATGAGTGCAGTGGCCAGTGTGTTCCAGCGCAAGTTCCGGGGCGACAGCTTCTGGGTTGCGCCCGTCGGTGTGGCAGGGGAGAGTGGCCATCCACTCCCCCCTGAGCCGATTGGAAGATGAATTTACGCCGGTGAGGGGCTGCCTTCGGGGAGGCTTCCGGTGTTGCGGTCGGGCGCGGGCCTGAGCACCTGGGTGGTGTCTGCCGTTGCCGAGCCGTTACCGCCGGAGGGCTTGACGGGCGGGAGATCCTTGCCTTCAACGATCATGCGTATCTCTTCTGCGTCGATGGTTTCGCGCTCGAGGAGCGCGGTGGCCATCTTGTGCATGATGGGGTGATGCTCGTTGATGATCTGGTAGGCGGAGCGGTAGGCTTCGTCGACCAGGTGGCGGACCTCGGCGTCGATCTGTCGGGCGGTTTCCTCGGAGAAGTCGCGGTGTTGCGCGATTTCGCGGCCAAGGAAGATTTGCTCGTCCTTTTTGCCGAAGGTGAGCGGGCCGAGGCGGCTCATGCCGTACTCGCAGACCATTTTGCGTGCGAGGTCGGTGGCGCGCTCGATGTCGTTGCCGGCGCCGGTGGTCATGTGCTTGAGGAAGATTTCCTCGGCGATGCGACCACCCATGAGAATGGCAAGCTGGGTCTCCAGGTAGTCCTTGGTGACGGTGTACTTGTCTTCTTCAGGAAGCTGCATGGTGAGGCCGAGGGCCATGCCGCGCGGGATGATGGTGACCTTATGGAGTGGGTCAGCATGCTGGCGCATGGCGGCGACGACGGCGTGGCCGGACTCGTGGTAGGCCGTGTTTTTCTTTTCCTCGTCGGTGAGGAGCATGGAGCGGCGCTCGGCGCCCATGAGGACCTTGTCCTTGGCGGCTTCGAAGTCCTGCATGGTGACCACTTTGCGGTTTGCTCGGGCGGCGTTGAGCGCGCCCTCGTTGACCATGTTGGCGAGGTCTGCGCCGGAGAAGCCGGGTGTGCCGCGAGCGAGGACTCGAAGGTCAACGTCGTCGGCGACGGGGACTTTTTTGGCGTGTACGCGGAGGATTTCTTCGCGGCCACGGACATCTGGACGGCCGACGACGACGCGGCGATCAAAACGGCCGGGGCGAAGCAGCGCGGGGTCGAGAACGTCCGGGCGGTTGGTGGCGGCGACGAGGATGACTCCGTCATTGGCTTCGAAACCGTCCATTTCGACGAGGAGCTGATTGAGGGTCTGCTCGCGCTCGTCGTGTCCGCCGCCGAGGCCTGCGCCACGATGACGGCCGACGGCGTCGATTTCGTCGATGAAGATGATGCAGGGCGCGTTTTTCTTGCCCTGCTCGAAGAGGTCGCGGACGCGGCTGGCGCCGACGCCGACGAACATTTCGACAAAGTCAGAGCCGGAGATGGAGAAGAATGGCACGTTGGCCTCGCCGGCAACGGCGCGGGCGAGGAGGGTCTTGCCGGTTCCCGGAGGTCCGACGAGCAGGACGCCCTTGGGGATGCGTCCGCCGAGCTTCTGGAACTTCTGAGCTTCGCGGAGGAATTCGATGATTTCCTGAAGCTCTTCCTTGGCTTCATCTACGCCAGCTACGTCTTTAAACGTGATTTTTTTCTGCTGCATGGAGAGCAGGCGTGCGCGGCTTTTACCGAAGGAGAGAGCTTTGTTTCCGCCGGACTGCATCTGGCGGATCATGAAGAACCAGAGGAGTATGAGAATCGCAAAGGGCGAGAGCTGAATGAGAATGCTCCACCACATGTTGCCGGAGTTGTCCTTGACGGTGACCGCGACGTGGTTTTTGTCGAGAATGTCATAGAGCTGCGGGTAATTGGTGGGTACGGTGGTTTGAAACGCAGCGTTGCCCTGACGGAGATGTCCGTGAACGTCGCCGCCAACAACGGTGACGTCGTGGATCTGGCCCTGGTTGGCATCGTTCAGGAACTGAGAAAAAGAGATGTCCTGCGATTTGCCCATGTTACTGCTTTTCTGGAAGACCTGCCAGAGCAACAGGCAGCATGCTCCGATGACGACCCAGAAAAGGATTGTTTTTACGGTTGAATTCACGTGTTTCCTCTCTTCTCACGCACTACCAGGGAGACGAATCAGCGGGCTTTCCCGCTGACGGGTGCCTGCTGATGACTCACTATCACCTATTTAGACGCCGGAGAGTGCCTATTTGCATCAAGAGCTTTGCGCAGGCACAAAAAAACCGGTTGGACGCTTCAGGTGACTTTACGCCAATTCTTATTTTAACCCTGTGGGAGATGCGGAAAGAGCAGGAATGCGGGGAATTGGGGTGACAGAAACAGAACCGGGTGATTGCCGGAAGTGGTTGAGATGACGGGGTTGCCGGATTTCAGGAGCGGGATGAGGCTGGTTCGGATGGGGATCGTGCGGATTTTTTGTAATTCCAGGGGCAGTGGCGGCAGCCGGATTGGCAGCAGGAGCCGCGTTGGAGGTGATATTCACGGGTGAAGACGAGATATGGCCCGTCCATGTAATAGTCGCGACCCTCAACGAGGGGCTGGGCTGGATTGGCGGTTGGTTCAGGCATGGAGATTGTTATCCTGCGTGGATTGTTGCAGGGGAAGCAGGGTTGAGGAAAGCGGGGTGGTGGTGGGATTTTGGTCGGGCGGAAGATTGGGCGGGGGGAATGTGACGGTGCGGCCGGGGATGGCGGTGGTGCGTTCGCCGGGGAGGATGATACCGATGAGGTTGACGGGGTCGGCGGCGGCGACGGTGAGGGGCGGCATGGAGGCGAGCGGGCGGTTGCGGCAGGCGCGGAGGGATTCGACGGCGTGGGGCAGGGCGAACTGCTCGCCGGAGAAACCGGAAACGAAGCGGCCGCCGAGGACGAGGCCACGATCTTCGAGGCGGCGGAAGAGTCCGTGGAGCTCGCGCCAGCGGGGCAGGGAGGTTTCGTTGGCGGCGAGGTCGCGGAAGACGATGCCGTAGCGGTGGAGGAGCATGAGGCAGGCGGATTCGAGTTGATGGTCGTAGGTCTGGGCGGAGTTTTCGGGGGTGGTGGGGTTGGTTTGGGCTGATTCGATTTGATGGGCCAGGAGGCTCCAGCGGCCGGCGGCGTTGCGCGGGGTGCGGGCGTTGCGACTGTTTGGAGCTGTAAAGGCCTGCTTGCGGCGTGGGTCGATGAGGGCGCGGAGGGCGTCGAAGCCGTCGGCGGTGACGAGGCCGGCGGCGACGAGCTCCCAGATGGCGCGGGAGATTTCATCGGGCGGTGCGGCGAGTTGGCGGGCGAGGTCGGCGGCGAAGAGCGCACCGCGATCGGTGAGGAGCGAGCGGAGGCGGTTGGCGAGCGGGCTGAGGCAGGCGGTGAGGTGGCTCTCGGGAATCCGGCGGGCGGCGAGGCAGCGGTCCATCCAGTGGGCTTCTTCGCGGAGGAAGAAGGTGATGGGCGCCATGGAGGTGGGGATGACGCGGCGTGGGCCACCGGATTCGGGAGATTGGAATGCGGGATGGGGCGAGATGCGGCCCCAGCCGATGACGCCTGTGAGGCAGAGGGTATCGAGCCAGCGGGGATCGTAGTTGGCGACGCGGGCGGGGAGGATGGTGCGCTCCCATTCGATGGCGGGGGCCTCGTAGCCCTGGAGTGCGCGGAGGGCTTCGAGCAGACCAGACTCGCCGGTGAGCTGGCGCTGGGGGCCGAGGTGTTGCCAGTCGAGGAGGAAACGCATGTAGGCGGCAGGCGGGACGGGCTGGATTTGCTTGCGGAGCTGGCCGATGGTGCGCTTGTGGATGCGCTGGAGGATGCGGCGCTCGCACCACTCGATGTGGTGGTCGGATGCGGCGGTGGGTTGCTCGAAGTTGCCGCGGAGGATGGCGCCGGTGGTTTCAAGGAAGAGCAGTTGGGCGAAGATTTGTGCGGGCGGGAGGTTGAGGTGGGCGGCGAGGTCCGCAGCCGTGACGGGGCCGAGGATTTGCAGCCAGCCCTGGAGGGCTTTGCGCAGGACTTCTTCTGGGCTTGAAGGCGTGGTTGCGTGGGGAATTTGCGGGATGGGCTGAGAGAATTGGGCTTCTGGAATGAGGATCTGGAGTGAGGCGGCGCGTTCGGCGGCGCAAAAGTAACTGTTTCTGTTGCATTTTGCGAGGAGGGCGCGGTGGGTGGATTCGAGGCGGGTGAAGAAGTGTGCCCAGGGCGCGGTGCGGGAGTCGGTTGCGATGGAAGATGGCGATCTGACGAGGGATTGGAGGAGGTCGTGGAGTTCGTGCTCGTCGCGAATGTCGGGCCAGAGTGTTTCGCGGACTTCTGCGATGGCATCGGGCGAGAGGCGGCCTGCTTCACCGAGGAGCGCGGGCGGGACAACGCCTCGGAGGTGGACGGCGCGGGCGCGGCGTTCTTCGAGGCCGGCGTCGTCGAGGAAGGCGTAGGGGTTGGCATTGAGGAGCTCGTGGGCGAAGGCGGATGGGGTGGCGGTGTCGACGGCGAGGCAGCGGATGCGGCCGGTGTCCATGCCATTGAGGATGTGGATGAGGCCGTGGAGGTCCATGGCTTCGCTGAGGACGTCTTGCATGACCTCGGCGACGAGGGGGTGGTCGGGGATCTGGATGTCGCCTTCAATGTTTTCAAAGCAGGCGGCAGCCTGAGGGAAGACGCTGGCGAGGAGATCGTCTGCGCGGGTGCGCTGAATTTGCGGGGCGACCTTTTTGCCTTTGTGAAACCGTAACAGTTGCAAACTGCGATTGGCTGCCCACTTCCAGCGGGTTTTGAAGATGGGCGAGGCGAGCGAGGCCTGTTCGAGTAGTTCGCGGACGGTATGGGTGGTGAGGAATTGGAAGACGTCGCTGAGCGGGAAGCTGTGCTGCTCGGCGAGGGAGATGTTGATGCCGTTGTCGGTAGCTGCGGCTTGCAGCTCGAAGTTGAAGCCGCGGCAGAAGCGCTTGCGGAGGGCCAAGCCCCAGGCCTTGTTGATGCGGCCTCCAAAGGGCGCGTGGAGGATGAGCTGCATGCCTCCGCCTTCGTCGAAGAATCGTTCTGCGACTATGGTGGTTACAGATGGAACGGCGCCGAGGATGGCACGTCCAGCGGCGATGTAGGCGATGAGCTGCCTGGCTCCGGACGCGCAGACGCAGCACTCGTCTTGGAGCCATTTGGATGTGGCGGCAACTTCTGGTGTGGCGTCGCTGATGTAGCCGGGGAGGACGTTGGGCGTGCGGCGATCGATTTCGCAGCGGAGATTGGAGACGAATTCGGATAGCTCGGCGGTGCGCTGTGGCGCTTCGCCGGCCCAGAAGGGCAGCGTGGGCGGCATGCCCTGCGCGTCTTCGACGAGGACGCGGCCTGCGGACTCGATGCGCTGAATGCGCCAACTGGTGTTGCCGAGCTGGATGATGTCTCCGGGTGAGGAGTCGACGGCGAAGTGCTCGTCGAGAGTGGCGATTTGCACGCCCTCGGGCTGAGCGATGACGGGGAAGAGCGCGGTGTCGGGGATGGTTCCGCCATTGGTGACGGCGGTGATGCGCGCGCCGCGGCGGGCCTGGATGTGGCCGTGGATGCGGTCGCGGAGGAGATAGGAGCCGTAGCGGCCGCGGCTGGATTCGATGCCTTCGGTGAGGAGGGTGAGTGCGCTTTCGTATTGCTCGTAGGGGAGGCCGCGATAGGGATGGGCGCGGCGAAGGACGTTGTAAAGGGCGCGCTCGTGCCAGGGTTCGGCGGCGCAGGCGGCGACGATTTGCTGCATGAGGACGTCGAAGGGTCGCGGCGGAATTTCAAGCCGGTCGAGGATGCCGGTCTGCATGGCGCGGACGAGGGCTGCGGTTTCCACGAGGTCGTCGCGGGTGGTGGGAAAGAAGCGGCCTTTGGGGGTGGCTCCGCGCCAGTGGCCGGCGCGGCCGACGCGCTGCATGGCGACGGCGATGGCGCGGGTGGAGTTGATCTGGCAGACGAGATCGACGGCGCCGATGTCGATGCCGAGTTCGAGGGATGCGGTGGCGACGAGGACGCGGATTTCGCCGGCTTTGAGGCGGCATTCTGCTTCCAGCCGCAGCTTGCGCGAGAGGCTGCCGTGGTGGGCGGCGACGTTTTCTGTGCCGAGGCGCTCGGCGAGCTGGAAGGCTAGGCGCTCGGCCATGCGGCGCGTGTTGACGAAGACGAGGGTGGAGCGATGGTCGTTGGCGAGCTCGGCGACGCGGTCGTAGACGCTGTCCCAGATGGCGTTGCTGGCTACCGCGCCGAGTTCGATGTTCGGGATTTCGATGGCGAGGTCGAGGGTGCGGTGCTGGCCGGCCTGGACGATTTGGACGTTGGGGTTGCGCTCGCCGCCGAGGAAGCTGGCGACGAGTTCGATGGGGTTTTGCGTGGCGGAGAGGCCGATGCGCTGGGGCGCGGGATGATTGAGCAGGCTGGCGCTGGGGGTGAGGGAGTTTTCAGCGGTGACGAGTGCGTCGAGGCGTTCGAGCGTGAGGGCGAGGTGGGAGCCGCGCTTGTCGTCGGCGACGGCGTGGATTTCATCGACGATGACGGTGTGGACACGGCGGAGATGCTCGCGGCTCTTGAGCGAGGTGAGCAGGATGTATAGCGATTCGGGAGTGGTGACGAGGATGTGGGGCGGGTTTTTGAGCATGCTGCGGCGCTCGGAGGGTGGGGTGTCTCCGGTGCGGACGGCGGCGCGGATGGGCGGGCAGAGGTAGCCGCGTTCGAGGGCGAGTTGCTGAATTTCGCGGAGTGGTGCTTCAAGATTTTTCTGGACGTCGTTGGAGAGTGCTTTGAGGGGCGAGACATAGACGACCGAGGTTCCGGCGGGGAGGCGGTTTTCGAGGGCTTCGCGGAGGAGACGGTCGATACAGATGAGAAATGCGGCCAGGGTTTTGCCGGAGCCGGTGGGCGCGGAGATGAGTGTGGGGGCACCGGCGAGGATGTGGGGCCAGCCTTGCTGCTGGGGTTCAGTGGGAGTGCCGAAGCGGCGGGTGAACCACTCCTGTGTGACGGGGTGGGCCCAGGCCAGCGCGTTGGATAGGGCTTTGGGTTCAGGCGGGGACGGCATGGCTTATTGTACTGCTGGTTTTGCTGTTTGTTCGCTTTGGACTAGCCGTCCAGGCGCACGCGTGCTTCGCACGCCAATACTGTTCACCGCAGAGACCGCCAAGAGGGCGAAGGGAAAGCGTCTTTCATCACAGAGAGCACAGAGGACACAGAGAATGGGTGCGGAAATGGAGGGTCGCGGCTTCGCCGCGATTCCCACGTCCCTTTCGTGGACTCGTTCGACTCGCTTATCGCTCGCTCAAGGCGGGCTATGGGGCACCTCGGTTGGGTCTTCAGTTTTTAGAAGGAGGAATCTGTAGGGAACTGAGGGGGCTTTGGGTGCGTAGGTAAGGGTGGTTCCGAAAAAAAGAGCGAGTGCGCGTTTTGGGGGAATGTAACTGTGGCTGTGACGATTGAGGGTGTGACGGGCGGACCGGCGGAGGAGAATCGGGCCGGGTTGCGGCAGGCGCTTTGGCTGGCGCTGGCGTTTGGATTGCTGAAGTATGGGCTGCAGACGCTGGGCGACGTGGTGATGCAGCATGCGGGGTACGGGATCTTTCGGGATGAGCTGTACTTTATTGTCTGCGGGCGGCACCTGGCGTGGGGGTATGTGGATCAGCCTCCGATGGTTCCGCTGCTGACGCGGGTTTCCGAGCTTTTGTTCGGGCTGCATTCGCTGGCGCTGTTTCGGACGTTTGCTTCTTTGGCTGGCGCGGTGGAGGTGGCGCTGACGGGCGTGCTGGCGTGGCGGATGGGCGGCGGGCGATGGGCGCAGGCGCTGGCGATGACGGGCGTACTGCTGGCTCCGCTGGTGATTGCGCTGAATGAGACGATTTCGACGAATCTGCTGGAGCCGCTGTTCTGGATGGTGGCGGCGCTGGCGCTGATGGAACTGGCGCGGCTGGCGGAACGGGGCGTGCGACGGGGCCGGGCGGTAGCGTGGTGGTGGGTGGTGATGGGCGTGGCCGCGGGGCTGGGCGTGGAGAACAAGTGGTCGATATTTTTCTTTGAGGTTTGCTTGCTGGCGGCGCTGCTGCTGACCGAGCAGAGGCGGATTTTGCGGACGAAGTGGTTTGCGGTGGGTTTTGCGCTGAATGTGCTGATTGCGGCGCCGAATTTGCTGTGGGAGGTGCGCCACCACTGGGCGACGCTGACGCTGCTGCACAACGACCAGGTGGACGGCAAGAATGTGCATGTGGGGCCGCTGACGTTTGTGGGTACGCAGTTGATTTGGATGGGGCTGCTGATGGCTCCGCTATGGATTGCGGGCGTGGGCTGGCTGGTAGCCGGACGGCGTGCGAAGACGTTTCGGTTTGTGGGTGTGACCTATTTGCTGTTTTTGCCGTTGATGATGATGTTGCATGCGAAGGACTATTACCTGGCGGCGGTGTATCCGCTGTATTTTGCGGCGGGCGCGGCGGCGTGGGATGGATGGCTCAGGAAGGCGTGGCTGCGGCGGGTTCTGGTTCCGGGGTATGTGGCGCTGCATGTGGTGGGAACGGCGATTGCGCTGCCGGCGGTTATGCCGGTGCTGACTCCGCTGCACGAGATTTCGTATCTGAATCGGTTACATTTGAATCCTCCGAAGACGGAAAACGGGACGACAGCGGCGCTGCCGCAGTATTTTGCGGACATGCTGGACTGGCGGCACAAGGCGAATCTGCTTGCGAATGCGTACTGGTCGCTGCCGCCGGAGGAGCGCAAGGATGCGGTGATCTACGCGAAGAACTATGGCGATGCGAGCGCGGTGAATGTGTATCGGCCGGATGTTCCGGAGACGATCAGCGGGCACCAGAATTACTTTTTGTGGGGGCCGCGGAGATACACGGGGAAGGTGATGATTATTTTTGGGGACAGCATTGCGACAGACAAGAAGGAGTTCGATTCGGTGCAGGTGTACGCGCGGGATACGAATCCGCTGGTGGAGCCGTATGAGCGGGGACCGGTGCTGATTTGCAAGGGGCTGCATGAGAATTTGCAGACGCTTTGGCCCAAGGTGCGTTTCTGGTACTAAGTAACAAGTAAGTTGACAGGCGGCGCGGTGCGGCGCAATGTGTGAGTTACATGAGGGAGGTGCGTATGCGCTTATCGTTGATAACTTCGATAACTTCCGCATGCACGACCGCGGTGTTGACTGCTGTTTTCACTTTGCCTTTGCTGGCGCAATCGACGCCGTCGGTTACGCAACTGATTGTTCCGGGGAAGGGCAAGAGCAAGATTGAGGTGCGCTGCAAAAACACGAAAGACCTGGCGCAGTGCGTGGATGGGATGCAGGGCCTGAGCGCGAAAGACAAGAGCCTGCTCAAGGGGATGGCTCCCCAGATGCAGAAGCAACTGGACGAGGCACTGGACAAAGCGCAGAGCAAGGCGCAGGATCGCTCGAACACTTGCTTTGCACTGCGGGTGTACCAGTTCCCGAAGGGGTTTCCGGAGAAGAATAGCAAGGTGCGGGCGAAGGTGAGCGACTGCACGAACGCGGCCACTGTGAAGGAGAAGACTCTGGAGTTGCGTGCGAAGTCGCTGAAGGCGACGCCGCAGCACTGAGATAGATGGAGAAAAGAAAAAGGACCGCTCGAGACGGTCCTTTTTTTGCGTGGGGGTTGGAGTTACTTCTTGGTGGGCGCGATGACGTCCTTGGCGGACTTGGCGACGCGGAACTTGACGACGGTCTTCGCCTTGATCTTGATCTGCTCGCCGGTCTGCGGGTTGCGGCCGATGCGGGCTTTGCGCTCAGCCTTGACGAGGCGGCCAATGCCGGGGATGACGAACACGCCGTTCTTCTTGGTTTCCTTGATGGCGGTTTCGGAGAGCAGGTCGAGGAAAGCAGCGGCCTGCTTGTTGGTGAGTTCGAGCTTCTCTGCCATGTGGCGGACGAGGGCGGTCTTGGTCATCGTAGTTGCCATGCGGTAATTCCTCCAGACATCGTTTTGTCGTTCCCGGCCCGGAGCGGATGCGGTCTCCGGGAGGGTGGTTCCGTTCTCGCAACAGCCAGTGTTTATGCGGCTTCGAGAGAACCTTCCGCCGTTTACCTTGCGTCTTACAGAAAGCTTTGTCAATGGCAAAACAACGGTTTCCACAGGTTTTTGCGGGTTTTTCCTTGTTTTTTGGGTTTTTTGAGGAAAAAAGGGGGCAAACGGGGACTGGCCGTCCAGGCATACGCGCGCTTTGCGCGCCATTCCTGCCGTAGCCGCTTGGTGATTTATGATGGCCGACTGTAGTTTGTCGTGTAAAGCTGCCCTCTGACCAGCCCTTTTTCTGGTGATGAGGACTTGTGGAAATGGGTGGTCCGTTGGGCTTCTGCAGGAGCGGGAAAGACGGTCAGAGGAGGGCTGATTTGGCGGCTTGCGGGATGGGCTGGTTGAGGAAGTCGACGAGGGGCGCGGCGAGGGCGAAGTGGGCGGCTACGGTGCGGGGGAGGGTGTGTTCGAGTGCGGTCTCCGCGGGGAGGGATGTGGTGACGCCCCATTGACGCCAGCGGATGTATTCGGAGGCGGGGTGGTCGGCGGGGAAGCCTTTGGGATCGCGCGTGAGGGCGTTGGGATCGTGCAGGCTGAAGAGGCGGCGGATGCGTCGGTCTTCGATGAGGGAGCGGAATTGCTCGTGATGGGTGAGGAGATGGCGGCGGACGGCGAGGAGTTGGTCAGAGGGCGGCATGTAAAGGCCGGCGGCGAGGATGAGCTCGGTTCCGCTGAGGTGGAGATAGTAGCCGGCGCCGGAGGTTTTGGGCATGCCGGCGCGTCCCCACCAGGCGGCGACGTGCTGCTTATAGGGCGACTTGTCGGCGGAGAATCGAATGTCGCGATAGATGCGGAGCATGATGCGGTTGGCGGGGCGGAGGTGGTCGGGCGCGTAGTCGGTCATGCCGGCGGTGACGGCCTCAATAAGGGCGAGCATGGGGGCTTTGATTTCGCGCTCGAAGATGGGGCGGCGCGGCTCGAACCACTCGCGGCGGTTGTTGCGCCGGAGACCGCGGAGAAAGCGGAGCGCTTCCTCATGGAAGTGGGGGACGATGTGGTAGGAGTGCGTGGCTGGGGAGTAGGCGGCGGACACAAAAATATTATTCCAGCGATGTGTTGCGTTTTGGTAAGAGCAGCTTTACAGGAGTTTGAAGATGGTGGGAAGGTGATGGAATGAAGGGGAATCGGATTCGGTTTGGGGCGATTGTGTTGACGGTTGCGGTGGTGCTGGGGATGGTTCCTGAGGCGCGGGCGGCGCGGCTGTTGCGGCAGGGACAGGCGCGGGAGCTGGCGCGGACGGTGGCCCGGTATGAGCATATTGATTTGACGAATCCGTGGATTGAGTTTGATTCGATGGATGTGGGCGCGCCTTACCTGCGGGGCTTCTGGAGCTTTACGGTGGTGCGGGAGGCGCAGACGCCGGGACCGGACACGACGCTGCGGCGGTATGCGGTGAACCGCAGGACAGGGGATGTGTGGGAGATGACGCTTTGCCGGTTGTATGAGTTTCCGGCGCTGGCGGCGATGCGGGAGAAGCTGACGGGGCGCGCGGAGGCGAGCCGGGCGGAGGTGGATGCGGAGCGGAAGGATTTGGGGTGCTTGCCGCACGGGCGAACGCGCGCTTTGCGCGCCACGGGGCAGAATTGAGGCCTCGCGTTGCTCGGCGGAAGGTTCTTTGGGGGTAGTGGATATTTTCTGCTCCCGCCCAGGCGGAGCCTGAACGGGGCGCCCTGATTTTCATGGGATCGACGAGGTGAGTTCATCTCCGCACTCAGGCGCGAAACAAGATGAAGGGCTGGCACGAATAAGAACCCGACGCGATTCCACAACTTTTTGCAGATGTGGAGCGCCATGAGCATCCTGAGTGTTGCTAGGTTTGTGGGAGGATGGCTGGCTCCGGCGGGGGTGGGTAGAGCAGGTTGCCGAGCGGGGTGTAGCGGGCTCCATAGAAGACGAGCGCGTACTGGCGGATTGCGGTGCTGAGTGGTCCTCCGACCGCGATGGCGAGGATGGCGAGGATGAGGAAGGCGATGAGGCCGATGAGGATATCGACGAGAAGGGCGGTGAGCTTTGCGGCGCCGGCGGCGATGATGGCGGAGTGAATTCCGATGCCGAGGAAGATGCCGACGAGCGCGATGATGAGCGCGGGGATGATGAGGCCGATGAAGAGCGTGATGGCCGCGGCGATGGGAAGGATGAAACGGAGGAGAGCGTAGATGAAGAAGGGCATTTTTTCCGCACGGATGCGGGCCCATGCGGCCTGCCATGCCTGGCCGGCAGTGGCGTTTTCGAGGGCGTAGTGGGGGAGCATGAAGTCGCGCAGGATGACCTGGGTGGAGAAGGCGACGAGGGCGAAGAGAAGAATAACGGGAATGGCGGTGAGGAAGAGCGTGAGCACGACGCCGGGGTTTGGCTGGCTGCCGTGCGGGGTGAGGTGGAAGTTCTTCCAGAAGCCTGCGAGGAAGGGCAGGGCGAGCAGGATGGCAAATAGCAGAAGGAAGATGCTGACGACGACGTTGAGCCAGAAGAATCGGTTGGCGGGGTTGCGGTAGAGGTGCCATCCGGGGCGGATTTGGCGGGTGTTGTGGACGAGGCAGTGGAAGTAGGCGAAGCGCAGACGGGTGACGAGGTAAAAGACGAGGAAGGCGATGAGGAAACAGGCAATTCCGGCGAGGGTGAGGGCGGTGATGATGGCGGGTGTGAAGTGGAAGGGCGCGGCGGTGAAGTGGGAGCGGCTGGAGGTTGGAAAGGAGGGGGTGGTGAAGTTGAAGTTGGCTCCGCAGCCCTCTGTGATGACGGCGACGAGGGAGAGCTTGAGGTAGGTGGAGAGCCGGAAAGGCTGAAAGAGGAAGGACCGGGTGCGCTGGACGGCGGGAGTGATGGCATCGACCGCGGAGATGGGTGGCATGGGTGTCCTTTCTGGAGCGGGACCAGTGTACGCCGGGTGGGATGGCTGTAGACGATCTTGTCGGCGGGGGGCTGGAGATTTCGATTGCTTTCACTCATGCGGACGGGTAATGTTAGCGGCTGTAGTCCTTCGGCCCACTTCCCCTTGCAGTCCAATTCTGGTAGCTGAGCGCATGCGGCTTTTGCCGTGGGTGTGCGTGCGCATGGGGAGCGGTCGTTTTGGGTTGTGGTGGCGGGTGTGCCGGGGATGCGGCGCTGCGATGGACGTGGTGCCGCGTGGAGCACGATATGCATGTGATGACAGAAGTGAAACGCCCTGTAGTCTGGAACCCCCGCGAGGACCGCACCATCCACGCTGTATGGCTGGGCATTTTCTGGGTGGGGATTCTGGCGGGGTTTGGGTTGGACATGAAGCCGTTCGTGGCCCAAACCAATAGCTGGCCGAAGATTGTGTATGTGCATGCGGCCGTTTACGTGGGCTGGTTGCTGCTGGTGACGGTACAGGTGCTGCTGGTGATGAAAGACAAGGTGGCGCTGCACCGACGGCTGGGAAAACTGGCGGCGGTCTACGCGGTGCTGGTGGTGCTGGTGGGACTGCCGACGGCGCTGTCCGTGTGCGCGAAGATGGGCCCGGCGATTTTACCTCCCCAATTCCTGGCAGTGAACCTGGTGGACGTGGGCGGGTTTGCGGTGATGTTTGCGTGGGCCATTGCGATGCGGCGGAATCCCGCAGTGCACAAGCGGCTGATTTTTGCGGCTATGGTCGCGATTACCGATCCTGGATTTTCACGGATTACGGGGAACCTGATGGCGGAGCCGACGGCGGTGTGGCCATCGTTCTGGTACAACTTTTACGGAAATGTGCTGCTGGTGGTTGTGCTGCTGACCTGGGATTTGTTGCGTTACCGGCGAGTGCTGTGGCAATTTGCGGTGGGCGCGGGAGCGGTGCTGGCGAGCGAGGTTTGGGCGTCGTATATGTATTTTGATCCTTCGTGGAAGGCATCGATGACGCAACTGGTCGCGGCGTGGGCGCGGATGACGCACTGAAGTGGCGCCCCAGCCTGAAAAGGATTGGAGCAAGCTGCTTGTTTGTTCCCCACACAAGCGCGCTTGTGTGGGCCACCCGCCGCTCAATTCAAAGAACACACTCGCGTGACGAATACATACACTGAACAGAAGGCGACATGAAAATCTACATCGACGAATCTGGCGCATTTACTTGGGGCAAGCAACCCGACATCTCACTTTTCTGTGGCGTCACCGTCGCTAACCGTGACAGCGATGAACTGTTTACTCGATTTGCGAGTTGGAAGAGAACGATAGTCGGGGATAGCAAGCGCGAGATTAAAGGTGCCGAACTTACCGATGCGCAACTAGAGCAGTTCGCTAATAGCATATTGGGCACACAAGGCCACGATTTATGGCTTACGGTCGTCGGGCTCGACACGGCCAAGACGAAACGTGAGCACATAGAAGAGCTGAGACGTCAAGCGTGGATCATGGCCGAAAGATCGTCGGAACTTGCAGCCGAACATAACAACGCATGGTTGACGGAATTCTATAGACAGGAAACTGGCTGGCTCAAGGCACGCAGCGCCGAAAACATGCTCTGGATAGTCGGGCTGGAGCATACCATCATAGATAGCCTTCAGCATTCCATCATGCGCTTTATGGAGCCAGAGGACGACATCGAATATCTGCCGATGAGCTTCCTTATCGACCGGAGCTTCATTCAACGCGAACAACACATCAACTTCTGGCGCGAATGGTTGCGCAATGGTCTTTCCAAATCGTCACGTCCACCGATGATGATCCCGAACACGTGGAGACTACGCAACCACCCATTTATCCAAACCTATGAAATCCACCCTGGTCTATTGAATTTCAACAAACTCATGCGTGACGATACCGGCTTCTTCCTATCGCATGAGCACCCTGGACTACAGCTTGCGGATATATGCGCTCATACCCTCTGCCGTTATCACAGAGGACTCGGGGCAGTAGCGGCGTACCGCAGACTTCGGACTCGAATCGTCGGACGCGATGGAGCTGAAATCAACCAAGTAATTGTCGATGAGCGCAGCCTCCACACTGATGACCCACGGAACCACGTCGGTGTCTTCGATGAAGCGGAGTTCGTAGAACGTGCCGAGAGGCGGGTGGCCCACTCAAGCGTGCTTGAGTGGGGGACAAAATGACCTAAGCGAAAACCGCGTCATGCAGTCGAGAGCAGAAATCCTGCACCGCATCCGGGCATCGACGAGCGTAACTCCACGCTGGACGTAGGCTTCCGCGCCAGCCTGTGGCCTGCCCGGTAATTTGTGCCAGCGAGATTGTTACTGTAGCGCAGATGTTGAAGGGCCTAGTTTTCCTGTACCAAGTCTGATGTTAGTCCGCAGCCGGTTTTGGTTTCAGCCAGTGCGCGGCTAGCCGCGCACTGGCTGGCGAACTCGCCTGGTGTCCTATCTGCGAGAGATGCGTCCGACTCGCCGCGCGATCTCGACGGTTAGGGGATGTACGGGAACATCACTGCACAGCCGGTCGATGAAGGCCAGCCGACGGCGTTTGCGGGCATCCTCTTTCGCGCGGTACGCGCCGTGCATCAGTTCGGCGATGGTCACAACCGATAGGCCGATGTCGATTTCTCCGTGCGCAGCCTTGATCTGTTCGAGGATTTGCCGGACAGTATGGCCTCGCCGTTCGGCGGCCATCACGACACTGGAGTCCAGGATCAGTCCCACGCGGGCGGATTCCAGGGCTTACGATTGCGGATGATCTCTTCCACATCGGCGGCGAACTCCGGGTCCATCACCGGCTCGTAGCCCATCTCTTTCGCATGTGCTTCGGCGAGCGCGATGGACTCCGACAACAGGCGTCCGCGCGGCTCGGCGGCAACGCGGAGCACGACGGCGGGGGCATCGCTTTCGATGACGATTTCCTCCCCGACGCGGACACGGGCCAGCAGGGCCGCGAAGTCGCGGGCCGCTTCGGCTTCCGAGATGTGGATCACTGCCATACTCATGACGATACCTTTGCTGGGGCTTGGTTCGCTATGGAATCCTGCTGCTTCTCGGCTTTTCAACCCATGTTTCTGCGAGGGATGGGGCAGCCTGATTCTCTGTTTCTGAGATGGGGCGCGCGTCTTCTTGAACTGGGGTCATGGGGGTTCTCAAGTGCGCGCAGTAGAACCGCAGGTTTCTCCGCTTCGCCCTTTGGGCTTCGGTCGAAGTGACCCTTCGAGGGAGTGTTCCGACCCCATTCACGCGCGAAGAACGCGCGTGAATGGGGCACCCGAGAGGTAGTGTGGGATTGGATTATGGGTTAGTGTTGCCGGGTGTTTTCTTGACTCCTATATTCCAGGCTTCGAAGGACCAGACGTCGGCTTCCTGCTGGATTTCCTTGTCGGTGGGCATGTAGATGTGGCTGGTGCTGCCCGTGGTGCGGAGGAGGATAGGATTGCTGCAGCCCTGGGCCTGCTGGATTTTGGCGGTGAATTTGAATTCGTGGCTGGGGACTACGCGGTCGTCATCCCATGACGTGGTGATGTAGGTGGGCGGGTAGCAGGTGCCCTTGTGGATGTTTTGCAGGGGCGAGTATTTGATGAGCCACTGGAAGGCTTTTTTATTGCTGGATGCGCCGTATTCGGGAACCCAGAACGAGCCGCCGGAGAAGTCCTGATAGCGGAGCATGTCGAGGACGCCGTGGCCGATGTAGGCTGCGCCGAAGAGGTGCGGGCGCTCGGTGATGGAGGCTCCGGTGAGGAGTCCGCCGTTCGAGTAGCCCTGAATAGCCAGGTGTTTGGGCGAGGTGTAGCCCTCTTTGTAGAGATATTTGGCTGCCCATGCGAAGTCGTCAAAGACGTTTTGCTTTTTGCCCAGCATGCCGGCGTGGTGCCACTTTTCGCCATACTCGCCGCCGCCGCGGATGTTGGGCACGGCATAGACGCCGCCGAGTTCCAGCCACATGGGGATCGTGGGGCTGAAGCGCGGGGTGATGGAGATGTCGAAGCCGCCGTAGCCGTACATGATCGTGGGGTGGGAGCCGTCCATCTTGATGCCCTTTTTGGCGGTGATGAACATGGGTACGGTGGTGCCGTCCTTGGACTTGTAGAAGACCTGCTTGGTGACGTACCGGGAGGGGTCGAAGTTGACTTTGGGCTTGAATGTGACGGTGGTTTTGCCGGTGATGACGTTGTAGTGGTAGATGGAGTTGGGATAGAGGAACGAGGTGAATCCGTAGTAGACGGAAGGCGAGTCATTGCGGGTGGAGATTCCGCCGACGGCGCCGAGGGTCGGCAGCGGGAGGGTGTGCAGGAGCCTGCCGCTGGTGCTGTAGAGGTCGAGATGGCTGACGGCTATGTCCTGATAGTTGGCGAGGATTCTTCCGTCGGCGAGGGATGCGCTGGCGAGCACGCCTTCGGCCTGGGGGATGACGGTGCGCCAGTGTGCGGGGTCGGGATCGTTGAATTTTGCGGCGACGACCTTGCCGCGTGGTGCGTCGAGAGTAGTCTGGAGGTAGAGCGTGTTGCCAATGTGGCCGATGGGGGCGTATTCGGCGTTGTTTTTGGTGTAGAGCGGGCGGATATGGATGTTGAGGTCGGGATGGCCCGGGGTGCCGAGGTTGGCGTAGTAGAGCTCGTTTTTAGTGATGGAGTTGTTGCTGAGATAGATGTAAAGATAGCGGCCATCTTCACTGACGGTTCCGCCGATGTTGGCCTGCGGGAGGTCATGACGAGCGTAGATGAGCTTGTCTTCGGATTGAGGTGTGCCGAGGGCGTGGTAGTAGAGCTTCTGGTCGCGGACGACCTGGCTGATTTCACTTTCGCCGGATGGCGGCTCGGGATAACGGGAGTAGAAGAAGCCTTTGCCGTCGTGGGTCCAGGAGATGCCGGAGAACTTGACCCAGCGGACGACGTCGGAGGTGGGCTTGCCGGTGGCTACATTGAGGACGTGGATGGTCTGCCAGTCAGAGCCGCCCTTGGAGAGCGCGTAGGCGAGGTATTTGCCATCGGGTGAGGGCGCGTAGGCGGCGAGTGCGATGGAGCCGTCAGGCGAGAGCTTGTTGGGGTCGAGGAGTTCGCGGGGCTTTGCGGAGGACGAGTCCTGGACGTAAACGACACTCTGGTTCTGCAGGCCCGTGTTGTGGCGGAAGAAAAGCATGCCGTTGTGGAGCTGGTCGGGAGTGCCTTCCTTGGCGTAGTTCCAGAGCTGGGTGAGGCGATGGTCGATCCAGCCGCGGATGGGGATTTTGGCGAGGTAATCCTCGGTGATCTTGTTCTCCGCGGCCACCCACTGGTGGAGCTGGGGGCTGGTGAGGTTTTCCATCCACTGGTAAGGAGCGGGAACCCTGGTTCCGAAGTAGTTGTCCACGGTGTTGTCTTTGTGGGCTACGGGATACTTGAGCATCTGCGTGGCGGGAGCCGCGAAGGCAGGGAGAGCCAGCAGAGTAAGGAGCGCGAAAGCGCAGAGCGCGCGATGGATTGGCTTCATGGAGTCGTCTCTTTTCCGGGGAGTTCTCTAAAACTCACAAGAATAGATCAAATTGGGTGCTGGCCGCACGGACTTCTGCGCCTTGACAGAGCCTTTTCGTTTATCGACCGGAGACGATTCATGATGGGTCTTGGGTTCTGCTACTTCGGGTAGGAGGGGTCCATGATGGCGCAGGCTTCTCCTCCGAAGGGGGTGTGGACGGCGTGGATGTCTGTGCCGGTTTTGGGGATGTTCAGCCAGGGGCCGTGATCGGCTGCGGTGTAACGAGGCCATGCGGTGGGGCTGGCCGGTGCGCCGGTTTTGGCCAGGTTGCTCCAGTAGATGTCGAGGTCGTGACCGATTTTGCGGCCGTTTGCGTTGGGCTTGGCGTTGCCGGGGAAGAAGTTGAGGAGATAAAAGAGGTCGGTGGTATGGAAGGCTGAGGTCTGGCCGGGGTTGGGGCGATCAAAACGATAGACCCAGGTGGGGTAGCCGTGGGCTGCGTGCCAGTTGGCGAGCAGGCGGATAGCGCAGTGGAAATCGTGGTCGGTGGCGAAGCGAGCCACGGGTGAGCCGAGAAGCTGGCTGGGGTGGTCGCGATAGTAGTCGCTGAGTTTGGCGGCGGCCTTATAGCCGAGGGTTTCGGCCATGACGTGGGCGAGTTGCCGGGGAGTCTGACCGTTGGGGACGATTTCTCGCGTGTTGGTGCCGAAGACGAGCGGGACGGGAGCTTCTTTGCCGACCTGGTAGACGCGCCAGGGCATTTCCGGCAGGACCCAGCCGTTGACGCTGGCTCCGCGATAGCCCCACCAGGTGACGGGCGGCGGCAAGGGTGCTTTCTTATCGATAGCGAGAACCCGTGCGGCGGTGAGGGCGCGTTGAGCGGCGAGGGTTTTGCCGAGGGCCTCAGAGACGGGCGCCCATGCGATTTCCGATTCCTGTTTGGTGGCGGTCGGCATGAGTCCGAGAACCTGACCGCTTTCTTCGAGCGCGGAGGTGAAGAGACCGCGGGCCAGCGGCGAGGTGAGGAGCAGGCCGGTGTCCACGGCTCCGGCGGACTGGCCGAAGATCATGACTTTGGATGGATTGCCGCCGAATTGTGCGATGTTGTTGTGGACCCATCGGAGTGCGGCGATCTGGTCGAGGAGGCCGTAGTCGCCGGAGGTGTGGTGGGTAGATTCCTTATCGAGTGCGGCGGTGCGGTAGAAGCCGAAGATGTCGAGGCGGTACTCGATGGTGACGAATACGACGCCGTGGGCGACAAGCGGAAGGCCGCTGGAGAAGCCGTCTCCGGCGAGGTTGGAGCCGCCGTGGATGTAGACCATGACGGGGAGGTCGTGCGCGTGGGCAGGAGCCCAGACGTCGAGGTGGAGGCAGTTTTCGCTGTAGTGGAGCGTGTCCCAGTGGTTCCAGCCTTCGTCGAGCTGCGGGCATGGCGCGCCGTGATTGTCTGCGAGGAAGGCGCCGTGCCATGGCAGGGGCGGCTGGGGTGCGCGCCAGCGCAGGTTGCCAACGGGGGGCTGTGCGAAAGGGATGCCAAGCCACGCGTAGATGCCGGCTGCCGGCTGGGTGCCAACGAGGGCGCCTTGTGTGATGGTGACGCGGCTTGCGGCGGTGGGTTGGTAGGCTGGCCTGGATTGCGCGCGGGCGGCGCAGAGCGCGGGGACGAGGAACAGGCAGGCAAGGGTGAGGAGCCGGCGAAGTGCTTGCATGAGTGGGGTTCCTTT
Source organism: Acidobacteriota bacterium (assembly GCA_021818585.1). GTDB lineage: Bacteria > Acidobacteriota > Terriglobia > Terriglobales > Acidobacteriaceae > Acidobacterium. The sequence continues at coordinate 3,176 of JAKATU010000095.1, read as the reverse complement.
GGGTTGGCCTGAACGTGCGCGAGGCCGGGAGTTTTGGCGAGCGGATGCGGGACTCGGATGAAGTAAAACGATTTTATGCATGAGAAGCGGAGAGTGGCAAGGACGGCGGGGTGATGGATGAGAGCCCGCCGAGGATGGACATGGGGCATGTGCTGTGAAAATTGGGCCATTCTGCCGAGGCTTCTTCCCCCGGAGGCTTAGCGCGATGACTGAATCTAGCCTGCCGGGCGAGGCAAGGGGGAACTCCACATGGCGAAAATGGCACTGGTGCAGATGCCGTATGGAAGCGCTGCAATGCCTTCCCTGGGGCTGGGGTTGTTGAAGACAGTGTTGGTTCGCCGGTCGATTGCCACGGGCGTGCATTATTTGAGTTTTGGATTTCGCGACCTGGTTAGCGCGGAGATGTATGCGTACATTGCAGCGAGCGCACCGTCTGACACGGCGATGCTGGGGGAATGGAGCTTTCATCATGCGCTGCGGGATGCAGCGGAAGATGATAAGGATGAGCCGGCGAATTGTTTTGCGGGCCGAGGTGAGCCGGCGGCTAGGTGAGATGGATGTGGAATGGGCGAAGGATGAGGCGATGCGCGCTGCGATTGCGGAGCTGGAAGAGATGCGGCTGCTGATTTGCGAGGGCGAGAAGATGCTGGGGGTGCCGGTTTCGGCGCGGTCTGCCGATGCGGCTTCGCAGAACTGAGACTGCATTGGGAGGGGTGCGCGCATTGAGCAAAATGGAACTGTTCCGGTTGCGACGGCGGGTCATTGACTGCCTTATTGCAATGGTGACGAGATCGAATTGGATTCAGGCCTGCCGTTGGGGATTACGGGAATTGCGGAATATGCCGATGCGACGGTGGAACTGAAGACGGGGGACTGGCTGATGCTGATGTCCGACGGGGTGGTGGAGGCGCGGAGCGCGAGCGGGGATCTGTTTGGGTTTGAGCGGACGCGGAAGATCAGCGGGCAGACGGAGGAGCGAATGGCGCAGGCGGCGCAGGCGTTTGGGCAGGAGGACGATACTACGGTGCTGACGCTGGCGTTCGCGCAGACGTAGGATCTGGTTTGGTCGGGACGGGATTGCGTCAGGAGTAGATTTCCACGCGGTTTCTTCCGGCATTTTTGGCGAAATAGAGTGCGGCGTCGGCGGTGCGGACGAGTGGTGTTTCCGTGTGGGAGGCGGTGCCTGCGGTCTCTGCGGCCAGGCCGATGCTGATGGTCGCGGGAATGTTGTGGTGCGGCTGGGCGGCGATGGCGGTGCGCAGCTTTTCGGCGACATGGAGGGCTGCCTCGGCCTCGGTTGCGGGCAGGAGGACGATGAATTCCTCGCCGCCGTAGCGGAAGAGCATGTCAGTAGATCGGATATTTTCACGCAGGGTTCCGGCGATGCTTTTGAGGACTTCATCGCCGACCTGATGGCCATATTGGTCGTTGATCGACTTGAAGTGATCGATGTCGATCATGAGGACGGAGAGAGGTTGTTGGATGCGCGCGGAGAGGTTCCATGCCTGGCGGAAGGATTCATCGAAAGCCCTGCGGTTCTGTATGCCGGTGAGGGCGTCGGTGCGGACGAGTTCGCGGAGGCGGTTGTTGGCTGTTTTCAACTTGCGCTGATTTTCACGCAGGCGTATGTCGGCGCGGAGGCGCTTGGCCTGCATCTGCTGTAGCTGGAGGAACTGATCGCGGATTTTGAACTGGGCTTCGACTTCGCGGCCGAGTACGCGGAGCGCGAGCTGCTGCTCGGTAGTGATGACGCGGGGTTCGCGGTCGAGAACGCAGATGGTTCCCATGGGCTGGCCGTCGGGCCCTCCTACGGGCACGCCGGCGTAAAAGCGAATGTTGGGGTCGTCTGTGACGAGGGGATTCTCGCGGAAGCGGTCGTCCTGGTGTGCGTCCGGAACGAGGAAGAGGCCGTCGTTGCGATCGACGGCGTGCGCGCAAAAGGCGACGGAGCGGGGGGTTTCCTGCACGGAGAGACCGATGCGGGCCTTGAACCACTGGCGGTTTTCATCGAGTAGTGTGATGAGAGCGATGGGGACTTTGCAGATGAGCGCGGCTAGCTGGACGATGTCGTCGTAGGCCGGCTCGGCGGGGGTATCGAGGAGCTGGAGTTTATGGAGAGAGGCGATACGCTTCTTTTCGTCACGGAGCTTGGGGAACATCATTGTAACGCGCAGCCTTATGTTGTTTTTACCGAGGCGGCTGGAATATGACCAGTGCCTTTCGCAGAGATTGTTTGGGGAGAACCAGCCATATCTTAGCTATCGGCAAACATATGTACGATGATCAGCAAAAGATGGATTGCAAGGTTGATTCGATGGGGTGGATCTGGCTTGCAGTGAGCATGAAGGTGGGGTCCAGATGCAGCGTAATCGTAGGCGGGCGGTCTTCATCCGTTAGACAGATTCGCTTGGCGAGAAAGTGGTGGCGGGAGCAAGTTGCGGATGATCAGCGGGGCGGCATCCGTGGGCGTACTGGCGCGGGGAGCAGCCCATGATGCGCTTGAATGCGGTGCTGAAGGCGCTTTCTGACTCGTAGCCGAACGCGAGGGCTATGGTGACGATGGAATCCGCCGAGCGGGTGAGGCGGTTTGCCGCGAGGAGCATGCGCCATTGGGATAGGTATTCCATGGGCGCCTTGCCGACAGTTTGCTTGAAGTGTGCGACGAAGATGGAGCGGGACATGCGGGAGGATTGCGAAATCGGCCACCCTGGTCGAGCGGATGAAACGGAAACTGATGACCAAGGCGGGCCAGACCATCTATGCGCGACGCAAAATTATGGTAGAGCCGGTCTTCGGACAGATCAAACACGCGCAGGGCTTTCGCCAGTTCCTGCTGCGCGGCGCGGAAAAAGTCCGTTCCGAGTGGGCGCTGGTCTGCACAACGCACTCAAGCTACATCGGGCATGTACGGCATGAGATAAGCGACTCGCAACCCGATAAGCACGCCGAGATGCATGTCACCACCTGAATCAGCTGCCTCAATCCGCAACATGACCCCGCCTGACTGCCTCCACCATCATGCGCGCTCTCGGAAATCCTGACTCAGACGGGCTCCTAGGAGCGTGTCTGAGTAATTGCGTGGAGCAGGTGCGCGGTAGTTGAAAAGCGGAGAAGAAGTTGCGAGTCTTTAGATATGGCGAAGGTCTACCGGCCGTACTTTCCTGAGCAGGATTTTC
>JAKATU010000034.1 GCA_021818585.1 Acidobacteriota bacterium | reverse complement strand
ACAATGGCTCCAATCGAGCCCACTGGCTATCGCTCAGATCACTCCGATACATGATCCAACAGTAGAAATATCCCGCCCTTGTGCATATAACTCACTCTATTCATCCAGCAGTTTGTGGACAGATTCTAAGGGTGAGGCGGTGGCGGAGGCATCGGACCATGCGGCCCATGATGCCAGTCATGCTGCTTCATCTGCGCCATGTGTTTGGCATGCATGGCCTTAAGCTTCTCCCACTGCTCCTGCGTCAACTGCCTGCGAATCCCCAGCAGCATCCGAGCAAATTCCTTTTCCAGGTTTGCCCGCGCCTGCGCCACCACGTCAATCTGGGCCAGAATCCGGTCCTCGTCGGGATGATCCGCCCCGATCAGCGGCCCCAGTACCGACTCCTGATGGTGCAGATTGGCGTGCAACTGCTCCAGGCTGGGACGATAACGCCGAAAAATCGCATCCATCTTATGCTGCTGCTCGGTCGAAAGTCCCAGCTTCTGGGCCATCCGCGGGTTATCCCACCAGCGCCCAAAATGCATATGGAACGTCTTCTCCATCCGCGGCCGCGGAGGATGAGGCGCAGCCTGGGCCGCCACCGCAGAGAAGGCCGGCAGCATCACCGCCGCCAGCAATGCCGGCAGAAATAGTTTCCTAAGGTTCCACGCCATTGCTACCCTCCGCTTGCGTCGTGTTCGTCTGAGATTGGCTCGTCGTCGAGACCTCCAAAGGCATCAGCGGCGTCGGCGCATTCTGGTTCAAGTCATCATCAATCTCAGTCATCAGGGCGGCGGCGCTCGTATGAGCCTGCGCCTGCGGTGCCGGAGCCGGAGCCGGCTCCACCTTCGCCACCGATGCACCCCCGCTCCCCGCTGTCCGCGACCCGTCATGGCTGGACATCACCAGTCCAACCGCCATCAGCACCAGCAATGCCGCTGCCGGAGCCCACGCGTAAAGCCACGCCGACCGCCATCCCGTCCGCTTCTCGCTCCGCATCGCCATGCCCGGCATCCGCCTCAGCTCGCGCTGGGCCATCGCCGTCACCGCACCGCGAAAGTGGCGCAGCGGCTCGGCCAGCTCGCGCTCCATCTCTTCGATCGCCCGCGTCATGCGGTCCTGCTCTTCCCTGTTCATACTCTGGTCCCTACCTTCTCGCGCACCGTGCGCAACGCTCGGTACAGGTGAGATTTCACCGTGTTCTCATTCATCCCCGTCGCATCCGCTATCTGCGGCAAATCCATCTCTTCCACAAACCGCAGCAAAAACACCGTCTTCTGTTGCGGAGATAGCGCCTTCACCACATCCCAAACAGCGCCTGCCTGCTCCCGAGCCAGCAGCGACTGCTCCGGGCCGCTCCGCTCATCCGGCAGCCAGTCGCCAATATCGGCAGGGTCAATATCCTCCGCCCGCGCCTTCTGCCAGAACCGCATTCGCTGGCTCCGGGCATGGTCCCGAACCAGATTCACCGCAATCCGCGTCAGCCACGTCATCAGGCTCGAATCACCCCGAAACTGGTGCCGCGCGTTCCACGCCTTCAAGAAGCAATCCTGCGTCAGGGACTCCGCCAGATCCCGGTCACGCAACGTCGCCACCAGGTACCGGAAGATACGCGGTCGGTAAAGGCGCACCACTTCGTCGAAGTCATCCATCTCTGTGACTTGCGCCTTCCATGCCACCGTCGAACAATCCACTGGCACGATTCCTTCCATACGCTGGAATAGACGCCGCTCCCGCGCCCAAGTTTACATCCTGCCCGCGCTTTATTCCGATTGTCCGCGCCACGCGCCCTGCCCGCAATCTCTTCAAAATCCCGCTGTCCTCCCGGAAATCTCTCCGAGAATCCCGTTTGATCATTGACCATACCCCGCCACCCTATTAGAATTAAGTAGTTTGGCAGTTCTGCCCGGAAGCATACGTCCTGTTACGGAGCCCCGGGATCAGCTTGTGGACCGGCTGTATGCGAAGATCACACAATCGCACGCCCCCTCCAAAGTCAGCTTGCCATCAAAGAATTTAATTGCGCGCCCCATAGTGGAGCGCGGGAGGAACCATGTACGCTGTCATCCGCACGGGCGGAAAACAGTACCGCGTCGCCCCCGGCGATGTCCTGAAGGTCGAGACTCTGTCCGCCAGCCAGGACGGCCAGATCGAATTCAGCGACGTTCTCGCATTCTCCGGCGAAGCCGGCTCGGTCATCAAGCCCTCATCCGCCAGGGTCCTCGCCTCGGTCGAAAGCGAAGGCCGCGCAGACAAGATTCTCGTCTTCCACTACAAGCGGAAGAAGCAGTACAAAAAGCTGCAGGGACATCGCCAGGACTACACCCAGATCCGGATCAATGAGATCCAGGTCGACGGAAACTCTTACCGGGCATAAAAATTCTGCCGGCCAAACCGCCGGCCCAGGGAACACACCATGGCACATAAAAAAGGATTAGGCAGTTCTAAAAACGGTCGCGACTCCAATGCCCAGCGGCTTGGCGTCAAGGCATTCGGCGGCCAGTTCGTCACCGGCGGCTCCATCATCGTCCGCCAGCGCGGAACCCGCATCAAGCCCGGCCTCAACGTTGGCCGCGGCAGCGACGACACGCTCTTCGCCAAGATCGACGGTCACGTCAAGTTCCTTGATCGCGGACGCACCGGCCGCTTCGTGGCAGTCGAACCCGTCGAGGCATAGCTGTAAGCCTCATCCTCGACGAACAATACTTTCTATACGCGAAAAGCCGGACCTCAGGGTCTGGCTTTTCAGCTTCCACCTCGCAATTCCTTCCCGCAAGCACCTTCCCCTTTAACCCGCTGGAACTCACTCACTGCTCCGGCGGCTCGCCCTCCAGCGTCCTCAACTGCTCACTCCAGCGAACCAGCTTCGAATCAATCGAGATCGTAATAGGAACCTCACGCCGGCCCTGCGCAACAAAACAACGGCACCAGAAGATCAGTGTCGCAATCAGGATAATGTGGCCGGATATCACCGCCGCCGCGGAGGAAAGCTCTCCGTGCGCATGATATGCAACGCCGAGGACAATGTTCGACGCGGCAAGCACAGCCAGTCCCATCATCACGTCTTGGATATGAGACCGCAACGTGCGCTGCACTGCGAGCGTAAAAGGCAGCAACGGCAATAGCAGAACCAGCTGCATCACATTCATTCCATTTGCCAGTGTCGCCAGTTCTCCGGTCCAAGTTGCCCACTCCGACTCACCCAGCATGCGGCTGACAATCACGAAAATCGCAATCACAAGTATCCACTGGAAACCGATCAATGCGATTCGCTGCAGCGAAGGCACCACGCTGAGCAACTGCTTCAGCATGCCCCGCAACGTGGCGAGCGCAAACACGCCCGAAACAATCGCCCCTGACCAGAAAATCGGCGTGTAGGCGGCCAGCATATCGGCAGACCTGGCGCCGCTGGAAGTCACGAGCAGGAACAGGACAGGAACGGCAAGAGCAGAGGCCGCCAGTTGCGCTGCAAGATAAAAGAGAAAAGCGCGAGACCTTGTTCCCGGCGAAAAGCGCGAGTAGCTGAAGGTGGCCAGAAGCCAAAGCATCGGCTCCACCATGCAGGCCATCATCAATGCATTCGTCGCATGCAGCATCGATCCCCTCGCAGCCCCAAAATAGTTCAGCCGGTGCGATCCTTGCCGCACCGGCTAAAACCGCCTGCAGCGGAGCTATCCAACCTTCGAATCGGAAGACTTTACATCCAGCGCCGCATGGTTTCGGGCAAGCACCCTGTCAACAACACGCTCCACATCCTGCAGGAAAAAGCCCGTCGAAGTGCCCGCAGCTACCCGCGGCGAACTGTGCCCAAGAGCCTGCGCCACATCGTTCCACCGAATCAGCGGAGACGGCTCCGGAGCTGGAATCATCGCAACGCTCTCTTGCCGCTCCGGTAACAGGAAGTAGGTCGCCCATGTCAAAAGAACCGACATGATAACAATCTCGGTCATGAGATTGGCACTGGACCAGACCTTTGCGTGCTGCCAGATGGCGACAGAGTCGATAAGAAATGTCGAAGCAGCTTCAATACCCAAGCCCAGTGCAATTCCGAAAAGCGGACTCCGGAATGACCGTCCTAGGCTGTGAATCGTCAAAGCCACGAAAGCCAGCAGGCACAACTCGAGAACAGAAACGGAGTGAAAGCAAAGTTGAGCCAGGTAGACGAGCCTCGCGTCATAACTGTGCATGGGAGCTACGCCCGCACTGACGGCGAAAATAGCCGCAAAAATGACGGAGATCGCAATGACCCACCGGAACGCCATCAAACCCAGCTTGCGCACGTGAGGAACCGGTCGCATCAGCTCGCTGTAGATCTCACGTACCACGAAGAAGATCAGAATCGCTCCAATGAGGTACATAGACCAATAGGAGTAAAAGTATATGTAGCATTGCGTGGTGGCCGCAATCGGGATAACGTGTTGCAACTCGAGAATGCTGTATAGGATGATCGTCGAAATGACCCGCATCCCCAGGTAGTTGCGCATGGCCGGTAGTCGGCGCGCATAGCCGGCCTTCAAGAAGGCGATGAAAACTACCAAGGTCAAAATGGGTTCGGCATAGACTAAATAATGTTCAGCGGCCAGCATAGGGCTTCACCTCAAGTTGCCTCATGAGGATAGCCCAGCGTGGCCGCTGTCACAATAGAGAAATTCAGGAGTTTCTGGGTTTCTACTACAAAAGTGGTACTAAAGTAACGCTACTTTTTCCGCAGACCGGACTGAATGCCGCAGTTGGACGGGCAAACCGGCACAGGCATGGCCGCAACGACCGGCGAGGTCATCATCGTCGCTGCATGGTTGTTCGCCAGGGCAGCATTGTTGCCCATATGAGCGGTAAGAGCACTGGCGGCAAGGCCGGAAACAGCGATACCAAGAACGAGCGAGCGGATGACGAGTTTCATGTGTAGATTCCCCTTTTCTGGTCTGCAACTTATTTGGTAATGACTTCTGACAAATTTGAGTTTATACTTTTAAAGGCGTGTGTCCAGTTTCTGATTTTTATTTATTAAGTAAACAATAAGTTTGTTACTGGAGACACCCCGCTCGTTGCCTCCCCATAAACCCCTCAACCCAATCATCCAAACCCTCCCCGTGCTATAATCAGATTGAATATTCGGGCGAAAAAGCTCTTTTCTTTCAATCATTTACTCCTGCGAGAAGAGCTCCCGAGCCCTCACCGACCGGAGATGCATGTCCACCAAAGAACTTTCTCCTGACAACGACGCCTTGCTTTCAGCAAATCCCGAACAAGGCACCTACACCAGCGATAACATCAAAGTTCTGGAAGGCCTCGAGGCAGTTCGCCTCCGCCCTGCCATGTATATCGGCTCCACCGGGGAAATGGGCCTGCATCACCTCGTCTACGAAGTCGTGGACAACTCCGTTGACGAAGCACTCGCAGGCTTCGCGTCTCACATAGAAGTCACCATTCACGTCGACAACTCCATCACTGTCGTCGACGACGGACGAGGTATCCCCGTGGACGAGAAAACCCTCGACACCGGCGAGAAAATGCCCGCCGTCCAGGTCGTCCTCACCAAACTGCACGCCGGCGGCAAGTTCGACTCCTCCACCTACAAGGTCTCCGGCGGACTCCACGGCGTGGGCGTCTCCTGCGTCAACGCCCTCAGTGAAGAGTTCGACGTCGAAATCTGGCGCGACGGCCACACCTGGGAGCAGGACTACTCAAAAGGCGCACCCATCACCAAACTCCGCCAGTCCGGCACATCCAAAAAGCGCGGCACCAAGGTCCACTTCCTGCCCGACAAGTCCATCTTCACCGTTACCGAATACAACTACGACACCCTCGCCCAACGCCTCCGCGAGCTCGCCTTCCTCAATAAAGGCCTCAGCATTTCTCTCATCGATGAGCGCACCGCAGACCCCAAAACCGGCGCCCCCAAGCGCGCTGACTTTAAATACGCGGGCGGCATCGCCGAGTTCATCAAGCACATCAATAAGGGCAAGCAGATCCTTCACGAGAAGCCCATCGTCATGGAAGGCTTCCGCGACGGCGTCGACATGGAGATCGCTCTCCAGTACAACGACAGCTACTCTGAGACCGTTTTCTGCTTCGCCAACAACATCAACACCGTCGACGGCGGCACGCACCTCTCCGGCTTCAAAACCGCCCTCACCCGCACCATCAACTCCGCCGGACAGCAGCTTGGCCTCTTCAAAGATGTAAAAGAAAACCTCTCCGGCGACGACGTCCGCGAAGGCCTCGTCGCTGTCATCAGCGTCAAGCTGCCGCAACCCCAGTTTGAAGGCCAGACCAAGGGCAAGCTCAACTCCGACATCGCAGGCACAGTCCAGGCACTCGTCAATGAGAAGCTCGGCATGTTCCTCGAGCAGAACCCGCCGGTCGCCAGGCGCATCATCAACAAGGCCATTGATGCCGCACGCGCCCGCGAAGCCGCGCGCAAAGCCCGCGACCTCACACGCCGCAAGGGCGCGCTCGATGGCGGCGGCCTCCCCGGCAAGCTCGCCGACTGCTCCGAGCGCCAGCCCGACCGCTGCGAACTCTACCTCGTCGAGGGTGAGTCCGCCGGCGGCACCGCCAAGCAGGGCCGCGACCGTCGCTTCCAGGCCATCCTGCCTCTCAAGGGCAAAATCCTTAACGTAGAAAAAGCCCGTTACGACAAAATGCTCGGTCACGAAGAAATTCGCGCCATGATCACAGCCCTCGGCTGCGGCATCGGCAAAGACGACTTCGACCCCAGCAAGCTCCGCTACGGACGAATCATCCTTATGACGGACGCAGACGTCGACGGCTCGCACATTCGCACCCTGCTGCTCACCTTCTTCTTCCGCCACATGACGGAGCTGATCCGCCGCGGCCATGTCTACATCGCCCAGCCGCCGCTCTTCAAAATCAAGAAAGGCCGCTTCGAGCAGTACATCAAGGACGAGCGCGAATTCGTCCGCGTCATGGTCAAGCGCGCCTCCGACGGCATGATTCTGCGCTACGGCGCAACCGGCGGCTCCATGGAGGGCCCCGCGCTCACGAAGTTCATGGGCCAGCTCAACGACTACATTGGTTTCTTTGACAAGCTCAACAAGCGCCTGCGCAACGACGAGGTCACCAGCCTCTTCGCACGCCTCTTCGCGCATGAAGGCAAAGAACCCGCCAGGCGCTCCGACTTTGAAGGCCCCGCGGGCACGCCGCCGGCCAAGCTCACCGAACTCCACGCCGAACTCGAAAAAATCCAGCGCAACTATCAGTTCAAGGCCCTCCACTCACCCGCCTATGACGAAGAGCACGAGACATGGTCGCTCAGCTTCATCGACGCGCAAGGCGCCGAGCGCCGCATTGACTGGACCCTCGCAGCATCGCCTGAAGCGCGCCAGATGCTCGCCAAGTTCGCGCTCATCCGGGATCAGCTCCAGCCGCCGTTCGTCGTCGATTACGCCCCCAAAGGCGCATCAGCATACCAGGCCGAAGTCGAAGACGCCGAAGCTGAAGACGGCGAGGCAGAATCCTCCAAGCCCGCGGCCCGCCGCAACGTTCGCAACGCATCCGAGCCGGTCATCAAGCAGACTCCGCAGGAGCTCTTCGAGTACGTCATCGATCAGGGCCGCCGCGACTACCAGGTTCAGCGCTACAAGGGCCTGGGAGAAATGACCTCCTCGCAGCTCTGGGAAACCACCATGGACCCCGAACGCCGCACCCTCCTCCAGGTCAAGCTCGAAGACATAGCGGAAACCGAGACCATCTTCAGCACCCTCATGGGAGAAGACGTCGAAGCCCGCCGCAAGTTCATCGAAGACAATGCCCTCGACGTCAAGAACCTCGACATCTAGAGGCTGCTATGATGTAGGTTTGCTGTAGGGTGTCAGAATTGGCTGGATTCTTGTCACGATTGAGCGGCTGAATATTCGAGGAAATAACCACTCAATTTGCGCAGATATTGGCGTACCTGGACGTATGTGCCAGTGACCTGTAGGTCACTGGCGCCCCCAAATGTCGGCATGACCTTGCGCCCGCAAGATCAAGGATAAAGCCTAGTCTCATTTTTCAGATTGACCTGTACGCCTGAGCCCTGAGAAGCGAATTTCCCTGAACACGCCCATCCTTCAAAAGAGGAGCCGGCAACATGCCCAGACCCATCGCAAACGCAATGCCTGCGGCGGTGTACATCCAACCGGACCGGCCAACGCGAATCACTTCGACGAGATTCATCTCAAAGCCCACGCAGACTACCGACGCCTGCAATAAAATTGGGACAGACGGCAAGCATCCGTGTGGTATTCGTGCATGGCAAGCAGGCAGTAAGCAATTCCAGCCGCGAGAGCCAGCGGCGCGGAAAGCACTCCACACGCAGCCAGGATGATTCCAACAAAAAAAGTTTTTGACCATAAATTCATGTCAGGGACACGCGCAGTGACACATCCAGGCAGGATTTCCGACGCGCAATAACAGTTTTTTATGGGCATGCCATCCGTTATTCTTGCCTGCCGCCGGTGCGCCGCTCACACCACGCCAGAGCACTCCGCTATATTCAAATCAGCATGTCCTCTAAAGCTTCTCCCGCAGCCATCCTGATTCATTTCTCCGGCATGGACCGTCCCGGGCTGACCGCCGCGCTCGCACACGTGCTGGCCGCGCACGACGCCGCCATTCTTGACATCGGCCAGGCCGTGGTGCATGAGTCGCTCTCGCTCGGCATCCTCATCGGAGTTCCCTCGGGTGAAAGCTACACCGAATTGAAATCCGCGCTCACCGCCGACGCCGAGCGTCTGGGCCTGCGCGCTTCGTTCACGACCATCGCGCACGGCGCACTCGATCGCTGGCTGCATGGCGTGCGTGAGCAGCAGTTCATCATCACCGTGCTCGGTCGCAAAATCACCGCCTCGCACCTGGCGCGGGTAAGCCGGATTCTCGCCGGGCGCCAGATGAATGTCTCCCGCATCGAGCGGCTTTCGCATGAGCTCTCTCCAACAGCCGATAGCGAAAACGCCTGCGTCGAACTCGCCGCCAGCGGCGACATCTCGCGCGAGGCAGCCATGCGCGCCGACTTCATGGCCGCCGCCGAGGAGCTATCTATCGACATCGCCTTTCAGCACGAGAGCATCTACCGCCGCAACCGCCGCCTGTTTGCCTTTGATATGGACTCGACCCTGATCCAGGGCGAGGTCATCGACGAGCTGGCGAAGATGGCCGGTGTGGGCGAAGAGGTTTCAAAAATCACCGAAGGCGCTATGCGCGGTGATTACGGCTTTGACGAGAGCTTTACCCGCCGCGTGGGCCTGCTCGAGGGGCTGCCCGCTGAACAGGTCTACAGTCTGCTCGATAAAATTCCGCTCACACCCGGCGCCGAGCGTCTCATGCGCACGCTCCACCTGCTCGGCTACAAAACAGCGATTCTCTCCGGCGGCTTCAACTTCTTCGCACGCAACCTGCAGCAGCGGCTCGGCATTGATTACGTTCACTCCAACGAACTCGAAATCATAGACGGCAAGGTGACCGGCCGCGTGATTCCGCCCATCGTCAACGGCGAGCGCAAGGCCTTTCTGCTCAAGGAAATCGTGCAAAAGGAAGGCATCTCGCTCGAACAGGCCGTGGCCGTGGGCGATGGAGCGAATGACATTCCGATGATCAGCCTCGCCGGCATGGGCATTGCCTACCGCGCTAAGCCGCGCGTGCGCCTGCAGGCCGACCACTCCATTGCCAACCTCGGGCTGGACGGGCTGCTCTACCTCATCGGCGTGCGCGACCGCGATCTGCTGGAGCACGAAAGTACCCCTGCATCGCGCTCACAAGCCACTGTACCGCGTTGCGCCGCGCTATAGTGGCCTTGAATACTGGCGACAGCATGAGATACCCATGGCGCCGCCGCTGATCCCCGTGTTGCGCTTGACTCCCGCGTCCGCTCACCGAAGCAAAGACCTCGGGACGGCAGCAGACGAATGGACATGCCGCCCATCCCCTCCCCGCTCACACCCGTCGAACTCGCGCAGCAGATCGAGGCGTTTCTCGCTTCGAATCCCCGCGCCGTTTTCATAGAAGACGGCAGGGAACTCTTTGACATGCGGCTGTCGCGCTACTCCGTAACCAGTGAGAACAACCGCTGCATGCTGCATCTGTGGTCCGACGATCGCAACGTAGTCCGCACCGTCACCGGCCTGCGGCAACGGTCGAAGTCGCTGCAACTGGAAACCCGCCGCTTTGGCCAGAGCAAACCGCAAACGCTGCAACTGCTGCCCGACCAGGACCGCCGCACACCCACAGCGCGCGACACCAGCCGCAGCCAGTTTCTGCACCAGATGCAGGCGCTCGCCGAGCGGCATCTCGAAGGCAAGCTCGAAAATTTCACCACCGCCATGGACCTCGAACAGAGCCTCGGCCCCGCCTACGCGCGCGGCCTGCTCGTACGCGGCCCGTCAGCGTGGGCCGTTGTGGGCGTCAATCCGCAGGAGAACGCGGCGACCATCCAGAATGCCATCTCCATTGGAATTCTCTGGCTGCATGCCTGCCGTCAGCGGCTGGAGGGCCGTCGCGTAGTCGAAGGGCTGCACCTGCTGTTGCCGCGAGGCACCTCGCAGCCGGTGCGCGAGCGCATGGCGCGGCTCGACCCCGCGCTGGCCAAGTGGCGGCTGTGGGAGTACGGCACAGATGACTCCTCGCTCACGCCGGTCGACATCTCGGACAACGGCAACCTCAACTTTCGGCTGATTCACGCCTTCAATTCTGATGCTGCCATTGAGCGCTCGCGGGAAGCGCTGGCCTCGCTGCTGGCGCTGCTGCCAGGCGATTTGCGCTCGCGCACTGAGATTTGCCCGCGCAGCACAAGTGAAATTGCGCTGCTGCTGCATGGCCTCGAATTCGCGCGCATCCGCCGCGAGCCGCTGCCTGGCAGCTTTCAGCTTGCGGACCGTGTCACCTTTGGCGCAGGCCCCGGTGAAACGGAGCTGAATGAAGAAACGCAGCCGTGGCTGCTTGACCTGGCCTCGCGCCTGGCGCAGAGCCGCCGTCCGGGCGGAACCACGCGTGACCCGCTCTACCGCATGCAGCCCGAGGCCTGGCTTGAATCACAACTGCGCCGGCGTCTGGAATTGCTGGACCCCGCTCTGCGCGGCGAGTTCATGTACGCGCAGGTGCCGGCGTTTTCCGCCGCGGACCGCGGCCTGCTGGACCTGCTGACCGTAACCAACCAGGGACGACTCGCCATTCTGGAATTGAAGGCTGACGAAGACATGCACTTGCCCCTGCAGGCGCTCGACTACTGGATACGTGTGCGCGCTCTGCACCACTCGGGTGAGTTGCAGCGCCACGGCTACTTTCCCGGCGTTCCGCTATCCGCCGCGGACCCGTTGCTCTATCTCGTGGCTCCGGCGTTGCGGCTGCACCCTACGTATCCAATACTGTTACAGTATTTCGCGCCCCAGGTGGAATGGCAGGTGGTGGGTCTCGACGAACACTGGCGCGAGCAGCCCCGCGTTATCCTGCGCAGGCGGCGTCTGACATAAGCTCGGCGGCAAAATCCAATGCAACTACTTCTTCCGCGCCGTTCCCACCCGCAAGCCGCGACTCAAAAAAGCGCTCCACCGCAGCCAGAATCGCTTCGCCGCTCCGGCACTCGTAGATCGCCTTGCGCAGCAGCGCTCCGCCCGGAACGCCATGCGTAAACCACGAGGCAAACTGCTTCATCTTACCCTCCGCGTGCTTGGCGGCGCGGACATCTTCCATCTCCTCGGCCAGCAGCATCCTGAAGTACGTGCGAATCATCTGGTAGCGATCCGCCTCAGTCGGCTGGTCGTAGCGACCCGTCGCTGTGTACTGCGCAATCTGGCGGAAGATCCACGGATTAGCTGGAGCCGCGCGGCCAATCATCACACCGTCGCAACCGCTGGCCGCAATCATCGCGCAGGCGTCCTCCGGCGTGCGAATGTCGCCATTGCCAATCACCGGTATCTTCACCGCATCCTTCATCGCGGCAATGTACTCCCAGCGCGCCTGCCCGCTGTAGCCCTGCTCGCGCGTGCGGGCGTGCAGCGCAATCGAGTTCAGGCCGCAATCCTCGGCCATCTTCGCCAGCGGAACGCACACAATATGGCTATCGTTCCAGCCCATGCGAATCTTCACCGTGAAGGGAATCTTCACCGTCGCGCGCACTTCCTCGAAAATCCGGCCAATCAGCGGCAGGTCGCGCAGCAGTCCGCTGCCGCCGTTGCAGGCCACCACGCGCTTGGCCGGGCAGCCCAGATTCAGGTCCACCATGTCAAAGCCGGTCTCTTCCACAATGCGCGCCGCGTCGGCCAGCGTCTCGGGATTCGACCCGAAGATCTGCGCCGCAATCGGATGCTCGTCCTCATAAAAGGTGAGGTAGCGCTTGCGTTTGGACTCCCGCATGCGCGAGAGACCGTCCGCCGAGGTGAACTCCGTCATGATGAGCCCACAGCCCGACTGCTGATTTGTCACCGTGCGGTCCACATCCGTCGAACCCGCCGCATCCCCATGCGTAAACAAGCTGGCATTGCGTATAAAGCGCCGGAACACCGTATCCGTAACGCCCGCCATCGGCGCCAGCACCGTCGCCGGCGCAACCGCCACGCCGCCAATGTTCATGGACGCGGGAACGCGCACGCCCTCGGGCATGGCATACTCGGTCGGATTGTCCCACTGCTTTTTCATACGCTCTGGCTGGCGATGCGTACCTTACCGGGATCTCCAGACGCCGAAGCCTCCGCGTCGCGGAGGCCTCTGGTCCACTATTGCATGTGCCGCGGTTACTTCTTGGCAGTCTCGGCCTTGGCATACTTCCGGCGGAAGCGCTCCACGCGGCCTGCGGTGTCGATCAGCTTCTGCTTGCCGGTAAAGAACGGGTGGCAGGCCGAGCAGATTTCCACATGGATATCGCCACGGTGCGTCGAGCGGGTCGGGAAGCTGTTGCCACAGGCGCACATAACCCGGATTTCGTTGTAGTTCGGATGAATTCCCTGCTTAGGCATAACGATAAAATGACCTTTCCTACAATTTTATTATTTTACCGAGGATGCCCTGCCGGGGCAACCACGACGATCCTTTCCGCGTCAGGACTTAATAAATGCACTGCCAGGCAGAAAAGCTTCACTCTGCCCCGCTCCTCGGCACGCCGATTTGTTTTGCACAGTCTATTGTCATCCGAGTACATTGCTATGGAAACACTGCCAGGGCAGCACGTTAATGCCCTGTGCATCACTTCGGAGCGGAAGAATCATGCCCGGAAAGGCACTCTTTTCTTCGACTGCATGCCTGCTTCTCCTCGCCACGGGACTACCGGGACGGGCGATGGCCGCACCCGCCGTGCATCTGCTCCTCAGAAAAGGCACTCCGGTCGAGCTTCGCCTGGCGCACACCATCTCCTCGGCAAGCGCGCACCCGGGCCAACATGTTGATTTTGTAGTAGTTCACGACCTCCATATCCACGGATTCACCGTGATTCGCAGAGGCTCCACGGCTATCGGATCGGTCGTTCGCGTCAGAAAAAATCACCCACTCGGCATGCCCGGAGATGTCACCATCCAGCTCGACTCCGTGCAGTTGGCCGACGGAAGACGCATCGGCCTCTCGGCGCACCGACGCTTCAAAGGCAGATCGCGAACCCTCCGCATGGGTGTCAAAATGCTGCTCGCAAGTGCCGTGTACTGGCCCCTGGCGCCCATCTTTCTGCTCTCGCACGGCAGGGAGCGAACCGTGCTGGCGGGTACAAAAATGACCGCATACACCAGCGAACAGGTCTCCTTGCCAACCTGGAATCTATGCCCTTCCACCGAGGGCGGACTGACGCTGCCGCAGGTCCTGCAGATGCTGCCTTCCCGGGTCACAAACTATAGCGGCCGCCCCGGCGATCCGCTGGACCTGGTCTTCTGGGGCACCCGTGCCGAGGTGCAGGCTGCCTTCACCCGCGCAGGCTGGATCGTTCCCGACCGCCCCACCCCGCGCATCATCTGGCCGCTCATCCGGCGCAGATGGCACTACAAAAAGCTGCCCATGTTCAACCTGTACGTCTTCGGCAGGCCGGAAGACCTGGCCTTCGTGCTGCCGAATCCCCGCCTGATCGTCGAGCGGCGTCACCACGTGCGGATTTGGAAGACCGACTACGAACTGGGCGGTATCCCGCTCTGGGTCGGCTCGGCAACCCACGATATTTCCATCGAAATCGTGCTCCGCAAGCTCAGCATCTTCCACCGCATCAACCCCAATGTGGACGAGGAGCGCAACTTCATAGGCCGCGATCTCGCAAATCACTGGCATCCGGTGCAGGAGGAGTATCTCCGCGCGGCAAACCCCGTTTTTTTCGCCAAAACCGCAACCGGGCAAAGCTATCACACCGACGGAAGAATCCTCTTTATCGATCTGAACCGGCACACGCCGCTGCTGGTTCTCGCCGCGACCCCGCCTCCAGCGTCTTCCGCCGACTGCGGCATGCCTCCCATGGACACCGCACAAGTCGATACCGGCAGCCCGGAGCAGACCTCGGCCTTTTCCCGGAACCATCCTCCCTCTTGACACCGCCGCCGGATGAGGTACAACGGGACGGGCTCAATTTTGCGGCCCGCCACGAGCGATCCGCAAAAACCACCGGCCCATACGTACACATCGCATGCCGAACGCCACGCCGAATCCGGACTCAACCGTCTACCGCCAGAAGATCGTTGTCGGCCTGGGCGAACTGCTCTGGGACTGCGTCGGCCGGCAGCGCCGGCTGGGCGGCGCGCCCGCCAACTTTGCCGTCATGGCTGCCCGCCTCGGTGACCACGGCGTGCTGGCCACCCGCATCGGCGTGGACGACGAAGGAAAAGACGCGCTCGACGTGCTCGCAGGACTGCCACTCGACCTCAACTCCCTGCAAACCGACGCCGAACACCCCACCGGACAGGCCCGCGTCGTCTTTGACCGCAACAAGGACGCCTACTACGAATTTCCCTCGCCCGCAGCATGGGACTTCCTCGACTTCAGCCCGCACTGGCGCGACCTGGCCGAAGCGGCCGATGCCGTCTGCTTCGGCACGCTCGCGCAAAGACATCCGCGCGCCCGCAAAACCATCCACGCATTTCTGGCGGCCACCCGGCAGGACTGCCTGCGCGTCTTCGACGTAAACCTGCGCCAGACCGCCATCGACCCCGGCATCCTGCGCGACTCCCTCGCCGCGGCCGCCCTCGTCAAGCTCAATGAGCACGAGGCAGCGCGCATCCTCTCGCTCCTGCGCCCCACGCAACGCAGCACCGCCGCCATCCATCCCGGCCAGGTCCACCCCACCACCGGCCAGTCCAGCCTCACGCAAACCGCACAGCGTCTCCTGCGCGAGTTCCCTGCGCTGAAGATGGTCTGCATCACCCTCGGCGGCGAGGGCAGTCTGCTGGTCAACCGGGAGGCCTCGCACCGCCACCCCGGCATTCGGGAAACCGTTGTGGACACGGTGGGCGCGGGCGATGCCTTCACCGGCGCGCTGGTCCACTACTACCTCGATGGAGCGCCGCTGCCGATCCTCAACGAAGCTGGCAACCGCTGGGGCGCATGGGTCGCCTCCCAGCGCGGAGCCGTTCCCCCGCTCGACGCCGCGACCCTGTACGCCAATGCGAAGGCCATCGCTAAAGCAGCCAGATAATCTCCTTTTCTGCCTTCACTTCGGCACAGGGATCAAGATCCGCGCAGACAATCTGCGCCATTCTGCGAAGCCTGCCTTCCATGCCAACGATCAGACTTTGCAGATAGCTATCTCAATGCTGGATACGCCCTAGTGAGCAGCGCCCATGACCATGCGGTTGACGCTCACCTCGACCACGGCGAGAGCAACACTCATGGCAAATATGGGGATAGCGTAGGGTGAAACTCCTTGCCAGATGGCAGGATGCCACTTGCCCGGCAGGAACGGCAGAAGCGTGAGCGCCAGTGTCTCCAGAACAAACAAGGCGACAAGAAAGCCTACATGCCACGTAACGAAGCGAGGAATCAGCCGGCGCACCACAGGGCAATCGAAAGAGTAGGCTCGCAGGCCTCTGCCGCTGCTGAACGTATAAAGAGTAACCATCCCGGTAACGTAAATCGCCGAAGTCAACTGGATACAAAATGGGTAAGGAAACAACACAAAAAAGAGAACCGCTCCAACGCCCATGGCCGCAGCAGCCACCGTAAAAACGGTCAGGCGCTGGCTGGAAAAGCTTACGTTGCCGCAAGGATCCGAATCCGAATCCGTTTGCAGAGGAGATGAGAAGTCGTCCGGCTCATAGCCTTCGTCTATCATCTGTGAGTCCCTCCACTTCGAGGTGAAGATAGCTCAAACCCCGGCGTTACTCAACGGCACGGAATCTTACTGGATAAGTATTGACTTACTCGATTCACTCCAGCAAATGCGTTTCAAACTCGCTCAGTGGCCAATACGGGGTAATAACACCTACTTAAAACTCCTATGCCCGCAGGGGTCGACTTGCTGAGCACTTGCAGCACTCGCAAATCCACAAAATATGAACTTTTGCTCGGCAAAGACCCAGGGCGGCGCCAGATCACAATTTCACGATGCTCGGCGCGCTCCGCCACATTCCAGCGCGCCGACTTTGGTTCCCGCGTCGCCTGCAACGAAGTTCACGAACCATGCAAGCAACGGCGCACCCGAAAGGTCCACCATCAGATCGATCAGACAGTGTCCAGCGCGAGCTCAGTCGCGATGCGAGCAGGTGCGCTCTCGGCCATCATCATGAGCGCGATCTGGCTAACGAACACCGCGCCCATCAAATACCAGGCCGGTGCCATGGGGCTGCCGGTGATGTGGATGAGCCAGGTGACGACCAACTGTGTGGTGCCGCCAAAGGTTGCGACGGATAACGAATAGAGCGTGCCGAATCCGGAACTGCGAATGGATTTTGGCAGGCTTTCAACCATGCTCGCATAAAAGGATCCCTGGAGAATGCTGGCGCCGGCGTTCAAGGAGGTCATACCGACGATCAACGCCAACGGGGAACGCGTAGCGACGACCCAGGCAAAAACCGGATAAATCATCAGCAGAAGAATAAGATTTCCCCAGAGGTTGAGTGGGCGGCGGCCATACTTGTCAGACAACCAGCCGCTCCATATCGCAATAGGAATTGCGAGCGCGGTGCCGATGGATTCTGCGATAAAACCGGCCCGTGCAGGCAGATGCAAGGTGGCCTGCGCATACGTCACAACGTAGACCAGGACATAGTTGGTGATGAAGATGGAGGCCATCACCACCAGCGCCAGAATCATCAGGCGCCGATACGTATAAGCCAGGCGCAGGCGCGATGCGGACGTGACCGGCGCGGCAGTAATCTGCTCAGGCTCATCGAGGGTCTCGGGAAGGTTGGTGCGCAGCCACAGGCCAAAGGGCACCGCGGCGGCGCCCACGAGAAAAGCAATCCGCCAGCCATAGGCATCGAGCGCGGCGGGCGGCAATACCGCCGTGAGCAGCGCGCCGACCAATCCCCCTATGAGGACCGCCAGACATTGCGTCGCGCTCTGGAGGGAAACGGTGAAGCCCCGCTTCTGCGCGGGTGCCACTTCCATCAGATAGGCCGTGTTGGAACCGATCTCGCCGCCCAGCGAAAAGCCCTGCAGCAGGCGCGCTAACACGGCCAGAATCGGCGCGGCGATGCCGATGGTGGCGTAGGTGGGCGTAACGGCCATGCCCACCATGGCGCAGCCGATGAGCACGAAGCACAAAATCATGGCCGGCCGGCGCCCCACTCGATCGGCATAGTTGCCGATGACGAAGGCCCCCAGCGGTCGCGTCGCAAATCCGGCTTCGAAGGTGGCCAGAGACAGCATCAGGCTGCCGTATGCGCTTTGGGTGGGAAAAAACACGTGACCGATCTGAATCGCAAAGAATGCGTAAGTCAGAAAGTCATAAAACTCAAGCGCATTGCCGAGAGTTGCCGCGACAATATGGCGCTTCTAAAGTCGGCTCTGGCCCGGCATTGATGCAGAGGCACTTTCCATGGGCACGTGCTTCCTCGATGTTTGATCGCTACCGAATCTTTATATTGAGCATTCGATCCCTCTGGGGGTGAGGCGGGCGACGGCTGATTCGGCAAGCGTACCAAGCCTCAGGCTCCGGTGACTAGAGAATTCCGGGCATAGGATTTGCGGCCACTCTCCGCATTCTACCCATGGCCTGCCTCCACCGAAGAAATCCTCCACCCGATAAAATACCCCTATGCTGCAACTCGCCGACGCCGGCAAACGATTCGGTCCCAAACTCCTCTTTGAACACGCCAACTGGCTCATCACTCCCGAGGAGCGCACCGCGCTCGTGGGCGCAAACGGCACCGGCAAATCCACGCTCATGAAGATTCTCGCCGGGCTCGACGGGCTCGACTACGGCGCGGTCCAGCGCACCAGGGGCATGACCATCGGCTATCTGCCGCAGGACGGCCTCGCGCTCAGCGGCCGCTCGGTATTCGAAGAGTGCCTGTCTGTCTTCGACGAACTCCGCAGCATGGCCGACGAGTTTGAGCAGCTCTCGCACCAGCTTGCCGAACTCGACCACAACGGCGCCGAATACGCCGCCGCGGCGGACCGCTACTCACACATCGAAGGCCGCCTGCGCGCGCTCGACGGCTACGCGCTCGACGCGCAGGTGGGCACCGTGCTCACCGGGCTTGGCTTCTCCAAAGCCGACTGGGCGCGCCAGACGCAGGAGTTCAGCGGCGGCTGGCAGATGCGCATCGCGCTCGCAAAATTGCTGCTCGCCCGCCCCGACCTGCTGCTGCTCGACGAGCCCACCAACCACCTGGACCTCGAAACCCGCAACTGGCTTGAGAATTATCTAAAAAGCTACCCAAACGGTTACATTCTCATCTCGCACGACCGCTACTTCCTCGACGTAACCGTCAACAAGGTCATCGAGGTCTGGAACAAGAGCCTGCACACCTACCACGGCAACTACGAAAAGTATTTGACGCAGAAGGTGGAGCGCCGCGCGCAGCTTGAAGCCGCCTACCGCAACCAGCGCGAGCACATCGAGCACCTCGAAGCCTTCATCAACCGCTTCCGCTACCAGGCCACCAAGGCCAAACAGGTGCAAAGCCGCATCAAGGAGCTCGACAAAATCGTCCGTATCGAGATTCCCGAAGAAGAGCCGGTCATCCACTTCACCTTTCCGCAGCCGCCAGCCTCGGGCCGCACCGTCGCCGAGGCCACACAGCTCAAAAAGAGCTACGGAGAAAAGCACGTCCTCACCGACGTTAATTTCACCATCGAGCGCGGCGACCGCATCGCCCTGGTCGGCGTCAACGGCGCGGGCAAATCCACGCTCGTCCGCCTGCTCTCTGCTGAAGACCAGCCCTCCGGCGGCACGCTCAAGCTGGGCCACAACGTGCTCGTCGAATACTTCGCGCAGGACCAGTACAAGGTGCTCGACCACAACGCGCGCATGCTCGACGACATCTCCCGCACCGCGCCCAAAGTGCCCGAGACGGAATTGCGAAGCCTGCTCGGCTGCTTCCTCTTCTCCGGCGACGACGTCTTCAAGCCGCTCGGCGTGCTCTCCGGCGGCGAGCGCAACCGCTACGCGCTGGCCCGCATCCTCGTCAGCCCGGCCAACTTCCTGCTGCTCGACGAGCCCACCAACCACCTCGACCTGCGCGCCAAGGACGTACTGCTCGAAGCCATCCAGAGCTTCACCGGCACCGTGCTCTTCGTCTCGCACGACCGCTACTTCATCGACAAGCTCGCGACCCGCGTCTTCGAAGTCGAAGACGGCACGCTGCACGCCTTCCCAGGCGGCTATGAAGATTACATCTGGCGCAAGGAAGGCGGACCCGAAGCCGTCGCCGCATCGCTCGCCGGCGACATCGAGACGAAAGCCAAACCCGCTCCGGAACCCGCGCCGGAAGCCGCTCCCGAACCCGAAGCCAGACCCGCCGAAAAGCAGCGCCGCCTCAACCCCATCAAGCAGCGCCGGATGGAAGAGCGCGTCTTCGAAATCGAGAACGAGATGCAGCGCGTCGAGGCCGGCATCGCCGAAGCCGAAACCGCACTCGGCGTCTTCGTCAGCATGGAAGAAACCAAGCGCGTCACCGCCGAGCTGGATTCGCTGCGCGATCAGCAATCCGCGCTCACCGCCGAGTGGGAAGAACTGGTGACCCAACTGGAAGAGGCGTCAGCGGTGTAATGCCTGCCTCTTTCATCTCTAAGGCCTGTTACGTCTACAGCGGCGGACGGATTGGAAGATACAGGCGCCACAACTGAGCGGATAAGATCAGTAAACCGTGCATATTTCTCTGCTACCCGCAGGCGTGCTCATCATTTGGCCATTGCCGCTCTTGCTATAATCGGCAACGACAATGGACCCTCGTGACCAGACAAAATCCCTCTACAGCCATCGAATTCTGCGCAAGCACATGCCGGAACTGGATGTATTCAGAGGCATCGCCATTGCTCTGGTCCTCGTCTATCACTTCTTCTACTGGACATCGAACACTCAGCCAAATCGAATCGCGAACGCTTTTACGCATCTCACCCTTTTTGGCTGGCTTGGTGTAAATCTCTTCTTCGTTCTCTCAGGATTTCTTATCAGCGGAATTTTGATGGACGCAAAAGGGCGTCCGGATTATTTCCGGAGCTTTTACGCGCGCCGAGTGCGACGAATTATTCCCGCCTACAGCCTATGCATTCTGTTACTCATCGTTCTTGGAATGCTCTCGCTCGGCGGCTTCCTGAGGGCCATCTCATTCACCGCGAACTACAATCTCATCCCCGCAAAATCATCTTTTGGGCCATTCTGGACCCTATCTGTCGAAGAACAGTTCTACCTTTTCTGGCCGCTCCTCATCCTGCTCTTTAACCGGCGCGTATTTACAGCAATCTGCATCGGCATTTGCCTGCTCGATCCTGTTCTTCGATATATCACTCTTCTCCCCGGACATAACATTGGAGATCCACACCAGGCGACCTATTTGATTGCAGATAACTTTGCGATCGGAGCACTGGGTGCCATCTTTTTCAGATCCGCACATGCCAGTAAAAGGAACGCTCTACGACTCTCCGGTGCGTTGGTTCTGATTGCATCCGTTCTTCTTGCCGTTGGTCTCCAACACGGGATACTGCATCGAACAGAGCCTTTCGGCGCAGCGTTCCAGGTTGTGCCTTTCTACCTGCTCTTCGCCGCGGCTATCTTCGGAAGCTTAGCGCTTCAACTTAGGTTCTTCAGCGGTCCGGCTACTTACTCTTTAAGGTTTCTAGGAGACATCAGTTACGGCCTTTATCTTTACCAACTGATTTTCTTTACCCTTTACGATTGGGCTTTCCCCGTAGAAAAGTATTACGGGCATTTCATTGAGGAAGTCCTGCGTGCCTTCGTTTGCATCTCCGTCGCTATCGCGTTTTCCTGGGCATCACGCTGGTACTATGAAGAAATTTTCCTGAGAAAGCGGCCTGCCAAGGCCAAACCGGGATCCATTCAGCCGCCGCAAGCTGCAACGGATGCCGTATCGAACAGCCTTTCGGATTAGCTTTCATTACAGATCGCGGGTGAATCCTGGAGCATGGGTTTTCCGCCGGGGGAATAGAAGTCATCTACGGCACTCCGTCCAGCAGACAGTGACTGTGGCATGGGCGCGACGCATTTGCTTTACATCGATAGAGGAGCGAGGCCTTTCGCACCCACGAGCCCCTGTACCTTCCTTGGAGCCACGATGATCCAATTTCCAGACTCATCCCGCGACAGCACGTCTATGAGCCCGGAAATGCCCTAACCGTCAAACACCCGCCGCCGCAAGCAAACAGCAACCGGTTCGCTAGAATCGACTGAGCTATTGTTCGTGTATATGCTGCCTGACCAACATCAGGCATATTGCGAGAACGTTATCTCTTTGAGCATGATGCGCATTAAGGAGAATGCATTGAACCGTCGTACGTTTCTTTATGATTCGGCGTTGGGAATCAGCGCCGCCGCTTTTGCCGGAAGCCGAAATGCACTCGCCATTCCCTTGCCCGCAGCGCCCGGGCATCTGGCAACTCCCACCGCCGACCAGCTTCGCTGGCAGCAGATGGAGTTCGGCATGTTCGTCCACATTGCACCCAACACCTGGCAAAACCGCGAGTACGACGACCTCTCCACACCGCTGAGCGAGATCAATCCCGACATCGACACCGACAACTGGGCACAGTGCGCCGTCAACCTGGGCGCGCGCTACATCGTCTTCGTCGCCAAGCACGCGGGCGGATTCTGCTGGTGGCAAACCAAAACTACAAAGTACAGCGTCTCGGGCATTCCCTGGGAGAACGGCCACGGTGACGTGCTGCGCAACCTGCGCGCATCCTGCGATAAATACGGCCTCAAGCTGGGCATCTACGTTTCGCCGCGCGACGGATACCACGGAGCCAGCATCGGCGGCGTGTGCAAAACGCCCGAAAAGCAGAAGGCCTACAACGCCATCTATCGCGAGCAACTCACCGAGGTGCTGTCGCGCTACGGCACTATGGTCGAGATATGGTTCGACGGCTCCAACGTGGTGCCCGTGGGCGACATTCTCGCGCGCTACGCGCCGCATGCAGCTATCTTCCAGGGGCCTGAGGCAACCATCCGCTGGGTCGGCAACGAAAACGGCTATGCGCCCTACCCCTGCTGGAATGCGATTCCGCAGGCCGAGGCCAGTACCGGCGTGGCCACGTCCGGCTTCAGCGCGCCGCGCGGCAACGTGTGGCTCCCCATTGAGGCCGATGTCTCCATCCGCCGCCCCAAGTGGTTCTGGAGCACGACCGACCTCAAAGACCTGATGAGCCTCGACGACCTGATGGAGGTCTATTACCGCTCCATTGGCCGCGGCGTACAGTTGCTGCTCAACGTTCCGCCCTCCACCACCGGTCACATGGACCCGCACGACTTTGCTCGCGCCAAAGAGTTCGGCGATGAGCTTCGCCGCCGCTTTAGCAAGCCCGCCGCGGAAGCCTCCGGCTCAGGCAAATCTTTAACCCAGCACTTCGCGCATCCGCAGCGCGTCGATCACGCCATTCTGCAGGAGGACTGTCGCTACGGGCAGCGCGTGGAGACCTATCGCGTCGACGGACTCGTCGATGGCGAATGGACTTCACTCGCCACCGGCAGCACCATCGGCTTCAAGCGCATTCAGCCGCTCACGCCCGCTATAGTCCGTGCGCTGCGCGTCACCGTCACCTCCGCGCTGGAATCCCCCGCGCACCTGCGCCTCGCCGCGTATGATACCCACGCCGCGCCGCCTTCCGGCTGGAACGACGCCAGCCACATCTGGGCGCCTGCACCCGCCGGCCACTGGAACGGCTCCAGCTTCCACGCCGACCTCACGCCGCACATTCAGCAGGCAGCGCAATACCTCGTGCGATTCACCCCGCAGCGGGGCCGCGTCACCGGGCTCCACAACGTGCAACTACTCTTCAACGGCGCGCCCGAGCCAAAACTCGTGCAACACATCCCGGGCTCGCCCAACGCGCTGCTCATCGACGTAACCGGCATCGGCCTCAAGATCGAACTGAAAGGCTCCATCGCAGGCGCATCCACCGGCGCCATCCTGCTCCAGCAGGAGTAGCGCACACCGCTCCGGTTCGGCAATCCCGTCTCCCGAAAAAATGGGCGCGCCAGCAGCGCGCCCCACAGGGTCAAGGCTTTTGGGGTGCTCTACTGCGACTGCTTCGTGTACTTCATCCACTTGTTCGCCCAGTGGATGAAGAAGATCATGTTGGGCGCATCGGTATGCCCGCCGTCATCCTGCCTCCACGCCAGCTTGCCCCCTAGCAGTCCGTGGTTCACCGGCGGCATCGGCGCGGTGTGGTAGTTCTGCGCCGGCGCGGGACTCAGGCCCTTCGCGCCCAGCAGCGTCCACACTTTGCTCGCATCCACGGTGGCCATCCAACTGCCCCGCTGGTCCAGCCATCGGGCGTCGCCCTTGGCAGGAATGCCGTAGCTGATAAACACCAGCCGAGGCGCGCACATCGCAATCAACTCATTCGAGTCCACCGGAATATCCCCCGGGTTCATGCTGCCGAACTTCGCCTTTGTCGCCGCGTACTTTAAAAAATTCCCATCCATCCAGTGGAATTCGCCCGAACTCGCCAGCGACGCCACCTCTTCGCCAAAGTGCCGCCGCAGCGGCGTAGCGCCGCCCTTGCCGGAAGAACCCACCAGCACCATGCGGAAGCGCTTGTCGAAGGCCATCGTAATCAACGCCGCCTTGCCCCAGCGCGAGACGCCTTCAATGCCCACCTCGTTGCCGTTCACCTGCGGATCGGTCTTGAGGAAGTCCAGCCCGCGGCTCGCGCCCCACGCCCATGCCCGCAGCGCGCCCCACTGCTCCGGCGTGCGCGGCTGCCCATGGTTGGTCAGCCCGATGATGCCCCGCGTCAGCCCGGCTCCATTGTCCGCCTGGATGCTGTTGGTATCGATCTTCGTAAAGCCCCAGCCAGCGGCAATCAGCTCCCAGGTATTGGGCAGGCCACCGTCCGCGTTCAGGGTCGGAAACCGAAACGGAGGACGCTGCTCCGGCTCCCACGCCGGATGCTCTTCGAACACCTGTTTCAGCGAGGGGTCTTGTTTGATCAGCAGCGTTTTCATCGCGTCGTTGATCTTCTTGTACTCGGCGCGGCTCGGCTGGTTCGGCGCGGGAAAATTCGCCGGGCCAAACATCATCAGCATCGGCACCGGGCCTTTCACATCCGCAGGCGTCACCACCATCATGCGAATATTCACGCTGATCAGCGGGTACGCCGAATTGTCCACATGCCCAATCACCTCCTTCGCAATCACGGGATGAAAGCCGATGAATTCATGGTCGACAGCCACCACCTTCCAGTGCACCTGCGGCACGTTCTTAGGAATAAATCCGTAGACATACTTCTCATACATCCGCTCAATCTGCGGCCGCCGCTCGTTCCACCACTGCTCTGCCGTGGTCACCCTCTGGCCGTTCTTCATCACCAGCGCCCGGGGCAGGTTCGGGTAAGGATTCGCCAGCGCCTCGTCATAATTGGCATGGTTCGGTGCTGTAGGATTCCCGCTCGGCCCCGGCTGCATCGCCTCGATGCCAAGCTCTTGCATCATGTGCGCATGCATCTGCTCGCTGGTCATGGTCACCGGCGGGGGATATTTTCCATGCGCCGCAGCAGTATCGCTCGGCTGCGCGCCCGCCGGGGCGGTCAGCATCGCGGCCAGCGCCATTGTCGCCGCCAGATTCAATCGTGAACATAAAAATGCCATCGCCTCGCGTCTCCCTTTTCGCGCGTCCGCAATCATACGGCATTTCACGCTCAATTTGCATGGGCTAATCGATTTTCTAGGCTTTTCCGGTCACCCGCGGCATCCAGCCGTCATCACCAGCCATCCAGCCGCTCATT
Source organism: Acidobacteriota bacterium (assembly GCA_021818585.1). Classification (GTDB taxonomy): domain Bacteria; phylum Acidobacteriota; class Terriglobia; order Terriglobales; family Acidobacteriaceae; genus Acidobacterium. Next base: position 10,926 of record JAKATU010000034.1, on the reverse strand, counting down.
CCAACCCCGATTCGAACCCAACCCGCTTCATCCGTCATAATGAAAGGTATGCCGTCACTCTGGAAACCCTCCTCCTGGGCCAGCCGTTTGGCCGAACTCGAAGCCCGCACGGGCGACCTGAAGGAAGTGCCTCTCCGCCGCGATGTTCGCTCGCTGGGCATGCTGCTCGGCGAAGTGCTCCGCGAGCAGGCTGGGGAAGAATTCTTCCAGCGCGTCGAAAACCTGCGCCTCACCGCCATCCGACGCCGCGAATCGCAAGCCGCAGGCCGGCAGGAACAGGCCGCGCAGCTCATGGAAGCCGCCGTCCGCGACGTGCACGCGCTGCCCGTCAACGACGCCTACCGCCTCACCCGCGCCTTCGCCTTTTACTTCGACCTCATCAACCTTGCGGAAACCAACCACCGCAAGCGCCGCCGCATCTCGCACCAGCTTCACGGAGCCGACGTGCAGCGCGGCTCGCTGCGCGGCACCCTGCGCGCCATGCGTGAGGCCGGCATCTCTGCTGAAGAAGCGCTCCAGTTCATGGCGCGCATCTTCATCGTCCCGGTCTTCACCGCGCACCCCACCGAGGTGGCGCGTCGCACCGTGCTCTTCAAGCGCCGCCGCATCGGCGAATTCCTCGCCCGCCTCGATGCCATTCCTGTTCCCGAGGAGCAGTTGGAAGACCTGGAAGACGCCGTAACCGCGGAAATCACCGCCCTCTGGCAGTCCGACGAAGTCCGCAGCCGCCGCCCCGAAGTGGCCGACGAGTTCAAGATGGGCCTCGACTATTACGAGATCTCCATCTTTGAAACCCTGCCCAGCGTCTATCAGGAAGTAGCCGACGCGCTGGCCTGCGAATACAAGCTCAACATCGACCTCATCGACCTGCCCATCATGCTCGGCTTTGGCTCCTGGATCGGCGGCGACCGCGACGGCAACCCCTTCGTTACGCCGGCGGTCACGCGCCACGCCATCCACGAGTCGCGTGCGCGCCTGCTCGACTACTACCAGGCGCGCCTGCAGAGCCTCATCGACCTCATCACCACCTCGGCGCAGCAGTTGCCCGTCAGCGAAGAGCTGCACGCGCGCCTCGATGGCTACCTCAAAGAGCTGCGCACCGGAGAAGAAGTTCTCTTCGGCGCGCGCTACCAGCACGAAATTTATCGGCGCTATCTCTCCTGCATCGCCGCGCGCCTTCGCTGCACCGCAGGCCAGGAGCCGCGCACCGGGAACGCGCTCGAAAACTCGCTCGCCGAGCTGGGCGCTTACCACTCCGCTCAGGAGCTCTCCGCCGACCTCGAAGTGCTGCGCCGCAGCCTCGTCGAGAATCGCGGCGTGCGCATCGCAAAATCGCTCGTCGATCCTCTCATCCTGCTCGTGCGCACCTTTGGCCTGCATCTGCACACGCTGGACATCCGCCAGCACGAGCGCATCCACCGCAAAGCCCTCGAAGAGTGCTCAGCCTGGGCGTCCGCAGCGGACACCCAGGCTGCAATCGCTCTGCCTGCCACGCTCAGTCCATCCACGCTCGACGTGCTGGAAACCGTGCGCGCCATTGCGGAAGTAAAATCCGGACCCAGCCCCGAGACCATTCGCCAGTACGTTGTCAGCGGCGCCGCCAGCGCCAGTGACATTACCGCCGTGCTGTGGCTCGCGCGCATGGCCGGCGTCGATCCAGCCGGCAAAGACAACGATCCAGGACTCATGCCGGTACCGCTCTTTGAATACGTCGATGACCTGCGCAACGCGCCGGAGGTGATGCGCAAGCTTTGGAACACTCCGGAATACCGCAAGCTGCTCGCCTCCTGGGGCAATATTCAGGAGATCATGCTCGGCTATTCAGACTCGAACAAAGACGGCGGCATGATCACCAGCACCTGGGAAATCTTCCGCGCCCATCGCGCACTGCACCAGGTAGCGCATGAGTGCGGCATCACGCTGCGGCTCTTCCACGGCCGCGGCGGCACCGTAGGCCGCGGCGGCGGCCCCACCCACCGCTCCATTTATGCGCAGCCGGTCGACGCCTTTGACGGCCAGCTCCGCATCACCGAGCAGGGCGAAGTCCTCAACTTCAAATACTCTGACGTCGTTCTGGCCGAGCGCAATCTGGAACTCATGATCGCAGCCGCGCTCGACGCGCTCGCCCGCCCCAACGCCAAACTCGCCGACGGCCACCAGACCGGCATTCTCAAGCCCGAGTGGGAAGCTGCCTTCGACGAGCTTTCCTCCACCTCCCGCGCCTTCTACCAGCAAAACATCCTCAACGACCCCGAAGTGCTGGAGTACTTCGAACTGGCCACGCCGGTGGGCGAGCTCGAGCACGCCAAAATCGGTTCGCGGCCCTCGCGCCGCGGCGGCAAGATGAGCTTCGACAATCTGCGCGCCATCCCATGGGTCTTTGGATGGACGCAAAGCCGTCTTCTCATCCCCGCCTGGTTCGGCGTGGGCCATGCATTCACGCAGTTCCTCGAAAAACCGGGCGGCGTCGAGCTGCTGCGCGAAATGCTCGCCGAGTTCCCGCTCTTCATCGACCTCATCCGCAACGTGGAAATGGCGCTGGCCAAGGCCGACCTCGGCATCGCCTCGCTCTACTCCACGCTGGTGCCCGATGCCGGCCTCCGCGAGCGCGTCTTCAACAAACTCAAGGCTGAGTTTGAGCGTACTCGCAGCACCTTGCTCACCGTGGCGAAGCAGAACGAGTTGCTCGAGCAGAATCCCGTACTCGCGCGCTCCATCCGCCTGCGCAACCCCTACGTCGACCCGATGAGCCTCATCCAGGTAGACCTGCTCCGCCGCAAGCGCGCATTGATCGAGAGCGGCACGCCGGCTGACAGCCCGGAACTCGACGAGATTCACCGCGCCATCGCCGGCACCATCAACGGCATCTCCGCCGGGCTGCGCAACACCGGTTGATGCCTTTTTCGGAACCCATCCCCGAAGGCCGTTTCCCATTTCGGAAACGGCCTTCGCTTTTGCCTCAGAAAACTCTCAGCATCGTATCCCGCCTGTCCTGTGCTGCGCACATGGCAACACACTTCGCATCTCCGAACAGCGCACGTCCACCGCACAACACTCCCGGCAAAATGCCCACCCTGCCGAGCGAAGACATCGGCGCGGTGCTGGAGCGTTTTCACAAGTGGGCCGGCAGCCATGCCGAGCCCGTTCGCGAGCTCACTTATGAGGAAGCCGTGAAGCGGTCGCGCCGACACGTGTATGACGAAGAAGAACCGGCTCAACCCGAGCCTGTAAAAGCTGCTACTTCGGAACCCGGTCCGCAACCCCGAGCAGCAAGCCAACCAGCCGCCGCCGGGGCAAACGCGGCCAGGCCCGCGCCAACCAGCAAGGGCAAATCCGGTAAAAAAACCGTGGCCGCCAAACCGGGCAGCTTCGGCAACAAGAACACCTCCGGAAAAGCTTCGCGCAAGACCGCCGCTCAGCCCTCCCCTGAAAAATCCGCGGCGTCCGCGCGGAAGGCAAAGCAGGAAAACGGACGTTCACCACCACCGCCTGAAGCGCGCCGTCACATTCCGATTATTACTGAATCAGCTTTAAAAAGTGCGCGGCTGTCCGGCTTCCAGCTCCATCAGCGCCTCGGCTGTAAGCTCATCCGCCTGGCCCAGTTTGGGGAACATCACGGTCCACAGGCCGGTCACCATCAGCGAGCCAATACCACCGTAAACAACCGCCCGCACCGCGCCGAACCAGTGCGCCGTCACTCCGCTTTCAAACTCGCCCAGTTCATTCGACGCGCCCACAAACAGCGAGTTGACCGCGCTCACGCGCCCGCGCATCTCCGGCGGCGTGGCCAGTTGCAGAATCGCCGAACGAATCACCACGCTCACCATATCGGAAGCACCCACCACAAACAGCGCCGCCAGCGACAGCGCCACATCCGTGGAAACGCCAAACAGCACCGTAGCCGCGCCAAAGATCGCCACAGATACCAGCATGGCGATGCCAGACTTGCGCGTGATAGGCCGCGCCGTCATCGTGAGCGAAACCACCAGCGCCCCAATCGCCGGCGCGGCGCGCAGCATGCCCAGCCCGCGCGGTCCGGCGTGCAGAATATTCTCGGCAAAAATCGGCAGCAGCGCCACGGCCCCGCCCAGCAACACGGCAAACAGGTCCAGTGAAATCGCCGCCAGCAGAATCTGCTTCTGCATCACGTAGCGAAAGCCCGCCAAAAGCACTTCCTTTGATATCGCCCTGTGCTCCATCCGGCCCGGCCGCACCCGCAGCGAACCCACCAGCACCAGATACCAGATCAGCATGCCGATCATGAACAGGTATACGATGGCCGCGCCATGCAACCGCCCCGGAATCGGCAGCGTGTACAGTACGCCGCCCAGCGCAGGACCGGTAAAGTTCGCAATCTGGAAGATCGTCGCGCCCCACGTCACCGCGTTCACAAAATGTTCCTTGGGCACCAGGTGAGGAATCAGAGCTGAAGACGCAGGCCCGCTGAACGCGCGCCCCGTCCCGATCAAAAACAAAATCAAGTAGATGGGCCAAACCTGCGGCAGCCCGAACCACGACAGCAGAAACAGCCCCAGCGTGCAAAGCACCTGCAGCGAGTAACAGGTCAAAATCACCGCCCGCCGGTCAAAGCGGTCCGCCGTGTGCCCGGCCGGAAGCATGAACAGCAGCCCCGGCAAAAACAGCGCAAGCCCGGTGTACCCCAGCGCCAGCGCGCTGTGCGTCATCTCGTATATTTGCCAGGCTACGGCCAGCGCCTGCGCCTCGGCGCCCACAATCACGAGCACGCGCGCCATCTGGTAAAGCCGAAAGTCGCGGGAAAGGAAGGCCGCCGCTGCACCACTGCGGGATTGCTCATTCATAGGCTGTCTACTGTTTATACAGCCCGCCTCAACTCCCGGCCAGCACACCACCGTGAAAACTTCACCGCCCGCGCCCACGCTCGCCCTACGCCTTCCCCTCCTGCTGCACCTCGCGAATCAGCGACTTCAACTGCTCCTTGTCCACTCCATCCAGTTGCAGCCGGAACGACTTGCTCGCCTCGCCAAAGTAACCGCTCATGTGCGGGAACGGAATCTCGATGCCCACCTCGTCAAACTTCTTCTTGATGCGGCGATTCATCTCGCGGCCCACCGTCCACTGCTGACTCGGCAGCGTCTTGAAGCGCGCCTTGATCATCACCGCCGAATCGCCAAACGAATCCACGCCGATCACCTCCAGCGGGGCCAGGATGATCTGGCTGAACTTTTCTTCCTGCATCAGCTCATCGGCAATGCCCTTTAGCACTTCGATCACATGGTCGGTGTCTTCCTTGTACGCAACGCCCAGGTCAAACAGGTAATTTGCAGTGCGCTCTGCCGACGGCGCACACAAGCCACTCAATCCCCTCTCTGAAACGCGCCGATCCTCTCCGTGCGGTCCTTGGCACAAAGAGGATCGGTCGACAGCTACGCATTCTGGATGATTCCAGGCTGCCAGCTAAGGTTGGAAGGGGTTGTACTGCGCGGCTGCGATGATGAGCCACCCGGTGCTGGACACACAGTTCGACGTCGACATCGTGAAGTAGCCGTTGTTCGTACCTTCCATCGAATACTGCACGCCGCCCGTCGAGTCCTGATCCAGAATAATCTGGCTCAAAAACTTGCTCCAGTTCGTGCCGTCGCTGGCTACGGCGAAGGCCTCGGCATTCTGCCCGGTGCCTTCCAGCCATACGTCGTTCATATCACCGTCAAAGTCGAACCCGTTTACCGAGGCGCGACTGTTGCTCTGCGTGCTCTCACAGCAGTTCTGGTTGTAGGTCAGGCCGGTCGCGTAATCGTGCGTTCCACTCGCACCCAGCGCCAGCACGCCCCACGCGTTCACATCGGTATGCACTGAGGTGTCGCCGCGGCCCGTATTGAAGCGCCCCTCCGTGCTGTTCCACGCCACATTGTCCAGAAACGACTTCACATTCGCCGCCGCCGTAGTATCGCCAAAGTAGCTCAGCACCGCGTAGGAGTCCTCATTGTGTTCTGTTGAAGCATACGTCAACAGGCTCCCGTTCGATGCGATGCCGCCGTTGATGCCGCCATCGGCCTGCTGAAACTGCAGGCACCACGCGATGTTCTTCTGCGCCATGGCGTCAAACGAGTGGTCTCCGGTGAAATGCTCATACGTGGCCACGGCCAGAGACACCCACATATTGGGTCCAACTTCCTGGTTCGTGTCCTGCCCGCGCAGCGTCTTCGTGTAATACGCGTCGTCCCACGCGCCAGTCGAACTCTGCAGACCCTGCAGTGTGGTCAAAATCGTCCTGGCACGCGTGTAGTCGCCCTGCACGGAAAAGGCAATCACGGCAACCGCCTCGTCATATGTGTAGCCGATACTGCCGCGCTGGTAGCTGATAATCAGCCCGCTCGGAGCCATTTGCGAGACAAGCCAGCTATAAGCGTTGCCCGATGCCACCGTGAAACTGGTTTGCGCGGAAGCTCCCTTGCCCAGAATGCAGGCAGCTATCGCGAGAAAAATCGATGTAATAAAGACAAATCGTTTGTGCCTGACTGTTTTGACCACTGACGGCTTCTCCTGAAACAACAAGATAGGTCGAGCTTTTAACCTGGCGCGGATTTTACGTGGCCAAAAATAGAAAAGGCAAACGATTTTTTAATAGATTTCAGGATACACAGCCGGAAGCTGTTACCAATGAAACCTGCAATGTTTCACTCACAGTTACAGCCGCAAGACCATCGGCGTCATCCCTGTCACCCCTGCGATCTCCTGAGCGGCAGAACCCGGCTGCCCGACGCGGCAACCAGCGCCCTTTTACCGGGACACAATCGGCAAATCGCCTGCCTGTGTCGTGCTCACCTCTTCTGTACTGTTCGCCATCGTCTTTGTCGGATGGGCGGGCTTGCAAGCGCCTCAACCTCCCCGCGCCATCCTCGACCAGGGCCTGTTAACACTCCGGGAATGGTGGCGACGGGAGCCGGTTGATTGGGTTCCCCGAGGAGGGAGCGACGCATACCGGGTTTCTGCCGGCGACGACCAACGCAGAGATCGGGAGTATCGGCCCCGTCCCTGCGGGTTGCGGCGTCTATCCCAGTAGTGTTAATAGTCCCTGGGTCATTCACGCTGCAAACATTCCGGCACTCGACGATATACTGAAGCATCCGCGCCGCAATCCGCGAACCGCGAACGCTTCACCAATGGAAGATGTACTGGCATCGGCGGCGCACCCATCCGGACCTCCCACCGAGGACCGCTGCACCGTCGTCATTCCCTGCTACAACGAAGTCCGCCGCCTGCACATCAACGCCTTCCAGCACTTCCTCGAGCATGACCCGCACCGCAACATCCATTTGCTCTTTGTGAATGACGGCAGCACCGACGATACCCTCGCGCTGCTCCGCGACTTCTGCGACCGCTTCCCGGAGCGCACCGCGTACCTCGATCAGCAGCCCAATCGCGGCAAGGCCGAGGCCGTGCGCCGAGGCATGCTGCACGTTATCGCCGAGGACGAATCGAAATACACCGGCTTCTGGGATGCCGACCTCGCCACACCGCTCGAACAGATTCCCGACCTGCTCTCCTGCCTCACCTCAAATGCGCGTTTGAACATGGTTTTTGGCGCGCGGGTCAAGCTGCTGGGCCGCAACATTCAGCGCCGCCTCGCCCGCCACTACCTGGGGCGCTGCTTCGCCACCACCGTCTCGCTGCTGCTGCGCCTGCCCATCTATGACACCCAGTGCGGCGCCAAGCTTTTCCGTATCACGCCCCAACTCCAGCATGTGCTCGCCGAACCCTTCCGTTCGCGCTGGATATTTGACGTCGAAATCCTTGCCCGTTTCCTCGCCCTGCACAGAGGCGACCGCCACCCGCTGCGCACGGAAATCTTCGAGTACCCCCTGCCCGTCTGGACCGACGTCGCGGGCTCCAAGGTCGGCTCGCTCGACTTTCTCCGCGCCTTTGCGGAACTCGCGGCCATCTACTACCGGCATCTGGCGCACTAGCCTTACAGCCGCATACAGCCGATCTCACCATCATCTACCTTCGCTGTTACGAATTCCCTTCGCGTACACGCGCGCCTGCCGCATCCGGCGAACAGCCCTCTTTGGGTGTGAGTGCAAACTGCGATGAGGTATTCCATGGCCCGCAAATATCTCGCCCAACTACCAGTTCCCATCCTTCCGCGTCAAAGTCGAACCCTCCCGCGCCGCCACCGAAGGCTCCTTCAGCCCAAGGACGGCGGCAGCTAACCTGCATCCAGTTCTGTACGGACCAAACCCGTCTGTGCCCCTGCTCCCACGAAAGTGGTAGAGATCTCCCACCGATTCAGGATCACAATCCCGTCCGAAAGTTTCTAATAGTAACTTCACAGAATTGTTTCTTCTGCCGATAACACCAGATAGCCCGGTCCAAGTCGAATCACTTCGGCTTTCACCACGGCCTGCACGTCCGGTTGCCGCTGCGCTCTGCCATCGGAGCGTTTTCTGCCTGGTTCTCTGATCGCCCCCGGCAGCAGGACGATCGGCAACATGGAGGGGACTGTGAAGATCCTTCGCGATGAAAATGCTCAGGCACTTGTGATCACGGCCCTTACCATGACCCTGCTGGTAGCCTCGCTCGGCCTCGCCGTCGATGTCGGCATGCTCTTCCGAGCCAGGCGCCAGTTGCAGATCGCGGCCGACGCGGCCGCCACCGCCGGCGCGCAACAACTCCTCTACAACCAGGACCCCACATCGGCCGCCGACAGCGCCGCAGCCGCCAACGGCGAGCAGAACGGCGTCAACAACACCACCGTCACGGTCAACAATCCTCCGCAAAGCGGAAACTTCACCTCCAGTCAGGACGTCCAGGTTGTCATCCAGCAGGACGCGCCTACCTATTTCATGCGCGTCCTCGGCATCAACACCATCCCCATCAACGCCCAGGCCATTGCCACAGATGCCAAAGCGGGCTCCGGCTGCATTTATCTCATGGCGCCCTCCGGCACCGGCCTGTCCATCCAGGGCGATTACAACATTGACGCCACAGGCTGCGGCATCTACGTCAACTCCAACTCGCCCGACGCGCTCGACGTCACCGGCAGCGGCGGCCTCATTGACGCGCCCTATCTCAACGTCGTCGGCGGCTCCAACGGCCAGACCACCCAGCCCACCGAGCAAACCACCGGCGTGCTGCCCGTCAGCAATCCACTCGGCAACATCACCGGACCCACGCCCGGCAACGGCGGCTGCGCCAGCACCAGTTCGGCCACCTCCATCACCGGCGCCTTCGCGGCAAACGACGGCGGCGCCGTCTGCTTTACGAATCCGGTCTCGCTTTCCGATGCCAGCCTCGGCGCCGGCGTTTATGTCTTTGAGAGCGGCGTCACCGTCAGCGGAACCGTCACCATCTCCAACGGCACGCTCGACCTCTACGGCGGCTCGCTCAATCAGGACTCCAACTCGCTGCTCAACATCACCGCGCCCACTTCGGGAACCTACAACGGCATCGCCATTCTGCAGCCGGCCAACAACTCCAGCGAGCTCCAGGTCCAGTTCGGCAGCAGCAACCAGGTGCTCGACGGCTACATCTATGCCCCCTCGGCCAGCGTTTACGTGCAGGACCACGGCGGCGGCGTCACCGCCGGCGGCATCATCGCCGACAGCATGGTCGTGCAGTCTTCCACCATTCACATCCCCAGCTACAACGCGGCTCATCCGGACACAACCCCTATCCGCAGCGTAGCCCTCATCGAGTAAGCGGGCCCATCATGAACTCCCATCTCACTTCGAGCCGCTCAACGCCCCTCCCGCAAACCCTGCGCAACACCTCCGGCCAGGCTCTGCTCGAAGCCGCGCTCACCCTGTGCGTGCTCTGCATCCTCCTGCTCGGCGCAGCCGAGTTCGGCCGGGTCACCTACGCCGCCATTGAGGTCACCCGCGCAGCCAGGGCAGGCGTCCAGTACGGCGATGCCGGCACCACCACCGCCACGGACGCCACAGGCATCGCCACCGCCGCCGCCAACGAGGCTCCGGACATCTCCGACCTCACCACCGTATCCTCCGTCAGTTGCTCCTGTGCCAACGGCGGCACCTCCACCTGCCTCAACACCGACTGCCCCGGCTCCTCGATCATCGTCACCCTCACCGTCCGCACTACGGCTACCTTCGACCCCGGCATTTACATTCCCGGCCTGCCCACCACCTACACCCTCCACGGACTCGCCGTGCAGCAGGTCCTGCAATGACGGCTCGCCGCTTCGCCCGGCGGCTCCACTGCCGTCGCGGGCAATCCCTCGTCGAGTCCGCCCTGTCGCTCGGCATCGTCATCGCCGTCCTCATCGGCATCCTCGAGCTCACCATCGCCCTCTACTGCTACAACTACGTGGCCTACGCCGCCCGCGAAGCCACACGCTGGGCCATGGTTCGCGGCTCCACCTGTACCGGGCTCAGCACTTGCAACGCCACCGCCTCCCAGGTAGAGTCCTACGTGCAGGGACTCAACTACCCCATCGTGCAGCCCTCCCAGCTCGCCGTCACCACCACTTGGCTCAGCCGCGCCACCATTACCCCCGCATCATGGACCAACTGCTCCACCACACCCTGCAACCTGCCCGGCAACGAGGTGCAGGTCCAGGTCGCCTATCCCTTGACTATGGATATTCCCATCGTGGGTCAGATCAGCCTCAACCTCCACAGCACCTCCAGCATGGTCATCTCGCAATAAAGCGGCGCCGCGCCGCCCTCCACTGCCTGCGGAAGCCAGGCACGACGCGGAAGCCGATAGTATTACCCTCTCGTCAACTCAAATAAATTACCATGGAATCCAAAATAGTTACCTTAGTGGTACATACATGCCGTTTCCACCGATGCTAGCCTCCTCGCAGGTGTGTAACTCAGCGATTTTGTAACCCATAAGTTGCAAAATCGTGTCAGTATTTGGATACGCAGCCGGAAGCCGGTTCCGGAATGGGAAGTCTTCCTGCCTGATGCATGTTCCTTCTCC